>JAXLWJ010000013.1:0-116908 GCA_046328535.1 Anaerolineae bacterium
AGTTGACCTACGAGGTCATTGATCCCAACAACTACTTCGCGCCCGACGGCGTGGCCGACTTCACGACGCTGCATCTGGAGGAGATCGGGCCGGACCGCGTGCGTGTCACGGACATGAGCGGCAAGCCGCGCCCGGACACCCTCAAGGTCTGCATTGGGTATCAGGACGGCTGGATCGCCGAGGGGCTGCTCCTCTTCTCGTGGCCCGACGCCATGGCCAAGGCGTGCCGCGCCGAGGATATCGTGTGTCGCCGCCTGAATATGCTGGGCGTCCACCCTGAGGAGATTCGCTTCGAGCTGGTCGGGATCAACGCCCTGCACGGCTCGACAGCGCCCCAGCCGGACTATGAGCCAAACGAAGTCGGGCTGCGCATCGCCGCCAAGTGTCGCACCGAGGCGGAGGCCGACGCGGTGCGCCGCGAGGCGACCCACCTGTGGACCATTGGCGGCATCGGCACGGCATTCGGCGTCCCGTTCCGCCCGCGCCCGGTCGTCGCCCTGTGGCCGACGCTCATCCCACGCGAAGCGGTCCCGACCCAGGTTCGGATTGTGGAAGTCTGATGTCGGCCATACTCTATGAAGCGCCAGCCGTCGTCGGGGGCGAAACGTATGCGGGCGTCGCCCGCGTGACGCTCAACGCGCCCGAAAAGCGGAACGCTCTCAACTATGCCATGGTCAATGAGCTGACCGACGCCCTGCGCCAGGCCGACGCGGACCCGAGCGTCCGCGTGATCCTGCTGACTGCGGCGGGCGACCACTTTTCGGCGGGCGGCAACCTGAAAGAGTTCGCCGCCGAGCTGGACGAATCGGCGGTCGCCCTGTGGGCGTCGGGCGGCGCGTGGGAGGCCATGTTCGACCTCGCGCCGCGCCTCGCCAAGCCGATTGTCGCGGCCGTGCAGGGGTACGCCCTGGCGGGGGGAGCGGGCCTCGTCGCCCTGGCCGACCTCGCCGTCGCCGCCGCCGACGCCGAGTTTGGCTGCACCGAGATTCGCATCGGCTTGTTCCCGCTCATGATTCTGCCCGCCCTGCGGCGCGCCGTCGGCGAGAAGCGCGCCCTGGAGATGGCGCTGACCGGCCGCATGGTGGAGGCCCACGAAGCGGCGGCGTGGGGCCTCGTCAACCGCGTCGTTCCCCGCGCCGAGTTGGAGACGACGGCGCTCAGGCTCGCGGTGAGCCTGGCGGCGGCCAGCCCGGAGGCGATGCGCCTGGGCAAATACCTGTTCTACGCCACGGCCGATATGAGTTATCACGAGGCGTTGACCTTCGGACGCACGCTTCGCGCGACCTACATGCACAGCGCGGACCTGCGCGAGGGCATCACCGCCTTCCTGGCGAAACGCAAGCCCCAGTGGTGAGGAGATAGCCATGTCCCACATGAAACAACTGCGCGAGTTGGCCTTTGTTCGCTCCGGCGACAAAGGGGATGTATGCAGCGTCGGGTTGCTCGCCTTCGACGACGACGCGTACACGCTGCTCGCGCGCGAAGTCACGCCCGAGCGGATCAAGGAGCACTTCCGCGATATGGTCAAGGGGCCGGTCGAGATTTACCCCATGCCCAACATCAACGCGCTCCACATCGTCCTGCGCAATGCCCTCGACGGCGGCGCGACGCGCACATTGCGCTTCGATCAGACGGGCAAAGCGATGAGCACAGCCTTATTGAGAATGGAGATTCCGGCCGAATGAGCGACAATCCTCACCAGCTCTTGCTGGAACGCATCGAGCAGGCGCACCAGGGCGGCGCGGAGAAATACCACAAGCAACTTGTCGAGCAGAACAAGATGTTCGTGCGCGACCGGATAGACTACCTGCTCGACCCGGGTACTTTCGTCGAGGATGGCCTGCTGACGCGCGTCCAGGAGGGGCTGGCCGCCGATGCCGTTGTGACGGGCATCGGCAAGATCGGTGGGCGGCTCGTCGCTATCATCGCCAACGATTACACCGTCAAGGCCGGCACCTGGGGCCGCAAGACCTACCAGAAAATGACCTATACCCAGGAGAAGGCCGACGAGCTGGGTATCCCGCTGCTGTACCTGGTGGACTCGGCCGGCGCGCGCCTGGACGAGCAGCATTACTGCTACGCCGGTCACGACGCGATGGGCAACATCTTCTACAACCAGATCCGGCTGTCGGGCCGCATCCCGCAGATTTGCATCCTGTTCGGCCCGTCGCCGGCCGGCTCGGCCTACGTACCCGCCCTGTGCGACGTGTGCATCATGGTGGACAAGAACGCCAACGCTTATCTCGGCTCGCCCCGCATGGCCGAGATGGTCATTGGCGAGAAAGTGACGCTGGAGCAGATGGGTGGCGCGCGCATGCACTGCGTCCAGAGCGGTCTGGGCGATGTGCTGGCGAAGAACGACAAGGAGGCGCTTGACCTCCTGCTCAAATATCTGTCATACTTCCCGCAGAACTGGCGCGAGCAGCCGACGATGGCGGAGGGGCGGCTGCCGGTCGTCGGACGCGAGATCGAGGACATCGTCCCTCTGTCGCAGAGCGTCCCCTTCGACATGTACGAGCTGATCCACCGCGTCATTGACGAGGGCAGCTTCTTCGAGATGAAGAAGCTGTTCGCGCCGGAGCTGATCACCGGCTTCGCCCGCCTCGACGGGCGGCCCGTCGGCATCGTGGCGAATCAGTCGAAGGTCAAGGGCGGCGTCCTTTTCCCCGACTCGTCGGACAAGGCGGCGCGCTTCGTCTGGGCCTGCAACGCCTTCAACATCCCGCTGCTGTTCCTGTGCGACATTTCGGGCTACATGATCGGCTCCCAGGTCGAGCGGCAGGGCATCATCCGCCACGGCGCGAAGATGCTGTTCGCCGTGTGTGAAGCGACCGTGCCGCGCATCTGCGTCATGGTGCGCAAGGCCTACGGCGGCGGCTACCTGGCGATGTCGGGCAACCCAACCCAGCCCGACTGCACCATCGCCCTGCCCACGGCGCGGCCGGCGGTCATGGGGCCGGAGGCGGCCATCAACGCCGTCTACTACAACAAGATCATGGAGCTGCCTGAAGAGGAGCGCGCCGCCTACATCGCGGAGAAGCGCGCTGAGTACGAGGAGAACATAGACCCCTACGCCGTCGCGTCCGAGTTCTTCATCGAAGCTGTCATTCCGGGCCGTCAGTTGCGCGACGAGTTGATTCGCCGCTACGGGGCCTACTCGGTTCGCCCGCCGCGCCGCGTCGAGCGCCGCAATGGCGTCATGCCCGTCTAATCATCTATCTCGAAAGGTTTGCCCAACCCCATGGAGATCCGTTCCCCACTGGCCGGTACCGTATTCCGTATCTTCGTCAGCCCCGGCGACGCCGTAAGCGCGGGGGACACCCTCGTCATCCTCGAGTCCATGAAGATGGAAGTGAATGTGGATGCCATCTTCGACGGAACCGTCGCGGAGATCGTGAGGCAGGAAGGCGACGTCGTCCAGGCGGACGACATCCTGGTTCTGTTGGACGACTAGGCGATCTAGCGGATGAGCCGGCCCCCGTCCACGACCAGGGTATGGCCCGTAATGTAATCGGCCTCGTCGGAGCACAGGAATACCACGGCGCCCACCATATCCTCCGGCTCGGCTACGCGGCCTAGCGGCAGCTTCTCGCCCGCCGCGCGCATATGCGTGTCGTCAAACAAGGCGCGCACCAGGTCGGTGTTGGTCGTCGCGGGCGCGATGGCATTGACGTTGATGCCTAGCGGCCCCAACTGCTGCCCTGCCGAGATGGTCAGCATGCGCACCCCGGCCTTCGACACGTCATAGGGGACCATGGATGTGGAGGAGGCAATAAAGGCCGAGGTCGAGGCAACGTTGACGATCTTGCCGCGCATGCGCTGCTCGGGCGACCGCAGGGGTTGGCGATACATCTGGGCCGCGGCACGCTGGGTGGCGAAGAAGGCCGACTTGAGATTGACCGCCAGGGTGCGGTCCCAGTCGGCCTCGGTGAACTCGAAGAAGGGGCGCGCATAGCCGATGCCCGCGTTGTTAACGAGGATATCCAGCCGTCCGTAGGCGGCGACAGCGCGCTCGACCGTGGCGTCAATGTCGGCCAGGCGGGTGACGTCGGCGGCGACGCCGAGCGCTCGTCCGCCGTTCGCCTCAATCGCCGCCGCGACCGCCTGCGCCTTCTCGTCTTGCAGATCGGCCACGACGACGGCGGCGCCCTCGCCAGCCAGGCCCTCGGCCAGCGCTCGCCCGATCCCTTGAGCCGCCCCTGTGACAATCGCAACGCGGTCTTGCAATCTTCCCACGCGGCGCTCCTCGCCCGCAGAAACTACAGTGGCTTCGAGAGTAGCGTGACGTCGTACTGCCCGGCGACGAAGCCAGGGTGGTCAAGGACCTTCTGGAGCAAAGATATATTCGTCTTGATGCCCTCGATGCGGTAGCGCGCCAGTGTATCGCGCATCTTCTGGATGGCCCTGTCTCGCGTCTCGTCCCACACCACGACCTTCGCCAGCAGCGGGTCGTAGAACGGCGTCACGACCGTACCGTCGGTAACCCACCCTTCGATGCGTACCCCGTCGCCGGCCGGCTCCTCATACGCCGTGATCGTCCCGGGCGAGGGGTACATCGTCACCGGATCCTCGGCGTAGACGCGCGCCTCGATGGCGTGGCCGCGCTGGCGGAGGCTGTTCCACGCCGGCCCCAGGCGCTCGCCGGCCGCCACGCGAACCTGCGCCTGTACCAGATCAACGCCCGCCACCATCTCCGTCACCGGGTGCTCGACCTGGATGCGTGTGTTCATCTCGAGAAAGTAGAAGTTGCGGTCGCGGTCGGCGATGAACTCGACCGTGCCGGCGCTCGTATAGCCGACGGCCTGCCCCGCGCGAACCGCTGCGGCCAGCAGCCCCGCGCGCATTCTGTCATCTACGAACGGCGAGGGCGACTCCTCGATGACCTTCTGGTGCCGACGCTGCACCGAGCACTCACGCTCGAAAACGTGGGTGAGCTGCCCGTGATGGTCGCCCAACAACTGCACTTCGATGTGGCGCGGCGTGTCAATGGCGCGCTCCAGGTACAGGGCCGGATTGGCGAAGGCTTGCTGCGCCCGCCGCCGCGCCTGCTCCAACGCCTGGCCGAGCTTCTCCGGACTCGCCACCCGCTGCATCCCAATGCCACCGCCGCCGGCCGCCGCCTTGATCATCAGCGGGTAGCCAACCTGAGCGGCCAGCGCCTGCATCTCGTGCGGGTCGTCGGGAAGGTAGGTCAGCAGGCCGGGGACGACGGGAACGCCGGCCGCCTGCATCGCCTGGCGCGCCTCTACCTTGTCGCCCATCTGCCGAATCACGTCCGGGGACGGGCCGATGAAGGTTAAGCCGGCGTCATGGCAGGCCTGAGCAAAGGCGGCGTTCTCGGCCAGGAAGCCGTAGCCCGGATGGACGGCATCGGCGCCGCTGCCGCGCGCCGCCGCGAGCAGCGCCGCGACGTTGAGGTAGCTGGCCGGCGCGGGGGGCGGGCCGAGCAGAACGGCCTCGTCGGCCGCCTGGACGTGTCGCGCGCCGGCGTCGGCTTCCGAATAGACGGCGACGGTGGGGATATCCAGAGCGCGGCAAGCGCGAATGACACGCAGCGCAATCTCGCCGCGGTTAGCGATAAGGACTTTGCGAAACATCAGGCGCCTTTCTCGCTGGGGCGCTTGCGCATCAACAGGCGGTAGCTGTTCACAATGACCAGCTCGCCGCGCTGGTTGATGATGCTTTGCTTGAACTCGACAACGCCCGACGCATCCGAGCGTTCCTGGAGGCTCAGCACCTCCATTTCCACGTGGATCGTGTCGCCGATGAACACGGGCTTGATGAAACGAACGCGGTCCAGCCCGTACAAGCCCTCGACCCTCTCAGGGTCCGCGGGGACCATGCCGCTTGCCATGGACAGGACGAGGAAGCCGTGCGCGATGCGCTGCCCAAAGCGCGTCCTGGCGGCGTATTCCTGGTCCATGTGGAGCGGGAAGAAGTCGGAGCTGACACCCGCGAAGTTTACGATGTCAGTTTCGGTCACGGTGCGGCCGCGCGTTGTGAGGCGCTGGCCCACCTCGAACTCTTCAAAGTAGCGATTCGGCATGCCTCGCTCCTGCTGGGGATGCTCAATCAACGCGCACGACAACGGCCTCTCCCTCGCCGATGCCGCCGCACAGCGTCGCCAGCCCGTGGTAGGGCCGAGTGTCGCCCGACGCCTCTCGCCGCCGCCGCAGTTCGAAGATCAGCGTCATCACCATCCGCGCCGCTGTCGCCCCCGTCGGATGGCCGACGGCGATGGCCCCGCCGTTGACATTGGTCCGCTCGCGAATGGCCTCAGCCGTCGCCTCATCGCCGTCGGCCAGGAGGAGCGTCGAGACGAGAGGCACCGCCGCAAACGCCTCGTTGATCTCGATCAGGTCTATATCATTGATGGTCAGGCCGGCCCTGGCGAGGGCCAGCTTGCCGGCCGTGGCCGGGATGGAGGCGATGCGGTCGGGGTGGCCCGAGGCCATCGCGCCGCTGACAATCGCCGCGAGGGCAAGCGGCCGCGCCGCTCGGCCTCGTCGCGTGACATGAGAATGACCGCCGTCGCGCCCGTGTTCAGCCCGGGCGCGTTGCCCGCCGTCACCGTCGGGCTGCGCATAGATGAGGGGCAGCCGCGCCAGCCGCTCAACGTCGTGTCGGCGCGGGGCGACTCGTCCTGGCAGAACGGGACAGGCGCGCCTTTGGCCTGGGGGACAGCGATGGGAAAAAGCTCGTCCGCGAAGCGCCCGGCGTCGCGGGCCGCGAAGTAGCGCTGATGGCTGCGCAGCGCCCAGCGATCCTGCGGCTCGCGGCCAATACCGTACTCGACGGCCTCCTCGCCTGCCTGGACGGCGCGGGGCTTGCCGGTCATCGGACAAGCGATGATGAGCTGGTCCTTGAGAACGATGTCCCCCAACTGCCGCCCCCAGCGCGCATCCTGGACAAAGTAGGGCGTGCGGCTCATGTTCTCCGCGCCGCCGGCCGCCGCAATGGCCGCGTCGCCGACGCGAATCGAGCGCGCCGCGAGGTTGATGGCGGCCATGGAGGAGCAGCAGGCGCGATCCACCGTATAGGCAACCTTCTCCGTCGGGATACCCGCTTTGATGGCAACCTGGCGCGCGATGGAACGGTCCGATCCCGGCAGATTGACGCCGACGGCGATCTCGTCCACGTCAGACGGGTCAATGTCGGCGCGGCGGACGGCCTCGGCAAAGACGAGGCCGCCCAGATCGGGGTGAGTAAAGTCCTTGAGCGTGCCCCCAAACTTGCCAAACGGGCTACGGGCAGCGCTGACCACCACAACGTCCTTCATTGAGCCTTCCTTGTCTAGCCGTGCGACGCGCTAGACGATGCCGCCGGCCTTCAACTGCGCGACCTGCTCTTCGGAGTAGCCTAGCACATCGCGAAGGATGTTCGCCGTGTGCTCACCCAGGTCAGGCGCGGGGCGGCGGATGGGGTCCGGGTTATTGGATAGCTTGATAGGTGGCCCAACGAGCTTGACGGGACCAATCACGGGATCGTCGACCTCGATAAGGAGCTGACGCGCCGTGATCTGCGGGCACTCGAACACCTCCTGGGCGTTCTGCACCGGCCCAACGGGCAGGCCCGCCGCCAGCAGCTTCTCGACGGCTTCCGTCTTCGTCTGCTCCGCGAACCAGCCGTTGACGATGTCGCCCAACCAGCCGGTGATGTTCCTGGCCCGCTCTGGCCCCGACGTCGCACCCTCGTGGCCGATAAGGTCGGGGCGGCCAATCGCCTGGCAGAACTTGGCCCAGTCGTTCTCCGTTGCAACGATGAGGGCGACGTAGCCATCGCGGCAGGCAAAGGGACCCCACGGGGCCATGTACGGCTCGCGGCCGCGCTGAAGGACGTGCCCAGTTAGCGAGTAGGCCGTCACCGAGCGCTCGGCCAGGCCGACCATCGTGTCGTACATGGACACGTCGAGATACTGCCCGCGCCCGGTCCGCTCGCGCTCATAGAGAGCGAGCATGATGCCGTAGGCGGCCTGCATCCCCGACACGATGTCGCCCAGCGCCACCCCCAACCAGGTGGGTGGGCCGTCAGCGGCGCCGCAGGTATTCATCAAGCCGCCCATCGCCTGGGCGACGATGTCGTAGGCCGGGCGGTCGTTGTACGGCCCCGCGAAGCCCGGCAGACTCCCGAAGCCGCTGATGCTCGCGTAGATGAGGCGGGGGTTCTCCTCGCTAAGGCGAGCGTAGCCCAGCCCCATCTCATCCAGCAAACCGGGGCGAAAGTTCTCGACGACGACGTCGGCCTCACGGGCCAGGTCGCGGAAGATCTGGCGGCCCGACTCCTCCTTGAGATTGAGGGTGATGCTGCGCTTGTTGCGGTTGAAGCGCATGAAGTAGCCGCTGCGCCGCCGCCCGTCCTCGGTCTTAATCATCGGCGCGCCCTCGCGGGCCGTGTCGCCCGTCTTGGGCCGCTCAACCTTGATGACGTCGGCGCCCTGGTCCGCCAGCATCATGGTGCAGTACGGCCCGGCGACCTGGACTTCGAAACTGACGACACGTAGGCCGTCGAGGGGTTTGGCTCGTCGCTCTGTCATGGGGCAATCCTTGGCATTAGAGACGTTCAATAATCGTCGCGATACCCAGGCCGCCGAAGCAGCACATCGTTTGAAGCCCATAGCGGCCGCCGCGTCGCTCCAGCTCATGGAGCAGCGTGGTCATGATCCGCGCGCCACTCGCGCCTAGCGGGTGGCCCAAGGCGATCGCGCCGCCGTTGACATTCACCCGGTCCATGTCCGGCTGAATCTCGCGCGCCCACGCCAGGACCACCGACGCGAAGGCCTCGTTAATCTCGATCAGGTCCATGTCGGCCAGGGTCAGACTGGCCCGCGCCAGGACACGCCGCGTCGCCGGGATGGGCGCTGTCAGCGCCATGACGGGGTCATCGCCGACGACCGTCTGGGCAACGATACGGGCGCGGGGGCGCAGCCCCAGCTCCGCCGCGCGCCGCGATGACATGAGCAGCAGGGCCGCGGCGCCGTCAGACACCTGGCTAGAACTGGCCGCCGTGACGACGCCGTCTTCTTTGAAGGGCGTCTTGAGGGCCGCCAGCTTCTCCAGGGTCGTGTCAGGACGGATGCCTTCGTCCTGGTCCGCCAGGACCGGCGCGCCATTGACGGTCACGTTGAGCGGCACGATCTCGTCGCGAAAGCAACCGTCGGCGCAGGCGCGCGCCGCCCGCTGATGGCTGACCAGACTGAACTCGTCGAGCTCACGACGAGTGAAACCCCAATTGGCCGCGATCATCTCGGCCGACGCGCCCATCGAGGTCATCGGGTAGCGCTCTTTGAGGGCATCGGTAAACGGGTAGCCAGGCCCGTTGGCGCGCGTGCTACCCATTGGAACGCGTGTCATGCTCTCGACGCCCGCCGCGATGACGACATCCGCCGTGCCGCTGTCAATCGCGCTGGCCGCGAAGTGTACGGCCTGCTGGCTCGACCCGCACTGGCGGTCAATCGTCGTCGCGGGCACTGCCGGCGGAAAGCCCGCCAGCAGTGCCGAGTTGCGGCCGATATTGAGGGCCTGGTCGCCGACAGCCGACACGCAGCCCATGATGATGTCGTCCACCTGGCCATGCTCGATTCCCGCCCGCGCGACGACGGCGTTGAGCACCCACGCGGCCAGCTCGGTTGGGTGAACGTCTTTGAATTGGCCGCCGCGGCGCCCAATCGGCGTGCGGACGGCCTCGACGATAACGGCATCGGACATTGGTGGTCCTCGTCAGGCGAACGTGTTCGCCATGTACTCGCCATACACGTGCCGCAGCGTGTCGCACATCTCGCCCAGCGTGGCGTAGGCCTTCGCCGCCGGAATGAGCGCCGGAATGACGTTCTCTCCGGCGCGGGCAGCGCTCTCCAGGTCAGCCAGAGCGGCGCGAACACTGGCGTTATCACGCCGCTGGCGCAGGTCGTTCAATCGTTGTAGCTGGCGCGCTTCCGTCTCACTGTTATGCTCGAAGACGGGTATCCGCGAGGCGCTGTTGCTCGTGTAGCCATTGACGCCGACGATGATGCGCTCTTTGGCCTCGATCTGGCGCTGCACCTCGTAGGCGGCATCGGCGAGCTGGCCCTGGTAGTAGCCATTCTCGACACATCGCACCGCTCCACCCAACGTCTCGACCCTGTCCAGAATCGCCATGATCTCCTGCTCTAGATGCGTCGTCAGGCTCTCGATGGCATACGACCCGCCTAGCGCGTCCACCGTGCCTGTCACCCCGGCCTCGTGGGCGACAATTTGCTGCGTGCGCAGGGCGACCGTTACCGCTTCGTCGGTGGGAATAGAGAGGGCTTCATCGTATGACGACGTGGCGATGGTCTGCACTCCGCCCAACACAGCCGCCAGCGTTTCGATGGCGACGCGGGCGATGTTGTTGAGGGGCTGCTGCGCGGTCAGGTTGCCGCCCAGGGTGTAGGCGAATATCCGCAGCTTCATCGACTCTGGGTTTTGCGCGCCAAACCGCTCGCGCATGAGACGCGCCCAGACTCGGCGCGCCGCCCTGAACTTTGCCACCTCTTCCAGGAAATCTATGCTGGCGCCCAGGAAGGTGAATAGCTGGGGCGCGAAGTCGTCTATGGACAGGCCGCGCCGCCGCGTCTCCTCCAGGTAGGCGAGCGCGTTGGCGAACGTGAAGCCCACCTCCTGCGCCGCCGTGCTCCCGCTGTCGCGGATGTGATAGCCGCTCATCGCCAGCGGCGTCCAGGCCTTCAGGTGGCGGGCGCAGTACTCGATAACGTCCGACGATAGCTTGACGCCCGCGACGGGCGGGAAGATGTATGTGCCCCTGGCGATGTACTCCTTCAAAACGTCGTTCTGGATGAACATCCGCGCGTTGCGCGGATCGATGCCCCGATTCTCAAAGGCGGCGACGAACAGTGCCAGCATCATCGGCCCGATGGCATTGGCCGTCGTGCGAATCTGCCGCACCTGTTCCAGGGGGATGCCCGCGAACAGAATCTCCATGTCTTCCAGCGAGCCGATGTGGACACCCACCTTGCCCACTTCCCCCCGCGCGAACGGGTGGTCGGCATCGTAGCCGCATTGGGAGGGCAGGTCAATGGCGATGGAGAAGCCCGTCTGGCCCTGTTCGAGGAGCATTCGGTAGCGCTCGTTAGCCTCCTCGGCGGAGCCATAGCCCGAGTACATTCCCATGACCCAGAACTTGCTGCGGTACATCGTCGGGCTGACACCGCGAGTGAACGGATAGGCGCCGGGCATGTTCAGGTCGGCAGCGTAATCGAAGCCCGTCTCCGTCGTATCGCGCGGCGTGTACACCCGCTCCAATGGCACGCCTGAACCGGTCGTGAAGCCGGCCTGCCGCTCCGGGTCGGCCTTCAGGCCCGGCTCGAGAATCTCGCGCTCCCAGTTCGCCGCCAGGCTGTCGAGCGGCTCGTTCGTTTCCGTCATAGCGCCACCTTCCGCATGGATATCGGCACGGTCTGCTTCAATACCGTCGCCGATCTCTCGACTTCGGCGATCAGTTGGTCATAGTCCAGGTCACCGTGGCGGTCACGGATGCGCTGGGCAAGAAGCTCGGCCAGGTCAATGCCGTTATCGTCGGCCAGCACGACCTTCTTAGCGGCCTCGGCCGTCCGCAGCGTCAGCCGGTAGCCTTGCTCTGGCTCGCCCGGCAGCGCCATGACCGGCCGCACCACGTTGTCCAGGTAGCGGCGGGTGGTCTCGAAGGTGCGGCGGCGGACATGGCCGTAGCCGCGCACCATCTGGCCCGTCGCCGCGACCAGGCAGCCCAGGTCGTAGTTCGTTCGGGCAAACTCGCGCACATGGGACGTATACTCGCCCCAGAAGGCGCTTTCCTTCCGATAGCGCCATGACGAGCGCCGTCGGGGCTTGAACCACGTCAGGAAGACGAAGGTCATGTAGCCGGGCAGCGTCGTCGCGTCGGGTGTCTGGGACCAGTAACGCGGCTCGCCCTCGGCATCGTGGAACCACCGCCCGAAGATGCGCACCGTCGGGTCCGCCAGCCAGGTCGGGAAGATGCCGTAGATTTCCTCCATGTCGGGCTTGAGGAAATCTACAACCTTGTACGGCTGGCCCGGCTGAACGCCCAACTGGCCTTTGATGCGGTCGAAGCGCGCCTGGCGCGTCTTGAGGTCCGCGACCCGCACGGCGTCCTCGTAAGTCATGAGCGTCGCCAGGTGACGGGCATACGTCTCCGTCAGCCGCGCCCCATTGGCCGGGGCCAGCTCCCTGTCGAGGCTGTAAACCTCCTCGACCTGGTCCAGATAGGCCTCGGCATACCCGACATCCTGGTAATCGGCGAGCTGATAGGAGGCTTCGAGCAGAGTCTCGACCAGATCCGGGTTGTAGGTCTGGGCCAGAGTCTCGGCCAGGGCGCGATAGGCGTTCTGCTGTCGCGAGGGCAGACGAGCGGCCCGCGTGCCGATCGGGTCAATCGCCTCAGGGTGGCTGACGACACTCAGCGAGCCGGGATCGCGCGCGGCCGCCAGGCCCGCCTCGAACGCCTTCAAGTTGGCATCCGCCGCGACACCCACGCGGCGGATGGCCTCGGCGTACTGCTCGACGGTGATGGGCAGCGCCTGCGACGCGGCCAGCGCGCCGAGCAATACTGCGTTGCCGCTCAACTCGTTGAGCGCACCCGTTCGCACGACCCCTGGCACGTCGAGGCCGATGAACTGACGGGAGAACTCCCGCGCCAGCTTTTCCAGATCCGCCGCGTCAACGACGCCACTGCCCATCGGCATCTTCTCGAACACCGCCAGGTCGCGGTGGGTGCTGGCGACGACGGTGGTGCGGTCGGGGGCGCCGAAGCCGCGCTGGAGCATGCGCCCCATCTCCAGGTATTCCTGGGCCACCAGGACATCGGTTTCGCCGGGGAAAGGGAAGGCTGAGAAGACCGCCTGGGCGAGCCGGGCTGGGTCGTCACTGCTGGCGATTTCCAGGTAGTAGGTGGTCGCGCCGCCGCGCTGCGCCAGCCCCGGCATGCCGATAGACTGGGCGCGGTGGCCCGCGAGGTGCGCCGCTAAGAACGTCCACTCAGCTAGCAGATTGCCGCCCTGGCCGCCGATGGCGGAGATAATCACACTCCTGACGGTGAGGGTGGACGAACCGCTCATACACTGACACCCGACACAGCCCGAATCAGGCTGCGATGGACGCCGAACCATAGACGGTCCCACCATGTCGGGTTGTACACGACCTCGGTGCGGTAGAACGACGGACACAAGACAGCCTCGTGGGTGACTTCACCGCACAGGCCGCAGCCGACACACGAGTTGTTGATGGTCGCAATATCGTACTCGCGCAGCTTGTTCGGGCTTGGCTTGAGGGTGAGCGACGGACACCCGTTGTAGCGCATGCACGAGTGATCGCCGGTGCACACGTCGTCGTCAATGCCAAACTTCTGGTCGGCCACCCGCTGGCCGGCGGCGATAGCTTTCGCCCGCTCCGGGCGGGCGCGGCGCTGCTTCTGCAGCATGCACTCGGCGTCGGAGATGATAACCTTCAGCCCGCGCTCGGTGCTGCGCATGGCGCGGCGAATCGCGCTCAGCGAATCGCGGAAGTTGTACGGGTTGACGCGCTCGACACTCTTGACCCCCATCGCCTTGAGCGTCCCCTCGATATTCATCTGAGCAATCGGGTCGCCGAGGTTATTCACGCCGCTGGCCGGGTTCTCCTGCTCGCCCGTCATCGAGGTCCAGCCGTTCTGGAAGATGACCGCGACGCCGTCCTGATTATTGTAGACCGAGTTGGCGAAGCTCGTCGTCAGGCCGCTATGCCAGAACGTGCCGTCGCCCATGAACGACACCATTTTCTCGGTTGACAGCTGCTGCATGGCCCCTGTCGTGGCTAACGCCGTCCCCATGCCGGTGACCGAGTCGGTCATGAAGAACGGGGCGAAGCTGCCCATGCTGTAGCAGCCAATATCGCCCGCGTAGTGGACCTGGCCGAATTCATGCTCGGCGATCTTCAGGGCGCTGAAGATAGGCCGCTCCGGGCAGCCGGTGCAGAAGATGGCCGAGCGGCGCACGAGCGTCTCCGGTAGCAGCGTCGCGGCGCGCTTGATGTGCGCGGCCACGCCACGGGCGCGAGCGGCGACCGCGTCACTTTGAGCCGGCTCGGCAAGGCGGGGGCCGAGAAACTGCGCCAGGCCGCGAATCAAGACGTCGGGCGCGTACTCGTTCGCCCTGGGCAGGAGATCCTTGCCGTGGACATCGGCCTGGACGCCGCACTCCTGAAGCGTGGCGCGAATGCCCATCTCAATCAGGTTCGGCATGCCCTCTTCGATAATCAGCACAGAGTCTTTGCCGCGGATGAAGTCGAGAATCTGGTCGGGAACCAGCGGCTCGATGACGTTAAGGTTCAGAATCGCCACGTCGGTCGTGCCGTCCAGGTCGGCCAGGCCGAGGCTGTGCAGGGCGCGGATCGTCGTGTTGTAGAAGACGCCGTGGGTGATCAGGCCGATGCGGCTGTCCGCATTCCCCTTGACCTCGTTCAACCCGCGCTCCGTGATGAAGCGGCGGGCGGCCGGGATGCGCTGCTCGAACTTACTGCGCTCCTGGTCCAGGCTAAAGGGCGGCTGCGGAATGCGCGGCCGGACCACGTCCAGGCGCTCCACTTTGCGGCGCGTGCTGATCTGCGGCTCAATATTATCGCGGCAGACAATTGACCCCTTGAGGTTGCCGACACGAGTCCGCAACAGGTAAAAGACCGGCATCTCGCTCGCTTCGGACAAGGCAAAGGCTTCCTCGACCAGGTCGGCCATGCGCTGCGGATCGGCGGGTGGATCAATAACCGCCATGCCCGACTTGAGAGCATAAGGCTGAGTCTTCTCGGCGACGGTCGTGCTATCCAGGCCGTAGTCCTCGCCGACAAACACCACCACCCCCCCCTTGACGCCGGACGACGAGACGTGCGCCAGGACGTCGGAGGCGACGTTCGTTCCCACAACCTTCCAGTTGACGGCCCCTCGAATAGGGTTGTCAACCGAGATTTGGAGAAGGGAGGCGGCGGCCGCCTCGTTGCCCGAGCCTTCGAAGTAGACGCCCAGCGGCTTGAGAATCGGATCGTAGGCGTCGCTCATGGCGTCGAACAGGGTACTGGTTGGCGCTCCAGGATAGCCACCCATGTAGCTGATCCCGCTTTGGAGTAACGCTTTCAACAGGAACAACGCGGCGTCACCCTCCAGGGTCTCCCCGGCGCCAAATTCCAACTGTTTCAGCATCGCGGCTGAATAATTGCGTCCCATGCCCTATCCTTCACTATCTCTATGTTTGCACTTTGTGTTTGGTGGGGAGGCTTGGAGGGCGCAGCCCTCCAAACTACCCCCTTTCCCCTTCTTCAGTGGGGACTGCGCCCCTGAACGACGCAGGGGCGAGGGGGTTCGTGGGGGCCGCCGCCCCCCACACCCCCACTGCGCAGCAAAGTGCAAAGTTTGAGCATTATCTATCGCGATTGACAAGCTGCTTGTGATAATAGATGAGTCGGTAGCGCCCTTCAAGAGCGCAACGGGTCAGAATCGGCGACGAACAGTATCAAGCCGAGCGGCGACGGGTTGACTCAAGGCGGTTGATGCAGAGCAACAACGTACTCTTGCCCGAACCTCTCGGCCCAAACAGCACAACATGCTTCCCTGGAAGGCACGCAAGCTGATGCCTTTCAACAGATGGAGGCGGCCGACGCTCTTATGGATTCCCCCTCGCCGCAGTAGCTCCTTAGCCATACGCGCGCGCCCGGGGGGCCGCGCTCAATTCGTGGGCGAAGTCACATAGGCGGGTGACGCCCTCGATCAACTGCGATTTCTCCGTCGCTAGAGAGACGCGAACGGTGTGGCTCCCGACGCTGCCGAAGGCGGTGCCGGGCGCGACGGCAACGGACCGCTCCTTGAGCAAGGCCAGGGCGAAATCGCGGGAGTTCAGGCCTGAGTCGCTCACATCAACCATGACATAGAACGCGCCGTGCGGGGTGTACATGTAGGAGCCGTGCCGCCTGAGGACGTCCACGACGGCATCGCGGCGCTCGTGGTAGGAGTCGCGCATCTCTCGCACACAATCCTGCGGCCCGGTCAGGGCGGCCTCGGCCGCCTTCTGCACGAGGCCGGCGACCGACGAGATAAACGGCTCTTGGAGCTTCATCATGACCTGCGACGCCTCGCGATTGGCGACGACATAGCCCACGCGCCAGCCCGTCATCGCATACGTCTTCGAGAAGCTGTAGATGCTGATGACGCGCTCCGGATCGTAGATCGCAGGGCTGACGTGCTCGCCCTCGAAGACCAGCTCATCGTACACCTCGTCGGCCAGTAGCCAGAGATCGTGGCGCTGGGCAAACTCGACAAGCGCCTTGACCGTCTCGCGCGGGAAGACGGCGCCCGTCGGGTTGCACGGGCTGTTGACGATGAGCAGCTTGGTTCGCGACGTGACCAGAGGTTCGAGGTCTTCGATCTGGGGCACGAAGCCGCGCTCGATACGCAGCGGATAACGAACGGGAACGGCCTCATGTGCCAGGACCGACATCTCGTAGTTGGGCCAGGCAGGATCGGGAATTAGGACTTCCTCGCCCTTTTCGACCACCGCCACGATGGCGGCCAGCACCCCCTCGACACCGCCGACCGTGACATTCACCTGGTCGGCGGTGACCGGTACGCTATTGACGCGCGTCACGCGCTGCGCCAGCAGCTCGCGCAGCGACAGCAGACCGCAACTCTGGGTGTACTTGGTGAAACCGTCCTGGACCCCGCGAAACGCACCCTCCACAATATGAGATGGTGTGGGGAAGTTAGGCTCACCGACTTCCAGGCGGATGACATCAGGCATCGTGACCGCGAGGTTGACAATCTCGCGGATACCTGAGCCTGGCATGGTCTGCGCGACACTGGCGAGTGATCTCATGCGGTCCTCACTGGGGATAGATTTGGTGGAAGACGCCGGCCTGGATTTCGGTCACAGCTTTCGCCTCCCAGGCCTTCCAGTCGACGCGGCTCGACGCGCGCTCCGGCGCATCGAACACGCTGAGCGCCTCATCAATCGAGGCCTCATCCTTGATTTCGTAGATGGTCAGATATGTCTTGTCCGCGCCCTCCCCGGCAGCGTAGCGATAGATGTTCACAAACAGGGGCGCGATGGGGCGCAGTGTGTCGAGGTACTCGTGGTCGTACCACTCATTGAACGCAGCTTCCTGGGTGGGGTCCAGCTTGAGACGAACGAAGTAGATGGGACGATTGGACATGCGGACGGCTCCTTGATGGTAAGAATTATAGTTCAGGCGACAAGCTCCCGGATGACATCTGGTGTGCCAGCAGATCGCTGGCATATCCCAGGAAGATCGTCTGGTCGCCCTCGATGCGGTACAGGCCAATACGCGGGTTGAGCAGGTCCCCGCGCTCGTCAAAGGTTACCGACCCTGTCGCGCCCGGGAAGTCGCGTGTGCGCGCGACCTCGGCCAGGATGGACGCCCGGTCCAGCCGCGGCGCCCGCGCGAGGGCGGCAAGCAGAATGTTGGCGGCATCGTAGGCTTCGGCGGTGTAGATCGAATACGCCACGCCAAAGCGCGCCCGGTAATCCGCTAGGAACTGGGACGCCGACGCGCTGTGGAACACATCGGTTCCGGCGTTGGTATGGTACGGGCCTTCGACAGGCCAGCCGGGCGTTGCCAGAAATCGCGATGGCTTGAGGCCGTCTGTCCCAAAGTAGCGCGCAGTTACGCCCGCTTCCCGCAATTGGCGCGCCAGGTGGCGTCCTTCGGCTTCGATAACCCCAAAAAAGATCAGGTCCGGTGCGGCTCGCGCGACGCGGTGCGCCAGATCGTGAAAATCCGACTCGCCGCGCTGAATGCCGACGAACAGAATCACCTCGGCCCCCTGCGCCCGCGCCGCCTCGCCGAAGATACGCGCCAGCGGCTTGCCAAAGCCCGACCCGTCGTGAATCACGGCGATGGCACGCGCGCCAAGCACAGTCACGGCATAGCGGGCGGCGGCGGTTCCCTGGACAAGATCGGTCGCGACGAGGCGGAAAAAGGTAGGCCAACCCTGCCGCGTCAGGTCCGGGTTGCTGGCAGCGGGCGCGATTTGCGCCAGCCCGGCCGCGGCAAAGAGCGGTCCGACGGCGAGGGATGTGTCGCTGTTCATGGTGCCGACAACGCCAAGCACTTGGGCATCAGCAATGAAACTCCGCCCGACGCCGATGCTCATTTCCACATCCGCGCCATCGTCGCCGACGACCACTTCTACTTCGCACGGCAAGTCGCCCCGCGCGTTCGCCTGCTCGACCGCCAACCTTACTGCCTGGGCAATGTGGCGGCCGTGGACAGACTCATCGGGATCACGACTGAGCACTACCGAACAGCCAAGTTTAACAGTAGGCTTTGCCATACGCACTCACTGCAAAGGCAGGTCGTGAAACTGCCCGGACGAGGACAAAGAGCTAAGTTATCCCGGCCTCATCTCCGACGTTTGGTCATCGGGAATCAGCTCACGCGCTGCTCCAAGTAGCTGCATCGCACCACCCTCAACACGCCAGAGCGTAATGGTGGGATCGACGCGGTCCCCCTGCGCATCGAAGAGTATCCGCCCGGTCGCGCCGTCGAACGCGTAGCCACTGCGCAGCCAGGCCAGCACGGCCTGACGCGTCGGCGGCGAGCCGCCCTGGCCGGCCGCCTGAAGCGCGGCAACGAACAGCCCGACGGCATCGTAGACCTCGGCGCCATAGACCGGCGGCTCCCCATAACGCGCCCGATAGCGCGCCGCGAACCCGTGGGCCGTCGGCGTGCTCTCGATGTCGACACCGGCGTACGTCTGGTACACGCCCTCGCCAGCCTCGCCGGCGAGCGGGAGAAACTGCGACTCCTTGGAGCCGTCGGTCCCAAACAGGGTCGTCTGTACCCCTGCCTGCCGCAGCTGGCGCGCCACGATCGCGCTCTCGATCTCCGTCAAGCCAAAGTAGACCAGGTCGGGCCGGATGGCCCGGATGCGGCCAACTGTGTCGCTGAAATCCTGCCCGCCTTCCTGGATGCCCTCGAACAAGGCGACGCGGCCACCTTCGCGCGCGACCGTCGCCGCGACCTCCTCGGCCAGCGGCCGGCCGTAGTCCGTGCCGTCGTGGAGCACAACCACCGAGCTCGCCCCGAGAACCTGTACCGCGTACCGGGCGGCCACGCGGCCCTGGTGGGCATCGTGGGCGCACATGCGAAAGAAGGTCGGATAGCCGTGCTGGCTCAGCGCGCTGTTGGTGGACGACGGCACGATCTGCGCCAGGCCCGCCGCGGCGTACAGCGGCGCCCCCACGCCCGACGGCCCGCTGTTCTTGTGACCGACGACACTCAGTAGCGCCGCATCGGCGACAAAGCGCTCGGCCACAAAGCGCGCCCCTTCTGGCGTCGCCAAATCATCCTCCGCCCGCAGCTCCAGGCGAAACGGCAGCTTGTGTTCCTCGTTGGCCTCGTCAACCGCCAGTTGCGCGGCCTGGCTCATCGGACGGCCCACGATGGCCTGGGGCCCGCTGAATGGTGCGGCGAAGCCGAGTCGAACCACCGGCAGCGTCATGCCTGCCTCACTGCCCGCCGATGATGGCGCGGGCGAACAGATCGATCTGGGCCAGGTGTTCTTCCTGGGTCTCATGCTCGAACTGGCAGATAAGGTGGTCAAGTCCGGCGTCGGCGTAGGCGGCCACGGCGGCCCGCACCTCGTCAATGGACCCGGCCAGTGCACCCGCGCCCGCGGAGGGTGGTGTCTTTCCCTGGCTCAACGCGAGCGCCGGCCGCAGATCAACCGTCCGCCGCACGCTCAGGGCGACGTGGCGGCCGTTCGCCTGGGTGAGCTGTCGCAGCTTGTCCCGCGCCTCGCGCACCTGGTCCGCGGTGAAGTCATCGAAATGGGTGCTGTCGCCGAGGGCCGCGGCGCGGCGCAGAGCATAGTCGGAATTGCCACCGACGTAGATGGGGATACCGCCGGGCTGGGCCGGTTTCGGGCCGAACAAAGTATCCTTGAAGTGGTAGTACTGGCCGTCGAAAGCGGGCGAGTCCTCGGTCCACAAGGCGCGCATGACACGAATCGCCTCGTCAAAGTGCTTGCCGCGCTCGTGGAAGTCGCGGCCGAGGTTCTGGAATTCGCCCGCCATGTAGCCTGCCCCCATGCCGAGGAGCATTCGGCCGCCGGTGAGGGCATCAATGGTCGCCGCCTGCTTGGCGACGAGGATGGCATCGCGCAGGCCGATGACGAGGATAGACGTGCCGAGACGCACGCGCTCCGTGCAGGCGCCGAGATACGCCAGCGTCGCAAATACCTCGTAGACCAGCCCATAGCGCGGCTTGTCGTGGGGAACGAGGATGTGGTCCGTCGCCCACACCGAGTCGAAGCCACTACGGTCGGCGGCTTGCGCGACGCCGACCAGGGCATCGGGCGAGGGCGGGACCCCAAAGGGGAAGTTGGGCAGACAGAGGCCAAATCGCATTCATCCTCCAGGGGATCAAGTAGCTCTCATCTTAGCAGAGGCCCTATCGCCGGGCAACAGGCAACCGGGTCAACTTTCGCGCCGGGTGGTATCACGGCCCGCGACGGATTTGCATCCACAGCCACAGCCCCATAGAATATCGCTCCATCAATGTGGATGGCGCGCCACGCGACGAAGAAAGCGGGTCACATGGCCGAGACCACTCTCGACATGGCCGGCGCCAGCGCCGAGAAGACGCTGGCGTGGAGCGAGGCCATTCTCTACGGGCCGGACGTCGCCGCCATTGCGGCCGTTGCCGCGACGACCTTGCCCGAACTTGTTCCCCTGGCTTTGAGCGCCATCGCCCTCTGTCCGGCGCAGGCCGGCGCAGAGTGGCGCGTGGTGGGCCAGTGGAACGGCGACATGCTCGACGGGGCCGAGTGGCTAGGCCAGGGACTCGGCCTGGCTTTATTGAGGGCCGCCCTCCAACCGCCTCAGCCCGGTCTCGGCCTGCACCACCCCCAGACCGTCCTCGCGGCATACCTGGACCTGCCGTTCGACTATCCGAGTGAGCTTCTGGCCTTCCCTTTGCGCACGCATCGCTCTGACCTGGGCGTGCTCCTGGCCGCCCTGTCGCCGGCCGCCGACGCCCCGCGCGATGTCCTCAAGCTTCAGGCCCTGGCCGCCCACCTCTCGTTAGGACTTGAGAACGCCGCACTCTACAGCCAGACGGCGCAGCGCGAGCGCGAGATGCGCCTCATCTCTGAGACCGGCAGGCAGCTGACGCAGCTCCAAAGCCTGTCGGAACTGATCCCCCAACTGGTCCGTGAAGTCAGCCAGACATTCAACTACGACTCGATGGGCTTGCTGCTCGTTGACCCGCTGCGCGGCGACCTGGTGGTGCGCGACACCATCGGTCTGGGACGCGAGCAGCACCTGGGTTTCCGTGTCCCGATCACCGACCGTCCCGAAGGCGGGATTACCGGCCGCGTTGCCCATCTAGGTATTTCCTACCTGGCCCCCGACGTGCGTGAGGAAGCCCACTACATTCGAACCGTCGAACATGCCCGCTCCGAGCTGGCTATCCCGCTCAAGATCCAGGAGCGGGTCATCGGCGTCCTCGACGTTCAAAGTGTCAACGTCGGCGGGCTCACCGTCAAGGATAAGCAACTCCTAACAACCCTGGCCGACCAGCTCGCCGTGGCCCTGGATAATGCGCGCCTGTACGAGGAGCTGGCCCGCGCCCACGACGAGCTACGCCAAAAAGCCGAGCAGCTTCAACAGCTGCTGGCGCGCACGGTGCAAATCCAGGAGGATGAACGCCACCGTATCGCGGCCGACATCCACGATGGTGTCATCCAACTGGTGTACGGAGCGCTCTACCAGGTAGAGGGCGCAACCCAGCGGCTCCCAATCGCGTTGACGGAGGCGCGGGGCCACCTCCACGAGGTCAGCGCCTTTCTCAACCAGGCGATCGCCGAAACCCACAAGGCTATCTACAACCTGTGGCCGTCCAGCCTGGACGAGATGGGCCTGTTACCCTCGGTCGAAGCGTACCTCGTGCGCTTCGAACAGAGCACAGGCATTCACTGCGAGTTGCACGTCGAAGGGGAGCCAGTGCGCTTCAATTCGCAGGCGCGCATCACAATCTACCGCATCATGCAGGAAGCATTCAACAACGTCCGCAAACATGCCGGCGCCGAATCCGTCGAGGTCATCTTCCGGTTCGCCCCGACGACGGTCGAGGTCAGCATTCGCGACGACGGACACGGCTTCAAGCCGGACACGATAGCCCCCGGCCCCGGGCATGGGCTGGGCCTCATCGCCATGCGCGAGCGCGTTCAGACCATTGGCGGAACCTTCGATATTCGCTCGGGGCGCTCCGGCACGTGGATTGTGCTTGAGTTTTCCCGCGATCGCGTCCGGAGAGTAGAGCATGACTACTGATAAGATTCGCATCTTGATTGCCGACGATCATCCCGTGGTGCGTCAGGGGTTGAGCAACATGCTCCTCAACCTACCCGAGGTCGAGGTGGTGGGCGAGGCATGCGACGCGACCCAGGCGCTAGAACGCGTCGCCAGCCTCAAGCCCGATCTCATCCTGCTCGACGTGCGGATGCCTGGGCGGAGTGGCCTTCAGATTCTGCCGTTCCTGCGCAAGGCCCACCCCGACATCAAGGTTATCGTCCTGACGAGCTACGACTCGGATGAGTACCTGTTTGGGTCGCTCCGCAGTGGAGCGCACGCCTTTCTCCTCAAGAGCATCGCCCACGAGAAGCTGGCCGACGCCATCCGCCAGGTCTACCACGGCGAGCGTCAGTTGACGCCAGACCTCGTCGGGCGCGTCCTCGAAGAGTTCGAGGCCCAGGCGCAAGAGGTCGTGCGCTACGAGACAGGGCTGACGGACAGCGAGCTCGAGATTCTACGCCTCATCGCCGAGGGTTATTCCAACCGCGAGATCGCCAGCCAGGAGCACTGGAGCGAGGTGACCATCAAGCGCAAGGTGGCCGACATCTTCCGCAAACTAAACGTCACGAGTCGCAGCCAGGCCATCATGGAGGCCGTCAAGCGCGGCCTGATCTAGGCCGGTTGATACTAATTGCCCCGCTGCGTGATACTTTAGCATATTGTCGACAGTTCGGCGGCTTGATATACTGGCGTCCACGGCTCTCATCACTAGAGGAGGACACAATGCCTGTGCCTCGTGGACGACGTTCCGCCTTCGCCTGTCTGCTGCTGCTGGTTCTCATTTCGACGGGGCTAATGGCCTGCGCTTCGCCGGCCGCCGCTCCGGCGCCGGCCGGCCAGCCCCAGGCCGCCGCACCCACCACTGCCCCCGCTGCTCCACCCGCCGCCCCGGCGGCGAAGGCCACCGACGCGCCGAAAGCAGCAGCCCCGACAGCCGCTGCCGCTGCGCCGGCGGCGAAAACCTCAGGGAACGCGCTGACCATCGCCATTGCCGAGGACATCGGCGCGCTGGACATCCGCAAGGAGGGTTCGGCCGCCAGTTTCAGCCTGTTGCGCCACATCTACGAACCGTTGGTGTGGTTCGACGACAACATGAAGCTCTACCCGGTGCTGGCCGAGTCGTGGGAGCAGGTTGACCCGACGACGATGCGCTTCAAGCTGCGCAAGGACGTCAAGTTCCACAACGGCAAGCCACTGACGGCCGATGCCGTGAAGTACAGCCTGGAGAAGGCGCTCGACCCCAAGGGCGACGCCTGGATGCAGTTTGCCCTGGATGGCCTGGTGAAGGGCGCAACCGTGGTAGACCCCTATACGGTGGACATCCAGACGACCGCGCCGACGCCCAGCTTGCTCTGGCGCTTGACCCTGCTCGACATTGTCGAGCCGTCCTACGCCGACTCCGGCCAGATGGACACGAAGCCGATGGGGACAGGGCCGTACAAGTTCGTCGAGTTCACGCCGCGGCAGCAATTCGTGATGGCCCGCAACCCCGATTACTGGGGGAAGGCCCCGGCCATCGAGCGCATCACGGCCCGAATTCTGCCCGAGGCCGGCACACGTCAGGCCGCCCTCCAGGCTGGCGAAGTTCAGATGATCGATTCCGTTTCGCCAGAGATGATGAAGCGCATCCAGGAGGCGCCGAACACGACGGTCACGACGGCGCCGACCGCGCGGCTGGTCTACGTGACGCTGCGCAACGACCGCGGGCCGTTGACGAACCCCAAGGTGCGCCAGGCGATGAACTACGCCGTTGACAAGAAGGCCCTGACAGGCACCATCCTCAAGGACATCTCGGCCCAGGCGCAAGGGCCACTGCCGCCCTCGCTCACGTCCTCGCGGCAGGACCTGAACTACGACTACAACCCCGACAAGGCCAAGCAACTCCTCAAGGAGGCCGGCTATAACGGCGAGAAGATCATCTTCGGCGTCGGAAAGGGCCGCTACCCGAATGATGGACAGGTGGCCGAGGCGCTGGTCAACTATTGGCAGGCTGTGGGCCTGAACATCGAGTTCAAGCAAGGCGAGTGGGCCGCCATGAGCGCCGAGGCGCGCAAGGGGAAAGACTCGCCCTTCGACGCTTTCATGCAGGGCTGGTCGGCCGATGCCTTGGACCCGGTGCTGATGATGGACTTCCTGTTCAACTCTAAGAACACGCCGTCGCGCACCGCCTACAGCAACCCTAAGGTGGACGAGAATCTGAAGAAGGCCGCGACGACCAACGATCCCAAGGCGCTGGACACGCTGCTGAAGGACACCCAGGGCATGGTTTGGGAGGATGCGCCGCTCGTCTTCCTGTACTACCCGCTGCAAGTGCTGGGCATCAGCAAGAACCTGAAGGGCTTCACGGCCCGTCCTGACGAGTTCTTCTTCTTTACCGGCTCGTCGCTGGGCCAGTAACGCACGGCTATGAACTGGGACTACATCCTGCGACGCCTGCTGTGGGCCATCCCGCTGCTCTTGCTGGTGTCCCTGGTGGTCGTCTTGCTCATCCATCTCACCCCCGGCGACCCGGTGCGGTTGATGCTGGGCGAGCGGGCGTCGCAGGATCAGGTAGACGCCGTGCGCGCCTCTCTGGGGCTGGACCGGCCGCTGCCTGAACAGTACATCCGCTTCGTCGGGCGCGCGCTCCAGGGCGACCTGGGGATGTCCATACGCGCCTCGCGCCCGACGACGGAACTCATCATGCTGGCCTTGCCCGCCACGTTCGAGCTGGCCGGGGCGGCGTTATTCCTGGCGATTATCGTCGGCATCCCCCTGGGCATCATCGCCGCGCTGCGGCCGGGGAGCGTGTTCGACAATGTCGCGTTGTTCCTTGCCCTGCTCGGGCAGGCGGTGCCGAGCTTCTGGCTCGGCCTGACGCTCATCTACCTGTTTGCCCTGCACTGGCCGCTGCTGCCCACCTCGGGGCGCGGCGAGTGGAAGCACCTCATCCTGCCCGCCCTGGCCCTGGCCCCCTTCCTGGCGGGCATGATCATTCGCATCACGCGCACCAGCATGATTGACGTTCTACGCGGCGACTATATTCGCACCGCCTACGCCAAGGGTCTCGGCCAGTCACAAGTTATCGTCGGCCACGCCCTTAGGAATGCCATGCTCCCGGTTGTCACCGTCGTTGGTTTGCAGGTCGGCGCGCTGCTAGGCGGCGCCGTCATCACGGAGACGGTCTTCGGCTGGCCGGGCATCGGCCAGCTGGCCGTCAGCTCCCTCTACAACCGCGATTACCCTGTCGTCCAGGCCGTGGTACTGGTCGCGGCCATCGTCTTTATCTTTGTCAATCTGTTCGTTGACCTGCTGTACGCCATAGTTGATCCGCGGATCCGCTATAGATGAGCACGACCTCCAGCGCGCCCAGCAGTGGGCTAACGATTGAGCGGCCGAAGCGCGTCGGCCGGCGCGCGCGGCGCGTCCGAGTCGGGTGGCGGCGCGCCGCGCTCCCGTTGATCGGCCTGGTGATCCTGCTGACGCTCGTCATCGGCTCGATTGTCGTCCCGCTGGTCTCGCCATTCGATCCATACCGGCAGGACCTGTTCGCGCGCCTCCAGCCGCCCGGCTGGACCAACGAAGCGGGGCGGACCTATCTCTTCGGCGCGGACCAGTTGGGCCGCGACATCCTGACGCGCGCTTTTCTGGCCGCGCGCCTGTCCCTCGCCATCAGCGTTGTCGCTGTGACGGGGTCGGCGATCATCGGCATCGTTCTCGGCCTGATTGCAGGCATGCGGGGGGGCGTGTTCGACGACATGATTATGCGCTTCGCCGATCTGCAACTGGCCATTCCCATGATCCTGCTCGCGCTGGCAATCGTGGCGCTGCTCGGCCCCAGCGTGGCCAATGTCATCTTTGTCTTTATCATCACCGGCTGGCCGATCTTTGCCCGCACGGTACGCGCCTCGACGCTCACCCTCCGCGAACATGAGTTCGTCGCCGCCGCACGCTGTATCGGCTGCCCGCAGTCTCGGATTCTGTCGCGCCACATCCTGCCCAACGCGGCTCGTCCGTTGATTGTCATTGCCTCTTTTGAGTTGGGCAAGGTGATTCTATATGAGGCGTCGCTGGGCTTCTTGGGCATGGGTCCGCAGCCGCCCACCCCGACCTGGGGCAACATGATGGCCGACGGTCGGCCCTACCTGGACACGGCGTGGTGGCTGATCTTCTTCCCGGGGATGTTCCTGGTCTTGAGCGCCGCCGCGACCAACTATATTGGCGACGGCCTGAACGAGTGGTTGGATCCGCGCTCGCGGCGCGCCTAAGCCTATGCTCACCATTCCCGGCGGACGCCTCGCGCAACAACAAGCCAATCTGCGCCCCGCCCTCGACGCCGCCGTTCAGCGCGTCGTGGACCGCGCCGTCTACACGCCGGACGTCGAGGTGGCCCATTTCGAGGCCGAGTTTGCGCAATACATCGGGGTGCGTCATGCCATCGCCGTCGCGTCGGGCGGCGCCGCCGTCATGTTGGCCCTGCGCGCCGTGGGTGTCGGCGCCGGGGGCGAGGTGATCAGCGTTCCCAACGTTGACATTTCAGCGTCGGCGCCCATCGCCCACGCCGGCGGTCGGCCCGTGTGGGTGGATATCCACCCGCGCACGTACAACCTCGACCCGACCCAGCTTGAAGCCGCCATCACGCCGCGCACCCGCGCCATTGTCGTCGTCCATATGTATGGGTCGCCGGCCGCGATGCGCCCAATCCTGACCATCGCCGAGCGCTATCGGCTCGCGGTCATCGAGGACGCCTCCCTCGCTCACGGCGCCATGTACGGCGGGCAACGCGTGGGCAGCCTGGGCCGCATCGGCTGCTTTAGCTTCAGCCCCGGCAAGCTGCTGGGGGCGCTAGGCGAGGCGGGCATCGTCGTGACCAACGACGCGGCGCTGGCCGAGCGGGTACGTGTCCTCGGCGCCTACGGCTTCAACGTAGCCAGTCTCAACGCCGTGCGGCGCGGGGTCATCGGGGCGCGCTTCGAGTATGAGGCCGAAGGGTTCAACGCGGGGATGGATGAGCTGCAAGCCGCCGTCTTGCGCGTCAAGCTGCCCCACCTGGATGGCTGGCTGGCGCAGCGTCGCGCTCACGCCGCCCTCTACCGCGAGCGGCTGGCGGCCCTGGAGCCGGAGTATCTGCTGCTGCCTGAAGACGACCTGGAGGGCGAGGCGGTGTATCGCAACTTCGTCATTCGCACGCCGCGACGAGATGCGCTGCAAGCCTATCTAGCCGGCCGGGGCATCTGGTCGGGTCTGATGTATGTCCCACCCCTGCACGTACAGCCGGTGTACCACGGCCTGGGTTACGCGCACGGCGCATTTCCCGTCACCGAGCAGGTGACGCGGGAGCTTCTATGTCTGCCGACCTATCCAGAACTCACTCGCCCAGAGATTGAACGGATCGTGGACACAATCGAACACTTCTTTCGGACAGCCCCAGGAGGACGCAAGCATGTCGACTGACAAGTCGGTGGCGCGTATCGCCATCGCCATCTCGTCGCGGCCGGGTCGCGCCGCCGCCGAGAACCCCATATACCGCGGCCTGCAAGTCGCCATGGATGACCTTGCCGCCGACGCCAGTCTACCCGTCAGCCTGGAGTGGCGCGTGTGTGACGACTTCGGTGACCACGCAGCGACCAAGCGTTTCGCCGATGAGCTGGCCGCCGATCCCACCGTCGTCGGCGTCATCGGCCCGATGGGCAGCGGCGAGGCGTTCGTGAACGCCCCCGTCTTCAACGCGGCGGGTCTCGCGCAGGTCAGCCCATGCGCCTCCCACCCCGACCTCTGCCGGCGCGGCTACCAGACATTCTTCCGTCTCGTGGCGAATGAAAATGTCCAGGGCGGAGAGCTGGCGCGGCTGGCGCGGGGCTACCTGAACGCCCAACGCGCGGCTATCGTCCATGCCAACGACCTGTGGGCGCAGACGGTCGCCGACCTCTTTACCCGCGAGTACGAGTCGCTCGGGGGCCAGGTCGTCAGCCGCCAGGAGTACGCGCCGACGGACCGGGATTTCAACGGCCTCATCCGCGCCACCGTCGTGGCCGAGCCAGAGCTGGTGTTCTGCGCCGTGCATCCTGTCGAAGGCCCGACGATTTCGGGCGGCTTGCGCCTGGCCGGGCTGCGCGTCCCCTTCCTGGGCACGGACGCCATGAAGACGGCCTTCCCATTGGGCGGAGGCGAGCCGGACGGGGAAGCCTATCATACCCATTCCGGCGCCGACTTCCGCCGCCTGCCCAGCGCGGCGCAGTTCCGCCAGGCCTACGCGGCGCGATTCCCAGAAGATAGCACCTACAGCCCGGAAGCCTACGACAGCGCCATGCTGCTCGCTGAAGCCATTCGCCGCGCGGGCCGCCCTGACCGCGCCGCCGTCCTGGCCGCGCTACGTGATCTTGGGGCGTATGACGGCGTGACGGGGCGGATTCGGTTCGACGCCAGCGGCGAGAGACTCGACGCCCCGATTAGCTTCTACCAGGTGCGCCTGACCGCTGGCGGGCGCGAGATGCACTATCTGGGCATGACCTCCGAGCTTTTGCCCGCCTCGGCGGCGCTGTAGCCATACTTCTATCTTTGCACTTTGCTGTGTAGTGGGGGTGTGGGTCTGGAGGGCTGCGCCCTCCAGGCCTCCCCACCAGACACAAAGGGCAAATGTAGAGCCATACCCCTCACTCAAGTCATGGAGAAGACACGCATGGCAAGCAAGACTTACGTGAAATTGCCGGTGGTAGATAGCCACAATGATCATCGCACTTTTGTGCCGCTCGGCATCGTCGAGGGAGCGCGGCCGGGGCCGACCCTGGCCGCCATCGGCGCCGTCCACGCCACGGAGTACTCGGCGCTGGAAGGTGTCCACCGCTTCTGGCGCTCACTGGAGCCTGAAAAGCTGGCGGGGCGCGTACTCGTGGTGCTGGCCGCCGATGTCGCGGCGCTGTCCGCCCACACCCAGTACACCAACCCCATTGACGGCAAGAACCTCAACCGCGTCTGGCCTGGCAAGGCCGATGGGACGCTGACCGAGGTCATCGCGTATACCATCACGCAAGAGGTGATCCTCAAGGCCGACGCAGTGATTGACTGTCACGGCGGCGAGTACGACGAAGCCATTGACCTGTTCATCATCACCCACGCCAGCGGCGACGCCGCGCTGGACAAGCGCACGCTGGACCTGG
Source organism: Anaerolineae bacterium (assembly GCA_046328535.1). Lineage (GTDB taxonomy): Bacteria > Chloroflexota > Anaerolineae > Epilineales > JAHCIE01 > JBDHWG01. Next base: position 29,500 of record JAXLWJ010000013.1, read on the forward strand.
CGATGTCCCTCGGCATGCCCTTCGTCGAAGTGACCGACGCTTCGGGCGCGGTGCTGGGGCGCGGAACGGGCGCGGCCGAGGCTGTGCGCGCCGGCCGGCCGGCGGCGACGCTGGAGGCGGGCGGGCGCGGCGCGCTGGACGAGCGGCATATCTCCGCCGTCTACAACTCCCTCCACAACGCGGCTCGCTTCCTGGGTATCGAGGACGGCGCGCCTGTTCTCTGGGCCGGCCAACCGGTCAAGATTGATCATGGTATTCTCCTGCGCACGACCGAGCTAGGGCTGTACCAGCCGGCGGTCAGTGTCGGCGACTGGATCGAGCAGGGTGGATTGTTCGCGCGCGTACTCGACTTCGATGGGAGCGTGCTGGAAGAGATCTGCGCACCGGAAGCCGGGGTCGTCCTGGACGTTATCGTCGGCCGGGCGATCAAGGCCGGCGGCTTCGCGGGTAAGATCGGCGTCCTCTGATAGCCAGGCCGCCAGGGGTGGACTATGAACGTTTCAGGCCGAGTGGCGATCGTGACGGGCGCGGCGAGCGGCATCGGGGCGGGCATCGCCAGGAGCCTGGCGCGGGCTGGCGCAGCGGTGGCCGTCGCCGACCTCAACGTCGCGGGCGCCGAGACGGTCGCGGACGAGCTGCGCGCCGAAGGCCGAACCGCCATCGGCGTAGCGGTCAACGTTGCCGAGGCTGACAGTGTAGACGCCATGGTCGAGCGCGTCGTCGCCGAGCTTGGCCGACTCGACATTCTCGTCAACAGCGCGGGCATAATTGCCGACGAGGTCGACGTCTCCGACATGAGCGACCAAGTCTGGGACCGCATCTTGAACGTCAACCTGCGCTCACAGTTTCTGTGCTGCCGCGCCGCCATTCGGGTGATGAAACCGCACGGCTACGGCCGCATCGTCAACATCGCGTCGCGCTCCTGGCTGGGCGGGGCAGGTCTCGCCAACTACGCGGCCTCCAAGGGCGGCGTCATCAGCCTGACGCGCAGCCTGGCGATGGAGGTGGGCAAGTATGGCATTACCGTCAACTGCGTCTCACCAACGCTCATTGTCACCCCGCTCTTCCTCGGCATGCCACAGGAGGAGCAGGAGCGCGACCTGGCGCGCGCCCGCACCCAACCCATCCCGCGCCTCGGCCAGCCCGAGGATGTGGCCTACGCGGTGCTGTGCTTTGCGGGTGAGGGCGCAAGCTTCATCACGGGCCAGAACCTCTACGTGGGCGGTGGCGGCGACCTCCGCACCGCGGCGCTGTAGGAGTCAGGACAATGCTTATCGACTTCCGCATCCAACCGCCTTACAAGAGCTACCTGGGCATCTACTTCTTCCGCCCGCGCCCCGCGGTCGAGGACCCGGTACGGGGGAATTCCTTCTCAACGGGACGCCGGCCGAGCGCATCGTTCGAGCAGCAGTCGCTGGAGCTGTTCGTCCAGGAGATGGATGAGGCGGGTATCGACCTGGCGGTCATCATGGGCCAGCGTTGCGCCCCGCGCTACGGAAGCGTTGACAACGGCGACATCGTCGAGCTGCTTCACCGTTACCCGGAGCGCTTCGTCGGTTACGCTGGGATTGACCCTTTGGAAGTGGGTGCGGTAGACGAGATCGGGCGTCGCGTGGAGCAAGGCTGCCGCGGCATCGCCATCGAGCCTGGCTGGAGCGAGCCGTCCGTACCCGATGACGACGAGCGAGTCTACCCCGTGTACGAGGCGGCGAACGCCCTCGGCATTCCCGTGATGATTACCAGTAGCCACTTTATCGGCCCCGACATGAGCTACTCGATGCCGGTCCACATCCAGCACGTTGCCCTTGACTTTCCCGACCTGACTATCATCGTCGGTCACGGCTGCTGGCCCTGGACGGCGCAAGCCTGCGCCCTCGCCATGCGGTGTACCAACGTCTATCTCATGCCTGAGTTTTACATGTACCTGCCCAACATGCCCGGCGCAGACGACTATGTCAAGGCCGCGAACGGCTTCCTCAGCTACCGCATGCTCTACTCATCGTGCTATCCAAGCCGCGGCCTGGAGCAGTCGCTGGAAGACTTCCGTGCCCTGCCCATCCACCCGGAGGCTCAGCAGCGTCTGCTAGGAGGCAACGCCGCGCGGCTGCTCGGCCTGCCCGCACCTGTGGAAGCGAGCCAGCGATGACCCAGCCGCGCTTGTCGGGGAAGGTCGCCCTGGTCATCGGGGCCGGCAGCGGCATTGGCCGCGCCATTGCCTTGCGGTTTGCCGCCGAGGGGGCTCGGGTCGCCGTCGCCGACCTGGCGTCAGAGGCGGGACAGGAAACCGTGCGCCTGACAGCCGATGGCGAAGCCGTCTTCTTCGCCGTTGATGTCACACAGCGCGAGCAGGTGCGCCAACTCGTGACCAACGTTGAAGCCCAGTGGGGACGCCTGGACGTTCTGGTCAACTCGGCCGGGGTCGCCGGGCGGGGCCGCATCGAAGAAGCGCCTGACGATCTGTGGGACCGCGCCCTGGCCGTGAATCTGTCGGGCGTCTTCTGGGCCTGCCATGCTGCCGTCCCGGTCTTCCTACGGGCCGGACGGGGCGTCATCATAAACCTGGGCTCCATCGCGGGGCTGCGCGGGTGGCCCAGCAGCCCGATCTACAGCGCAACCAAAGGTGGCGTGGTCATGCTTAGCCGCTCCCTGGCCGCATGCTATGCGCGTGAGAACATCCGAGTCTACGCCATCTGCCCGACGGCGGTAGACACGCCGATTATCCAGGCGCTGTTCGACCGCGCCCCCGATCCGGCCGCTGCCCGCCGCGCCTACGAGGCCGACGAGCCTCTCGGCCGCATGATTACCGTTGATGAGGTGGCCGCGCTCGCCGCCTACCTCGCCTCTGATGAGCGATTTCCCTACTCGCCAGAACCCTTTGTGCTCTAGATGGAAGAGGAGTAACCTATGGAATTCGGGGTCTGTCTGCCTAGCGCCGGCGCGAAGGCGACAGTTGAGAATATCGTGACCGTCGCGCGGTGGGCTGAGGACCTGGGCTTCCACTCGCTCTGGGTGACCGATCACGTCGTTCTGCCACTCCAGGTCGACTCGTGGTACCCCTATCGCAGCCACGGCCGCTGGGATTACGCGCCAAACACCAACTGGCTCGATCCGCTCCTCACGTTGTCCTGGGCCGGGCAGGCCGCGCCGCACTGCAAGCTCGGGACGACTATCCTGGTTGCTCCCCTGCGCAACCCCATTCTGCTGGCCAAGCAGGCCGCCACCCTCGATTACCTGACCGGCGGGCGCCTCATTCTCGGCCTCGGTGCGGGGTGGATGGCAGAGGAGTTCGGCCTCCTCGGCGTGAGCTACGAGGACCGCGGTCGGCGTGCGGTCGAGATGGCGAAGTTGATGCGTGCCTTCTGGTCGGGCGAAACGGTGCAGTTCGACGGCCAGTACTGGCACATCCACGACTGCCAGATGTACCCGCGCCCGGCGAACGGCACAGTTCCCATCTACTGGGGCGGGCACAGCGAGGCCTCGATGCGCAAGGTCGCGCAAGTGGGCGATGGGTGGCACCCGACTCAGATTCCCCTGGCAGAGCTTCAGGCGGGCGTCAAGCGCATGCGCGAGATCTGCGAGCAATACGGCCGCGACCCGGACAGCGTGCCTATTATCGCGCGCCCGTATGACAAATACGGAGTGTCGGCCGAGACGTTGGCAGCGCACCAGGCTATGGGCGTCACACACTGGATCATTGACCCGATTATCAAGGACCCCAGCCTGGAGATTCTGCACGAGGAAATGCAGCGGGTGGCCGAGCTGGTCGGCCTCGAGCCGCGCCGGCCGCTGGCGGCGCCTCAGACGGCGGCCACGTCGTGATCGCCCGACGATGGTCGGAGTATAAGGAGTCGGGCGTATGAAACTCGACGGCAAAGTCGCCATTATCACCGGCGCGGCGTCGGGTATCGGTCGCGCGTCCGCCATTCTGTTCGCTCAGGAAGGGGCGCGAGTCGTCGTCGCCGATCTCGCCCAAGCCGCCGGCGAGGAGACGATAGCTCACATTCAAAGCCAGGGCGGTCAAGCCTGCTTCGCTCACATTGACGTAGCCGAGGCCGAACAGGTCGCCGCGATGGTGCAGTTGGCCCTCGACACCTATGGTCGGCTCGACATTCTCTTCAATAACGCGGGGCTGACGCTGCCAGCGAAGGTGACCGAGACCGATGACAGCCTGTGGTCGCGCAGCCTCGACGTCAATCTCAAGGGCGTCATGCTCGGCTGCAAGTACGCCATCCCCGCGATGCTCAGGAGCGGCGGTGGCTCGATAATCAACACCGCCTCGATGCTAGGGCTCGTCGCGTCCCCGGGGCAGGCGCCCTATAGCGCGGCCAAGGGCGGTGTCGTCATGCTCACCAAGCAAGTCGCCGTTGACTACGCTCGCCATGGCATCCGCGTCAACTGCATCTGCCCTAGCGAGGTAGATACGCCCATGCACCGCCGATTCATCGAGGAGTCGCCCGACCCCGAAGCGACCAGGCGTCGCCTCATGGAGCGCATCCCCCTCGGCCGCGTGGCGCAGCCCGACGAGCTGGCCCGCGTTGCTCTCTTCCTCGCCAGCGACGACTCATCCTACATCACCGGTGTCGCCCTGCCTGTTGACGGCGGGTTGACCGCCCTATGAGACACGACCGCCAGACATGCCATTGAATTCATGAGGTTATCCCCGTGGAACTAGCCGTCCGTATTCCCGCCTCTGGTCCCTTCGGCAATGCTGAGACCCTCACGCGCCTGGCGCGCTGGGCCGACGAGCTCGGCTACCACTCCGTGTGGGTCAGCGACCACGTCGTCCTGCCGCATCACGTCGCCTCGCCCTACCCGTATGCCGCCGACGGTCGCTGGACGGCCCCGGCCGATACCCCCTTGCTCGACCCGCTCCTCGCGCTGGCCTGGGCCGCCACCGCCGCGCCGCGAATCAGGCTCGCCATGTCAGTGCTCGTCTTGCCACTGCGCAACCCGGTGCTACTCGCGAAGCAGTTGGCGACGCTCGACGTTCTCAGCGGCGGCCGCGTCTGGCTCGGCGTCGGCGTCGGCTGGATGGCGGAGGAGTTCGAGCTGATCGGGGTGCCGTTCGCCGACCGCGGCAAACGCTCGGTCGAGATGATTCGGCTGATGCGGGCGCTGTGGAGCGGTGAAACCGTTAATTTCCAGGGTGACATCTGGCAGCTCCAGGACTGCCAGATGTATCCGCGCCCGGTCCACGGCACCATTCCCGTCGTCTGGGGCGGCCACAGTGACGCGGCCCTACGCCGGGTCGCGCGCCTGGGCGACGGCTGGCACCCGACCCTCATCACCCTGGACGAGCTTGCCGATGGTGTGCGGCGTTTGCGGCAGTTCTGCGACCAAGCAGGGCGCGACTTCGCCAGCCTAACAATCGTCGCGCGACCGGGCGCCAAGTACCGCCTGACCGAAGAGACCCTGGCGCAGCACCGCGCCCTGGGCGTGACCCACACAATCGTTGACGTGCCGCTCACCGGCGACGGGCTGCGCGACGCGTACGACGAGATGGCGCGCGTGGCGAAGATGGTATAGCGAAGGCCGGCCCAGGCACATTCATCCCCATGCTTAGGGCCTTGCACACAACGGAGAGACAGTGTGATTATCAAAGCCGATAGTCTCCCGGAGATCTACGAGCCTGACAACTCGCTGGTCATGAAGCGGGTTGTCCACCGCGATGCGCACAGCGACGCCATCAGCGTGACCTGGGTCCGCCTATGGGGCCAACACCAGGAACTGGTGTGTGACGTGAGTGATCGCGTCTACTACATCATCGACGGCCAGGCCGAGTTTCAGGTGGGCAGCGAGCCTCTCGGCCAGGTCCGCGCCGGCGACTATGTCTTCATCCCGCGCGGCGTGCCATATGTTTTCAGCGGCGACATGACGTATCTGGTCATGAACGGCCCCGCGTTCGTGCCAGGCTCAGATAGAGTACTAGATTCACCTACTTTACGTGATAGCCTCAAGGAGCAATCATGACAGAGCTTCAGGCGCTGGTGAATGAGTACCTGGCCTTCGTGTTTCAGACAGACCCCATTCGCGCCACGCAGCTTGGCGTCCACGACCATGACGACGAGCTAGGCGCGCTGACCCAGGATGCGATCGCGGCCGAGGCGACTCGCCGCCGCGACTTCCTGCGGCGGTTCGAGGCCATCGCCCCTGAAGGTCTGAGCGCGGATGAGCAAATGGATCGCCGGGTAGCGATCCTCGATCTAGAGACGAGCCTGCGCCGCCACGACGACCTGCGCATCTGGGAACGCGCGCCCTACTGGTATCTCGAACGCCTGGGCGGCGCACTGTCGCCCCTCATGAGCCGCCACGACGCGCCGCCCGAAGTGCGGGGCGAGCGACTCCTGGCGCGCCTGAACCAGCTACCTGACTACCTGGGCGCGGCGCAAGCCAACCTGACCGACGACGCGCCGCCGCTGTACGTGGACATGGGCCTGACGGCGGCGCGCGGTCTGGAGCAATTCCTGGGCGACGCCGTGGCGGGCTTCGCCGAGACGCTGCCCGATGCCCTGCATGGTGACATTGCTACGGCGGCGACGCGGAGCCGCGCCAGCCTGAACGAGTTCGCGACGTTCCTGCGCGACCTGCGGGGCCGCGCCCACGGCAGCTATGCGTGTGGCCCCGCCCACTTCGATTTCTTGCTTCAGCGATTCCATCTGCTCGACATGGACCACCAGTCGCTCTACCAGTTCGGGCTGGAGCGGATGGCCGAGGACAGGGCGCGTCTAGAAGCCTATGCCCGCGAGCAAGACCCATCCCGCACCTGGATCGAGCAGATTGACCGCGTGAAGGAGGACCACCCACAGCCCGCCGAGTTCAAGGACTCCTACGAGCGCGAGATGTGGCGCGCGCGCGCGCACTGCGTCGAACGGGACTTGATCACCATTCCGGAGGGCGAGGTGTGCCACATGGTGTGGGTACCCGCCTATCTCCGCGCCTCGCTGCCCATCGCGGTCATGGGGACGACACCGCCGTTCGAGGCGGGCCTGGAGAGTGAGTGGCTCATCACGCCCCTCGACCCCGAGGCCACGCCCGAGCGCCAGCGCCAGCACATGCGCGACAACTGCTACGCGTTCGCCCGCTCGATTGCCCTGCACGAAATCTACCCGGGCCACCACCTGCAGAAAGTCCACCACAAGCTCGTCACGTCGGCATCGCCCATGCGCCGCTACTTCAGCAGTCCGGTATTCGTCGAGGGCTGGGGGCTGTACACCGAGGACCTGTTCGAGGAGACCGGCTTCATTCACGAGCCGCCGGTGATGCTGTTCAAGCTGCGCAATGCTTTGTGGCGCTCGGTGCGCGTCGTCATTGACACGGGTTTGCACACGCGCGACATGGGCTTCGAGGAGGCGGTGGCGCTGCTGCGCGACCAGGTTGCCCTGGACACGCATATGGCCGAGGGCGAGGTGCGGCGCTATACCACGCACAACAACCCGACGTACCCGTCATCGTACCTGGTGGGCAAGACGCAGATTCAGAAGCTGCGCGAGGAGTGGCGTGAGCAACAAGACAGCGCGTACAGCCTGAAGGCGTTCCACGACACACTGCTGAGCTACGGCTCGCCGCCGGTGGCGCTCATCGCCGGGCGCATGCTCGACGCGCCGGCGTGATTCGCCGGGCGTGAACTTGCTCGGCCAGAAAGGGATGGCATGATGCGGCAAGCGCCTCTATACCCTTCTCACCGCCCGGTCGTGATGGCGACGCGGGCGGCTGTGGCGTCGAGCCACTACCTGGCGTCGGTCGCCGGCCAGCGGATTCTCGACCAGGGCGGCAACGTCGTCGACGCCGGCGTCGCCATGGGCCTGTGCATCAACGTCCTCCAGCCGCACATGACAAGCCTGGGCGGCGTCGCGCCTATTATCTTGCACCTGGCCCGCGAGGGACGGACGGTCGTCATTGACGGCCTGGGCGTCTGGCCGCGCACTGCGAGCATCGCCTTCTTCCGCGAACGGTACGGCGACCTTCCCGAAGGCATCCTGCGCTCGGTCGTGCCGGCCGCCGCCGATGCCTGGCTGACGGCTCTCGAACAGTTCGGTTCGCTGCCTTTTGCCCAGGTCGCTGCGCCCGCCATCGAGCTGGCCGAGCGTGGCTTTCCCATGTATGGCTCGCTCCATAGCGACCTCACAGCCGATACGGCGGGCTTCCGCCGCTGGCCCTCGACGGCGGCGGTCCTCCTGCCGGGCAACCGCGTGCCGGCCCTCGGCGAGAGGGTCGTCCAGGCGGACCTCGCGAGTACCCTGCGACGGATGGTAGAGGCTGAGGACAGAGGCGGCCTACCGGCCGCGCGCGACCTGTTCTACCGCGGCGACATCGCCCGGCAGATGGCGGAGTTCGCCCAGACCCAGGGCGGCTTGTTGACGTACGATGATCTGGCGAGCTTCCATGTCAGCTTAGAGGAACCGGTGCTGAGCCGTTACCGCGACGTCACCGTGGCTACCTGCGGCCCGTGGTGCCAGGGGCCAGTCATCAACCAGACACTCAACATCCTGAACCACTTCGAGCTGGCCGGGATAGACCACAATAGTGCCGACTACGTCCACTTGCTTGCCGAGGCCCTGAAGCTCGCCTTCGCCGACCGCGAGCGATACTATGGCGACCCGCGCTTCGCCGATGTCCCGCTGGACGGGCTGCTGAGCGAGGACTATGCGCGCGTTCGCGCCGCCGATATAGACATGGCCCACGCCTGGCCCGAGATGCCACCGGCGGGCGATCCGGCTGGTTTCGGCGTAGACCGCACCCAAGGCGCGACGCCGATAGACACTGCGCCCGGCCCCTGGCCGTATGACACCGCCTATCTGTGTGTTGCCGATTCCGAAGGCAACCTGTTCTCGGCCACGCCGAGTGACAGCGCGCGCGAGACCCCTATGGTTCCCGGTCTGGGGCTGGTGATTTCGCCACGGGGAACCCAATCCTGGCTCGACCCGCAGCACGCCAGCGCTCTCCACCCCGGCAAGCGGCCGCGTCTGACCCCCAATCCCGCGCTCGCCTTCCGCGGCGGGCGCCCCTGGCTGGCATTTGGCACGCCCGGCGGCGACATGCAGTGCCAGGCGATGGTCCAAATGCTGGTCAACCTGGTTGACTTCGAAATGGACCCGCAGCAGGCCATCGAAGCCCCGCGCTTCAGCACCGAGAGCTTCCCCAACTCGTTCTGGCCCCATGCCTACCGCCCCGGACTATTGACCGTGGAGGACCGGATCGGCGAGGTGGTCCGCGCCGAGTTGGCCGCGCGCGGGCATCGGGTCACGGTCTGGCCCGCTTACGCTCGCGCCGCCAGCAGCCTGTGCGCCATCCTGCTCGACCCGCGGACGGGGACGCTAACGGCCGGCGCCGACCCGCGTCGAGAGAACTACGCCCTGGGCTGGTAGGGGCGTGATGCCAATCGGCAAGAAAACTGATACGAATACCTCTAGAGAAGCGGCGCAACCCTGGTTACAATGCACATGTCGGCGTCGGCTCCTCCAATACTCCAAGAGGTTCTCGCATGTCTCAGCCCGTCGTTGTTCTCTACAGCCTGAATACGGACTTCACATCACCGACCTGACAGGAGTGCTGTCGCGTGAGAGAGTTTCTCTCCGAGCATGGCATTCCCTTCGAGGATCGCAATATCCGCAAGGACCCGGCGGCGCGCGCCAGCCTGTTGGCATTGACTGGCGAAGTCAGTGTCCCACTGCTCATCGTCGGCGACGAGCGCATCCTCGGGTTCGACCAGCCGGCCATGGAACGCGCATTGGGCCTGGCCTAGCTTGGGAAACGCAATGACAACCCCTTCACCTCAGAGCCTCGACGACGACCTGCGCCAGTTGGCCGAGCGTCTGGGGCAAGAGCTTTCCTACAACGACGGCAAGGGCAGGTATCCCTACCGCCAGGGCATGCACGACGGTCTCAAGTTCGCGTACGATAGTCTGGTGGCCCTGCTTCGCGAGCACGACATTCTCGACTCGGCGGGGTCGCTTGAAGGACGATTGGAGGCGAGGAGGTCGGATGAAGCACTACTTGATCAACTGCTCCGTCATTGACTGCGTCCGCGACGACATGCAGCCCTATCGGGCGACGGTCGTCGTGGAAAACGGCAAGATTGCTGGCATAGACAAGACGGCGGCCCCGCCGCCGCCCGAGGCCAGCGTCAGCGACCTGGGCGGCGCGTACCTCCTGCCGGGGCTGTGGGATAGCCACTGCCACCCCGGCGGCATGATCCCCGACCCGAATCGAGTCAGCTACTTCGAGACGCCCGCCGAGCGAACACTGCGCGCGGTACGCAACACCCAGTCGGCCCTCCACGTCGGCGTCACGGCCCTGCGCGCCGTAGGCGAGTCGGACTACATTGATCTGGCCCTCCGCGATGCGTACGCCAACAAGACGCCGGCGGGTCTGTGGAAGAAGGGCTACGATGACAAGCGACTCTACGGGCCGCGCATCTTCGGCGCCGGCGAAGGCCTCAGCATGACGGGTGGCCACGGGGCGAACGGTCGCATCGAGCCGGTGTACACGTCGAAGCGAATCGAGGTGGATAGCCCGGCGGAAGTTCGCAAGGCGGCGCGCGAGTGCATCAAGATGGGCGTTGACTGGATCAAGCTGATGATCACGGGCGGTATTGCCGGCGTGCGCGAGAGCATGTACGAAGTCCAGATGGACTACGACGATATCAAGGCCGCTTGCGATGCCGCGCATAAAAAGGGTCTGAAGGTCTGCGCCCACACGGGCTGCTCGGAGGCCGCCATCCTCGGCGTCAAGGCCGGTCTCGACTCCATCGAGCACGGCTACGAGCTGAGCCGCGAGGCGACCGACCTAATGGCGGAGAAGGGCGTCTACTACTGCCCGACGCTGTCGGTCACGATGGACGAGGCCTACATGCGCCGCTGGGAGTGGCCCGAGTGGTCTCTGCAGCGCGCACTCGCGGGAGCGGAGCTCCACCAGAAGGCATTCCAGAACGCTCTGGCATCTGGTGTGACCATCGTCAACGGCGCGGACCTCAACCCCATCGCCGACACCGCTGTGCCTGAAATCGAGTGGACCGTGAAGGCCGGCCACACGCCGGCCAAGGCCTTGCTGGCCTCGACACGGAACGCCGCCGAGATGTGTGGCGTTCTGACAACGCTCGGCACGGTCGAAACCGGCAAGCTGGCCGATTTGATCGTCGTTGAGCAGAACCCGCTGGCGAACATCTCGGCGCTGCGCGATGTGCGATTGGTGATGAAGGAGGGCGAGGTCGTCGTCAACCGGCTGACGCGGCAGGGTGAGAGCGCCCTGGCATAAGGAGGCCTATGTCCGCCTTCTCAAACCTCGTAGACGAGTTTCTGGAAGCGACGTGGCGCCAGGAGCCGGCGTTGGCCACCAACGTCGGCATCCACCGCTACGACCATCAGCTTGCTGATGTCACCCCAGATGCATTGGATGCCTGGGGCGCGGACTTGCGTGACTTCCACCGCCGCTTCGAAAGCCTTGACCCGTCTACGCTCACTATCCATGAGCAGTTGGACCGCCGGTGGGCGCTAGGCGTCCTCGACCGCGCCATTCTCGACCACGACCTGCGGCCCTGGGAGCGGGCGCCGCGCTTCTACCTTCAAAACGTGGGCATCGGCCTCAACGACCTGCTCATCGGCGACCATGCCCCCCTAGAGGAGCGCCTGCGGGCCTTGCTGTCGCGCCTACAGGCCATTCCTCCCTCCCTCGCCACGGCCCGCCGCAACCTCCGTCCAACCAACATCCCGCCTATCTGGGTCGAGTTCGGTCTGCTCACAGCGCGCAGTACGCGGCAGTTCTTAAGCGGCGCGATTCCCGAAGCGGCGGCCCTCGTTCCCGCGCTAGCGGATGAGGTGACGACGGCCAGCCTCGCCGCGGCCCAGGCGGTGCATGACTTTGAAGGCTACATCCGCGAAATCGGCGGGCAAGCCGCCGGCGATTTCGCCATTGGGCGTGAGAGATTCGACTTCATCCTGAAGCGCTATCACATGCTCGATATGGACGCCGACCAATTGTACGACTTCGGGTGCGAGTGGATCGACCACTACGAGCGAGAGATGGCCGAGGTCGCGCACCAGATTGACCCCGACTGTGATTGGGTCGAGACGTTGGAGCGGATCAAGGATGATCACCCCACCGCAGAGGACCTGAGGCAGGCCTACGAGGACGAGACCTTGCTCGCCCGCCAGCACTGCCTCGACCTCGATCTCATCACCTTCCCGGATGGGGAAAGCTGCTCCCTTGAGTGGATGCCGACATTCATGCGCGCCTCGTCGCCCATTGCCAAACCCTGGACATCGCCGGCCTTCGAGCCGGGCCTCAAGAGCAAGTGGTACATCACGCCCGTAGACTCCGATGCCCCGCCTGAGCGCCAGGTGCAGCACCTGCGCGACAGCAGTTGGGCCTGGATCCGCGGCATCGCCCAGCACGAAATCTACCCCGGCCACCACCTGCACAAGGTCATCTCGAAGCAAGTCGGGACACCTCTTCGCCTGCAATTCTGGAGTCCGATATTTGGTGAGGGCTGGGGCCTGTACACGGAGGAGCTGTGGTACGAGACCGGACCGTTGGCCGAGCCGCGCTTCCGCCTGATGCAGCTACGTAACGGCCTGTGGCGCGCGGTCCGCATTGTCATCGACACCGGCCTTCACACCCGCGGCATGAGCGCGCCGGAGGCCGTCAATTGGCTGGCCGACCGCGCCCGCCTTGAGACCCGCTGGGCCGAGAGCGAAGTACGCGGGTACACCACGCGCCCAACCTACATATCGTCGTATCGCGTCGGCCTATCCATGCTGATGGACCTGCGCGAGAAGGTGAAGGCGAAGCAGGGCAGCGCCTTCCGGCTGAAGGATTTCCACGACCGCCTCATGCGCTACAGCACGCTGCCCCTCGCAATGGTTCAGGAAGAAATGCTGAGGTGATATGACCACGACAGGACGCACCATTTTCTACGGCCGTACCTGGTGAAACGCTTGCAACATGGCGAAAGAGTTTCTTTCGCGACGTGGCATCCCGTTCGAGTATCACGACCTTGAGACGGATCCGATCTCGAAAGAAGAGATTGTCCGCCTTATGCGGCGGCCCGACGGGGCGATGCGCGACCCGCTCATTGACATAGGCGGACGCCTTATCCTGGGCTGCGACAAGGCCTACACGGACCGCGTGCTTAATGACCTTGGCGAGCCGGCGCGGCCGGCCTCGAAAGTGTACGGGCGACGCGGCTCGCCGCGGACCGAGACAGCGTTGTCGTACCTGGCCGAGCGCGGGCTAGAGCCGGCGTTTCACGACCTGGACGCCGACCCGTTGGATGACGACGGCCTGCTGGAGCTGATGTACCTGCCGCGCCTGGGCAGCACCCGCGCTCCGATCATCGTCTACCAACCGACCGCCAATCCCAACCAGGTCCATATCATCCTGGGCGGCGACGTTGCGCACATAATCGAGGTATTTGGATGACTGGCAGACTGGCCGACAAAGTGGCCCTCATCACAGGCGCGGGGTCGGGGATCGGGCGAGCGACCGCGCTGCTCTTCGCGCGCGAAGGGGCCTGTGTTGTCGTCGTGGACGTTGTCGCCGCGCAAGGGGAGGCGACGGTCGCCCAGATTCAAGAGAACGGTGGGATCGCGCTGTTCGTGCCGGCCGACGTCACGCGCGCCGCTGACGCCGAGCGCATGATCCAGACCGCGGTGGACCGGTTCGGCCGCCTCGATATCCTGTTCAACAACGCGGGAATTCTGCGTCGCGGTACCATCGAGGAATGTACCGAGGCCGACTGGGACCTCGTGCTGAACGTGAATCTAAAGGGTGTGTTTCTGGGAACCAAGTACGCGATGCCGGTTATGCGGCGGCATGGCAGCGGGCTGATCATTAGCACCGCGTCGGGCGCGGGCATCGAGGGAACCGCGCGCTCGCCGGCCTATTGTGCCTCGAAAGCCGGGGTCATCCTGCTCATGAAGCAGTTGGCCGTTGACTACCCCGACGCCGGTATTCGTTTCGAGGCGTTCATCCCCGGCGTGGTGGACACCCCGCTCTTGGAAGTCATGTTCCGCGAGAGCGCGGACCCGATGGAAGCCAAGCGCGTTTACCAGGAACGACGCGGCGCGCTCCGCACGACGGACGATGTCGCGCAGTCGGTGTTGGAGATGGTATTGAGCTAAGGGAAGTCCCCTAGCGTCAGCGCGGTGCTAACCAGAGAAGGAGAAGCTCATGCGAAAATGGATCGCCTGCCTGGCCCTGCTCGTCATACTGGTCGTGGTCGGGGCGTGTGGCGGCCAATCTGCCCCGGCCCCGTCCGCCAATCAGGCTTCCGACGCTTCGAAGGCGGCCAGTGCTCCCGCCCCAGGCTCATCCCAGGCCACCGCCCCCACTCAGGCCCCGGCCGCCGGGGCCGCCGCCAAGCCTGGCGGGACCAATTGCCCCACGGTCGGCGGCTTCGCCGTCACCGGCACCAACGCCGAAGCGGCCAACATCAACCCCCTGCTGCGCGTTGACACCGATGGCGATTTTCTGACCGACTGGGTCTTCGACCGCGTCCTCGACGTAGACCCGAAGACCTTCGAGCCGATACCCTGGCTCGCCGAGTCGTGGGACATCTCCAAGGATGGCCTGGTCTACACCTTCAAGCTGCGCAAGGATGTGAAGTGGCATGACGGCCAGCCCTTCACCGCTAAGGATGTCGCGTTCACCCTCAACACCATCCTCGCTAAGGACTACACCGGCCCCTTCCGCAGCCGCTTCAACATGATCGCCGGCGCGCAGGATGCGATTGACGGCAAGACGAAGGAGGTGTCCGGCATCAAGGTGCTGGATGACTACACCATTCAGATTACCCTCGCCAAGCCGACGGCGTCCTTCCTGGTGACGTCCATGCGCGAGCTGAAGCCCGTCCCGCAGCACCTCGTGCAGGGGCAGGACATCGCCAAGGGTGAGTGGGCGCAGAAGCTCATCGGCACCGGCCCGTTCAAGTTCAAGGAGTGGAAGAAGGGCGATAGCTGGACGTTCGAGGCGAACAAGGACTACTGGGGCGGCCGGCCGTGCCTCGACGGCCTCCGCCACCAGGTGATCCCCGACCTGAACGCCATGCTGGTCGCGCTAGAGGCCGGCGACATTGACACGAGCATCGTGCCGCCGGTGACCGAGATCCCCCGCCTCAAGGCCGAGAAGAAGCTGACCGTCATCGAGCTGCCGCCGTCGAGCATCGAGAGCGTCCAGTTCAACCTGGACAACCAGTACACCAAGGACGTGCGGGTGCGCCAGGCCATTGCGATGGCTCTGGACATGAAGGCTTTTACCAACGACGTTCTCAAGGGCGTGACCCAGCCCGCCGACAGCGTCGTAGCCCCGACCCTGTGGACGTATGACAAGAGCCAGGCCATGCCCACATACGACGTCGAGAAGGCCAAGAAGCTGCTGGCCGACGCGGGCTACCCCAACGGCTTCACCCTCAAGTGGAGCACCAACTCGGGCAACCTGTTCCGCGAGCAGTTTACGACCTTCGCCCAGGCCCAACTGGGTAAGATTGGCATCAAGATTGAGCCTGTGATGAACGAGTGGCCAATCTTCCTCAAGAGCGTCCAGGACGGTAAGTTCGAGATCGCTACCCAGGCGACGGCCTCCGGCCTGCCCGACCCCGACTCGCTGTATCAGGTGTACAAGACCGGCGCGCCGGGCAACTACTACAAGTTCAGCAATCCCCAGGTTGACAAGCTCCTTGATGAGGGGCGCGCGGCGACGACCGTTGAGGACCGCAAGAAGGCGTATCAACAAATCCAGAAGATTCTGGTAGACGAGCTGCCGAACTTCTACGCCTACTACCGGCCCAACCCCGTCGTGACGAACCTGAAGCTGAAGGGAATTACGCCTAACCCGATCCAGCCGTACTACCACATCCAGAACTGGTACAAGGAGAAGTAGACCCTTGGCATTCGCCGGCGAGGACTCATGGGATGCGACGCCGTTCCATGAGTCCTCGGCGCAACCTTCTGAGGTGAGATGAGTCGCTACATCATCCGTCGTTTGCTGATGATGGCGCCGCTGCTGCTCGGGGTGAGCCTCATCGTCTTCCTTCTCATTCACTCTGCCCCCGGCGACCCCACGGCGTTCTTTGTGCCAGAGAGTGAGCCGGACCCGCAAGTGCGCGCGGCGGTGGCCCACGACCTGGGCCTGGATCAGCCGCTGCCGATGCAGTATGTCCTGTGGCTGCGCAAGGCCGTCACCCTTGACTTTGGTCAGTCCTTCCGCTACCAGCAGCCGGTCATGGGCCTCATCATGGAGCGCATTCCGGCCACCTTCCAGCTCCAGGGGTTCGCCATCCTGCTCGCGCTGTGCCTCGCCATCCCGGTGGGCCTCCTCTCGGCCCTCCGCAGCGGCTCCATCGTGGACCGCATGGCGACGGTCACGACCCTGTTCGGCCTGTCCATGCCGGAGTTCTGGTCGGCGCTGATGCTCCTGATGATTTTCTCGCTCACGCTAGGCTGGCTGCCCTCGACGGGCATGGGCCAGGACAAGCCCTTCCCGGAGCGCATGCTGCACTATGTCCTCCCGGTGACGGTCCTGGCGCTGACGTATGTCGCCTGGTACACGCGCTTCGTCAAGACCTCGATGTTGGAGGTGGTCCGGCAAGAGTACATGACGACGGCGCGGGCGAAGGGACTGGCGTCCCAGACAATCGTCGTGCGGCACGGCCTGAAAAACGCGCTCATCCCCTTGATTACCATCGTCGGCCTATCATTGCCGCGCATCCTGGGCGGCTCCATCATCATCGAGAGCATTTTCGCGTGGCCGGGCATCGGCCGCCTGGGCCTGGAAGCCGTTCTCAAGCGCGACTACCCGGTCATCATGGGGCTGACGATCGTCACGACCATTGTCATCCTCGTGCTCAGCCTCGTCATTGACATCGTCTATGTGATGGTTGACCCGCGCATCACCTTCGACTCGGTGCGGGAATGACGTCTCGCACAAACTCCTCCACGCTCTCTAGAGTCCAGCCCCACGCGTGGGCCCGGCCAGCGCGGCGGCGGTTCCAGTCGTGGCGGCGCTTAGCGCGCAATCGCCTGGCGCTCCTGGCGCTGGCGATCATCGTCCTGGTCACCGGGGCGGCGATCTTCGCGCCGCTGCTGGCCCCCTTCGACCCGGCGGCGCAGGAGACCAGCCTGAGCCTGCGCCCGCCCCTCACGTCGGAGCACCTCCTGGGGACCGATCAGTATGGGCGCGATGTCCTGAGCCGCCTCCTGTTTGGCGCGCGGGTGTCGCTGTCCGTCGGCCTCGTCGCCGTTATCATCCTGATCGTCCTGGGCGCGGTGTTCGGCGCGGTGGCCGGCTACTACGGCGGCAATGTGGACTCGGGGATCATGCGCTTTGTGGACGTGATGCTGAGCATCCCACAGTTCTTTCTGCTGCTGGCCGTCGTGGCCGTTTTCGGGCCGAGCCTGCCGATGACGATGCTCATCATCGGTCTGACGAGCTGGATGGGGACAGCGCGCCTGGTGCGGGGGCAGTTCCTATCCCTACGGGTGAAGGAATTTGTCACGGCGGCGAAAGTCGTCGGCGCCTCAGATGTGCGCATCATTCACCGCCACCTGCTCGTCAACACGATGCCCGTCATCATTATCCAGGCCGCCCTGTCCCTATCGTTCGCAATCCTGGTCGAGGCGAGCCTGAGCTATCTCGGCCTCGGCGCCCAGCCGCCGACAGCGAGCTGGGGCAACATGCTCAGCGACGGCAAGAACTTCATGCGCACGTCGTGGTGGCTGACGGTGTTTCCCGGCCTGGCCGTCTTCCTCACGGTGTTGGCCTTCAATGTCCTCGGTGATGCCCTGCGCGAGGCGCTCGACCCGCGCCTGAAGGTCTAGCCGTGCGGCTGCTCCATCGCGTCGCCATCGTCACCGGCGCGGGATCCGGGATTGGACGCGCCATCGCGTTGCGATTGGCCGAGGAAGGCGCGCGGGTCGTCGTCGCCGAGCTTGTTGCGTCGCGCGGCGGGGAGACCGCCGCGCTCATCGAGGCCAGCGGTGGCGCGGCGCTGCCGCTGACCGTGGATGTCAGCCAGCGCGCCGACGTTGAGCGCCTTGTCCAGCACACCCTCGACACGTGGGGGCAGCTCGATATCCTCGTCAACAACGCCGGCCTGCTCGGCCGCGTTCCCCTCCTCGATCTGACCGACGCCCAGTGGGACCGCATGATGGCCGTGAATCTGCGCGGCCCGTTCCTATGCGCCCAGGCGGCGGCGCGGGTGTGGATCGAGGCCGGGCGCGGCGGCAGTCTCATAAACATTGCGTCCATCGAGTCGGCGGTCGCCTTCCCCGACCAGGTCCACTACGCGGCCTCGAAAGGCGGCGTGCTGATGATGACGCGAGCGCTGGCGCTCGACCTGGCGCGCTATGGCATCCGTGTCAACGCGATCGGGCCGGGTACGACCGACTCGGGGCACGGCTCCTTTGACGACCCCGTTCGCCGCGCTAGCTACGAAGCGCGGATTCCCCTTGGGCGCGTGGGCCGGCCCCGCGATATCGCCAACGCCGCCCTCTTCCTTGCTTCCGACGAAGCGGCCTACATCACGGGCGAAATACTCTACGTGGACGGCGGCTACCTTATCGAGTAACCAGGCGTAAGCCTCAGTTGCCTCGGGGCAAAAGTTTCAAGACGTTCAACAGGCCGGATGTCGTACCACATCTGCCCTGGCCTTCGCTGTGCCAACGACTTTAGACGTAGGCATATGGGCGAAACCTTGTGGTAGTGGACGACGTGCGCTGGATGCTCTCCTCGGCGACGGTGTCGTCAATGTGGATGACGCCGTTGGCGTCGGGCGGCGTGCTCTCGACGGCGAGCTCGAGGGCGTTGAGCGCGGTGCGGGCGTCGCCGGTCATCTCGATGGGGCGGTAGCCGTAGCCGCGCTCGGTGTCGTGGAGGGCGCGGAGGAGGAGGTCACGCACCTGCTCCGGGGTCAATGGTTCCAAATGGAAAATGCGTGACCTACTGAGCAACGGTCCCACTACCTCAAAGAACGACTTTCTTTGCCGCCTCTTGCGCCGATGTGCTCAGCCACGACATTATCCGCTGCTTCCTTGGATGGGCAACGCGACGCAGCGCGTTTTGAGGCGCGTGTCAGGACGGGTATAATGTGCAGACAGGTAGCTCTGCAGTATTGCTGACTCGACCTGGTTGATCCAGGGGAGGGATGAGTCTCATGTCGAGTTTGATGAACCGCATTACGCTCAATCCAGCCCAATGTGGTGGACGGCCGTGTATTCGGGGCATGCGTATCCGCGTGATCGATATTCTGGAACTATTCGCCGCCGGGCTAAGTCCCGAGGATATCTTGGCCGAGTTGCCGGATCTTGAACCGGACGACCTGAAAGCAGCGTTGCAATACGCAGCACGACGCCTTGATCATCCCGTTGTCGCGGCATGATACTCTGGATTGATGCCCAGCTTTCGCCAACAATCGCCCGCTGGGTGTCGGATACCTTTGCTGTAGAGGCAGCCCCGGTGCGTGACCTTGGCCTGCGCGACGCGACCGATCAAGAGATTTTTATGGCAGCTCGACAGGTGGCAGCCATCGTAATGACGAAGGACAGTGATTTTGTCCAACTGCTGGACCGCTTGGGTCCGCCGCCACAAGTACTCTGGCTCACCTGTGGCAATACGTCCAACGCAGCCCTACAGAAAATCCTCGAGAGCGCCTTACCCCAAGCTCTATCTCTTCTGCAGAACGGGGAGGAACTGGTAGAGAGTACCGGCATCTGAGACGGAGCGAAGAGCTTCGCGTGCTGTATGCCGCGTGACAAACGCGCCTACCTCGCTGATGTTCTGGACGCCTGCTACGCAATCGCTACCGCTGTTGAGGGTCTCGATGTCGTCGAGTATCAGCGCCGGCGGCTCATTCGCTCATTCCGGCTACGCCTCCAGTGCGCCGGCATTCCAAGGATTATAAGAGACGCTGCACTTAGCATTGAGGCTATTCTCGTGCGAACTGCTCACTGAATCGGTAAGTTCGAGCATCGCTCACAACTAGATCTTGGATGATAGCAATCAAAACACCAATCGCCCGATCCATAGGGTCAAGATAAGCCTCCCTATAGTTCAGAACATCAGGCGTATCCCAGTTGAAGTCTCCCGGTCGAAGCATAGGAAGATTCCCATGTGCTACACGACTTCTAATGTCGTAAAACTTGTTGAACCACTTTTTATGTGTATCTGGTAATCCTAAGACTCGGTGAATTCGATTCTTGAGTACCCATGCAATTCCCTCTTTGCCTTCCGAGAAGAATGCCTCAAGCACCTGAGCGATGTAGAGAATAATCTCGGTTTCAGTTACATCAACTTCTGAGATTCTCAGGACAGTAAACAGCGATTTCAGCTGCAGCAGGCGCCCGAGCAACATAAGCAGATGCGACTGGACCGTTCTTTCATCGGCTATTTCCTCTCCAACTGACTCGAAGGTTATAATCAACTGAGCGCCTAATGGGGCAAGCTTTGCATTCCGTCTTTGCTTGAATCGTCGCTCCAATACCTCTTCGTCTTCACACTGAGCCGCATAGAGAACCTCGAATATGTCAGAGAGGTCAAACCATGCCTTATGTTGCTGATTAGGGCTTCCTGAGTAAGTCAGTGAAGGTGGAGAGACTTCAAAGAACTCCTTCGCCTCATCCCACACTTTTATTACCTCCTCAATCTCAATACCCTCAATCATAGGAGGCACGTTGCCCAGCTCAACAATGATTGTCGTTTGCAAGTTGGATCACCTTTTCATCGGTACTGCCGCTTGTTTACCTGCTAGATCTCTCGCATAAAACTACTCGCTCCTATCTGTACTTCTCTACCAATCTTCTTAACCGCTCTTTCACCTCCGCTTCGTAGCCCTCGTCGCTGGGGTTGTAGAAACGGCGGTCTTTGTGGATGTCGGGCAGATACTGCTGCGCGACCCAGTGGCCCTCGAAGCTGTGCGGGTACTGGTAGCCCTTCCCATGCCCCAGCCGCGCCGCCCCCTTGTAGCTCGCGTCCCGCAGATGCACCGGCACCTGCCCGGCGCCCTCCTCCTGGATCACCCGCTCCGCCTCGAAGTACTGCGTCATCGTGTTCGACTTCGGCGCCGTCGCCAGGTACGTCGTCGCCAGCGCCAGGTGGAACTTCGCTTCCGGTAGCCCCACGTACTGCAAGGCGTTCGCACACGCTGCCACCACAACGATGCCATTCGGATCCGCCAGCCCGATGTCCTCGCCGGCCAGGATCAGCAGCCGCCGCATCACGAATTCCGGGTCTTCCCCAGCCAGCATCATCTTGGCGAGCCAGTAGAGCGCGGCGTCGGGGTCGGAGCCGCGCACCGACTTGATGAAGGCGGAGATGGTGTCGTAGTGCTCGTCGCCGCCTTTGTCGTAGCGGACGACGCGGCGCTGGATGCTCTCCTCGGCAACCCTGTCGTCAATGTGGACGACGCCGTTGGCGTCGGGTGGCGTGCTCTCGACGGCGAGCTCGAGGGCGTTGAGGGCGGTGCGGGCGTCGCCGCCGGCCATGTCGGCGAGGTGGGTGAGGGCGTCGTCGGTGATGGTGATGGCGCGGTCGCCGTAGCCGCGCTCGGTGTCGTGGAGGGCGCGGAGGAGGAGGTCGCGCACCTGCTCGGGGGTGAGCGGATTGAGGTGGAACAGGCGCGACCGGCTGAGCAACGGCCCGACTATCTCAAAGAACGACTTCTTCTGCCGCCTCTCGCACCGATGTGCTCGACCGTACGGTAATCCTTGGGATGTTGAATTGGACAACCGGTATCGGTTGCACAGAGTAGCCCTTGGGCGTGGCGAGCTACCGACTCAAGGGTAGATAGTGGAGGAGGTCGGCATACTCCTCGACGTCGGAGATGGACCAAATGAGCAGTAGCTCCTCGATTGTCTCTCCCATCGTCATCGCCGGGTTGAGTATGAAAATGCCGGGGACGTGTCGCCCGACCGAAAGGTGATCCTGTAAGTGAACCGGCATCGAGGCGCGATTGTTCGTGACCAGCGAGAAGCCATGCGCCTCGCACCAGATCAAGATGTCGGGATCAAGGGCGTGGAGTGGCGGCGCCCCGACGTCGCCGATGCACCACACAACCGTTTGTGGCGACCTCTGGATCAGGGCTTTCCGAACGCGAGGATTGACATGTTCGTCGAGGAGATACTTGATGACACTCACGGCGCCTGAGTTTCGGCGATGCGACGAGTGGTAGCGTCTTGCCTAATTCGCGCCTGGCGCAACTTAAGCATCGCGGCCGTCGGATTGCGCTCTTGCTCAGCCCGCATGCGCTCGCCATGCTCCAGCCATTCGGCCATGTAGTACTCCACCTGGTCGCGGTTGTGCAGGTAGTACAGGACAGTCGCATAGATCTGCTCAACGGTCAGGCTGGGAAAGCTTTCTGCAATTTCCTCGGGCGCCTGGGCACGGTGGATGTACTCGTACAGGATGGACTCGATGCCAATCCGATGCCCCTTGATGCGAATATCGTTTGGCGCAAGGAAGTCAAAGTAATCTTCCAGTTGCATTGCCCTTACCTCCTGTCTCAATTGTAGCCATGCCTGCACGAAGCGCAACTGTGTGATTACTATCTCCTCACTCCTCCCCCGCCGTCCGCCACTTCTCCACCCGCACCTTGACCTCGGCTTCGTAGCCCTGGTTGCTCGGATTGTAGAAGCGGCGGTCTTTGTGGATGTCGGGCAGGTATTGCTGCGCCACCCAGTGGCCCTCGTAGCTGTGCGTCTTCGGGGGTGCGGGGCCGTCTGCGGCCCTGCTGTGGTAGCCCTTGCCATGCCCTAGCCGCGCTGCCCCCTTGTAGCTCGCGTCCCGCAGATGCACCGGCACCTGCCTCTTCTGGTGTTTGCCTCCCATATATCACACGCCAAGGTAGAGCCACGCGGCAAACACCAGAACCGCCCCCTCCTCCTGGATCACCCGCTCCGCCTCGAAGTACTGCGTCATCGTGTTCGACTTCGGCGCCGTCGCCAGGTACACCGTCGCTCTTAGGGGTGCGGGGCCGTCGGCGGCCCTGCGGAGGTGGTACTTCGCCTCCGGTAGACCCACGTACTGCAAGGCATTGGCGCAGGCCGTCACCACGACGATGCCGTTCGGGTCCGCCAGCCCGATATCCTCGCCGGCCAGTGCCTTGACCAGCCAACCGCACTTGCGGGATCGTGCCCTACTATTTAGAATTGGGCGTCAGGCTGAACATGAGCAAGCGGTGGACTAAGGAATACAATCCTGGAGGACAAAGACTTATGCGCTCTGCACGCCGATGGGTGTTTGATCCAGACAGCGGTGGGAAACCCATCTCCGACGCCGTGAAGCGGCGTACGGATGAGCGCATCCGCCGGTATGCCGCCGAGCACTTTGCCGGACGTTACGTCCGCCTTGATATCCGTTTTCGTGGCCACTTTTGCTACATCGATGCCTATCGGGAGCCAGAGCCGCTTACCCCTACCTGGCCGCCGGCCGACTGGCCCGAAACCAGAGAGGAGTACCTCGAGCGCTTGCGCAACACCCCCAACCACCTCTGCCGCCTGCGCTTCTTCGGCGACGAAGAGCGT
Organism: Anaerolineae bacterium; assembly: GCA_046328535.1. Lineage (GTDB taxonomy): Bacteria > Chloroflexota > Anaerolineae > Epilineales > JAHCIE01 > JBDHWG01. The sequence continues at coordinate 53,007 of JAXLWJ010000013.1, forward strand.
TGGGGCTTCGCTTTCTACACGTACAGCAATGAGCGCTACGAACTATCCGTCTTCCCGTCAGGCGAGTTTCTCGGGCGGCCCGAGGACGCATTTATGGTCTCTGCGGAAGCATACTTATGAGCGAATACCAGTACTATGAGTTCCAGGCGATTGACCGACCGCTGACACCTGACCAGCAAGACCAGATACGCAAGCTGTCGAGCCGCGTCCGCCCGACAGCCACGCAGGCTGTGTTCACCTATAGCTACGGAGACTTCCGCGGCGATCCGCTCAAGGTGCTGGAGCAGCATTTCGACGCCATGCTGTATGTTGCGAACTGGGGCTCCACGCAACTCGCCTTCCGTTTCCCGCGTCAAGCCGTCGACACGGAGCGTCTGGAGGCGTATGCGATTGAAGGTGCGAGTGACTATGCCGACGGGGTGTCGCTGAGGTCGAGCGCCGAGCACCTTATCCTCAACATCGAGTACCACGACGACGACCCGCCCGACTGGATTGAGGGCGAAGGAGTGCTGGGCACGCTGATACCGCTACGCCAAGACATTCTGCGCGGCGACTCCAGAGCGCTCTACCTCGCCTGGCTCAAAGCGGCTGCGACGATAGTTGAGCCTGGTGACGAACCGTGGGACGACGAGGAAGACAGCGGCTCGGACGGAGAAGAGCCAGAGCTCATCGAGCCGACGGTCCCGCCCGGGCTTGGGCAACTGACCGGCGCGCTGCAAGCACTTATCGAGTTCTTCGACATCGACGAGGACCTGGTGAGGGCCGCAGCGGCCGCAAGCTCGCGCTTGGAGCCGACGGACGAACCGGTCGAGGCGTGGATCAAGCTGCTTCCAGTAGCTGAGCGCGACGCTTTCCTGGTCCGGGTAGCGCACGGTGAGACCCACGTGGGTGTGGAGTTGATGCGACGCCTGCGCGAGGTGGCTGGGCCTCGACGCCAGGAGGAGGCGCTGCTTATCGCCCGTCGCCCCGTCGCCACTATAGTCGCTGAAGCCGAGGGCATCCGCCTGCGTCGCGAGGAGCGAGAGCGCCAGGCGGCCGAGCAAGCGCGCATCCGTCGGCAGAGGCCCTGGGGCAGCGCGAACCTGAAGCCTGGCAGCAGGTGATGACGCTGATCGAGCAGAAGCAGGCGAAAGCTTACGACGAGGCCGTCAAGCTCCTGGTCGAGCTGCGAGACCTGGCGCAGCATCGAGGCGAGAATGTGCAATTCGAGGCGAGAATGGGCGCTATTCAAGAACAGTATGCCAGGAGCAGGACGCTACTGGAGCGCCTCCGAAAGGCAAAGCTGCTATAAATGGGCTGGCGATGCAGCTGTCACACGCGCTTCATTATCCTGTTGACAGTCTGGATATCGAAGGCTTCGGGGTCGAAGGAGCCGCCAACCCACGTCAGCATCTCCTCGTGCTCTGGATGATTGGGCTGCTGGATAGCCTCCAGGAAGTCTGCATAGCCCCATACACCGCCGACATCCTCTGGCGGGCATGCCCGCTCACCCGCCACACACATCGGATAGCGAGTGTCAGGTTCCCGCGGCAGCACTTTCTCAACCAGAATCTCGTGCTGCCAGCTATCCCTCATGTCGTACTCGTAGACGAATTGATCGCCTTCCTGACCGACGATCTGGCCGAGCTTGGCCCGCCGCTCATCTTTCGCGTCCCACTCAGGGTCCGGCTCACCGTAGACCACATCGCCGACGTGGAACAGGTGGAGGTGCGAGTTGGTCCAGCCCATGGCGATCTGGATGATGAGGTCGAGCTTGTAGAGCGTGGTGCTGCCGCGGACGAGGATACGCCGCCAGATGGGCGGGTCGCTCCGCCTCAACGTGACTTTGAGCTGAAACACCGGGCTGTCGTCGGGTCGTTTCGTCGGGATCGTCATCCTGCTTCCTATCTCACTCAGGGGTTTGACTTCCATGATACAAAGAGTAAACTAACTCATAGAAGAGTTCAAGTCTGCGCAGGTGCGGGAAGGAGACACGTCGATGCCGGTAGTCGCGCGCTTCTATGGCATCATCATCAAGATGTACTTTAGCCAGCGTGAACACGGTATCCCGCACTTCCATGCGATTTACGGTGAGTACAACGGCGTGGTTGACATCCAGACTCTGCAGATGCTCGAGGGTGATCTCCCTGTAAGAGCACAAAAGCTAGTTCGCGAGTGGGCTGCCCTCTATCAACAAGAGTTGATCGAAATGTGGAACACTAACGAGTTCAAGCGGTTGCCCGGATTGGAGTGATGAGATGGACACACCACGGATCAAGGCTGTGGCAGCGCTAGACGAAAAACGCCTGTTGGTAACATTCGCCAATGGAGTCCAGAAAGTCTATGACTGCCATCAGATTCTGACCCAGGAGCGCTTCCAGTTGCTGAAACAGGATGCCTTCTTCAAAGCCGTTGCCGTCGATCCGGGTGGCTATGGCATATCCTGGGATGACGAAATGGACTTGAGTGAATACGAGCTATGGACCAATGGAATCGAGGTTGAGGAAGGTGCAGCATTGAGCTTGCGCTAACGCGACTGCGGCTGTCGCCCCCTCACTCTTCCCCTGCTGCCCGCCACTGCTCCACCCGTTCCTTGACCTCCGCCTCGTAGCCCTGGTCGCTCGGGTTGTAGAAGCGGCGGTCTTTGTGGATGTCGGGGAGGTACTGCTGCGCCACCCAGTGGCCCTCGTAGCTGTGCGGGTACTGGTAGCCCTTGCCATGCCCTAGCCGCGCCGCCCCCTGCAGAGACGTGCCATGGCGCGTCTCTACGTCCCGCAGATGGGTCGGTACTGCCCCCGCTCCCTCCTCCTGGATCACCCGCTCCGCCTCGAAGTACTGCGTCATCGAGTTCGACTTCGGCGCCGTCGCCAGGTACACCGTCGCCAGCGCCAGATGGTACTTCGCTTCGGGGAGCCCAACATACTGCAACGCGTTCGCACACGCCGTGACGACGACGATGCCGTTCGGATCCGCCAGCCCGATGTCCTCCCCGGCCAGGATCAGCAGCCGCCGCATCACGAATTCCGGGTCTTCCCCGGCCAGCAGCATCTTGGTGTCAATTTTCGGTCGATGGTGTACCACCATTTGCGGCAATGATGTGCCACTCATTTTCGCCAATGATGTACCACCTGTTTTCGGCCATGCTGTACCAGCCATGGACGAACGGAGCGAAAGCTCACTGCACAACGGTTAGGTAAGAGGCGCTTTCAACTGGGTGGCTGGCTCTCGATATGCACCTCCTGTTCGAGCCGACGACGGCCTTGAGCGCGATAACTGGCTCCCTGAATGACCAGCACTTCGGCATGATGAGCCAGGCGATCCAGCCCAGCCGACGCAAGGAGCGGATTACCGAACACGTCAGGCCACTCGGCCGGCGCGCGATTGCTGGTCAGCAAGATGCTGCCTCGCTCGTAACGCCCGTTGATCACATCATAGAGGTCTTCGGGGCCGGGCGGTGAGAGCGGCTTGAGACCGAAGTCGTCCAGGACGAGCAACTGCGGCCGCAGGTAGGTGGCCAGCCGCCGCTCCAGTGTGCCATCGGCGCGACCGCCGTTGATGTGCGTCAGCATCTTGTGGGCGTTGACAAAGACGACGTCAAAGCCTTGCCGACACGCCTCGGCGGCCAATGCTTGCGCGAGATGGGTCTTCCCGACGCCGGTCGGGCCGCATATCAATAAGTTGCGCTTGCGGCGGATGTAGTCGCAACTGGCCAACTGCAAGACCGCCTGACGGTTGAGGCTCGGGTTGAAGCCAAGCCGAACGTCTCCAGCGTCTTGGTAGTGTTGAGGGGAGCGCGGCGCAAGCGCAGTCCCAACTGCTTCTGGGCGCGCCGCTCGACCTCGTCTTCCAGGAGGCGTTCGAGAAACTCGATGTAGCTCCAGTGCCCGTCAATCGCCGCCAGATTGCGCGCTTCCAGGGTTTCCAGGATGCCCGACAGGCGCAACTGTTTCAACGGGGTAGTGAGTTGGTGAAGCTGGCTCATGCCGCGCCTCCGAACAAGTACTCGACAAACTCGCGGGCAGAGCGCGCGAACGTATGGGGCGGCGGGGTCTCGACGAGGGGCGGCGGGTCAGCGGCCTCCAAGCCATTCTGTAGGATGGTCTTGACCGTCTTGTACGAGGGATCGTCGAAGCGCAGCGCCCGGCACACGCGGCTTCGAGGCGCGTGTTGCCGTAGGACTGGCGCAAGCTGAGCAGCCGTCCCACTGTCCGTAGCCGATCGACGGCAGGGTCGCTCAACAAGCTGTCCACAACCGCGCGCGTGGCGACACCAATATCGGCCGCCGCGGCCTGACAGCCCTCGCGGCTGAGGGTCAGGCCCACGAGCTTGTCGGGCGGCAGGTGGTCGGGGTGGGTGAGACGTTCACCTGGATGCTGGGCGCGGTCATGCGTGGCGACCAGCCTGATGGTTGAGGGTGTAGAGCCGTACCTGGCTTGTCCCGCCGCGCACTCGAAGCTGCTGGCCGACGAGGCGATGCGGCGCGGAGTAGTAGGCGTTGTCGAAGGTGATGTAGCAGCCGCGCTGCAAGGTGACGACCTTCCACTCAGCCAGGTCGTAGGGCATGGTCGGCAGCGGCCGAGCGCATGACGTTCCGTTGTCTCGAAACGCTTCAGCGGCTGCTCGCGCGTCGTGCCATGCACGCGCTGGCCCGCCGTCGTCCGACACCACGCCAGCACATCGACGTTGGCCTGCGTCAAGCTCGTCGGCGTGCGGCCGCCCAGGAAGTTGCGCTTGACGTAGTGCACGCCACCCTGCTCGACTTTGCCCTTGTGTTGCGGCGTGCGTACCCGACACGGCGCAATCAGGAAGCCGTAATGCTCAGCGCACTCGCGGTAGGCCTGTTGCACCTGGGGTTCGTCGCGCTCGGCGTAGACAATCGCTGCTTTGAGGTTGTCGATGACCAGCCGCTTGGGCACGCCGCCGAAGAACTCGAAGGCCTGACGGTGGCAGGCCAGCCACGTCGCGAGCTTCTGGTCAAAGACGAACTCGACGTATTGGTGGCGGCTGAAGGCCAGCGTCATGACGAAGGCCCAGCCTTTCCGCCAGTCCCCGCTGCGCTCGTCGAGCATGCGGCCGGCGTAGCCAAAGTCAACCTGGGCTTCTTCACCTGGTGGACACTCGACGCGGACGACCACGTCGGGCGGGTGCGGTTCGAGGGCACGCACAAAGCGATAGACGGAGGCATAGCTGCCGGTGTAGCCCCGTTCCTTGAGGCGTTCTCGGATGGCGCTGATCTCGGTTCCCGCCTGGCGCAACTCGACGACCAGGGCGCGATACGGCTCAACCGAGGAGACGACCTGGGGCGGCGGCGGGCTCGTGAGCGTCTCAGCCACCAGGCGCTGCAACTCTTCGCGGCGGCAGCGGCCCCTCGAGCAAGCCCTGGGCAGCCGCCCAGGTTCGGTACGCTTTCACAGTGCGCCGATCCACGCCAAGAGCTTGCTGGACTTGACGGTCGGACGGCGTGACGCGGATGTGTCGCAGTAGTTCTCGGATGTCCATGCTGTCCAATCTCCTGCCTGCCATAGCTCCTCCCGACATGACCTGGATGGTGGTCGAAGGATACGCGGGGTGCAGGAGCTTCGCCAGCCGCCGCTGGGTGGTACATCATTGCCGAAAGTCCCTGGTACATGATTGCCGAAAACGTCTGGTACATCTTTGCCGAAAGTCCCGGTACATTATCGCCCGAAAGATAACACTTGGCCAGCCAGTAGAGCGCGGCGTCGGGGTCGGAGCCGCGCACCGACTTGATGAAGGCGGAGATGGTGTCGTAGTGCTCGTCGCCGCCTTTGTCGTAGCGGACGACGCGGCGCTGGATGCTCTCCTCGGCAACCCTGTCGTCAATGTGGACGACGCCGTTGGCGTCGGGTGGCGTGCTCTCGACGGCGAGCTCGAGGGCGTTGAGGGCGGTGCGGGCGTCGCCGCCGGCCATGTCGGCGAGGTGGGTGAGGGCGTCGTCGGTGATGGTGACGGGGCGGTCGCCATAGCCGCGCTCCGTGTCGTGGAGGGCGCGGCGGAGGAGGTCGCGCACCTGGTCGGGGGTGAGAGGCGAGAGGTGGAACAGCCGCGACCGGCTGAGCAACGGCCCGACTATCTCAAAGAACGACTTTTTCTGCCGCCTCTCGCGCCGATGTGCTCAGCCACGACATTATCCGCTGCCTCCTTGGATGGGCAACTCAATCGAATACGTTTTGAGACACGTCCCACAGCGGGTATAATGTGCAAACGGGTTGCGCTGCATTATTGCTGACTCGACCTGGTTGATCCAGAGAAGGGATGAGTCTCATGTCGAGTTTGATGAACCGCATTACGCTCAATCCAGCCCAATGTGGTGGACGGCCATGCATCCGGGGCATGCGTATCCGCGTCATCGATATTCTGGAACTATTCGCCGCCGGGCTAAGTGCCGACGAGATCTTGGCCGAGTTGCCGGATCTTGAACCGGGCGACCTGAAAGCCGCGTTGCAGTACGCGGCACGACGGCTTGATCATCCCGTTGTCGCGGCATGATACTCTGGATCGATGCCCAGCTTTCGCCAACAATCGCCCGCTGGGTGTCGGATACCTTTGCTGTAGAGGCAGTCCCGGTGCGTGACCTTGGCTTGCGCGACGCGACCGATCAAGAGATTTTCATGGCAGCGGCTGGCCGCTTAGGCACTGCTGTGTAGAGACGGGTGTTCGTCGTCGTGTTGGCGATACCCCGTGTGCTGCATAGAGAGCCGTCGCAACTCTCTGTGCTCCAGCACGTTCTCCAGGAAGGACTGCCGCAGCGCCTCGTCTGCGAGTTGCTCGGCGTAGTCTAGCAGCAGAGCGTACCCTTGAGCCAGGATGTCGGCGGCGCGCGGGTCGCAGGCCGCCGCCAGGACACGGTAGCACGCCAGGTAAGTGGTGAACGGCTCGTCCAGCCCGACGCGGGGATGCTCGGCCAGGATTGCCAGAATTGCTTCGACGTGGGCCAATGCATCTTCCACTTTGCCCTCAGCCCCCGCGACGTTCGCCAGGCCGGCGTGTGCCTCGGCCGCCAGCGTCGGAGCCACCAGCATCTCGCACAAGCCGACCGCCTGCTGGTAGGCTTCGCGCGCGTCCGCCCACTGCTTGATGGCCGCCGCGGCGTGCCCCAGGACGATGAGGGTAGCCGCCGTCTCATACGGGTTGGTCGGCCCTTGCTGGAGCCGGCGGGCCTCTTCGGCACACGCCAGGGCGCGCTGGGGATCACCCATCTGTAGGGCCAACAGGGCCTGGGTCACAAGTACGAAGGTCTTCACCTCAGGTTGTGGCGCTGGGCCTGGCGCGTCGCTCAGGAGGGCGAGATGTTGGCGGGCGCCGACAATATCACCCAGGTAGAGATCGAGCCGGCTGAGGCACGCTACGGCCTTCAATTCGTCCACCGCGCCGACCTCACGCACCGTCGCCAGGCCGCGCTCCAGCAGCTCGCGTGCGCGCCCGTACTCCCCCCGCATCCGCAGCGTCTCGCCCAGGTTGAGCTGCGCCATGCCCACCCCCGGCCGGTCGCCAATCTGCATTTCGAGCTGTAGCATCTGCCCGTAGTACGTGCCGGCCGTCGCATAGTCCCGAGCGCGGTAGGCCCTGTCGCCCAGGTAGAGGAGGCAAGAGGCCTCGCCGTGCCGCTTCCCCCGGGTCTGACACAGCTGCAAAGCGCGATGAACGTGTTCGTCTGCCCCGGCCAGGTCACCTGACGACATGCAGACGACGGCCAGGCCCTGCTCGCAGGCCCACTCCACGTCCCACAGAATCTCACCCGGATAGTCCCCGTGATGCTGCTGACTCAGCGCCAGGGCCCTCTCGAACCGCAGGCGCGCCGCCTGGGGCGATCCCGTCCGAGTGAGGATGATGCCATGCAGCATCTCCCCGAGACTCAGGCCCTCGATGGCGTGGCTCGCCTCCGTCAACGCGATGGCCTCTGTCGCCACAGCCAATGCTCGTTCATAGTCCTTCTTGAGGAGGAGCGTGTAGGCATGCCCGGCTAGAAGCTTGCTCAGGAGCGCGTCGGTGGGAGCCTGCGTCGAACTCTCACCGAGCTCGCCGCCTCGCAGCCGCTCCACCGCCTGCCCGAAGGCGCGCTCGGCCTCGGCCCACCGTCCTGTGATGAAGTAGAACTGCCACAGGCTGTACAGGGTACGGTTCAGCCGATCGAGATCTCGGTGCGCCACGGCCCACGCCCACGCCTGGGCGACGTGGACGGCCTCAGTTTGCAGCTCGCGGATCGCGGCGGCCGACTCGAACGAGTCGACGCGCCTGTCGAAGCCGTCGAGCAAGTCAAGGTAGGCGGCGGCGTGCCGCGCTTCCACGGCCTCCCGCTCATCTGGGACGAGGCTGAGCTGTTCCGCCGCGAATTGACGCACCACGTCGTGCATCTCGTAGCCGCCGCCATCGCCCCGCGCCCAGTTCCACCGCAGCAGCGACTTGGTCACCAGGCCTGTCAGGTCCCGCAAGGACACCACAGCCACAGCCTGCGCCGCTTCGCGCGTGAAAGAGCCGCGGAACACAGCCAGGCGGCGCAGGGCTTGACGCTCGCTCTCGGTCAGGAGCCGCCACGACCACTCGAACACGCCGCGCAGGCTGCGCTGCCGCGATGGGGCATCCGACTGCTCGTCCGCCAGGAAATCCAGGCTCTTCTCGATCTCCGCCGCGACCTGCGTCGGCGTGAGCAGCTCGAGCCAGGCAGCGGCCAGCTCGATCCCCAGCGGCATGCCGCGCACCAGGTCGCAGATGCGCAGCACGCTAGCCACATTAGCCGCCGTGAGGGTGAACTGGGGGTTCCGCTTCCGAGCGCTTTCCACGAGGAGCCTGACGGCCGGCGCTCCCGCGGCTTCTTCGACCCTCGCCTGGACTGGGTAGTCTAGCCCCCCCACGACGTAGACGTGCTCGCCGGGAAGGCCGAGCCGCACTCGGGACGTGGCGAGCACCTGCACATTCGGCGCGGCCTCCAACAGTTCGACCACCGCGCGGACGGCGTTCTGTTCGACCCGCTCACCGCCCGACTGAGTCGGCAAGGCGAGCAGGTTCTCAAGACCGTCCAGGACGAGCAGCGCCTGCCGATGGTTCAACGACTGCAGCAGCTCGGCCCACACATCCGTGCCTCGAAGTGTCACGCCCAGGGCGTTGGCGATCGCCGGCGCGAGGGTTGACGGCTGCGATTGGGGCGCCAGAGGCACAAAGGTGACGCCGTCGGGGCAGGCATCGGCGTGCAGCCTGGCCGCCTCGATTGCCAGGCGCGTCTTACCCATGCCCCCCAGGCCGACCAGCGTCAACAGGCGCACCCCCGGCTCGCGCAAGCGGGCGTGGACCTCGGCCAGCTCTGCGGAGCGGCCGATGAAGGGCGTGAGCGGCGTCGGCAGGCCCTGGGCCGAATGTTGCTGCGGACGCGGCTCTCCATCAGCATCGCGGATGCTGTCGTGCAGCGCCCGCGTCTCGGCAGATGGCTCGACTCCAAGCTCGGACACGAGGATACGGCGGCACACGTCGTACTGCGCCAGCGCCGCGCTGCGTTGGCCCATCGCCGCCAGCGCCCGCATCAGGTGGCGGTGGCCCTCTTCATACCACGGCTCGAGCTCCACCTGCCGCTGCGCATAGCGCTGCACCTGGACATAGTCGGCCGCGTTCAGGGCGTGGCGAACCAGGATGTCGAGGGCATCCAGCGCCCGGCGGCGCAGATGCTCGCGCCTGAACAGGCTCCACTCGTTGAAAGGCTGGTTGTCTTTGAGGGAGAAGCCGGCCAGGAAATCACCCTGGTAGAGGGCGATCGCGGCGCGCAGGCGGCTGAGGCAGGCCGGGCACCTCTCGATGGCGTCATGGCGGTGGTCGGCGCAGGCGGCCAGCAGGCTCTGAAAGTGGGTGACGTCTACGTCGGTCCCGGCGGCGTTGAACTGCAGCGTGGTCGCCGTGATGTGGAGATGGGAGGCGGGACCATCGCCATCCAGGATGGCGCGGCGCAGTCGCACCAGCTCCTGGCTGAGGCTGCGGCGGGCGAGGGTTTCCGAGTGGTCGGGCCACAGCAGGTCGGCCAGCGCCTCGCGGCGATGCGGCCGGTCGGCTTCGGCCGCCAGGTACGCGAGGAGCGCCCGCCCTCGGGCGGTGGCGAAGCGGGCCGGCTGACCGTTCAGCGTCACGTGGAATGGGCCGAGGAAGGCGAGAATGAGCTTCATGGCCGGGTCTCACGAGTGGTTGGGCACATCTCACGGGCGAGACTCGCCAAGTATGACACAAACTGGTCGCAACCGCAAGCTGTTTGTCATAGTTTTCGGGCGGCTTGTCGTAGTTTTGTCGTACTGATTTGCTATAGTAGAACCATGCTACTCGGAAGCCGTCGAGCTCACTACCACTCGTACCTCCTGCGCCTGTGGCGCGCGGATGACCTCGCCCCCTGGCAGGCATCGCTGCAAAGCACGGCCAGCGGTGAGACGCGCCACTTCAGCGAGCTCGACAGCCTGTGGGCGTATCTCGTGCGAGAAACGGGCAGCGGCGCCGATCCCCCGCCGCCTGTGGAGGCCACTCCGTAGCAGCTCCACGCTGCCGCACACCCGGTGCCTGCCCCCGCGGCTCTTGACGTCTTCACACGCTTCACGGGAGAAGATCCATGCTAGCTTCACCACGCGCGCAAGGTCGCCACGGTTCTGCATGCGCCAATGCCCGGGTCGTTCAGCCGCTCGACTGCCGCCAGTTGCGGACGATACAAGCGTTCATTGACGGCAACCTGTCAGAGAAGCTCACCCTCGCCGAGATTGCTCGTGAAGTGCATCTGAGCGTGAGCTATCTGGCGCCCCGCTTCAAGGCCGCGACAGGGGATTCACTGCATCAATACGTCATGAGGCGCCGCCTCGAGCGAGCCAGAGAGCTTGTCCAGGTGAGCGGCTGGTCCATCACCGAGATCGCCGCCGCCGTCGGCTTCACGGACCACAGCCACCTGACCCGCAGCTACAAGATGCGCTTCGGGACTAGCCCACGGCAGATTCGTCACTCGAGTGTCGCTCGCTAATTCCTCATCAGAATTTACAAGACGGCCAGTAGAAACTCCTCTATAGTACTCTCTACATCAACCAATACCCAACAGGAGAATTGAGCCATGGGACAAGGTGGGAAGCTGAACCTGGCGAACGTGACCAATAAGGCTATGGTGCGTTCTGGTCAACATTCGTACCAGATGAACTCTTGGGATCTACCCAACAAGATAGCGGCTCTGGACTGGAAGCAAAGTTATGTCGAATGGAATCAAGGGGCTTTCAAACTTACGGTGGACGACGCCGCTGAAGCCCGTTATGCAATTGATTCCACCGATCTCTTTGAGGTTCAGGCTCGGTGGCAGCATCTTCAAGTTCAGTGCAAGACTTCGAATCCTAACTATGTGATTGGCACGATCCCCAACCACAGTTTCTTTGACGGTTGGCCCAATTGGGCTTCACTCAAGCAAGGCGCCGTATATGAGTTTGGTTGGAATCACGATGGGGATATGTCAGTCGCTCTCGTCGATCTTAGCCTGATATTCGACGGAGCGACACTAAGTCAGTACGCGCAGGCTGTCGCTAACAACCAACTCACCGATGAGCAGAAGAAGACGCTCGTTGCATTGACACGGCTGTGACGAACAATACATCCACTAACTGGGATTATCTTTTGGTGGCGATGGAGTATGCCAAGTTGGATCCTCCGAAGAGTTTCCACTGTGCAAGTTGGACGGAGTCAGGACGTAACGCTTCCGGATGGTGTCAAGGCAGCATACGCGTTCTCGCGGCAGATGCAGGGGCCGATACGTTTTCGTGGGGTTTCAAGGAAACCCTGGCTGTGGGTTACAAAGATACACTGAAGGTGGGCATCCCTGGAGTGGGCGACGTGTCGAGTGAGATCTCGGTGAACATGTCGTTTGAGGCGAACCAGTCAACAACCGCTACAAAGCAAGCTGCGCGTGGTCACGAATACAGTTGAGCTTCAGGGCCCGGTCAATTCCTGATTCAAGGTTACCTGGACTATGTCAATGATCTTCCGATACCTTTCACGGCACGCTGTCATGTGACCGCTAAGGCGGGCAACTACCAACTTCGGCTTCCGTGGTCAGGCGCTCCTTCAGAACACGAATATTCGCCTGGGTTCGCGGTCCATCGCCCAGGACAATGTGGATGCTACGGTGGAAGTTACCCTCGGAACTCTAGTAGGCACATTTGGAGTCAAAGGACGCCTTGATGCCTATTGTGTCTATAATAGGTGAGACAACTCGCCCGACGATATTAGTGTAGAATGGGGCGAGGAGGCGATGTCTCAACCCAGAGCGAACGGATCGCTGGCCAATGGTGCATCCGCACGAGAACGTGTTGGCACCCCGATCCCGAAGTAGGCCAACCGGACGACGCCACCCGCTGACGAACAAGCAACGCAGCCTGGCCGAAGCCGAACGAGGTGTCACGAACGCGGTGAAACCGGGGCGCTCCTGCGCCGTGAAGATCTCTACTCCTCGCACCTGAACAAGTGGCGCGAACAACGCGACCGTGCCGTCCGTCAAGCCCTGGCGCCTCGAAACGCGGCCGCAAGGTTGATCCCCAAGTGGCCAGTTGGAACGGCTGCGGCAGGAGAATGAGCGGCTGAAAGCGCGCGCCTGGAGCAGGCCGAGCGATCATCGACGTCCAAAGCATGACGCTATTTGGGACGGAGCCGAACCCGACGCCGAGCGACGAGGGACGCTGATGCAAGCCGTCGACAGCCTCAGCCCTGCGTTGGGGATCGCGAGCGCATGGCAAGACGCTGGGCGTGCCGCGCAGCAGCCTGCCGCTCACGCCGTATAGTCTCACCGTCTCCGCATCCGCTGACGTCCTCGCCACAAGTGGAGACAAGTCCTGCCCGGTCGCTCAGTCCCACCGAGCGCAACGTCGTGCGGGATGTCCTCAACTCCGAGCAGCGCTTCGCCGGCTGCGCCCCGCGTGAGGTCTACGCCACGCTCCTGGACGAAGGCGTCTACCACTGCTCGTGGCGCACAATGTACCGCGCATCCTGACCGACCATGCCGAGGTGCGCGAGCGGCGCGACCAGGCGCGCCATCGGCTACACCGGCCGGAAACCGCATGCGGCGCCCGGCCAACTCTGGGCAGGACATCCGCAAGCTGCGGGGCCCAGCAAGCACCTACTTCGCGTTGGCCAATATCATGCTCGACGTGTTCAGCCGCTTCATCATCGGCTGGATGATCGCCGAGCGCCAGACGGCCGCCTTGGCCGAGCAGTTCATCGCGGTGATGCACCCAGCCGAGCATCGACGAGGAGGCGTTCGGCGATCCATGCCGACCGCAGCAACGCCATGATCTCAAGAAGGTGACCAACTCATGGCCGACCTGGGCGTCACCAAGACCCACTCGCGACCGCATGTTCGTCAACGACAACCCGTTCTCGAGCGCAGTTCGAACCGTGATATCGCCCTGGCCTGCCCCGACCGCTTCGGCTACAGCCGGTGGTGCCCGAGCGTGGGGCGAAGCCTTCTTCGCCCTGGTACAACGGCTACCATCACCACGGCCTTGGCGCTATTGACGCCAGCGAGATGGCGTGGGGGCGAGGAAACCGAAGGTGGTGCGTCGAGAACAGCAGCGCGTGCTGCAAGCCGCTGTGCGACGCATCCCGAGCGGTTCGTGAAGGGCCAGCCCGTGGTGGCGGAGCCACCGAAAGCCGTCTGGATCAACCCGCCAGCCGCGTCTGACACGTCCGTGTCTGAGCCTATTAGTCCGTCCTGTCCGTTGGGCTTGGGGATGCCATCCCAATGCTCCCCTAGAATTCCACTTTCGAGTTGTCTCACACGGGCTTGACACATTCCGATGTTACGAAATTCGATCCGAGCACGCAGACTACTAATCGTGCCGGATACGCGGCTCTCATGACTACGGAGTAGACGTGCCACTTCAACGAGCTCGACAGTCACCGGGCGTGTTCCGTGTAACAAACAAGTAGTGGCGCGGATCATCCGCCACGGGGAGAAACCGCCGGTGAGCGACGAGACCCTGGCAGCGATGTCCGCCGGCAAGAAGGATGGGGCCTCTCCGCAAGGCGTCACGCCGAAGGGCGTGACGCCCGATGGCATACAGGACACTAACTCGCTCACGGTACGCGGCTGGCAGCGGGCCGGGGCGCTCGTCCGCTTGTTCGCGCCCGTCAACGGCGCTTTCGTGAACTCGCTGCTCGCAACGCCCACGAAGCGCTTCGACCTGGTGTGGGTGTTCGACCTAGACCCTGCATCAGGCCATTACCACTTCGCAGCGACGACGCAGCTGCTGCTGCCCGGCGACAAGGCGCACGTCAAGGATGTGGCGGAGGATTAACTCACGCCGCCACCCTCACCCCTATCACGACGGACACTGCCCATGAATACACCCTACACGCTCCCGCTGGATAGCCCGGCGGCTGACCTCGCCACCGTCGGGGGCAAGGGCGCGAGCTTGTGCCGCCTGGCGCAGGCCGACCTGCCCGTCCCGCCGGGCTTCCACATCACCACCGCCGCCTACCAACGCTTTGTCGCGGCCAACGACCTGCAAGCGCAGCTGCTTGCCCTCGCCGCAACCGCCCAGGCCGACGACCCGGCCAGCCTCGACGCGGCTTCGGCGGCCATCCTGTTCACCGCCAACCCGTTGACGGGGTATCGCGGCCAGGCCGTGATTGATGCGGCGTGGGGGCTGGGCGAGGCCGTCGTCGGCGGGCTGGTGACGCCGGACAACTGGGTCGTGGATAAGGCGAGCGGGCAAGTGGTGGCGCGGGACATCCGGGACAAGGCGGTGATGACGGTGCGGACGGCAACCGGAACCGAGGAGGTTCCCGTCCCTATCGAGCAGCGCGGGCAGTCGGTCCTTAGCGAGGCGCAGGCGGTGGCGTTGGCGCGGCTGGCGGCGCGCATCGAGAGCCTGTACGGCATGCCGCAGGATATCGAGTGGGCGCTGGCCGACGGCGAGGTCTACATCCTGCAAAGCCGTCCCATCACGTCTCTGTTCCCCCAGCCGTCCCCGCTGCCCCCCGACGGCGCATTCCGCGTCTACCTCAACCTCAACTACTTGCAAGGCCTGGTCGAACCCGTGACCCCGGCCGGCATGTCCAGCTTCCGCGATACGGCGCGGGAGATCCAACACGCCAGCCACGCGCAGCTCGTGAGCGAGACGGGGCCATCGGTCTTCAACTCTGTCGCGGGGCACGTGTTCGTGGATGTGACCACACCGCTACGCAGCCCGCGCGCGCGACGCATTCTGCGCGGCGTTCTGCCACTGCTGGACCCGCAGATGCAGGCGGCGGTGGAGGGGCTGCTGGCCGACCCGCGTCTGGCGCCCACCACGGACGCGCCCCTGCCCCTCACGGCGTGGCGGCGCTTCCGTTTCGTGCTGCCCGTACCGAAGGCGGTTCTGCCCCGCGTCCTGCGCCTGTGGCGCGACCCTGACGGCGCGCGGCGGGCATTCCTGGCTGAGGTGAACGGCGAGATCGCGGCGCTCCACGACCAGATCGCGGCGGCGCAGACCCTGGCCGAGCGCGTCTCCCCGCTGGAGCTCATGCCGTCGTTCCAGGCGCGCGTCGGCCCCCGCCTGCTGGCAATGGGCATGAGCGGTACCCAGCCGCAGTACCTCGCCCAAGACCTGGTGAAGCGCTGGCTGGGCGACGAGACGGCCGTGCTGGACCTGCTGCGCGGCATCCCCCACAACCCGACGACGCAGATGGACCTGACGTTGTGGGCGTTGTCGCGGGCCGTCGCCGCCGATCCCGCGTCGGCGGAGGCGTTTCGCGAGCCGACGGAGACGGTCGTCGCTCGCTACCGGGCGCGGACGCTGCCGCCCACGGCCCAGGCCGCCCTGGGAACGTTCCTTGGCGTCTACGGCCACCGGGCCGTGCGCGAGATTGACCTCGGAGCGCCGCGGTGGAGCGATGAGCCGGGCTACATCGTTGATACCATCCGCACCTACCTGGATATGCATGATCCGGCGTTAGCGCCCGACGTCCGCTTCCACGAGGGCGCTGTGGCGGCACAGGCGCGCGCGGAGGCGCTGCTCGACCAGGTCGCCGCCACGCCGGGCGGCCGGCTGCGGCGGCCCCTACTGGCGGCCATTCTGGGCCGCATGCGCGCTGCTGGGGCTACGCGAGGTCGGCAAGTTCTACATCATTCGCATGACGGCGGAGATGCGGGAGCTGTGGCGCGCTATCGGGCGGGACCTGGTCGCGCTGGGATTGTTGGACGATGCGGACGACGTCTTCTTCCTGGACGGGGACGAGCTGCGCGCCGCCGCCCGGGGCCGCCGGGACCCGCTCGCCGAGCGGGCCGCGCAGCGCAAGGCCGAGTACCAGGCCGAAATGCGCCGCCGCCGGGTGCCGCGGCTCATTACCAGCGAGGGCGTCGAGGTCTATGGCGGCGTCTCGGCGCATGGAACCGATACCCTCCAGGGGACGGGGGCCTCGCCGGGTGTCGCCACGGGCGTGGTACGCGTCATCCTCGACCCGCACGATGCGCAGCTGGCGCCGGGTGAAATTCTCGTCGCGCCATCCACCGACCCGGCCTGGACGCCGCTGTTCATGGCCGCGGGCGCGCTGGTGATGGACGCGAGCGGCGTCATGTCCCACGGCTCGGTCGTGGCGCGGGAGTACGGCATCTCCGCCGTCGTCGGTGTCGCAGATGCGACGCAGCGCTTGCGCACGGGCCAGCGCGTCACCGTAGACGGCTCAGCGGGACGGGTCTTCATAGAAGGAGGAGTCAGTCCATGAGCGATGCCAACGGCCGGTCGTACACCTTCCTTTTCACCGACATTGAGGGCAGCACGCGCCTATGGGACCAGTACACCGACATGATGGGCTGGATCCTCTCGCGCCATAATGCGATTCTCCAGGAACAGATCGAGCGCCACAAAGGCCGCCTCGTCAAAAACACCGGCGACGGTGTCATGGCCGTCTTTGACGGTGACGGCGAGGGCTTGCCGTGCGCGATCGATATCCAGCGCCAGTTGAGTGGCGAAGATTGGGGTGCTATTGGTGAGTTGCGAATCCGCATCGGCCTGGACACTGGGCCGGCTGAGGCGCGCAACGGCGACTACTTCGGGCCGGTGGTCAACCGCAGCGCGCGGGTGATGGACGCCGGCCACGGCGGGCAGATTCTGTGCACGCCCGAAGTCATCGCGCTTCACGGCCTGCCGGATAGCGCATGCGTCGAGGACCTGGGCGACCACGTCCTACGCGGCTTCCAGACACCGCAGAAGATTCTCGAAGTGCTGCACCCCGACGTCCGCTGGCAAAGTTTTCCCCCGTTGCGACTGAACAAAGGCGACAACGAAGACGTTCCACCGGCCGATGTGCCCAATCCGTACAAGGGGCTGGCGGCGTTCGAGCCAGACGATGCGGAGTACTTCTTTGGGCGCGAGGCGCTGATCGAGGAACTGGTAGCCCGGCTGAAGGAGCGGCGCTTTCTGGCCGTCATCGGGCCATCGGGCAGCGGGAAGTCGAGCCTGGTGCGGGCTGGCCTGCTGCCGGCGTTGCAGCGCGGCGCTCTGCCGGGCAGCGAGACGTGGCGCACGGTCATCATGACGCCGGGCGAGCATCCACTGGAGACTCTCAACGCGAAGACCGCCGAGTTCTGGCCCGGCGGTACGGCCGACCAGCCGACTGCGGGCGAGAATTCGCTGCTCCTGGTCGTAGACCAGTTCGAGGAGCTATTCACCCTGACCCAAGACGCCGACGAAGCCGCCCGGTTCATCGCGGCGCTGTTGGGCATGGCCGACGAGCCGGACGGCCAGACGCGCGTCGTCATGACCCTGCGCGCCGACTTCTACGGCTACTGCGCCGGCTACCCTGACCTGGCCGCCCATCTTCAGGACAACCAGGTGCTCGTGGGACCGATGCGTGAAGACGAGCTGCGCGCGGCCATTGAGAAGCCCGCAGCCAAGGTGGGCTTGAAGTTGCAGCCGGGCCTGGTTGACGCCGTCCTGGCCGACGTGGCCCGCGAGCCGGGCGCGCTGCCGCTCCTCTCCCACGCCCTGTTGGAGACATTCGAGCGACGGCGCGGCGACCGGCTCACCCTGGACGGTTACCACAAGTCGGGCGGTGTGCGGGCAGCCATCGCCAAGACAGCCGAGATGGTCTACCAGGCGATGCCGGCGCAGCAGAAGGCCATTGCCCGCAATATCTTCTTGCGTCTGACGGAGGTCACGGATGCCGAAGCGGTCGAGACGCGCCGACGCGCGGGCTTGGAGGAGCTGATCGCTCGGCCCGAGGATGCGCCCGCAGTGGCGGCGGTGCTCAAGACGCTGGCCGACGCGCGTCTGACGACGAGCGACGAAGAAACCGTGGAGGTGGCCCACGAGGCCTTGATCCGCGAGTGGCCGACGCTGCGCCAGTGGCTGAACGAGAACCGCGAGGGGCTGCGCATCCACCGCCACCTGACCGAGAGCGCGCAGGAGTGGGTGACGTTGGGCCGCGACCCGAGCGGGCTGTACCGGGGGGCGCGGCTGGCGCAGGCCGTCGAGTGGGCCGCGACGAGCGGCGACGAGATGAACGCCCGCGAGCGCGAATTCCTGGACGCGTCCCGGAATATGGCGATCAGCGAGGAAGCCGAGCGGGAGGCGCAGCGCCAGCGCGAGTTGGAGGCGGCGCAACGCCTGGCCGAGGCGGAACGCAAACGGGCCGAGGAGCAGGCGCAAGCCGCGAGCGCCCTGCGTCGGCGCGCCCTCGGTCTGGCCGGGCTTTTGGCGCTGGCCGTGATCATGGCGGCCGCCGCCGTCTTCCTGGGTCAACAGGCGTCGGACAACGCGCGCCGCGCCGACGGCAATGCTCAGCAAGCCATCGCCAACGCTGCTACAGCGACCTTTGCCGAGGGGCAGGCCAACGACAACGCCGGCCGGGCCGTGGCGAGCGCCGCCACGGCGACCTTCGCCCAGGGGAAGGCCGTCGCCAGCGCCGCAACCGCCGAGGCGAACTTCTCGCGCTCCGAGGCCCAGCGGCTGGCCGCCGACGCCAACACGCTGGCCCAAACCGGCGGCTCCAGCGAGCTGATCGCGCTGCTCGCCCTGCGGTCTCTCAAGCAACAGTACACGCCCCAGGGCGACGCCGTCCTGGCGGCGGCCATCCGCCAGCCTCTCCCCCGGCTGATTCTCGTCGGCCACACGGACAAAGTCCAGGACGCGGCTTACTCGCCCGACGGGCGCTTTGTGGCCACGGCGAGCGCGGATGGGGGAAGCTGGCTATGGGATGTTCAGACTGGCGTCCAGGTGCGCGGCTTCCTTACCGATACGTTCTTCAACTTCAACGATGCTCCGTTTCGCGTGTGGAGCCTGGCGTTCTCGCCAGATGGCAAGTACCTGGTGACCGGGGCCGGCGACAAAACCGCCCGGCTCTGGGATGTGCAGACCGGCGCCGAGGTGCGCCGCTTCGCGTCGGAGCCGGCGAGCGCGGTTCACGCTGTCGCCTTCGCACCGGACGGGACACGCGTCCTGACGGGCCACTACGATGGCAAAGCGCGGATATGGGACATCAACTCCACCCAGTCGGTGCGCGAGTTCACGACGGGTGACGGAACCGTCATGAGCGTGGCCTTCTCGCCGGACGGCAAGTATGTGCTGACCGGCGGCGACGGCAAGGTTGCAATCCTGTGGGATGCTGAGACCGGCGACGAGGTACGCCGCTTTGCCGGCCACACGTCTACTATCCTCAGTGTACGCTTCGCGCCCGACGGCGCCACGCTCATCACCGCGGGCGCCGATAACACAACACGGCTGTGGGACGTGGCGACCGGCCAGGAGCTGCGCCAGGTAGCCGGCCACTCAGGTGTAAATCGCGCGGTGTTCTCGCCGGACGGCAAGCTTGTGCTGACGGGCGAAAGTGACCACACGGCCCGACTGTGGGATGCCGCGACGGGCCGGGAAGTGAGACGCTTCGCGGGCCACAGTGAGGAGCTGATATCCGTCGGTTTCTCACCGGACGGACGGTCCGTCGTCACCGGAAGCAGCGACCGAACCGTCCGGCTGTGGGACGTCGAGCCCCTCCGCGAACTTCCTCAGTTTGTCAGTGACAGCGAGGTCTATGACGTCGCTGTCTCCCACAGCGGCCGATACGCCGCGACCGCCGGCGCCGACAACACGGCGCGGTTGTGGGACGCCCGCACCGGCCGCCTGCTTAAGACACTCGAAGGCCATGACGACGCTGTCAACTTCGTCACGTTCTCACCGGATGACCGATGGCTGCTGACCAGTAGCGCGGACAAGACCGCGCGGCTGTGGGACGTGGCGACCGGCCAGGAGGTTCGCCGCTTCGAAGGCCACACACAGCAACTCGGTGGCATCGCCTTTTCGCCGGACAGCCGCTACATCTTGACAACCAGCACGGACGGCACGGCGAAACTCTGGGATGCCCAGAGCGGGGCGGAGGTCAAACGGTTCGTCAACCCGACGGAAGTCTACAGTGCGCCGCCCTGGATGGAGTCCGCAGACTTCTCACGCGATGGCCGCTATCTCTTGCTTGGAGGCACGCGGCTGCTCGAAGTGGTGGACCTGCAGAACGGCTACCAGGAACGCCCATTCTTTTCTGGCTTCAACCAACGGCTGTCTGATGTGGGCTTCGGCAACCAGAACGGCGTGGCGTTCTCCCCCGATACCCGTTATGCCGTTGCGGGGGGCGACGACAAGGTCGCGCGGTTGTTCGACTTCCAGTCGGGCAAGCAGGTCCGGGTCTTCTCCGGCCACACGGATCAGGTGTATAGCGTGGCCTACTCGCCCGACGGGCGCACCATCGGCACGGCCAGCGCGGATGGGACGGCTCGGCTGTGGGACACGCAGACGGGCCAGGAAGTGCGGCGGCTAATGGGGTCTGGCGCCAGCATGAACGGTATAAAGTTTTCGCCCGACGGGCGCACCGTGCTTACAGGAAGCGACGACGGCACGGCGCAGCTTTGGGACGTGGACTACCACGACACGATGCGCTACCTCTGCTCGCGCCTGCAGCGCGACCTGACGGACCAGGAGCGCGCCGAGTACGAGATCAAGGACAACGCGCCGACGTGCGGCTGATCGGCCTGGGGGAGCAAGGGCAGTATGGACGCGAAGCTACTCGACCATTATCTACCCGCGGCCGTACGGGCCAGTATTGAAGAAACCTACTATGCGCCGATCAACCGCCTGGCGTGTCTGGAGGCGCTTCTCCAGGATGCCAACTTTCTCCGCGACCCGGTCACCCATCCGGGGCTGTTCGCCGACCACGGCGTGGTGCATGCCCGGGATGTGACGCAGCAAGTGCTTCGCCTCCTGGAGATCACGTCCGACGTGCTGATTCCGGCGCGCGCCGAGGCTCGCCGAGCGTTCATGGCAAGCTACGGCGTCATGTTAGCGTATGTGCACGACATCGGCATGGCCGACTTCAGCCCGTTCGGCCGGACGATGCATCCTGAAGTCGCCGCCCATATTGTCTTCAGCGCTGCGTTCGACGAAATCGTCGCCGCGATCCTCTCCGACGACGGCAACCCTGTCGTGATGCGCCTGCGCTGTCTTGCGAAGGATGAGAAGCTGGCGCCGGCGGCGGGGGTCGCGCTGCGTGAGCTACTGGCCCTGGCGGTTGGGCACAGCAAGAGCAAGATGCCGGTGGGTGTGCTGAATGACCGCCAACGCCTGCGGCAGGTGATGCTCCGCGTTGTCAGCACCGATCTCCGGCTCCTCTACGCTCTGGACCACGCGGAAAAGACGAAGCAAGCAGTCGCGCGCGCAAGCGCCCACGGTATCAGCCGCGACGGGCTGGACCGGCTGGCGAGAACTCTTGCCGAAGCGGAGCACACCCTGGCCGATAGTACAGCGCGATCCAGCGCCGCGCCCAGGCAGGCCGACGTGTTGCGGCGCTTCTACGGCGACGCCGAGCGCGAGCCGTTCGCGTGGCTGGATTCGAACGAACCCGTGGTGCGCCAGATGGTAGACGACGTGGTGGACACAATCCGCCTCCTGCGCGCCGCCGATGCCCTACGCCAGCGCGGAAGCGTACTCAAGACATCCGGCGGTTATGAGGTTTATGTCGACCAGACGACGGCGCACGCCATCTATGGACTGCGGTCCAGTAAGGGCGAGCTGTTCTTGCTGACAGCGCCCAAGACCCTCTCAGCGGGCGAGGCCAACGTCGCGAGCAGCCAAGTCACGTTCGATGGGAATCTGCGTATTTCGTTCCACCGCGGCGCGTTCGTCACCCCGGATGTTGCTCACCACGCTGCTATCTGCGCCGCCACCGTGGTCGTGGACATTCAAAGGGATGTGATTCAGAGCTTCGAGCGGGCAGAGACGCCGGGCGCTCCCGCCTCCATCAAGCGTGGGCAAGACGTGCTAATCCTGCTCGAGGATACCGACGACAATCTCGCGTTTGGTGAAACGGTCGCGCAGCTTATCGGCGAGCTTGCTCCAGAATTACAGGGTCGCGTCGGGGTCGCGCCCTCCCTCGAACACGTGCCGGCGCTCGAACGCGCGCGTTACCTGTCTGCGCCCGAACTGCGGGTGAGCAACGCGGCGCGACAGACTATCCTGGAGCACATCGCCCACTCAGGCCATAACACTCAGGGCATCGCTCCCACGGCCGCTTTCGCTCACGTGCGGACGCTTCGGCTCCAGCGCGGCGAGACGCTGCTTGAGGCGGGGTCGCCGCCAGGCTTCGTCTACATCCCCATGAGCGAGGGTCTTCGCGTTTACCCCCTGGGCGGCTACGAGTCCGCCGCCATACCGGCCTGGACGCCCGTCGGCAACACGGGCGTGATACGGGGCGCGCCGCGCAACGCAACGGTCAAGGCGGATGAGACCCTCAGCCTGCTTGTGATTCCGAAGTCAATCTACCTCAAGCACTGGCATCATCCCTACACGGCTTCCGAGCTCATCGAGCGCCTGGCGGGTGAGGCGGAATTACGTGCTAACCACTGACTACTCTTTCGAGTCGGCGCGCCAGCCCTCCATCCGCGCCTTGACCTCGGCTTCGTAGCCCTCGTCGCTGGGGATGTAGAAGCGACGGTCTTGGTGGCTGTCGGGCAAATACTGCTGCGCCACCCAATGCCCTTCGTAGCTGTGCGGGTACTGGTAGCCCTGGCCATGCCCGAGCCGCGCCGCCCCCTTGTAGCTCGCGTCCCGCAGATGCACCGGCACCTGACCCGCCCCCTCCTCCTGGATCACTCGCTCCGCCTCGAAGTACTGCGTCATCGAGTTCGATTTCGGCGCCGTCGCCAGGTAGGTCGTCGCCAGCGCCAGGTGGAACTTCGCTTCGGGGAGACCCACGTACTGCAAGGCGTTGGCGCAGGCGGTGACCACGACGATGCCGTTGGGATCCGCCAGCCCGATATCCTCCCCCGCCAGGATCAGCAACCGCCGCATCACAAACTCCGGGTCTTCCCCGGCCAGCATCATCTTCGCCAGCCAGTAGAGCGCGGCGTCGGGGTCGGAGCCGCGCACCGACTTGATGAAGGCGGAGATGGTGTCGTAGTGCTCGTCGCCGCCCTTGTCGTAGCGGACGACGCGGCGCTGGATGCTCTCCTCGGCGACGGTGTCGTCAATATGGATGACTCCGTTGGCGTCGGGCGGGGTGGACTCGACGGCGAGCTCGAGGGCGTTGAGGGCGGTGCGGGCATCGCCGCCGGCCATGTCGGCCAGGTGGGTGAGGGCATCGTCGGTGATGGTGATGGGGCGGTCGCCGTAGCCGCGCTCGGTGTCGTGGAGGGCGCGGCGGAGGAGGTCGCGCACCTGATCGGGGGTGAGGGGCGAGAGGTGGAACAGCCGCGACCGGCTGAGCAACGGCCCGACTATCTCAAAGAACGGGTTTTCCGTGGTCGAACCGATGAGGATGAGCGTGCCGTCCTCGACGTGAGGGAGGAGCGCATCCTGCTGCGCCTTGTTGAAGCGGTGGATTTCATCCACGAGAAGAATCGTCCGCTGACCGTAGAGGGCGCGGCGTTCCTTCGCCTCGGCGACAACGCGGCGGATGTCGGCGACGCCCGCCATGACCGCGTTGAGGGTTTCGAAGTGGGACTTAGTCGCGTTGGCGATGATCGTCGCCAGCGTGGTCTTGCCGGTCCCCGGCGGCCCCCACAGGATGACGGAACTGAACAGCCGGTCGGCCTCGATGGCGCGGCGCAGCAGCTTGCCCGGCCCGACAATGTCCTGCTGCCCGGCGAAATCGTCCAGGGTGCGCGGGCGCATGCGGGAGGCGAGGGGCGCGTCGCGACTGATCTCTGCCTGCCGCGCGGCACTGAACAAATCCGGCTCACTCTTCTTCTTAGCCATGGCGTTCCACCCTACGACTCGGGCAAGACCTCGCGCCGCCTCGAGCGCCGGCCCCGATCACTCGGCCGCCTCGCTCGCGCCAGGGGCCGCGTCCTCGCTTGGCTCGGACAGGACCTCGTGCGGCTGCGCCAGGTCGCCGGCCGCAATGGCGGCGCCGACGATGCCGGCCTCATTCTTCATCTGCGCCAGGGCGATAGGCGCTTGCGTCTTGAGGTTCGGGCGGATCTCGTCGAACTGCTTGCTGGCGCCGCCGCCGAAGATGAACAGGTCGGGCGAGAACAGCGCCTCCAGGTAGGCCAGGTACTCGTTGACGCGCTTGCTCCACTTCTTGAGGCTCACCTTGTCCACCTCGACGACGCGATAGGCCGCTTTCGTCTCGGCGTCGAGGTCACACCACATCTTGAGATGCCCCAGCTCGGTGTTGGGTACGAGGACGCCCTCGCTGAATAGGGCGCTGCCGATGCCCGTCCCGAAGGTCAGCACCATCACGACGCCGCGCTGCCCGCGCCCCGCGCCCAGCCGCATCTCGGCGATGCCGGCGGCGTCGGCGTCGTTGAGCAAGAGGACGGGGCAGCCGGTGGCATTGGCGAACAGCTGCCCGCCGTCGGCGCCAATCCACGACTTGTCCACGTTCGCGGCGGTCCGCACAATGCCCTGGCGCACAATCGCCGGGAACGTGATGCCGACTGGCCCATGCCAGGCAAACGCGCGCGTCAGCTCGGCCACCGTCTCGGCGACAGCCAGCGGCGTGGATGGGCGCGGCGTCGGGATGCGTTTGCGAGGAATGGTCAGCGTCCCCGTCGTCGTGTCCACGGGCGCGCCTTTGATGCCACTGCCACCAATATCAATGCCTAGAATCTCCATGCCCTTCCCTCCCTCGACCATTATGAAGCGTTCCCCCCTCATTGTACCACCGTCTCGCCCGGCGCAAAGTGCAAGGGTTAGATGCAGTTTAGTCACCTGCCAGGCGCGCGCCGAGCAGCCGGTCGAGGCGCGCCGCGAGCGTGTCAGTACGCGGCGGTAGGGGGTAGTCTTGCAGCGGCACGATAGCCTCGTCGCACTCGCCGGTGCGGTAGACGACCGCCGACGGTGGGGCGTCGTACAGTACGGTGAAGCGCGAGCGCACGTTCTCCGGCACGCTGTCCATGTTCTCGACGATGGCGTAGGGCAGGCCGCGCGGCCGTTTCCAGCGGTCCGGCGAGTTGACGCGATCATCATAGTGCTCGACGATCTCGGTGCTGTGGTCGGTGGCGCGCGGGTTGCCCAGCTCCAGGTGCAGCCAATAGGCCGTCACCCAGTAGTTGACGAGGTAGTCCACGCACGCGGGCGGCAGGTTCTGCCGTGCCCAGACGACGGACGAGGACAGCGGTGGCGTGAACGCCGTCGTCTGCTCGCGCGTGGCGACCGGCTGAAGCGGGAGACCGTTCCATAGAGCCAGCGCGAGGGCGAGGGGCGGGAGAGCGGCGGCGAGGGGCAGGCCGACTCGCGGCCAGCGCGTGGCGGCCCTTTGCCACAGATACGCCAGACCGACGGTGGCAAACAGCGCCAGCGGGTAGACCAGCAGGTAGAACATCTTGTAGGTCTGATAGTAGGTCTGGACACGGTGGAGCGTGTCGAGGACAGCCAGCATGGCGGTCTGCGCCAGCAGGATAGCGGCGAAGAGCCACACCGGCCGCATGTTCGCCCGCCGCAGGCTGACCATCATCCCTACGCCGGCCAGCAGGAGCAGCGGCCAGCCCAGGGCCGTCACGGAGGCGCGGGTGACCGCTCCCTCCGCCGCCAGGATCGCCAGGGCGTGGACGCGCTCGGCGGTGTAGGCGATGGCGACGACGGCTATGGGCAGCATCGTCAGGGCGAACGTCGTCGCGCGGCGCCGCCACAACAGGTCTCGCCGCAGGAGGAGCAGCCCGGCCAGGGCGAGCGTCGGCGCGGGCAGCCACATCGGCCACGTGAGCCAGACGCCGATGCCGCACAGGCTGAAGAACGCCAGAGCGCCGCGCCGCCCCTCATCGTTCCAGGCGACCAGCGCCCAGAGCATAGCGAGCGCGAACAGCTCCGAGATGACCTGGGCGTAGAAAAAGAAGTACAGGAACGAGTTGATCACGTACCAGTAGGCGACGAGAAGCAAAGCTGCGCCGGCCAGGGCGAGAAGTGGGCGGGCGCGGCGGGGCGGCAGCAGGCGCAGGGCGATCAGGTAGAACACGGCAATGCGTAGCGCGGCGGCCGCGACGACAACAGGCTCGACGATGGCGACGCCGACGACGCCGAAGGCGCGGCCGACGAGCGCGGCGAGGATGTGGCTGCCGGGCGAGTAGGTGGCGAACTCGCCCAGGTAGCCCGCGAGATCGGGGGCATGGGGCAGGCTGGCGCGCGTCTGAATGAAGTTGATCAGCGTGATGTGGTGGGGCGTGTCGGTCGAGCCGTTGGCCGGCAGCCAGGTCTGTCCGCCGAGCCAGTAGGCGTACAAGGGAAAGGACACGAGGACGACGGCCAGGCCGGCCAGCTCGCCCCACGCGGCGCGCACCTGAAAGGGCGGTCCCCACCGCCACATCGTGAAGACAGCCAGGGCTACCCCGAGCAGAGCCAGGCCCAAGACAGGGCCAGGCGCAATGGGCCAGCCGGCCAGATCCAATAGGTACGAGACGAGAATGACGATGGCGGCGCTGGCGATAGGGAGGCAGACGATGATGTCGGCGAGGCTCACGGCCACAGGGGAAGCGGGGGCGCTGCGCGTCGTGGTGTGTTTGCCCATAGTGGGCGTATTATAGGGCGGCACGCTCTGTTCCCAAAACTCGCCCCCATTCAAGGGAGCAAATCGGGGTCTCGCGGCGTCTAATAGATAGGCAGGCAGAGATCACGCATGGGTTGCCTGCCCGGTTCGATAGTCCTATACTTGTGATTAGCCTACACGTTCTGTTTGGCCCAAAACTAGAACGGGAGCAGCAATGTACAAGACGATCCTGGCCTATATAGACGATCCCAAGATGGCCGAGGCCACAGTGGAACGAATCACTGGCCTCGCAGGCGCCTTCGACAGCGAAGTCATTCTGGCGCAGGTCGTTGTTCCCCAGCCCACGATGGCGAACCCGTGGAGCGGCGGCTTCGAAGATAATGGCGCGGTGCGCGACGCGGAGGGCATGTTGGCTCCGTGGCGCGGCCAGCTGATGCAGCAGGGTATCGGCGCGCACGTCTCTATCCTGCAGGGGTACGATTCGGTCGCGGCCACGCTGCGCGAGCACTGCCGCGCGACGCACACCGACCTCATGCTCCTGCCGGCGCGGCTCAACGCCGATCTCCTGGGGTGGTCCGCTGAGGGTGTGGTGGAGGACATCATCCGCACGGCGCCGTCCGATGTGCTGATTGTCCGCGAGCCAGAGCCAGAGTGGTGAACCCAATCCAATAGAGACGCCCACGCGAACGCCGAGTGAACGACCATTCGGCGTTCGCGCGCTTTTGGGCGCTAGGGCGTGGCGGGTGTGCCGCCTGGGACGACGAGACTGAGCACGTGAAGCAGGGGAACGGGGCAGCCGGGGATCGTCTCCGGCGCGTCGGCGAACACGCGCACCCGCAGCCCTTCGTAGGGGTCCAGGCTCAGCGCGTCCGACGCTAGATAGTAGACGACGCTCATGTCGCGGCCGCACGCTGGCCCCGGCCCACGATTGAGCGTGAACGTCGTGCTCCAGCACAGGCCGGGGTCTGTCGTGCGGCGGCAGACGTAGCCGAGAATCGGGACCGGGGTGACGGGCGGCGGGAGGTCGCCGGTCAGGGCGCTCTCGCGGATGAGCAACGGCATGTAGACCGGGAAGCCGGTCGGGGTCGCCGCGACAGAGCCGCTGGCCGGGCTACCCGGCGCGCCCAGGGCAAACAAGAGGGCCACGGCGAGGATCAGGCTGATCCCCCACAGGATGCGCATACCACACCTCTCCAGTCCCCCTCGTGGTGCGGTGCATTATAGCTTTGTTCGAGGATGCAGCGCAACTAGACTCTGGATGTTTGCGTGCCTACGCCGTCTGGACGGCGGCGGCTTTCTCCAGGCCTAGCTCGCCGATGCTCTGCTGGCGCATGAGGAACTTCTGGATCTTGCCGGTGACAGTCATCGGGTAGCTATCCACGAACTTCACGTAGCGCGGAATCTTGTAGTGGGCGATCTTGCCCCGACAGTACTCCCGAATCTCCTGCTCCGTCGCCGTCTCCCCGTCCCGCAGCTTCACCCAGGCCATGATCTCCTCGCCGTACTTGACGTCGGGGACACCGATGACCTGCACGTCGGCGATCTTGGGGTTCGTGTAGAGGAACTCCTCGATCTCGCGCGGGTAGACGTTTTCGCCGCCGCGAATGATCATGTCCTTGATGCGGCCGACGATGTTGACGTAGCCGTCGTCGTCCATCACCGCCAGGTCGCCCGTGTGCATCCAGCGCGCCTGGTCAATCACGTGGCGCGTGCCTTCCTCGTTGCCCCAGTAACCGAGCATCACGCTGTAGCCGCGCGTGCATAGCTCGCCCGTCTCGCCGATTGGCACGACCTGGCCGCTGGCGGGGTTGATGATCTTGACCTCGACGTGCGGATGCACCTGGCCGACGGTGCTGACCTGCTTCTCCAGCGGCGCGCCAATGCGCGTCTGGAAACTGACCGGGCTGGTCTCCGTCATACCGTAGGCGATCTCGACGTCGGTCATGTTCATCAGCGTCTTAACCTTCTTCATGACCTCGATCGGGCAGGGCGCGCCGGCCATGATGCCCGTGCGCAGGCTGCTCAGGTCGAAGCGGCTGAACGCCGGGCTGCCCAGCTCGGCGATGAACATCGTCGGGACGCCGTAGAGGCCGGTCGCCTTCTCCGCCTGTACCGTCTCCAGCACGGCGTTCGGCTCGAAGCCCTCGGAGGGGTAGATCATGGTCGCGCCGTGGGTGATGCAGCCGAGATTGCCCATGACCATGCCGAAGCAGTGGTAGAGTGGCACCGGGATGACCAGGCGGTCTTGCTCGGTGAACTTCATTGTTTCCGCGACGAAGTAGCCGTTATTCAAGATGTTGTGGTGGCTGAGGGTCGCGCCTTTCGGGTAGCCCGTCGTGCCGCTGGTGTACTGGATGTTGATCGGGTCATCGAATTCCTGCTGCGCCTGCCGCTCGGCCAGCTCCGCCGGCGTCACCCCGTCGGCCGCGGCCAGCACGTCGCTCCACGTGAACATGCCCGGCGTCTGTTCCTCACCCAGGCGGATGACAGCGCGCAGATCCGGCAGGCGCTCGGCGCGGAGGTGGCCCGGCTGGGCGTGGGCCAGCTCCGGCGCGACCGTGGTCACCATCTCCAGGTAGTTGGCCGTCTTGAACACCGGCGCTGTCACGAGGAAGCTGCACCCGGACTGGCGCAGCGCATACTCCAGCTCGTGAAGGCGGTAGCTGGGGTTGATGTTGACCAGGATGGCGCCGATCTTGGCCGTCGCAAACTGGGTGATACACCACTCGGCGTTGTTGGGCGCCCAGATACCGATGCGCTCCCCCTTCTGGAGGCCGAGCGCCATCAGGCCGCGGGCCAGCTGGTTGACAACGCTTTGCAGCTCGCGGTAGGTGTAGCGGAGGCTCTGGTGGCGGGAGACGAGGGCTTCGTTATCCGGGAACTGCGCTACGGTCTGGTCGAAAGCGTCGCCGATGGTCACGCCGAGGAGCGGCTTCTCGCTCGCGCCGCTCGTGTAACTCATCCGTCGAGTCTCCATGGCTCACTCCTTTGGGCCGAGGGCGGGCAAGGTCGGCGGCAGCCGGGTGGGAGTCGTCAGACTGCGCCGAGGTCACGCCGGTACCGATGACAGCAGGGAGGCTTTATTATACGAGATTGCCGCCAGGACGCAAGGGCAAGACGCGGCCGGCGGCGGACCGGCCGTCAGGCTAGAACACTTGTTTGAGCCGAGATTTGACCGAGCCGGAGAACGGGCTATAATTGCCGCCCGGCGCCGGACCGCGTTGTGGGCAATCCGGCAGCGTATTGCTTTTTGGCAAGGAGGTTCTATGGTTCAGAAAAAGTATCTTCGCAAGGGCGCGGAATGTAAGGTCACCTTCGAACTACCCGCCGACAATGGCGTCCAGGCTGTGAACGTATTGGGTGACTTCAACAATTGGGAAGCCGACGCGCTCCCCATGAAGCTGCGCAAGAAAGACCGCGTCTTTACGGCGACGGCGAATCTGCCGGCCGGGCAGGTGTACCAGTTCCGCTACCTCGTGGACGGGGAAGCGTGGGTGACTGACCAGGAGGCCGACGGCGTGCAAGTCGGCCCGTATGGCGAGACCAACAGCGTGGTGGAAGTCTAGCGGTCTGTGACCCGTGGGGCCCGTGTTTCGTGGTAGCTCCGCAGTTCAGCGTGGAGAAGCCATCGTGCTGGCGCTGGAGAGCCATCTCCAGCGCCTCCGATGGGCGGCGGAGTTGGCACTCCACCGCCAGCAAGACGGACGGGGCAGCCCCGCCGCCACCGAGCGAAAAGAAGAAGTCCCCCGACGGGTTCGACCCGTCGGGGGGCTTGCTTTTGTCTGCTCAGTCGCCGTAGAAGTTCAGGACGAAGTAGCGTGCGCCCGTCCAGGGCGGCTGCGCTACACCTACTCCGATGCCGGTGTAACGTCGGCTCAGGAGATTGGCGCGGTGGACCGCGGAATGCATCCACCAGTTGATGGCGTAGGCTATCTGGTCAGCCGTCTGCCCCTGGATGATGTTTTCGCCACACCATCCCGGACACGGGAGACCGCGCGCTCGCATCCGCTGTGCCCACCCTAGTCCATCGGGCGTGTAGTGCGAGAAGTAGTGCCGAGCGACCATGTCGTCGGCCAACCACTGCGCCGCATCCTCGGCGCGCATGTCGAGGTGTACGGCGGCAAACCGTACTGCGCCCGTATCCCGTTGATCTGATCCAGCATGGCTGTCACCATCGGATCAACAGTTGGTGCGATGTCTGCTGCGGGAGCGGTCTTCTGGTCCGCAACGGGACTCACGGCGGCGGCGGCATCAGTGCCATTCGACGGCCCACTCTGTGAAGACGACGTATCGTCCCCCGCAACATCCAGGTCGTTGAGATCGCTCGAGCAGTTCAGGTACTGGGCCAAAGCCCACGCCTGGCGACCTGACCAGGCGACCTGGACCCAGGTGCTGTCGGCAGATCTAGACGTGGCCGTCAGCCACGTCCCACCGTAGGCCGTACCGATCTGGTCCTCATCCGGCGCCGAGCGAACACGGAGCGCGGATGCGGATACCTGACAGCGTACCGTTTTACCATCAGCGTTAGCGACGAAGGGGCGCGCCAGGGCCACGGCCAACAGGCAGCCAACCACCAGGGTCAGCCGATATCTCATAGTCACCTCCCAGGATCGCCGATCCGTTCGTTCGTCCAAATACAGCCGGTGCAAAGCGAAAGCGGATCGAGCTTCGTTGGACCCTTTACCAGCGACGGCTGGGTGGCAGACGCCCGGCATTATATCATCCTTTTGGATGATGATGCAAATCAATAAAATGGATTTAACGAAATTTTAAGGAACCGCTCCCACGCCCCAGGCCACACGGCACGAATTTGGGATAGCAAGAGAAATAAACACAAAACAACAGCGAGCATCACTTGACAGAAGCTAGCAAACGGTCTATAATGGCATTGTAAGTTCTTTAAGAAGGCTCAGAATACTGGAGTGGAGAGACGGATCGGATGCGGTGGTGGATAGGGTTCGGCTGGCTGCTAGGGGCGCTGCTCCTGGCGAGTTGCACGCCGACGACGGCGATACCAGGGACGGCGACCCCGCTGCCCATAGTCGGGGCTTCCCCGACGGCGCCGCCGACCGCCGGGCCGACCCGCGTCGCCGGAGCGGCCTCGACACCGACGACCGCGCCGACCCCCGCGCCGCCCATCACGCTCTACGTCCAGCCGGGCGCTGAGAATACGGCCATCGTCTCGGCGATCAATCAGGCGCGGCAGAGCATCCGCCTGAAGATCTACCTCATGACCGACGACGCCATCATTCGCGCCCTCAAGGACGCCCAGGCGCGCGGGGTGGATGTGCGGGTGATGGTCGAGCCGAAGCCGTGCTGCGACGAGTCGTCCAACAACACGGCGTTGTACAACGACTTGAAGGCCGGCGGCATTGACGTGCGCTACACCAACCCGACGTTCAAACTGACGCACGAGAAGACGCTGGTCGTGGACGACGCGCTGGCGTTCGTGATGACGTCGAACCTGGTGCGGTCGGCCTTCACGCAGAACCGCGAGTACCAGGTCCTCACGCGGGTCGCGGCGGATGTGGCGGAGGTCGCAGCAGTCTTCGACGCCGACTGGAACCGGACCGCGCCCGACCTGAGCCAGGCGCGCCTGGTCTGGAGCCCGAACAACAGCCGCGCCGCGATCCTCAAGCTCATTGACGGGGCGCAGCGGCGGCTCGACCTGGAGCAGCTCGAGGTGCAGGATGACGAGGTGGTGGGGCGGCTGGCGGAGGCCGCGAAGCGGGGCGTGCAGGTGCGCGTCCTGGCGGCGGCCCCTATCGAAGGGCAGACCGACCTCAACCAGCCCTTTCTTCAGCGCCTCGAAGCGGCCGGGGCGCAGGTGCGCCGCCTGGACAAGCCGGTCCTCCACGCCAAGGTCATCCTGGCCGACGGGGAGAGGGCGCTCATCGGGAGCATCAACCTGACGCCGCAGTCCCTCGACTTCAACCGCGAGGCGGGTATTCTCGTCGAAGACCCGCGCGCGATCCAGACGCTGGCGGCAGCGATGGTGGACGACTGGGGGGCGGGTCGCGCCGGCGCGATCGTCCCGACGGCGGTCCCCGCGCCCAGCGTGATCCCGTGGACCGAGGCGGCGAAGTGGTACAACGCGAACGCGACGGTGGAGGGGGTTGTCACCCGCACCGCCAACACCGGCCGCGTCATCTATCTCGATTTCAGTCCGCGCAATAGCGACATGAAGGTGGTCATCTTCCCGCAGGACGCGGCGAAGTTCCCGCAGCCGCCGGAGAAGATGTACCAGGGCAAGAAGATCCAGGTGACGGGGAAGATTCAGGAGTACCAGGGGGCGCCGGAGATCATCGTTCGGTCGCCCGCCCAGATCAAGATCGTTGAGTGACGGGTTTCATTGCGCCCCAGGCGCGTGACCATATTTTTCATCCCGGCTGTCGTTCGGCCTAGCGAGCCAGGCGGCTGCCACCCCGCCCCGGCGGGATTTCATCAGTGTGTTGTCCGTAGGAAGGATTTGGGAGACGGGACTTATCCATAAGCCGCGCGCGCGCGCATTCGTTGAGGGAGGTTTCTGTATGCTTAAGAAACTTGGTGGTCGCACGCTGATCGTTGCTCTGGCCGTTGCTTTCGTTCTCGCCCTCGGCCTGGCGTCGGTGAGCTTCGCGGCGCCCGCAGACAGCCCGAACAACTGGGGCTGCGATGTGTGTTGCAGCGGGTACGTTGTTCATCCGGGCGACACGCTCTCGCACATCGCCTGGCGGTTCGGCGTCCCCGTGCACGCTCTCGCAGCGTACAACGGGATCATGAACCCCAACTTCATCCGCATCGGCCAGTGCATCAAGATTCCGCCGGCCGGCGCCCACTACTGGAATCAGTGGCCCGGCCAGAACTGGTGCAACTCCTGCGGTGGCGGCTGGGGCTATGACAAGGGCAATTGGGGCTGGTGCAACACCGGCTGCGGTGGCTGGGAGCCCAAGCCGATCCAGCCGCTTCCGCACCCGATGCCACGTCCTGTGCCGTACAAGAAGTAACACGACTGCGACGAGTGAGGGCCGCCCGGCCTGATCTCGACTGTTCAACCCCCGAATCCCTCTCCTTTCCGGCGGCACGACGAGGGACTGAGGATGGCGCGAGCCGTCCTCCGTCCCTCGCAATTTTTCCCCTCGTCAGCGATACGTCAGCCAACCGCGCCGGTCGTCGGGAATCTGTCGTTTGACAGCGCCCTACGTACTACAGGAGTCGGCCTCGCGTCCAACATAATCTGGCGTTCTCCCCTACAATACACAGTAGATGACACGGTTGGTGTCGGCGGAAGTGGAAGTGGCGTGAGAGACCCATTGTATCCCGCGCGCACGCGCACCATCACATTAAGGGAGGTTTCCATGTTCAAGAACATCTGGGGGCGGCAGATCGTGATCGCCCTCGCCATCGCCCTCGTTGTCGTTGCCGTCGCTGCGGGCGCCTCGTTCGCCGCGCCCAACGACAGCCCCAACACGTGGGGTGGCTGTAACGGCATCGTCGTCGGCCCCGGCATGACCCTGTCGGGCATCGCCGCTCGCTACGGCGTGTCGGTCTGGTCGCTGGCGTCCTACAACGGCATCAGCAACCCCAACTACATCCGCATCGGTCAGTGCATCTGCATCCCGCCCGCCGGCAGCGGCTACTGGAACGGCGGCGGCGGCTGGAACTACCAGCCCGGCTGGAGCAACCAGCCGAACTGGAACAACAACTGGTGGTGTCCGCCGAGCTGGGGCTACAACAATCGGTGGAACTCCGGCTATCGGCACTGGTAAGACAACGGCGGCGCGGAGTCACGCCCGCGCCCGCCTCGCCTACTCCTTCCCGTCGACTCGGCGAGGGGCGGTGGATGCCAAAAGCGTCCGCCGCCCCTCTGCTTTGTGTTGGGAAAGGGTGCGCGGCTGTGGCCCGTCCTTTGCATAGAACGAGAGGGAGGCGGGCGATGGCGCGCGTCACGCCATGAGGCCGTGACGAAGTTGTGAAAGTTCGTGTGAATTTGTCAAATCGCCTCCCGCTACCCGTTTCCATAATCCACAGCAGGCGTTAGAAAGTGTGGATAAGCGTCATAGTCATCTGAATGTGGCTAGAACAGGAAACGTTGTCATGCGCTTGGTCAAGATTGCACTCATCCTATTGCTCGTGGCCCTCACCGTGGGAACTGTCGCCGGCCGCGCCGACGCGACCGGGCCGTCGCAGCCCGACACCCCTTATCACGCCTATCTGCCCCTCGTCGCCGTGAGCGCCCCCTTGCCGCAGCCCCGCGACACCCTCACGGGCGTCGTCTGGGATGACGCCAACGGCAACGGCGCGCAAGACGCGGGCGAGAGCGGACTGGCCGGCATCCCGGTCGCGCTGACCGCCACGCCGCTGTCGGACGACCCGACGAGCAGTGTGTTCGCCATCCGCACCGACGCCCAGGGGGGCTTCCAATTCAAGCTATACCCCGGCTACACCTACACGCTCGCGGTCATGGCTGACGGGGCGCGCTACACCACGACGACGCCCGCTCAGTACACCTTCCAGACGCCCACGCCGTTTGCGGCGCAGTACGCCTTCGGCCTGAAGCCGCGTTAACCCCGGCCGGCCCATGTTCCCCTTTTTCCCAATTCTGTGGTAGACTGATAACCATTCCGACCGCTCCGACTCTCCGGATTGACTAGCGTCGCATGCCCGAGCGCCCGCCCGACAACCCCACGCCTGACCCGGACCGGCCCGCGGCCGACATCGCCCTGCCGGTGCTGCTGGAAGGGCTGTTATTCGTCGCGCCCGGCCCGGTGTCGGTGGACGAGCTGGCGAAGGCGATCGAGGTGACGCCAGCGGAGGCGCAGGCGGGGTTGACGGCGCTGGCCGACAGCCTGGCGGCGCGCGGCGTGCGCCTCCAGCACATCGGCGCTCGCGTGCGCCTCGTCACCGCGCCGGAGATGGGGCCGGTGGTGCAGCGCTTCCTCGGCCTGGCGCTCGAGCCGCCCCTGTCCCCCGCCGTGTTGGAGACCCTGGCGATCATTGCCTACCGCCAGCCCGTCACGCGGCCGCAGATCGAGATGGTGCGCGGGGTGAGCGCCGACCACGCCGTGCGCACGCTGTTGGCCCGCGGCTTGATTGAAGAGGTGGGGCGCGCGGAAGGCGTCGGACGTCCCATCCTCTACGCGCCGACGGCC
Organism: Anaerolineae bacterium; assembly: GCA_046328535.1. Classification (GTDB taxonomy): domain Bacteria; phylum Chloroflexota; class Anaerolineae; order Epilineales; family JAHCIE01; genus JBDHWG01. Next base: position 89,072 of record JAXLWJ010000013.1, read on the forward strand.
CGCTTCCTGGAGCATTTCGGGCTGACGGACCTGGAGGGCCTGCCGCCATTGGAAGATGACGCCGGCGGGCCGGGCGGAGCGCAATAAGGAGCAGAGGCGACCATGGCGGAAGAAAGACTGCAAAAGGTGATCGCGGCGGCGGGCATTGCGTCACGCCGCCACGCTGAGGAGATTATCCTCGCCGGGCGCGTGACGGTGAACGGCGACGTCGTGAACGAGCTTGGCACGCGGGTGGACGCCGAGCGCGACCGCATCGAGGTAGACGGCAAGCCGCTGTCGCCGGAAGGCTTCATCTACCTGGCGCTGAACAAGCCCGTCGGCGTCGTGACGACCGCCGACGACCCCCAGGGCCGCGAGACTGTCCTCGACCTGCTGCCGACGGACATGGGCCGCGTCTACCCGGTCGGCCGCCTCGACCTGGACACGCGCGGCCTGGTGCTGCTCACGAATGATGGGCAGGTCGCCCACAAACTCATGCACCCCCGCTACGAGCACGAGAAAGAGTACCACGTGCGGGCGGCGGGCCAGCCGAGCGAGCAGATCCTGGACACGCTGCGGCGCGGCATCGAGCTAGAGGACGGGGTCACCGCGCCAAGTGAAATCGAGATCATCCGCCGTGGGCGCGACACGACCCTCCTGCGCATCATCCTGCACGAGGGCCGCAAGCGCCAGATTCGCCGCATGTTCGACGCGATCGAGCATCCGGTGCGCGACCTCATTCGCGTCCGCATCGGCCCCATCGAGTTGGGCGATCTGCGCGAGGGGGAGTGGCGCCGCCTGACGCCCTGGGAGACACAGGCCCTGCGGCGGCTGGCCGGCCCCACGACGGCGCGGGGGGCGACGAAACAGGGCGACGGCGGCAAAGCGCCACGCCCGAAGGGCAAGGGCAGCCCACCGCCGGCCGCCGGGAAGGGCAAGCCGCCGTCGGGGAAGAAGGAGCCGGGCGTGCGCGGCGCGGGCGCAGACCGGCCGCCGCGCCCAAGCGCGCGCCTGGCGACGAGCCGCGTCGGCCCTAGCGACGCGGGCCGGCCCGCCTCCAGGGGCGGGTCTGGGGCGCGCCCTGGCGAAGCCCGTCCTGGCGAGAACCGCCCTGGCGAAGCCCGCCCTAACAAGAGCCGTTCCGACGACGACCGCGCGCGCGACGACCGGCCGCGCCGCAGCTCATCCGGCCGCCCCTCCTCAGCGGGCAAGCCGCGCCGCGCCGAACCTGGCGCCGGCAAGTCGGCCTCCTCTCGCGGCGGGTCTCAGACGCGCCCTGGTGACACCGGCCCCGGTGAGGGCCGCTCCGGTGAACCCCGCTCCGACAAGAACCGTCCCGCCACCAACCGGCCGCGCCGCAGCGCCACAAGCCGCCCGTCCGCAGCGGGCAAGCCGCCAAAGCGCGGGTCGTCGCGGGGCGTCGGGTCGGGCCGACCGCCGTCGGGGCGCAAACCTACGACCGGCCGACGGCCCCCGTCTAAAGGCGCGAAAGGATCGAATCGCAAAGGATGAACCGGGTGGCTGAGACGCAGCATTCCACGCACGGACCGACGGTCATTGCCATAGACGGGCCGGCCGGCGCCGGCAAGAGCGCCGTCGGCGCGGCCGTCGCCGCGCGGCTGGCGTACCTCTACTTCGACACCGGCGTTCTCTATCGCGCCCTGACCTGGCAGGCGCTCCGCGCCGGCGTGGACCCCGGCGACGCGGACGGCCTCGTCGCGCTGGCAACCGCCGCCCCTGCCGCCGTCTACCCACCGACCGTCGCCGACGGGCGGCAGTATACCGTCGAGATCGCGGGCGAGGACGTGACATGGGCGCTGCGCTCCCCGGCAGTAGACGCCAACGTCTCGCGTGTCTCGGCGCATGGGGCGGTGCGCGACATTCTGGTGGCGCAGCAGCGGCGCATCGCGGCCGCCGGCCGCGTCGTCATGGTCGGCCGCGACATCGGCACCGTCGTCTTGCCCGACGCCCCGCTCAAGGTCTACCTCGACGCGGCGGTGGAGGCGCGCGCCGAGCGCCGCCTCAAGGAGCAGGCGGCCCAGGGCCTGGCGCCGAGCTACACGACGCTGCTGGAAGAGATACGCCGCCGCGACGCCATTGACAGCGGCCGCGCCGTCGCGCCGCTGCGCCCAGCCGCGGACGCCGTCATCATTGACACGACGGCGATGACAATCGCCCAGGTCGTCGAACGGGTGCTGGCGCTTGCCGAGCAACGGGCGGCGGCCGGCGAAGGCCGCATGATAGGCCAGGACTAAGCGAACGACATCCCACACGCAAACGAGCATGAGTATCGTCATGACAGAACAACCCTGCGCGGGTCTTCCGCCCCACTCCGCCTTTTTTCGCCGCATCGTTCCCTACGTGATGCGCTTCCTCCTGCTGTTGCTGACGCGCTTCGAGGTGCGCGGCGTCGAGAATATCCCGCGCGAAGGCCGCGCGATCCTGGCCTCGAACCACCTGGGCCACATTGACCCGCTCCTGGGGGCGGCGGTGGTGCCGCGCCCGTGTGAGGCCATCGCCCTGGTTGACCTGCTCGACGTCCCCGGCACCGGCCAGGTGATGCGCTGGTACGGGGCGATCCCGGTGCATCGGGACGTGTTCGACCGCGATGTGATTCGCCAGGCGCTGACCGTATTGAATTGTGAGCGGCTGCTGTGGCTCGCGCCAGAGGCGCAGATGAGCAAGACCGGCGCGTTGATGAAGGCGCGCGATGGCGTGGCATGGCTGGCGGCGCGGAGCGAGGCGCCGGTCGTACCGATTGCCTTCACCGGCACGGAGAATGTCTACGATGAGTGGCGGCGCTTCCGCCGCCCGCGACTGACCGTCACGTTCGGCGAGCCGCTTCGCCTCGAGGTCCCCGCCCACGGCGGACGGGGGGCGCGGACGGCGGCGATTGAGGCCAACACCGAGACCATCATGCGGGCGATTGCGGCGCTCCTGCCGCCGAAGTACCGCGGAGTGTATGGATGAAGACCTCCCGCCTGCGCCGCTTCGGCAACTGGCTGTTCGGCTGGCTGCTGCCGCTCATCTGTCGGCTGCGCATCACCGGCCGCGAGAACGTGCCGCCGACGGGGCGCGTGATCATCGCCCCCAACCACGCCAACTTCATAGACCCGTTCCTGATCCAGGTGGGGATGAAGCGCCTGCTCGTCTTCTTCGCCAAGAAGGAGGTCTTCGACTGGCCCATCCTGGGGCCGCTGGCCCCGTACTACCACATCATTCCCGTGGACCGCGGCGCGGCGGACGCGAACGCCGTCAAGCGTTCGCTCCAGACGCTCAAGAGTGAGGTGGCGCTCTACATCGCCCCGGAAGGGACGCGCAGCAAGACCGGCGAGCTTCAGCAAGGCCACTCCGGCGCGGTGGTCCTGGCGACACGCGCCGATGCGCCGGTGGTGCCGGTCGGGGTGTGGGGGCAAAAGTCGCTCTGGCATGACCTGCTGCGCCTGCGCCGGCCGCGCATCGGCCTCAGCTATGGCAAGCCGTTCCGCTTCGTCGTCGCGGCGCGGCCATCCCGCGAGCAACTCGACGAGATGACGACGGAGATGATGTACCGCATCGCGGCGCAGCTCCCGCCGGAGTGGCGCGGCGTCTACGCCGGGGAACTGCCCGCCTGGCGCTACACCGTGACCCTCGACGAAGCTGCCGCTGGCGCGCCATCGCCGGCGACACCTGCAGGCGGTGGCGTTGTCCCGCCGCCGTGAGCGCGCGCGAGCCGGTGGGGGCGGTCACAGTAAAGTTAGCCGACTGGCTGAGCTGCCCGTTGACGTACACGTCGAGGCGGTACTGGCCCGGCGGCCAGCCGTTCTCCAGCGTCATCTGGCCGTGGATGTAATCCTGCCAGCGCGCCAGCTCGGCCTCGCTGGAGTCTAGCTCGGCGCCCTTCTTGTCCCCCGCATCCACGGCCACCCACACGAGGCGAATCTTGGTCCCGTCGGCGGGGTTGGCGAGCGTGACAAAGGCGTGAATCTCGTTGTTCTTCGGCGCGAGCGTGGTCGCCACCTCAACGGGCTGGCCCTTCGACTCGTCGCGGGCGATCTCAATTTTCGAGACGGAGGTGGGGCCAGACGGCCCGCACGCGACGGCGAGCAGCGCCACCAAAACGAGCAGGGCAGCGGTGAGAACGCGTGACATTCAGTTTCCCTTCAAGGCGTAATCCGAACAACGCAGTAAGCGCATGGCCGGCCGGGGTAGGCATAGACGCGCGTCCAGCCGGGCGGCAGCCGGTCGAAGGTGATGGCATCCTCGCCGCGCCATTGGGGGTCAGGTGGAAATACTGCACGCCCGGCGAGGTAGCCGACGACAATGAGTTTAACACACATCCCCTGCGCGTGACCAAATCAAGCAGCTGAATCTTACGGGCACTGAACGATGGCCTGCGCCCAGAGGCAGCCGCCGCACGCCGGCGGCGGGCTGTCGAAACAGTCTGTCTCATTCGTCTCGGCCACCTCGCAGCCGCCGCAGGACGTGCAGGGCGCGAAGCCAAAGCCCTGGACGCGCTCGCGGTACGCCACGTAGTCGGGGGCGTTCCACAGCTCCAGCAGGCCGCGCTCGGCCACATTGCCGATGATGTGCCGCACCGAGACGCGGCGGCGGCGGCGCAGGTAGCCGACATGGGTGTGCAGAAGCGGCGGGCAAGGGCTGACGTTGCCGTCCCACCCGATGGCGAGCGCCCCGCCCTCAATGAACGTGCAGACATCGTTCGCGCCGCCCAGGTTGTTGCCAGCGAAGGTGACATTGAGGTGGCTCTTGAGCACCCGGATGAACGTCTCGCTGGTCACGTCGTCGAGCTGCATCTTCGGCATGCTGAGGCGGGGCAGCCACTGCGACGGCAGGTAGGCGATATCGTTCAGCGTGTGCTCGTAGAGAATCTCGTCGCACATCTCCGGTGAGTACGGGAGCAGGTTACTCACCATGAACCGCTTGGCGCCCAGGCGGCGGCCCATCGCGATGACCTCCGGCAGATCGGCGATATTGCGCTTCATGGCGACGAAGGCGACGCCGATCTCCGGTGTCGGGCGGTGGGCGGGGCGGCGTGCGCGGCGGAAGCCGTCCAGGTTCGCCAGGACCTGCGGCAGCGCCGCGCCCATGCGAACGTCCGCGTAGCTCTCCGGTGTCGCGCCGTCTATGGACACCCACAGCACGTCCAGCCCGGCGTCTATCAGACGCCGCGACCGCTTCGCGTCCAGAAGCGTCCCGTTGGAAATCATCTCCGCCTGCGCCCCGATCTCCTTCACGCGCGCAACCATGTCAATCGTCTTTGGGTGGGCCAGCGGCTCGCCGATGCCGCCGAAGAACACGGTCGGCGGCGGCGTGACCTGGCGCAGGCCGTCGAGGATGCGGGCGAAGGTAGCCTCGGCCATCTGGCCCAGCGGCTCGTTCCACGCGCCCCGCATACAGAACACACAGTCGAGATTGCAGCGGTTGGTCGGCTCGATGTACACCTTCGCCAGGTGTGTGGCCGGCCGATGGAGGCGAAACTGGTTGGCGTCTTCCTCGATGCGCATCCGTGTGCCGGGCCGCAGCCCGTAGCGCGCGGCGACGTCCGGCGGCAGCGTCACGCGGCCATCCTCGTCCACCTCCGCCCACAGTGTTGACTCCGCGCTCATAGCGTCACCTCACCTATCTACAACCAACAAGCCGGTGCGCATTGCTACCGGCTGACTCTAGTATATACCCCATGTACTGCCGTGCGCGGGAACGTCCGGCAACGCAGCGGAAAGAGGACGCTACCTCGCTGCCCCAGCTCAATCTCCGACTTTACAGCACTCTACAGCAGGTATATACTCGTCAGGTAGGGAGTGGCGATTCCTGTACGCCCCAGGCGAAGGCCGATTGTGAAGCGCAATGATGTCAAGCCTGACGAAGCATGCGAGGTCAAGTGACTCAGGGTTCCAACAAGAAAGATCGTGAGGAACACTTTCTTACCCGCTTCAAGCGCAGCTATGAGGGATTTCCAGAAGGAACCACTGAACCGGGTGAAAATCCAGACTTCCGTGTTTACACCCCTACCCGTATTGTAGGGATCGAGTTGACAGATTACTATCGAATCGCGCCAGCCAGCCGGCGTCTGATCCAAGAACAGGAAAGCTTGAGAGACCAAGTGGTTGCACGGGCACGGCAGCGTTATGAGGTGATGGGTGGCCCGCCCCTTTATGTTTCAATAGTGTTCAACATGTCGCTGGACATAAGGAAACGGGACGTTCTTGCGTTGACCGAACCTCTAGTCAACCTCGTCGCTCACGCCATCCCTGACGTTGATGGCACTGTTGTGATCAACCATCGGTCAGATCAACATCAGTATATGCCAGTCGAGTTGAGCTCGCTACTTATCGCCCGACCGCCTACTCTGACTCAAAACTTCTGGTACACCGCACAAGCAGACATCGTGCCTGGGTGTACACCCACCGAGATACAAGCTGCGATTGACAAGAAGAGGGACAAGATATCGCAATATAGACGCTCAGTGGATGAAATCTGGCTTCTAATAGTTTTGGATGGAACAAAGCCTTCGTCAAGCGTAGACATACCCACTGAGACGCGCCGTTATGTATATAGGTCTGGATTTGATAAAACATTCCTGTTCGAGAATTTCGAAGCGAATGCCCTGTGTGTCTATAATAGGTGAGACAACTCGCCCGACGATATTAGTGTAGAATAGGGCGAGGAACCCGATGTCTCAACCCAGAGCGAACGGATCATGGCCAATGGTGCATCCACCACGAGCCAACCAGCGGCGCACCCCGATCCCGAGGTAGTGCCAAAACCCGAACGACGCCACTTCACAGCCGAGTACAAGCAACGCATCCTGGCCGAAGCCGAACAGTGTCACGAACGCGGTGAGCATCGGGGCGCTCCTGCCGTGAGGTCTCTACTCCCTCGCACGAACAAGTGGCGCGAACAACGCGACCGTGCCGTCCGTCAAGCCTGGCGCCTCAGAAACGCGGCCGCAAGGTTGATCCCCAAGTGGCCGAGTTGGAACGGCTGCGGCAGGAGAATGAGCGGCTGAAAGCGCGCCTGGAGCAGGCCGAGCGATCGACGTCCAAAAAAACTATGCTGGCAAAACTGACTTGAGGAGACGTTCCTCAAGGCTGGCCAGGTAGATGTGGTCGCGTCGGAAGCGACGCTGGGCACGCCGCGCGGTGTGCCGAACCTCCAACGACGACGGAGCGTCCGCCACATCTCGCGATCTATCGGGCCGAGTTCGTCGGCAGGGAAACGGGTGTGTATGGGTCGCCACGGCCGCCATCAGACGCACCGCCCCTCGGATGACCAGACTTGACCCCTTCACCTTGCGACCCGTGATGCGTCGTTCGAGATAGCGCGCCGTGCCAAAGTAGTGCTCCAGATCGTTGTTGGTTCGTGGACCGTCGGGCACGCCGTAGCAGTGGAACAGACCAGCTTGTAGCTGTCCGTCACCTTGAAAGTGCGTCATCGCTGGCGTCAGAGACCCGACCTCCGCCTTGTGCGCGGTCATCTCGGTCAGCAACGCGTCATACGTCTGGCGCACTTCCCCCGCGCGCTCTGCTGCTCATGGTTGGCCAGGATGTGCGCCGCTCGATGCTCGAAGGCGCAATGCGCCGTCTTGACATCGGGCCACAAGGCCGCCGTCTCTTCGAGGCCGCGCGTCAGCAGCGTATCGAGCCGCTGGAGTTCGGCGGGCAGCCCCTTTGCTGCAACCCGCTCGATAGAAGCGTGAATGTCTTCCAGCCGCTGCTTGGGGCAGAGACCCGCCGCGTCCAGCGGCCCACGCGTCCTCATCGGTCAGCGCACTGCGCACGGCCAAACAGCCGCGAACCGCCTCGGCTTCGTCGTCGTCTTGACTTCGACTTGCGTTCGATGGGCCGCACGCCTCGGACACGTTTCTTGAGTTCCTTCTTGGCGTGGCGATCCGCTTCATAGATGGGCGGCTGCCTCGCGCAGGTAGTGAAAGTGACACAGTTGGTGCGGCACGTGACGGGGCGGTCGCTACAGCGTTGCAGATCGAGCGCTTTGCTTGCCATCAGAAGGATCACACCCACAATCGGCGCGGCAAGGCCGCCTTGACCTCGCCCAGCAGCCTTGCCAGATCGTCTTCCGTCGCGCTCAGGAGGCTGCGCGCCAACACCACTTCGCCCGATAGGCAATCGCGTAGCACCCACAGCACCTCGTGACCGACATGGGGCTGCAAGCCGTCTAGCGCATAGGATCACTCGCCCCTGGCCCTCGAAACGCTCACGCAGACAGGACGAGTCGGTCAGCCGCAGGGCGGGCAGGTTCCCTCATAGCGGTGCACCAGGTGGGTGACAGTTCGTTCGGCGATGGCGATGCCTCGCTCGCGCAAGGCGGCATGCACTTCTGGCCTGCTGCATTTGCTGATGATAGCGCAGCGCACCAACCAGGGCGATGATGTCCAGACCGAATTCGCTTTCGGGCAGCGCCAAGCGCGTCCTTCTTCTTCGGGGCGGTACGGCTTGCGGTAGCGCTCGCAGTCGGGATTGACGCAGCGACGGATGTCAGCGTCAGCTTCACCGAAGCCCTCGAGGTCGCCAGCGTTCGGTAGTTGTGGTGGGCCATCCCATGTGACGGCCGCAGACGGGACCTCCGTCTGACATGTTTCGATATCCGTGTCGTCTCTGGTTGAGGACGGCGTTCGCGACGAGCCATTTGCTCTCCTCCACTCCTGGGGCCTTTGCCAATGGCCCTCAGCAAGGATCGCGCCATCCTCTAGCCAGCTTTACCACCATAGAAAAAAAGCTTGTGACGCTGTTTGGGACGGAGCCGAACCCGACGCCGAGCGACGAGGGACGCTGATGCAAGCCGTCGACAGCCTCAGCCCTGCGTTGGGGATCGCAGGCGCATGTGAGACGCTGGGCGTGCCGCGCAGCAGCCTGTACCGCTCACGCCATGTAGTCTCACCGTCTCCCGCATCACTGACGTCCTCGCCACAAGTGGAGACCAAGTCCTCGCCCCGGTCGCTCAGTCCCACCGAGCGCAACGTCGTGCAGGATGTCCTCAACTCCGAGCGCTTCGCCGGCTGCGCCCCGCGTGGGGTCCCCACGCCACGCTCCTGGACGAAGGCGTCTACCACTGCTCGTGGCGCACAATGTACCGCATCCTGACCGACCATGCCGAGGTGCGCGAGCGCGACCAGGCGCGCGCCATCGGCTACACCAAGCCCAGGAAGCCTGTGCAGCGCCATCGCTCTGGTACGGGACATCCTGCCAGCTGCGGGGCCCCGACGCAAGCCACCTACTTCGCGTTGTATGTCATGCTCGACGTGTTCAGCCGCGTCGTCGGCTGGACAAGTCGCCGGCGCCAGACGGCCGCCTTGGCCGAGCAGTTCATCGCGAGGGCGTGCGCTAAGCAGGGCATCGAACGGGGGCAGTTGACGATCCATGCCGACCGCGGCAGCGCCGCGATCTCCAAAGAAGGTGACCCAACTCATGGCCGACCTGGGCGTCACCAAGACCCACTCGCGACCGCATGTCCAGCACGACAACCCGTTCTCGGAAGCGCAGTTCAAGACCGTGAAGTATTATCGCCCTGACTACCCCGACCCGCTTCGGCTGTCCAGGTGGATGCCCGAGCGTGGGGCGAAGCCCTTCTTCGCCTGGTACAACGGCTTGCCATCACCACACGGCCTTGGCGCTATTGACGCCAGCGGATATTCGTGGGGGCGAGCCGAGGTGGTGCGTCGAGAACGGCAACGCGTGCTAGAAGCCGCGTCCGCGACGCATCCCGAGCGGTTCGTGAAGGCCAGCCTGGTGGCGGAGCCACCGAAAGCCGTCTGGATCAACCCGCCAGCCGCGTCTGACACGTCCGTGTCTGAGCCTATTAGTCCGTCCTGTCCGTTGGGCTTAGAGGATGCCATCCCAATGCTCCCCTAAATTCCCACCTCGAGTTGTCTCACCGGGCTTGACACATTCCGATGTGATTGAGCTACAAACAGATCGCTCCGTACACGCGGGAGACCTTTCGAGATTCGGTGGGCGGCGCGGATGAAGTAGAGAGGTCAGACCAGACGATCCCTGAACGTTCTTCGAGAGTAGGTCGTAAGCGCAGATTAGCCTCATCCGTATTCCTCTGCGAGTGTTCATCCATGATTCGGGTCGGCCTTCTCGCCATCTTCCTCTGCGTCGCGCTCGGCCTGGCGGCGAGCGCCCTGGCCCACCCGCGCGCCGAGTCCGCCCTCTACCTTCCCGCCCTGGCCGTGCGCGACGCCCCCGACCGTCTCCCCTGGCGGCCCTACACCGTCTATCTGCCCGGCGTCGCGGTCGGCCGCAGCCCCGACGGGCCGCGTCTGCGCCTCAGCGCCCTGTATTACGACACAACCATTTCCGGCGAGCCGGACGAGTCGTTCCAGGTGTGGAACCTCGGCAGCGACGAGGTCTCCCTCCTCGGCTGGTCCGTCAGCGACGGCGCGCACACCGCGACGTTCCCCGACCTGGTCGTCCCGCCCCGCAGCGGCGTCTGGTGCGCCTACAGCGCCGCCGCCTTCCGCTTCACCTTCGTCACCGCGCCAGCGTGCGAGTATGGACCGGCGACGGATCAGAGCGCCGCGCACCTCGCCGGCCCTGCGCTCCACTTCTCTAACACCGGCGGCCGCCTCAGCCTGTTCGCCCCCAGCGGCGCGCCGGCCGACACCCTGGTGTACAAGGCGGGCAAGGCGGGCGACGGCTGGGTCGGCGAGGCCGTTCAGCCCTGGCATCCCCTCGGCTTCAGCGAGGAGGGCCAGATTCTCACCCGCAAGCGCGACGAGGCGACCGGCCGCCCGCTGGCTGACATTGGCCGGGCGACCGCCTGGGCGTCCGACCCCGCCGACATCTTCGACGGCCGCCGCGTGCGCTATCCGGCCTGGGACATGGCCGCCTGGCAGCCGTTCCGCAGCGACACCGCCGCACCGGTGACGGTCGCCCTCGCGCCCGACGCCGCCTTCGACACCGTGCGCGCCGCCCTGGCGTCGGCCACGACGAGCATTGACCTGGAAGTCTACCAGATCGAGCACCCCGCGCTGGCCGACGTTCTCGCGGCGCGGGCCGCCGCCGGCGTCACGGTGCGCGTGCTCCTGGAGGGCGCGCCGAGCGGCGGCCTGACCGACGAAGACCGCTGGGCGGTGACGCGCATCGCCCGCGCCGGCGGGCGCGTGCTGTACATGGCGGCGCAAGGCGCGCGCCGCCCGCGCTTCAAGTCGCAGCACGCCAAGTTCGCCATTATTGACGGCCAGCGCCTGCTGCTTGGCTCAGAAAACCTGACGCCGGACGCCATGCCGGACGACGACAAGAGCGATGGCACGCTGGGTCGGCGCGGCGTCGTCCTGCTCACCGCGCAGCCGGACCTCGTCGCCTACGCGGCGGGCATCTTCGCCCGCGACACGGACACGCGCTGGGGCGACCTTGTCCCGTGGAGCGAGGGCGACAGCGAGTTCGGGCCGCCACCACCCGGCTACCAGCCGCCCCGCGCTGCCGGCGGCGCCGGCTACCCTGCCTTCGCCACGACGCCGCTCACCGCATGGGCGGATCAGTTCGAGCTGATCCAGTCGCCGGAGAACAGCCTGCGGCGCGCCGATGGCCTCATCGGGCTGCTGGACCGCGCGGGGGCGGGCGACACGATTCTCGTGGAGGAGCTATCCGAGCCGGGCTGGTGGGGCGCGGCGGGCAGCGCGCCCGAGATTGACCCGAACCCACGGCGCGAGGCGCTCGTCGGCGCGGCGCGGCGCGGCGCGGCCGTTCGCGTCCTGCTGGACCGCTTCTTCGACGACCCGCGTGACCCGCGCTCCAACACGGCGACGTGCGTGGGCCTGAACGCCCTCGCCGCCACCGAGGGGCTGGACTTGCAGTGCCGCACCGGCAACCCGACGGGCCTGGGCATCCACAACAAGATGGTACTCGTCCGGCTGAACGGCGAGGGCCACGTCCACGTCGGTAGCCTCAACGGTACGGAGGTCAGCCACAAGCTCAACCGCGAGCTGGCGGTGCAGTTCCGCAGCCGGGGCGTGTACGATTACCTGGCGTGGGTCTTCGGGTGGGACTGGGAGCGCGGCCGCTGAGCGGGGGAGAGGACAAGTACGCCGAGTTGTTGGACGCCCCGGCCGAGCAGTGCTATACTTGCCCAATACGGGAACGACCTGGCAGAAGCGCAACAGGAGGCAAGATGGACTTCTTCGAGCAGTGGTTTGGCATTTCGCCCGATGGTGGCACCGGCTCGCTGGAGCTTCTGTATCTGGCAGTCATCGTCGCCATCATCCTCATCGTGGTCTTCCGCAAGCAGATCATGGCGATGATTCGACAGTGGCGGGACCAGTCGCGCGGCTAGCGAGCGACGCCTCGACCGCGTGACCGGGTTCACTTCGATCACCTGAACACGAGAGCGCCGCGTGTGCAATGAACATTGCACACGCGGCGCTCTCGCTATCTCTACGCGCCGACCGTCGCACTTACTGTATTCCCCATCCAAAAATCGTCTGGCAAATCGTCGTCAAAATCTGGCGTCACGGTGATTGCATCAGGATGCAGACCAGGCACACGCTGCGGCCGAGATGAACTAACGGATACAAGGCGCGCAAGTGGCTCGCCTTCGTGGGTCAGGATGATCTCCGTACCCTGCACGACCTGCGAAAGCAGCTCGGCGAGATGCTCCTGTGCTTCGGCGACGTCTATGGTTTTGGTACTCATTAGATCCTCCTTCGGCGTAGAGAAAATTGTACGACGAGAAGGCTGGCGTGTAAAGGTGGTGAGATCAAGCGCCGACTGTGGCGCCCGCGACGCGGCCGGACGCCCACGCCCATAGGAAGTTGTAGCCGCCAATCGGCCCAAACACGTCCAGCATCTCACCGCACAGGCGCAGGCCCGGCAGCGTGCGGCTCTCCAGCGTCGCCGGATGTACCGCGTCGAGCCGCACCCCGCCACCCGTCACCTCGGCTTTGCGGTAGCCCTCGTCACCCGTCCACGGCAGCGGGTAGCGCGTGAGCAGGTCCACCAGGCGGCGGCGGTCGGCGCGGGGCAGCTCCGCCGCTCGCCGCGTCTCCGGCAGCCCGGCCTCGGCCAGCAGCGCCCGCGCCAGGCGCTCCGGCAGGCGCTCCCGCAGCACGCCCAGGACGCTGCCCGGCGCGCTCACCAGCGCCGCCGTCCACACCTCCGCCGTTGCCTCGCCCCACGCGACGCGGATGTCGGCGCGCTGGCCCTCGGCCTTCCGCGCCGCGACGTGGGACACGTCCAGCACGGCCGGCCCGCTGTAGCCGCGGTGGGTGAACAGGAAGCCGCCGCTGACGCGCAACACTGGCTCGCCTGCGGCGATCCTGACGGGCAGCGACACGCCGGCCAGGTCATGGTGCGCGGCGCCGCCTCCCAGGAGCGGCGTCAACGCCGGGTAGGTCGGTGTGGCGCGCAGCCCCAACGCCTCGGCCAGGCGGAGGCCCGTGCCATCACTGCCGGTCGTCGGCACCGAGAGGCCGCCGGTGGCAAGGATGACCCGCTGCGCGAAGACGGTCGCCGTCGGGCGCTGCGCTGCGTCGCCCGCCCCGCGTCTGCCGCCGACCCAGTCACCCACCGCCAGCCGCCACGCGCCCTGCCCCGCCTCCCACGCCAACTCGGCCAGCGAGGCATTCAGGCGCACGTCCACGCCGCGCCGCCGGCACGCCGCCACGAGCGCGTCGCGCACGTCCGCAGCGCGGTCGGACACCGGGAAGAGCTTGCCGGGCGCGCCGAAGCGGGACGACATGCGAACGCCCTCATAGGGCGGCTCGACCGTCGTCTCGAACGGCTCGTGCTTGAGGCGGACACCCAGGTCGCGCTCGAAGAAGCGCGTCTGCTCGGCGAGCGGCCACGCGGCAAGAACCGCTTCCAACACGGCGCGGTCGGACGCCGTCTCGAAGACGCCGCTGTGGGCCTCGGCGGGCAGGATGTTGCAGCGGCCGCCGCCGCTAATCAGGATCTTCTTGCCGATCACGCCGCTGCGCTCCAACAAGAGGACGCGCCCGCCCCCCTCGGCGGCGAACAGCGCCGCCATCAGCCCCGCCGCGCCGCCCCCGACGACCACCACCGGCCACGTCCGCTCAGCCACGTTGCCTCTCTTCCAACAAGATCGGGCGACAGCCCAGGCATGTTCTCAGGAAAGCCGTCCATCAACGCGCGAGGAATCGAGATAAGGGAAACGCAAAGGCGCAAAGCCGCAAAGGGGAAAGATCAGACCATCTCTTCTAAACGCACGGAATAGGCTATAATGTGCCACAGAGTGGGCCGAACTGACAAACGAAGTGGGGCGTGTGACAGACCTGGTTGAAGCGACGCGGCGGGCCATCGAGACAGAGCGCCTGGTGGCCGCTGGCGACAGCGTGGTTGTGGCGGTGTCCGGCGGGCCTGACTCAGTCGCCCTGCTGGACGTCCTCGTCCGCCTGCGCGACGGCCTCGGTATCACCCTCCACGCCGCCCACCTCGACCACCGCATCCGCCCGACGAGCGCCGAGGACGCCGCGTTCGTGGCCGACCTCGCCCAGCGGTGGGGCGTGCCGTGTACCGTCGCGGCCGCCGACGCGCCGGCGCTGGCCGCGGAGCGGGGGCTGTCACTGGAAGAGGCGGGGCGGCTGGCGCGCTATGGCTTTCTGGCGGCGCTCGCTGCGGCGCTAGGCGCGTCGGTCGTCGCGGCGGCCCACCACGCCGACGACCAGGCGGAGACGGTGCTGCTGCGCCTGCTGCGCGGGAGCGGCCTGGCCGGCCTGCGCGGGATGCGCCCGTCCGCGCCGCTGCCGCCGGGTGGGGGCGATGTGCGTGTCGCCATCGAGCGCAGCGATGCGCCGCGCCTGCCCGCCGTGTTGACCCCGCCCGCAAATTCTCCGCCTGCCCGCCTGGTGCGGCCATTCCTGGGCATCACCCGCGACGAGATCCGCGCGCACGTCGCCGCCTTCGACCTGCCCCACCGCCTCGACCCGACCAACGCCGACCCGAACATTCTGCGCAATCGGGTGCGGCTGGAACTGTTGCCGCTGCTGGCGACGTACACCCCGGCGATCACGGCGATCCTGGGGCGGACGGCGCAGACCCTCGCCGACGACTACGACGTTCTGCACGCCCTGACCCTGGCGGCGTGGCCGAGCGTGGCGCGGGAGCGCGGCGACGGCATCGAGCTAGAGCTGGCCGCCCTCACCCAGCAGCCCCCCGCGCTGCGCCGCGCCCTCGTCCGCGAGGCGTTGATGCGCGTTGGCCCCCTGCGCGACGTGAGTCTGGCGCACATCGAGCGCTGCCTGGCTCTGGCCAAAGCGGGCGCGGCGGGCGTCGGCGCGGACCTGCCGTCGGGTGTCCGCGTCACGCGCGGGTACACCACGCTCACCATCGGCCGCGGCGCGCCCGCCTTGCCCGACTGGCCGCTCCTGCCGCCGGACAGCCTGCCCCTGGCGGTGACCGCCCCCGGCGTGACGGTGTTGCCCGGCGGGCGCTGGGCGCTCCACTGCGCGTGGGGTGGCGCGGGGGAGATGGAGCGGGCGGCGCAAGGCCGCGTGACGCCCTGCTGGGCGGAGACGGTGGACGCGGGCGTGGCGGCCGGCGGGCTGTGGCTGCGAACGCGGCGAGACGGCGAGCGTTTCCAGCCCCTCGGCCTGGGCGGCCGCAGCCGCTCGCTGCATGCTTTCATGAGCGACACCCACATTTCGCCCGACGCCCGCGACAGGCTGCCCATTGTGGCGAACGGCGCGCACATTGTCTGGGTGGGCGGGTTTCGCCTCGACCACCGTGCCCGCGTCACCCCTGCCACACATCTCACTCTACGGCTGCGCTTTGCGCCACACGAGGCCCCATGGTAGAGCCGAAAACCGCCTTCCGCCACTTAACCGCGATTCAGAGTCGCGGCTATGTTCTCGCTATCAGCGGCACGTTCCTGTGGTCCACTACCGGCCCCATCATCGCCGCGCTGCTGGCGAACTCGTCCATCGCCCCACTGACCCTGGCCGCGTGGCGCGACATCTTCGCCTGCCTGGCGCTGCTCCTGGCGCTGGCGGTGTGGCGGCGGCCCCTGCTGCGGCTGGCGCGCCCGCATTGGCCCTTCGTCGCGCTCTACGGTGTGGTACTGGCGGCGATGAACGGCCTGTGGACGATTTCTGTCGCCCGCAACGGGGCCGCCATCAGCACCGTCCTCGTCTACACCGCGCCCGCCTTCGTCGCCCTCGGCTCGCGCTGGCTGTTCGGGGAGCGGCTGGGCCGCAACATCATCGTGGCGCTGGTGATGAGCCTGACGGGCATCGCCCTGGTCGCCGGGCTGTACGACCCCGTCTCCCTCGCCGCCGACCCCGTCGGCGCTCTCGTGGGCATCGGCTCGGCGGCGTGCTGGGCGGCCTACAGCCTGTTCGGCAAGGCGGCGGCGCGACGCGGCATCAAAGCGCCGACGCTCATGGTGTACACGTTCGGGGTCGCCGGGCTGCTGCTTCTGGCGGCCCAGCGAGGGAACGGCTTTCCGAGCATTGGGGCGGGGACGTGGCTCGGCATCCTAGGGCTGTCGGCAATCCCGACCCTGGGCGGCTACGGCCTGTACACGGCCAGCCTGGCCTACCTGCCGGCAGCGACGGCCAGCCTCATCGCGGCGACCGAGCCGGCGCTGACGGCGTTCCTGGCGTGGCTCTTCCTGGGGGAGACGCTGACGCCGGTGCAGATCGTCGGCAGCGCGCTGATTATCGGCAGCGTCCTGGCGTTGACCTGGAACGGCGGTAGCTCCGCACAATAGCGTGGGACCCCTTGCTGGCGGTGGAGTGACAACTCCGCCGCCTCTGGGAGGCGCTGGAGATGGCTCTCCAGCGCCAGCGCGATAGGGCTTCGTCCACAAAACTGCGGAGCTACCACCGCTGGCATTTGGGGCAACACGACGCTATAATGGCGGGTCATCACAACCGGGGGGGCGAGACAGTCGAGGGTATCGCATGACGCCTGCTGTGCTACGGATAGCCCTGCTCGGCGGCTGCCGCGTCGAGTATGACGCGCACCCGGTCGCCGCCTTATACACCCCTCGCCTTCAGGCGCTCCTCGCCCATCTCTGCCTCTACCCCGACCAACCGCAGTCGCGCCAGCGCCTCGCGTTTCATCTCTGGCCCGACACGCCGGAAAGCCACGCCCGCAACAATCTCCGCCAGCTCCTGTTTCAGCTACGCCACGCGCTCCCCAACGCCGACGACTATCTCACCGTGGACGGCGCCACAATCACCTGGCGCGCCGCGGGCGCGCAGGAGGTTGACGTCCGCGACTTCGCGCAGGCGCTACTCGATAGCCAGGCGGCCGAGGCGCGCGGCGACACGAAGATGGCGCGCCGCGCTCTGGCGGCGGCGCTCGCCCTGTATCAGGGTGACCTGCTGCCCGACTGCTACGACGACTGGATTGCGCCGGAACGCGAACAGCTCCGCGAGCGCTGCCGCGCGGCCCACGCGCGCCTGGCGCGCCTTCTCGAAGGAGCGCGACTACGGCGGCGCTTGGCGTGGCCCAGGCTCTGGTGCGCCTGCCTGGACCCGCTGGACAAGACGAGCTACGGTCTCCTCATGCGGCTGCACGCCCTGAGCCGCGACCGCGCCGCCGTCCGCCGCGTCTACCTGGCGGCGGTCGAGACGCTCGCTCCGCGAAGAAGCGGGGGGTCGAGCCGAGCGAGGCGCTGCGGCAGGGGTTCGAGGCGGCGCGTGGTCTGCTGGCCGCGCCGCAAACTCTTGATGGGCGAAGCGTCGCCAGAGGCAGCCGGCGGCATGGTGGGGCGGCGCGACGAGTGGCAGCGCCTGCTGGCAGCGTGGCGTGACGCGGCCAGCGGCGCGGCGCGGCTGGCGCTCATCGGCGGTGAGCCGACGCGGCAAGTCGCGTCTCGCCGAAGAGCTATTCACCTGGGTTCGGGGCCAGGGTCGCGGCGGCCTACACGCGCTCCTACGCCGCCGAGGGCCGCCTGTCCCTCGCGCCCATGACGAAGACTGGCTGCCCACCGTCGGCCTGCGCCCACACCTCGCCGCCCTGGGCGACGTGTGGCTGACGGAGATGAGCCGCCTGCTCCCCGGAACTGTTGGCGGAGCGGCCCGGATCTGCCCCGTCCTGAGCCAATCGGGGAATACGGCCAGCGCCAGCGCTTCTTCAGGCCTGGCACGCACGCCATTCTGGCCGCGCCCCAGCCGCTGCTGCTCTGGATTGACGATGTGCAGTGGTGCGACTCGAGACGCTGGAGTGGCTGCATTTCCTGTTGCGCTTCGAGCCGCGCGGCGCCTCCTCATCCTCGGCACGGCGCGCATCGAGGAGGCGCTGCTGCCCCTGACGGCCCTGGCGCAGCAGCCGCGCGGTGAGCCGGTTGGTGTCCATTGAGTTGCGGCCGCTGGATGCCGCCGAGACGGCGCCTGGCCTCCCAAGTCGAGGGCCGCGCGCTCGATGACAACGCGGTCTTTCGCCTGTTCCACGAGACCGAGGGCAATCCGTTGTTTGTCGTCGAGACGGTGCGGGCGGGCATCGGCTTGCCGGCCACCGATGGCCGCGCCAGGATGGCGGCGGCCGACGACGGCTACGCGCTGCCGCCGCGCCTATGCCATCCTCGCCCGGGCGGCTCGCCCAGGCTCTCCGGAGTCGTCGCGTCGCGTCGCCGAGCGCGGGGCCGTGATTGGGCGGGAGTTCAGCCTTGACGCCCTGCTGCGCATGGGCGACGAAGACGAGGCGGCGGTGGTGCAGGCCCTCGACGAGCAGCTGGCGCAAGCGCATCATCCGCGAGCAAGCCCCGAATCTGTTCGACTTCACCCACGACAAGCTGCGCGAGGTCGCCTACGCCGAGTTGGGCGCGCCGCAGCGCCGCGTCCTGCATCGGCGCGTGGCGCAGGCGCTGGAGGCGCTCAACGCCGAGGCGCTCGACGCGGTGAGCGCCCAGATCGCGGCGCAGTACGAGCAGGGCGGCGCGTTCGAGCAGGCCATTCCCTACTATCGGCGCGCTGCCGCCGTCGCCGCCAGCGTCTATGCCAACGCCGACGCCATCATGTTGCTCAATCGCGGGCTGGCGCTGCTCGCCCAGATGCCGCCAGGCGCCCGGCGGGACACGCGCGAGCAGCCCTGCTGCTCGCCACCGCGCTCTACCGCGTGACCAGGGGGTGGACTCGCTGGAGACCGAGCGCGTCGTCACCCGCAGCCTGGTGCTGAGCGAGAAGGTCGGCACGGTATCGCCTTGCCCAGGCCGTGTACAGCGCCCACAGCTTCTACGTTGTGTCGGCGCAGCTCGACAGGGTCGAGCCAGTATCGGAGATGGGCTTCACCCTGTTCCTTGAGGCGGGCGAGACGATCGCCATTCTTTGCCGCGATCATGTTTGCCGGCATGAAGCTACGCCGGGCAGTTTGCCAGGCACAGTCGCAGTTCGAGCGCATGCTGGCAGTTGCGCGATGACGGGCAGATTCGTGACGTGCAGATATCCCACGGCATCGATTACGTCGCGCAGGGCTACGCCTGGAACGCCCACGCGCTCTGGTGCCGCAAGGCTACCCGCAGGCCGCCTTCGAGGGCAGCCGGCGCGGGGTCGAGGTCGCGCAGGAGTTGCTCTGGCTGAACAACCAGGCGCTCACCGTCACCTATCTGGCGATGCTCCAGGAGTTTCGGGCGGACACGGCGACGTTCCGCGCTTACGCCGGAGGCCGCGACGCTGGCCCGCGACTACGACGCGCCCTACTACGCGGCCTGGGCCAACATCCTCGTCGCCTTCGCGCGCGCATCCAGAACGCCGCGGCCTGAGCGCGTGGCGCGGTTGCGCGACGCCATTGATGCGTTCATCGCCACGGGCGCTCGCATCCGCCTGCCCTATTTTCTGTCGCTCACCGCGCGGGCGCACTGGCGGGCCGACGTCTCGACGCCGCCATGAGCGCGGTCGAGTGGCGCTCGAAGAGGGGCTGCGCAGCAACGAGCGCTGGTGGGACGGCGAAGCTGCATCGTCTGCGCGGCGAGCTTCTGCACGCCCAGGGCGCTGACAGCGCCGATGTCGAAAATGCCTTCGGCGCGCCCTGGAGATTGCCCGCGGCAGGCGAAATCCATCGGCGCGCCGCCACGGCCTGGCCGCCCTGTGGCTGACCCAGGCGCGCGCCGCCGAAAACGCCCGCGCCCTCCTCGTCCCCGTCTATGAGTGGTTCACCGAGGGGTTCGACACCCCCGACTGCGCGCCGCCCTGGCCTGATCGCGCGAGTGCAATACCTTAACGCGCCGACTACCCGCTTGCCCTGGCAGGCCGCGTGGTAAAGTACCTCTAGATATCCACCATTTCGAGGAGGTACAGATGGCAACGACAGTTTCAGCAATGTCGTGGCGCTCGATGAGCAGGCGCTCGCGGCTCTCCGCGGGCAGGTACGGGGGCAGATCATTCTGCCCGGCATTCGCGGACTACGAGACGGCCCGCCGAGCTCTACAACGGCATGATTGACAAGCGCCCGGCGATCATCCTGCGTGTGGCCGATGTGGCCGACGTCATGAGCGCCGTCAACTACGCGCGCGAGAACGGGCTTGACCTGGCGATTCGCGGCGGCGGCCGCAACGGCCACGGCCTCGGCTCGGTGGACAACGGTCTGGTCGTGGACTGTCGCCTGCGCGACGTGCGCGTTGACACCGCCACCAACACGGTGCGCGTCGGCGCTGGTGTCTGTGGGGCGACGTGGGCCACGCAACCCACCCCTTCGGCCTGGCCGTCCCGTGCGGCTTCGTCTCCAACGCGGTGTCGGCGGCCTGATGCTGGGCGGCGGCATCGGCTATCTCACGCGGCGCTATGGCCTGACCATTGACAATCTTCTCAGTGTGGACATGGTGCTGGCCGATGGGCGGTTCGTCACGGCCAGCGCCGACGAGAACGCCGACCTGTTCTGGGCGGTGCGCGGCAACGGCAACTTCGGCGTCGAGCCTCGTTCCTCTTCGAGACCGGTGCCATACGGTGTACGGCGGCCCGATGAACAGCCGCTAGACCAGGCGGAGAAGGTACTCAAGTTCTGGCAGGACTTCATCCTGACCGCGCCGGAGGAGCACAACGGCTGGTTCGCCTTCGCCGCCGTGCCGCCGGTCGCCCCATTCCCCGGAGCAGTACCGAACCTGGAGCAATGGCGGCCGTCGTGTGGTGCTACACTGGCCCGCTGGAGAACGGCGAGGCGGCGTTCCGCGCTCCCATCCGCGAGGCCATCCCCGCCGACCATTGACTTCGTCGGCCCGATCCCGTTCCCGTGTTGCAAGGCGCTGTTCGACGCGCTGTTCCCGGCCGGGTTGCAGTGGTACTGGAAGGCCGACTTCTTCAACCGCTACGACGACCACATGGTGGATCTCCACGTCAAGTACGGCTCGCGGCTGCCGACCATGTTCTCAACGATGCACATCTATCCCATCAACGGCGCGGCCAAGCCGCGTCGCGAGATCGACGGCGTGGGACTACCGCGACATGGCTTCTCCAGGTCATCGTCGGCGTGGACCCCGACCCGGCCAACAACGAGCGCATGATCGCCTGGGCCAGGGACTACTGGATGGCTACCCGTACTGGCTGGCGGCGGCTACCTGGAACATGAAGCTGATGGATGAAGGAGGGCCCGGTGAAGGACGCGTACCGCGCAGATCACGGGCGGCTGGCCGAGATCAAGGCAAAGTACGGCCGCGGCTCGCCCTCTTCCACGTCAACCAGAACATCAAGCCGACGCGTTAGGCGCAGTCTTCGAGGAAGCCGAGGAGGGCGCGCTCTTGCGGGCGCAGCCCGGCGACCGGGACGCCCTCCTCGTTGGCGTGGCGCTCCAGCGTCTCCCGCAGCGTCCCAGCCATGTACGCCGCGATGACATCGGGGTGGATGTAGCTCTTGCGGCACACGGCGCGGGTGTTGCCGAGGGCGCCGGCGACGTTGTCTATCGCCTGGACGACGACCTTCTTTGCCGCCGTCGGCGACGTCGCCGGGGCCTGCTGCCACAGCGCCTCGGCGGCCAGCACCGTCCCCGCCCACGTTCGGAAGTCCTTGGCCGTGAAGTCCTCGCCGCTGATCTCCTTGAGATAGGCGTTGACATCGCCCGACGTGATGGACTGCGTCTCGCCGTCCGCGTCGAGGTACTGGAACAGGCGCTGGCCGGGCAGGTCCTGGCAGCGCTTCACGATGGCCGCCAGGCGGCGGTCCTGGATGTCTATCTGGTGGTCCTTGCCGCTCTTGCCACGAAACTCGAACGCGACTTTCGCGCCACGGATACTGACGTGCTCGTCTAGCATCGTCGTCAGGCCGTAGGAGTTGTTCTTGGCGGCGTACTCGTCGTTGCCGACGCGGATGTGCGTCTCTTCCAGCAGCCGCACCACCGCCGCCAGTACCTTCGCCTTTGGCAGGCCCGCCAGCGCCAGGTCACCCTCGACGCGCTCGCGGATGCGCGGCAGAGCGTGGCCGAAGAGGATCATGCGCGTGTACTTCGTCGCGTCGCGCGCCTCGCGCCAGCGCGGGTGGTAGCGATACTGCTTGCGGCCTTTGGCGTCGCGCGCCGTCGCCTGAATGTGGCCGTTCGGGTTGGCGGAAATCCAGACATCGGTCCAGGCCGGCGGGATGGCGAGGGCGCGCAGGCGCTTCAGCTCGGCGGCGTCCTTGATGTTCCCCCCGTCGGGGCCGATGTAGCGCCAGCTCTTGCCGGCGCGCTGGCGGCGGATACCCGGCTCGTCGTCGGAGACGTACTCCAACCCGGCCGCCGCCGCCGCCTGCGCCGGGTCGGTGATCAGCGCTGGCAGGCGCCGCTTGCGCCCGCCGCGTCTGCGCCGCGCCGCCCCCTGCCCCGCCGCGTCCGCCTTGCTCACCCGTGCCGCCATGTCGCCCCCTTGCCTTCGCTCGTCCCTCACCCCCTAACCCCCTCTCCCAGAACGGGCGAGGGGGAACTGATGAGAGCATCTCTTGCTGCCGTATACAATCCCTTCCTCCCGCATAAGCAAAGGCTATACCAACACCGCGCTTGCGGTTACGGCGGCGATTGCGCCTATAATATCCGCATGTTGTGGATTCTCTTCACGCTGCTGCTCACCGCAGCCCTGGCGTACTTCAGCTATCGCAGCGCGCAGGTGCTCCCCTACCTGCCGCCGGACGCCAACGTCCTCCTGTCGCTGCCGGACGTCATCGCCCGGCTCGTCGTCGTTCTCATCTGCATCGGCCTGGGACTGTGGAGCGGGGCCGGGGCCGCGCGCCTCGGCTGGGTGTGGGACAATGCCCCGCTCGACATTGGCCTCGGCGTGAGCATCGGCTTCGTCGCCCACGTCGCGCTCTATCCGGCGACCCTGTGGGCGGCGCGCGTCCTCGGCCCCCGCGCCTACTCCCCGCTCATCCTGCGTCACATCCTGCCGCGCACGCGCCGCCAGTGGCTCCTCGTCCCCCTGGCCTTCGTCGTCGCCGTGCTGCTGGAGGAGCTGCTGTTCCGCTCCCTGCTCGTCGGCGCGCTAAGCCTGGTCGCCCCGGCGCTGCTGCTGGCCGTCCTCGGCGCGGTCGTGTTCGGCGCGATGCACCTGCCCCAGGGCTGGCTAGGCGCGGTCGTATCCGGCGTCGTCGGGCTGGGCCTGAGCCTGCTCTTCCTGGCGAGCGGCAGCCTCCTCGTCCCCTTCGCCGCCCACTACGCCTTCAACCTGGCGCAGATCGTCCGCGCCGCGCGCAACCCCCCGGAACTGACCAATGTCAGCGCCACCCAGTCCTCGTCGTAGCGCCGACTGAAGTCGGCAGCGGCGCCGATATTTTCACACGATTCGGCGGCTTCCCCCCTTGACAGTTCCGAACAAATGTTCTAAAATAGAACGGCAGGGGTTCGCTTCAGGCGCGTCTCGCGGCGGGGGGGCTGCGGGGTGGGCCGCGACATGGACAGAGGAGGTATGTGTGCCCAGGCCGCGCAAGTACAAGAGGCCGACCAACCAGACGGTGACATTCGAGGAAACCGAGCTGCGGGAGATTCGGCGGGCGGCCGCCGCGACCCGCGAGCCGGTCAGCGTGTTCATTCGCCGCCTGTTCCTCCAGGCGCTCGGCCACGAACCGGACGAGAGCAGCACCGGCCATCGTTCACCGTAACGCGAAGAGTAGGTAACGCAAAGGCGCAGAGGCGCAAAGGAAGAGAAGAGAGAAGACGGGAGTCGCTGCCTTCTCGCACCGGTTCTCGGCCGCTGCGCCTCTGCGCCTTTGCGTTACCTTTCTCTTTGAGCCAGCGCAGTGGCGTGGGAGGCGCTACCGGCTGCCGATTTGGCACATCTCTGGTGCCGTCTCTTCCTTTGCGCCTCTGCGCCTTTGCGTTACCTTTCTCCTGGACCCAGCGTCGCAGGGTGGGAGGCGCTACAGCGTACCGATGGCTTGCAATGTGTGGGGCAGCACCCAGATGCACACGGACACGGCGGCCTGGCAGGCGATGCTCGCGGTGAGGGTGTAGCGCCGCGCCATGCCGCCGTACACCAGGCCGACCCCGGCCATGACCAGCACGATGATTGCCAGGATGAGCGGGAACCCAATCGCCGGCGGGAAGAACAGCAGCAGCGCGGCCAGGCCGTAGAGCAGGGCCGTGATGGCGACACCCACGGCCGGCTGGAGGAAGCCGCGGAAATAGACGCCGTCGGCGATGGGCGCGACGAGACCCAGGAGCAGCAAGAGCAGCTCCGGCTTCGTGTTTCCGAACAGCCGCGCCGCCGTCGCCCCGAGCACCGACTGCCCCAGCACCGCCACCGGCAACCCAATCGCCAGCCCGATGAGCAGCCCGCGCGCCAGCTCCAGCGGGTTGTAGCCGAGGGGCATGAGACGTTTGCGGCCGAGCAGCAGGCTGCCGACGACGAGCAGCCCCCACAGCGCAATCAGGCGCACCGTCTGGTCGAGCGTCCACGTCGCCAGCGCCACGGCCACGAACACCATGAACAGCAGTAGCGGCGGCAGCATCGGCCGGCGCGGGCGCGTGGCCTTGCGCCGCCGGCGGCGCGGCGGCGCCTTCGTCGTCTTTGTCTTGCTACTGGTCGCGGTCTTTGTCACAGGATTTCCCACAAACTCGCGTTCGCTCTCGTTGGAGCATCACCCCGTCACTCCGTCACTCCGTCACTCTCACTAGACGCGCACCGGCGCCAGGACGGCCTGGAACGCCGCCAGGGCCGCCTCGATGTCCGACGCCTCGATGCCGTAGTGGGTGACGGCGCGCACGCGGTGCGGCCCGTAGAACGCGCTCACCAGCACGCCATGCTCCTTGACCGCCGCCACGAACTCCGCCGCCGTCATCCCGTTCGTCACCTCGAAGATGACGATGTTGGTCTGCGTCTTGGCGGGGTCAATGGCGACGCCGGGCATCTCGGCCAGGCCCTCGGCCAGCCGCCGCGCGTTGGCCTGGTCGTCGGCCAGGCGGTCCACCATCTCCGTCAGCGCGACGATACCGGCGGCGGCGATGATGCCGGCCTGGCGCATCCCGCCCCCCAGAATCTTGCGCGTCCGCCGCGCTCGCTCAATGAACTCGGCCGGCCCGGCCAGGATCGAGCCGACCGGCGCCGACAGCCCCTTGGACAGGCAGAACTGCACCGTGTCCATGTCGCGCGTGATAGTCGCGGCGGGGACGCCCAGCGCCACGGCGGCGTTGAACAGGCGCGCGCCGTCGAGGTGGGTGCTGAGGCCGTAGCGCCGCGCCAGCTCGCCGACCTCGGCCATGTACGCCGGCGAGATGACCACGCCGCCGCAGTAGTTGTGGCTGTTCTCCAGGGTGATGAGGCGCGTGCGCGGATAGTGCGGGTTATCGGGGCGGATGGCGGCCTCGATCTCGGCCAGGTCCAGCGTGCCGTCGGGGCGGTTGCGCACTGGGCGGGGCGTGATGCCGCCCAGCACGGCTGGCGCGCCCGCCTCGGCGATGAACGTGTGGGCCATGTCGCCCAGGATCAACTCGTCGCCGCGCTGGCAGTGGGTCAGGACGGCGGCGACGTTGCCCTGGGTGCCGCTGGTGACGAGCATGGCGGCTTCCTTGCCGACCATCTCGGCCGCCAGCGCCTCCAGGCGGTTGACCGTCGGGTCTTCGCCGTACACGTCGTCGCCGACGGGCGCCTCGGCGATGGCCCGCCGCATGGCGGGGGTGGGCTGGGTGACGGTATCGCTGCGCAGATCAATAGGCATCGCACACGCTCCTCTCGATTGTGTCATGCTGAACGAAGTGAAACATCCCCCTCTCGTCCCTTTCCGTGTGTTCCGTGTATTCCGTGGTAGAACTCTTGGCGCCTCGCATTCGCCACGGCGACGACACTATGTCTTGTCCACGAACAGCACCCGCACCGCGCCGCCAACTTTCTGCGCCGCAGCGCCCGGCAGGCTCAGAACGATACGCCCGTCGCTCTGCTGCGCGGCCGCGTTCGGGATCGTGTTCCCCAGGGCGTCTTCGACGTGGAACGTCGCGCCCGCCGGGAACGGGCCGAACGCCAGGCTGCGGTCATTCCCAACCGTTGCCTGGGCGGCGCACATCTGGCGGCCGTCGGCCAGGGCGAAGCAGGCCGCGCCGACGCCGTTCTGCCCGTCGGAGACCACTCGACCGGACGCATTCGGGAGCAGGGTTTGCGCCCGCTGCAAGGCGCTGAATGCTGGCCGCTTGCGGCCATCGGATGCGACGACGCCGTAGACGCCTTCGACGATCTCGCCGCGCTCGTTCCGCCGCAGGCTCTCCGGCGGCGTGTCCTGGCCGCCAAAGTAGTTGAGGCGTGTCCCGGTGGCTGCGCTCCACACGGCCGCCATGAACGCCAGGTCGGCCTGCTCGCGCTCGGTGACGAAGAAGCGCCACCACTTGCCCTGCTGCGCGCCGGGGATAGGGTCGGCCACCGGCAGGCCATACTCGCCGATGAAGAGGCCAACCGGGTGGGGCAGGGTGTAGCCGCTCAGGATGTTCTGGTAGAAGCGGCTGCGCCCGGCCAGGCTGTACACCTCACGCCCATCCCCCGGCGACCAGACGCTATCGAAG
Source organism: Anaerolineae bacterium (assembly GCA_046328535.1). Classification (GTDB taxonomy): domain Bacteria; phylum Chloroflexota; class Anaerolineae; order Epilineales; family JAHCIE01; genus JBDHWG01. Next base: position 115,909 of record JAXLWJ010000013.1, read on the forward strand.
ACGTGGATGGTGATGAGGTCGGGCGCCCACCCCTCCCGCTGGAATACGCCCAGCAGAGCGCGCAGGCGGTCGGTGGCGTTGGGGTCGGCCATGGGGTGCTCGTAAGGCGCGCCCTCCCAATAGTTCTGGCCGTCGGTCGAGATCATGATGCTGGGGTCAACGGCCTTGACGGCGTCATACGCGGCGCGCAGCTGGCGGTAGTACGTCTCGACCGGGTAGTCGGCCTGCCGCTGCAAGTTCAGCTCGTTGCCGATGATGATGAGCCAGGGCCGCGCCGTTGGGTGTAGCGTCGCCAGGCTCTTCGCCCGCGCCGCGACCGTCGCCGGCGTGTCCGCCGCGTCCGTCTCCAGCACGAACGCCACGCGCCCCGCCTCCAGCGCGCGCGTGACGTACTCGCGCCAGCCGCGGAAGGCGCCCGCATCGGCCCGCACGCGGTTGTCCGCGTCGAACGTCGCCGGGTCGGCCGGGATGCGCGTGTAGCCGAAGGCGTTGGCCTGGCCGATGAGGGGCGCGAGCAGGTCCGCCTGCTCCAGTCCGAACGGCACGGCCGGCGTCGGCGGGGGCGTCGGCGGGAGCGCCGGGGACGGGACGGGCGTGTTGACGACGGCCGCCCGGTCGAGCGGACGGGAGGGTGTGGCGGGAACGATTTTCGTCGGCGTGGCGGCCGAGGGCGTTGCGCCAATCGCGGCGGCAGGGGTCGGCGCCGACGGCGCCGCCGCCGTCGGTTGCGGCGCGACGGCGACCGGCGGCGGTGTTCCCTTGAGCGCCTGGCACGCGCTCAGGAGCAGGGTGAGCAGCGCGAAGGCAAAGAAAGCCCTCGCCCGCCCTCTTCTCCTGGGAGAAGCTGGCGCTCTGTGAGATGTCAGTTGCGTGTGTTGTAGTAACGACTGAAGTCGTTCTGTGTCCTGGGAAACGATTAAAGTCGTTACTACGTTCCCGCTATTGCACGTGTAACACACTGCTAGGTAAGGGCCTTTGTGCCACAGCCGGGTTTCAAGAC
>JAXLWJ010000014.1:0-104611 GCA_046328535.1 Anaerolineae bacterium
TCGAGCATCGCCGTCGCCAGCCCGGTGATGAGGTTGGTCGCGCCGGGGCCAGAGGTGGCAATGCACACGCCCACCTTGCCGGTTGCGCGGGCGTAGCCGTCGGCCATGTGGGATGCGCCCTGCTCGTGGCGAACCAGGACGTGATGGATGGGGTAGTCTACCATCGCATCATAGGTCGGGAGGATGGCGCCACCCGGATACCCGAAGACGACATCCACGCCTTCCCGCATCAGCACTTCCCAAACGATCTGTCCGCCAGTTCGCTGCATAGAGACCTCCATTAGGTGGTGTGCATGGCGCAAATGGCCCATTCACGGAAGAAAGATAGCGCGACGCCCGCGCGGTCCGGAGCAATACGGCTGGCTCCGGGGCGAGGGCGTCTTTGACCTCACATGCGATGTGATCATCGCCGTATTCAGTTGGAGTCTGGCCCATAGCCTGGGCGGGCCGTTGACAAGGCATCAAAAAACCCCTCAGCCTGCGCTGAGGGGTTTGGTTACCATTCGGTACGTTCCTGTGGACCGTGTGCGGCTCCTACCGCCCCTCAGCGCCTTTGACCTCCTCGACTACAATGACGAGGAGGCTGCTAATAAGGACGAGGGCGATCGAGCCGGTACGGTGCATCAAGGACATCTTCCTGGTTGAGGTGCGATTGTCAACAGCGGTATGTCCGCCATTCTAACATAGATAACGCGGGCTGTCAAGCGCAGATACGGCCAGTCGGGCGAAAAACCGAAAACTGTTTCGATTTTGTTCGCCGCTTGACCGGCGGCATTTCCAGGCCGATAATGCTGTCGAAAACCTGGTTCGTCATGCTGGAGGTGATAGGGTCTATGGACGACAAGCGCCGGGCAGAGCTAGAGGCTCGCCGCGCCTCGGTACACATGCCGCACACGACGTTCTACGACCGCGTCGTGCCGCTCCTGTTTATTGGTCTCGGTGTTGTAACCGTTCTCCTCGTCATCCTCGCGGCAACGGTTCTCCTGGGCATTTTCCCCTGGCGCTAGTTCCAAAGGGTACGATACATGAATCTCAATCTTGTGCTTCCGTTTCTCTCGACAATCGTGATGGCGGTGTTCGTGGTCAGCGTGTTGCACCGATACTTTGTGCGGCGGTCGGCCTTTTTCCTGTTCTGGGGCATCGGCCTCGCCATGTTTGGGCTTGGCTCCTTCGCCGAGGCATACCTGGCCGTCCTGCCGTTCAACGCGTTCGTCTTTTTCATCTGGTACGTGTTCGGCGCGGCACTGAACGCCGCCTGGATTGGGCAAGGCACGGTGATGCTTTTGGCCCGGCGGCCCCCGGTGCGCTGGCTCACGAGCAGTCTGCTCATTGCCGGCAGTTTCGTCGTCATCGCCGTCTGGTTCAGTATGGCGCTCGACGCCTCCCGCGTCATCCCCGGCGAGCCGGTGAGCCTGTGGTACCGCAACATCATGCCGCCCGACGCGGCAGTGCGCAAGCTGACACCCATCTTCAACATCTACGGCCTGGTCACACTCGCCGGCGGCGCGCTCTGGTCGGGCTACCTGTTCTGGCGCAAGCGGGTGCTGCCGAACCGGGTGATCGGCAACGTTCTCATCGCTGTCGGAGCGTTGGCGATTGGTTCGGCCAGCACCTTGACCCGCTTTGGCATCGGCGAGTATCTGTATATGGGCGAGCTTCTGGCCGCGACCCTGATGTACATCGGCTTCCGCCAGGCCGGCGCGCCTGCTCCGACGCCGAAGCGCCAGGAGGCCGCCGCGGGCGCGATAACACATGATTGGCAGACGTGTGGCGCCGACTTCAGTCAGCATTCTCGGGGCCGGCTGAAGTCGGCAATGCACCAACACCGCGATGGCTTGCAGGGCCTTCTTCTTGCTCGAGGCGGCGATATCAGCAGCCGCTGCCGCTTTGGCCGCCTCAAGCGCCAGCTTCTCCGCGTGCGGCCCGCGCCCTGCCAGGCGGGTCAAGCGGCGCAGGCGCTCGGCCGTCCCATCGGGAATACGGGTCAGCCGCCAGCTCCAGTTGCCGCTGGCCTGGCCGGGCGTGTTCATGCGCGCCTCGCTGCCGGCGCCGATGACGTCCTGCATCAGGAAGATGGCCCAGCGCGCGACGGACATTAACGCCAACCGAATGAGCGGCCAGTTGATCGCCTGGCCGTGGGCTTCCGTGTAATCCAACACGGCGGCCTGCTCCCTGGCGGGCGAGGCCTGGAACCAGCCGACGGTCGTGTCGTTGTCGTGGGTGCCGGTGTAGACGACACAGTTGCGCTCGTAGTTGTGGGGCAGGTACGGGTTCGACGAGTCGGAGCCGAAGGCAAACTGAAGCACCTTCATGCCCGGGAACCCTTCGCCCTCGCGCAGCGCTTCCACCGCAGGGGTGATGACGCCGAGATCTTCGGCAATGATGGGCAGGTTGCCCAGGGCGGCGCGCACGGCGCTGAACAACTTCGGGCCTGGACCGGGCTTCCACTCGCCGTTGATCGCGGTATCTTCGTCGGCCGGCACGCTCCAATACGCGATGAAGCCGCGGAAGTGGTCGAGGCGCACGATGTCTATCGCCTCGAACGTGTGTCGGAAACGCGCAATCCACCAGCTATACCCTTCGGCGTCCATCTCATCCCAGCGGTAGAGCGGGTTCCCCCAGAGCTGCCCCGTCGGGCTGAAGTAGTCCGGCGGGACGCCGGCGACTTCTGTCGGATGTCCCTCCTCATTGAAGTAGAACATCTCCGGGTGCGCCCAGGCATCGGCGCTATCGTAGGCGACGAAGATCGGGATGTCGCCGATGATGCGGATGCCTTTCTTGGCGGCGTAGGCATGCACGCCCGACCACTGGCGGTCGAACTCGTGCTGGTAATACACGTGGCGGGCGATGTCGTCGGCCAGCTCCTGCCGCCAGCGCGCGAGAGCCTCGGGGCGCCGCGTGCGGATGTCCTTCGGCCAATCGCTCCACGCGGACGATAATCGTTCCTTGAGCGCCATGAACAGAGCGAAGTCGGGCAGCCAATCGCCGTTCTTCTCGGCGTAGGCGTCGAGGGCCTGGCGCTCCTCCGCGGTCGCGGTGTGGGTGAACTGGCGGTAGGCCAGGCGCAGCATCGCGTTGCGCCACTCGATGACAGGACCGAAGTCTACGTGGCTGGTAGGGAAGTTCGGGCAGTTGGCAAGCTCATCCGGACTCAGCCGTCCCTGCTTCGCCAGGCGCTCCATGCTGATGAGCATCGGGTTGCCGGCGAACGCGGAGAACGACTGATAGGGTGAGTCGCCGTAGCCGGTCGGGCCGAGGGGCATGATTTGCCAGAGGTTTTGTTCGGTGGCGGCCAGGTAATCAATGAACGCTTCGGCCGCGCTGCCTAGCTCGCCCATGCCGTAGGGGCCGGGGAGAGATGTCGGGTGCAGCAGAATACCGCTCGATCGCGGGGCGTTGAGAAGTGAGCCGGGGGCTGCGTGTGCCATAGGAAATCCGCCTGTTTTAGTGTAGAATTCGAGCCACGGCGGTGACGTTCACACCTGTGTGAACCCTGGCAGCGCCGCCGTAGAGTCTACGCCTATTATATCACCCTCTGCTGCTGCCGCAAGCAAGTCGCCACGATGACTGGAGCGAGATGACGTCCCCGTCCCATCACCCCTTGTATCGCCCGATTCAGCGCCTGTTCGCTCGTATGTTGGCGCGGAGTGGCGACATGGATCGCCGCTACTATGGCGAACGCCGCCGTCGCCTGCTATCGCCCCTGCGTGGGCGCGTCCTCGAGCTTGGCCCTGGCACAGGTGTCAACCTGGCATACCTCGCCGCGGACGTGGAGTGGGTCGGGGTCGAGCCGAACGAGTACATGCACCCGTACATCCAACGTCAGGCGGAGGGGTTGGGCCGCGCCATTGACCTGCGCGCGGCGCCAGCCGAGGCGCTCGACTTGCCAGAGGAGAGCGTGGACGCGGTGGTAGGGACGCTCGTCCTGTGTTCGGTCCACGACCCCGTGCGTGTCCTGAGCGAGGTTCGGCGGGTTTTGCGGCCGGGCGGACGTTTCGTGTTCATTGAGCACGTCGCTTCCCCCGCTGGAACGGCCCGTCGGCGGATGCAGAACATGACTCAGCCGTTGATGACATTCTTCGCCGACGGCTGCCACCCCAACCGCGCGACCCTGGCAACCATTGAACAGGCCCGTTTCCGCGACCTGACCGTCGAGCATTTCAGTGTCCCGGCGTGGATCGTCGGCCCCCATATCTGCGGTGTCGCCACGCTCTAGACCCGGCATGACCTCGGTTCCGATTGCCCTGGTTTACCAGGTCATCCGATAATCATCCTCAGAAAGGAACATAACCTCATGGCTGAAGAAGAGAAGAACGAACTGTCCGAGGAATTCGAGAGCTACTCGCCCGCCTCCATTCCGGAAATCGTCGAGTCCAACGACCCGGACTGGCAGCGCGCGGGTGGGGAAGCGGGCGTGGAGCCGACGGCGGCAGACGTCCCGACACCGAACCCGTCGGATGTCATGCTGGCCGACGAGGATGCCGCGCCCGACTCGAAGGCGCGCGAGTAAGAACAAGAGCCGACTTCAGTCGGCGCTACACGGAGTAAAGCTCTCCGCTGGTCGTAGCGCCGACTTCAGTCGGCATGGGGCTGACGGCGTTCCTGAAACTAGAAGGCGGGGATGGCGGTGACGGTGCGCTTGAAGTAGTGGCCGTCGCCCGGCATCAGGCTTTGCAGTCTGGCGTCAAGGTTCCGATAGTAGGCTGTGAAGTCACGAAACTCGACATAAGCCCAGCCAACCTTTGATCCCGGCGGCTGATTGTCCGCCGTCGTGCCGTAGAAGTAGCAGCCGGCGCCGACCTGGCCTTGATAGCGCCCATCGCCGGTAAGCTGCTGGCTGCCGCAAACCTCACGCGCAGTCTCCACGATCCCATCACGCGCGGCCGGCATATAGAACAGGTAGCGAATGATGTTGCCGGACACGACGGGGGGCATGGGCGGCGGCGCGGCGGCGTAGTCGCACGTCGCCAGGCTCCCATAGGTGGTGCCGGGGTATTGCTGAAGCTCGCAGCCGATGCTGGTGAAGTCTCCCTTCATGATGGCATTGTGGGGCGCGCTGGCTGTCCACTGCTGGCGGGTCTTGGCGGCGTCGTAGTTGCCGGCCGCAATCGTCTCGCCCGCACTCGAAAGCCCAACAACACCCTCGTTGACGATGCGTTGCATGAAGTCCGGTTCGCCGGGCAACTGGTGCGAGACGGTATTCCTCTGAGCCATGAGATCGTCGTGCTTCCGAGCGGCTTCGTAGATACGCCCATCCCATGTCAGCGGCGGTAGGCCGACGCTCTGCCGATAGGCGTTGACTTCTCCGGCCAGCGCGTACCCCAGGCTTGCTGCGGACGGCTGGCTCTCGCTCGCGATGACAGTGCTGCCGCCCAGCACAAAGAGTACTGCGGCCACCGCCATCATGGACCACTTACGCACTTGCTATCCTCCTTCTGGTCGCCGGGCGCAAGCCTGCCTGCCCAATGCAGGCAGGCGTCCCTGACGTGAGGGAGGCGCGGCCCAGACGACTTCGAGCGGGTTTTGCGCCTTGTAGTATACCACAGCTTCACAAGGTTAACGTTTAGAAATCTTCACGTTGGCGTGATATTTGCCCCCCGCCACCAGGGCTGGACTATGTTGTCGTGCGTCCGGCTCGCCGCGCCCGCACAACCAGGATGCCGAGAGTGACGGCGGTCAGGGGGAGCGCAAAGGCGAGCATGAAGACATTGAACAGCGGTAGGGCCGGATGCTGCGCCGCATCGAGGAGCAAGTATCCGATGAACGCGGCGTAGTAGGCGAGGAATAGAATCCCCTCGGCGCGCGAGATGCTCCCGCCGGTGAAGAAGATGGGCAGACAGGCAATCGCCGCCACGATCATAACCGGCATGTCAAAGGTCAGCGCCTCTGGCGGGACGTGGATGCCCTGGGGGGCCAGCAGGGCCGTCAGCCCGAGGACGAGCGCGATGTTGAAGATGTTGCTGCCGATGGCATTGCCGACCGCGATACCCCGCTCGCGGCGGATGCTGGCGATGACGGTGATGGCGATTTCGGGTAGCGACGTGCCGACGGCGACGATGGTCGAGCCGATGATCAGCTCGCTTACGCCGAACGTTCGGGCGATGGCCGTCGCGCCGTCCACGAGCCACCGCGAGCCGACGATCAGCATCGCCAGGCCGACCACGATCAGGACGACTTGCCCAACCATGCCTTTGACCGACCTACCCCCGGCCCCGTATTGCTTGGCGTATTCCTCTTTGGCTTTGTCGCCTTCTTTGCGGCTCTCGCGCACGGTGTAGACCGTGTACACAATCGCGATGGCGAAGAGAACCAGGCCCTCGAAGCGGCCGAGGGTGCCGTTCCAGGACAGCCCTAGCAGCAGGACGGAGAGGCCGATCATGATGGGAACGTCCAGCCGGGTGAGCCGCAGGTCAGCAATGAGCGGCGCGATGACGGCCGCCAGGCCGAGGATCAGCAGGACGTTGGCGATGTTGCTGCCGACAACGTTGCCAACGGCCAGGTCACTCTGGCCGGCGAACGTGGATTGCAGCGTTACCGCCAGCTCGGGCGAGCTCGTGCCGAAGGCGACGACGGTTAGCCCGACGACGAGGGGCGAGATACCGACGGATGTTGCCAGGCGTGACGCGCCGCGCACCAGGGCTTCCGCGCCCACGACGAGGATGACCAGCCCGACGAGAAACAAGACGAAGGTAAGGGTGTCCATGGACTGTGCTCCGGGCTACGGAGATGGCAAAGCGTGGCAGTGGGCCTGACCTACCAAAGCGACCGAGAGCGCCACAGTTCCTATGATACATCCAGAATTGGGGAGGTCAACCGTAAGGACGCCGGGTTTTGCTAACTATTTTCGTCTGGGGTAGACTAGCAGCTATCGGACGCACTGCTTTTGGAAGAGGATATACTCATGCCACCGACTGGCTTTGTCAGCAATACACCCATCCGAGTCCGCTACGCCGAAACGGACCAGATGGGCATCGCGCATCACACCGCCTACATCGTCTGGTTCGAGGCCGGACGGTCGGACTGGATGCGACAGCAGGGGTATTCCTACGCCGACTTCGAGAAGGCCGGCTACATGCTCCCGCTCTCGGAGGTCACTGCGCGCTTTGCTCTCCCGGCGCTGTACGACGAGGAGGTCGTGGTGCAGACGTGGGTGTCGGAGCTGCGCTCGCGCAAGCTCCAGTTCAGCTACCAGGTTGTCCGGCCACCGGACAACACCCTGCTCGTGACCGGCTTCACGACCCATATCGTCACGGACAAGGCCGGCCGCGTGACAACGTTTCCGCCGGAGGTGCGCCAGTTGCTGGAGCATGCGGCGGGCGTGTCTTCATAGGCGGATTGTACCAATGAAGCCTGTTCGCTGGTCTCTCCATAGCATAATGAACCTGGCAGAGCGCGAGATTGACAAAGCTGACGCGGACCAAACTCTGCTGGAGCCGGAGTTCGTCGTTCAAAGCCCGCCTACACGCTGGGTCTACATGCGTCGCTTTTGGGACTCTATCCTACAGCAGGATATGCTTTTGCGCGTCATCGTTGAGGAGACAGAGTCGGAGTTTGTGGTTGTCACTGTGTACAAAACGTCGCAGATAGGGAAGTATCTGAAAGGACGGAGTTGATGCGAATCACCTATGATCAGGAGACTGACTCGTTGACTATCACGTTGCGCGACGAACGAATCAAAGAAAGCGACGAGATTCGTCCCGGCGTGGTTGCCGACTTTGGGTATGACGGTGGTGTTGTGCGCTTCGAAATCCTCGAAGCATCGAAGGTGGTTCAGAAGACACGCGAGATCGAGTTTGCAGTTTCGTAGACGCTGTTCGGAGGTGGCTATGGCAGGCGGAGGCGGTAGCCGACGCCGCGCTCGGTGACGATGAGGGACGGCTGACCGGGGATGTTCAGTTTCTGCCGCAGGCGGCTGAGGTGGACCCAGACGTAGTCGTCGCTTTCGACATACTGCGGCCCCCAAACACGGTGAAGAAGCTGTCTGTGGGTGAGGATGCGTCCGGACTCGATTGCCAGCTGGCTCAAGAGGCGGTACTCTGTTGGGGTGAGCGAGATGTCTTGCCCGTCCAGGGTGACCGTCTTGTTCGTCTGGTCAATGTAGAGCGGCCCGTGTTCGATGGTGGCGTCGGTCTCGCGCCGCGTGTGGGTATACGCTGTGAGCCGGCGGAGCAGGTCGGTGGCGTTCCACGGGTCAAGGATGTAGTCGTGCGCGCCGCGAGCTAGCAGCTCATTGATCGCTCGCGGGCGAGCGCGGCCGACAAAGACAACGATGGTCGCGTGCGTGACCTGATTGAGATCGGTGAGAAGGCTCGGGTCGGGGTCTAGCCGCTGCGCGCCGATGAGAATGACCTGGGGGCGCCAGGCGACACTGACACCGACGATGTCGGCGCCTTTGTCGCAGACCCGCAGATCGAACCCGGCGCTATCTAGCGCGGGCCGCAGCTCCGCGAGGCGCTGCTCGTCGCCATCACAGATGAGGACACGGCCTACGGGCCGCGGCTCGATCTTGAGCCGCCGACGCATCTCGTTTGTGGCGTCGCGGGCGCGGGCGAGAGCCACCGCCGCCGGTTCGGTCAGCGGTACGGTGTCTTCCAGAGTCGTCAGCGCGTCTTCGATTGAGGTAAGGAGCGTGCGTAACTCGATGTCGCTGGCGAGCCGGATCCCGGAGTCCTCGAGTGGCTCAGCGTAGACCATACTCGGCGCGTCCACGGAGAAAGGCATACAATTGCACCGCGTCCTTTGGATGTCGCGCCTCGCGGAAGAAACTCCGACGAGGCGCGATTCGTATTTCGGGGCTAGTTAGGACGTGCCGCGATCTGGGGTGCGATGCGCTGGCGGCCGTACTCAATTCTACCACACCCGGCGCTGAAAGCCAACCGTGATTGGCCTCCGACTACCTGACGATTGGGGACGTCAGACTCTTGCCGAAGATTTCAGGCAATATCCGGTTCCAGGATACCGTAGCCACCTTCCTTGCGCCGGTAGACCACGTTGACTTGTCCTGTCTGGCTGTTCTGGAACAGGTAGAAATCGTGGCCGAGAAGCTCCATTTGCTCGGCGGCTTCCTGATCATCCATCGGGTGGACGGCGAACCGCTTGCGGCGGATGATTGGCTCCTCCTCGTCATCGGCCGTCTCTTCCACCGCGATCTCAGGCGCCACGGCGGCGGCCGCCAGCGCGTCGGCGTTCACGCCTCGGCCGCGCGAGCGGCTCTTGCGCTTGCCCTGGTAGCGGTCAACCTGACGCTGGAGCTTGTCGAATACGGCGTCCACGGCCTCAAAGGAGTCGGAAGCGCGAACCTCGGCGCGCATCACGGCCTTGCTGGCGCGGGCCGTGACCTGGGCGACGTACTGCTCACCCTGGGTGCGCATCATCTGGGAGGCAAGCTCGACCGAGACACTTTGCACGCCGGGTAGATGACGCTCGACGCGGGTAATCTTCTTTTCGATATACTGCTTCAACCCGTCTGAAGCCTCGAAATTACGACTGGTAATCCGCAGTTCCATACGGCCTCCGATATGTGGGTATGCGCGATGAATCGGATGGCGAAGGGGCCAACATGCGGGGATTCGATGGCGCTGGTCGCTCGCCACTCATCGTGGCTGCATTATACGGCACGCCAAGAGGCTTGTCAAAGGGGCTAGGCGCGCGCTATGACGGCGCCCATCACGCCGGATGCGCCGTGGGCCAACAACTCCTTCGCGCACGCTCGCATCGTGCTACCACTGGTGTATACGTCGTCCACCAGCAGGATGCGCGGCGAGCCGGTCAGCGGCGCCACCCGGAAGGCGTCGGCGACGTTGGCGTGCCGTTCCTGCGCCGTCCGTCCAACCTGGGGCGGTGTGTAGCGGGCGCGCGTGAGACAATTTCTGTCGTAGGGGAGGCCTAGCCCGGCGGCGACCCGATAGGCCAGCAGGTGCGTATGGTCGTAGCCGCGTTGCGCCACCCGCCGTGGATGGCTCGGTACGGGCATGACGATGCAGCCGTTGAGGCTTCCGGGCGCGGCCTCGATGAGCAGGTGGCTCAAGGCCGCTGCGAGCATCGGGCGATTGCCGTACTTGAACGCCAGAATTGCTGCCCGCAAGACCCCGTCGTGAACGCCGACGGCGACCAGGCCATCGAGGGCGACCTCCGCGTCGCGGCAGGTGTCACAGAGCGTATGGGTGGGTTGGGGGCTGAGGCAGCGGGGACACCACGGCTCTGTCAGGGGGATGATGTTGCGCTGGCACGCGGCGCATAGCCACTCCGCCGCGTGGTTACAGATGACGCAGCGGGGCGGGAAAAGGATATCCAGCGCCGCCTCATAAGCGCGGCGGGTTGTGGACAGCGTGCGCTGTAGCACGGGCGCGTGCCTCCGGTAGTCGCCTGGGGGTACTATACCGTCACGCGCCGTGGAACGCAAGCCCCGAGATGGGCGTGACAAGCCAGCCGCCGCCGCGTTATAAATAGTGTGAATACTACTGGCTACGCTCGGAGGACCTATGTTCCGCTGCCTGCACCACCGGCTGTTCGTTGCTATCGTCCTGCTGTTGGTAAGTCTGCCCATTGGCATTTCGTCCGCCTCGGTAGAGGCGACTGCGGCAGGCGCGCCGCTCGTCAGCTGGAACTGCTTCTACCTCACCTGCCGTACGTTGCATGCGGCGACCCTGACGGCGACCGATGGCTGGGCTGTGGGCGACAATGGGACAATTTTGCGCTGGCGCGGCGGAGCCTGGGCCGCGTCGCCCAGCCCGACGGATCTGGATCTCTACGGTGTGTCGTTCCTGCGCCCGGACTCGGGGTGGGCCGTGGGCGGACACGGCGGCGACCGCGTTGGCCTGCATTGGGACGGGGCGACCTGGACATCTATACCGTTCTGGCCGACTGACGAGATGCCGCCCGGCGGGCCGAACGCGCCGCGCGCTGTCTCGGCCTGGAGCGACAGCAACGCCTGGATGGTCGGCGAGCGGGGCGTGCTGTTCTACCTCCTCGACGGCAGGTGGCTGTGGGATGGTCGCATTGTTGACGACGATCTCAATGCGGTGGACATGGTTGGACCGAACGAAGCGTGGGCGGTGGGCGGGCGGAACGACGGCGGCCATGCGACATCCAGCGCAGCGGCGCACCTGTCCAACGGCGCCTGGCTGCCTGTCACCATGCCGACGACGCGCGCCGGCTACCAGGTCAATCTGCTAGGGATGGATTTCGTTGACCCGGCCAACGGCTGGGCTGTCGGCGAGTATTACGACCCGGCCATTCAGGATCTGCGCGGCGCCGTGCTGCGCTACGGGGCGGGGACATGGCGCGTGGAGAGCGAAGATATCGCCGCGTCGCTGTTCAGTGTCAAGATGATATCGCGGGACTCGGGGTGGGCGCTAGGCTGGCGGTACGGCGCGGGTGGGCCGCTGGCCGTCTACCTCCAGTACAAGTCTGGCGCGTGGATGCCCGTCGCCGGCCCGGCTTCCTTTGCGCCGCTGTCTGTCGCATTGAGCAGCGAGACATCCGGCTGGGCGGTGGGCGTCAGCGGCGCGCTGCTGGAGCTGGCGAATGGCGCGTGGGTTCCGCGCACAATTCTCACCTCTGATAACCTCAACTCCGTCGCCTTCAACGCCTCAGGCGGGTGGGCCGTAGGCTACAACGGCACGATTGCGCGATTCCAGGGCGGGAACTGGGCGCTGTTGACCAGCCCGACCCGCAACACTCTGAACGCGGTCGCGCTGGGCGAGGATCAGGGGTGGGCCGTCGGGAACGGCGGCGTCATCCTGCATCTCACCGATGGGGAGTGGAGCAGCGTTGCCAGCCCGTCGTCGTTCTCGCTGCGGGGCGTGGCGCTGACATCGGCGACCGAGGGTTGGGCGGTCGGGAATCACGGGGTGTTGCTGGCGTTGCGGGGCGGCGCCTGGTCCGCTATGCCGACAGTCGTGGGCGCCCCGCTCAGCGCGGTCGCTCTTTCGGGCAGCGACGGGTGGGCTGTCGGAGAGACGGACGCGGACACAGGGCGGGCGGCTATCCTCCGTCTACAGGACGGGACGTGGTCCAGCGTGCCAAGCCCCGCGACGCAATCGCTCAACGCCGTCGCCACGGACGGCGTGACCGCGTGGGCGGTTGGGAATCGGGGCGTCATCCTACACTACGCATCAGGAACGTGGCAAGAGGCGCCTAGCCCCACAACGGAGATTCTTCTCGGCGTCACCATGACCTCCGCCAACACGGCGCTGGCCGTCGGCGCGAATGGGGCGCTTCTGGAGTACAGCAGTGGGGCCTGGCACATCTTGCCGCCGCTCGGTTGGCAAATCCTGCGCAGTGTCGCGCGGGATACCGCTGGCGGGGTCTGGGCGGTCGGGGGCTACGGCGTGATCCTGAAAGGCTACGGCGTGACGCCGCGCGCCTACCTGCCCCTGCTCGCCCGGTCTGATGGCCGAGCCAGCCCTGCCCCTTGACATTTCCTACTAAATATGGTACGCTCCTCCAGTGTAAGCACAGGATGTAGAGTTGGAGGTGTCGTGCCGCGAGCTGAGCAGCTGCCCCTGTTCCCGTCGTCCGGACGCCAGGCCGCGTCGGCGGCGCCCCTGGTGTTGCTGCCGGCGCTCGGGTCGGATGCGACTTTGGGCGCCGCCATTGGGGCGTTTCAGGCGCACATGGTCGGCCAGGGGTTCAGCGCCCACACCGTTCGTTCGTTCCAGAGCGACCTACACCTGCTGACTCAGTTTGTCGGGCCGAACATCCTCGTGCGGCGGTTACAGACCCGGCGGCTGGAGGAGTTCCTGCGCTGGCTGGTCCACGAGCGGGGTGTCCCGTGCAACGCGAAGTCTTACGCGCGCCGCGTGACGACGCTCAAGGTCTTCTTCAAGTGGCTGTTCGATACCGAGGTACTCAAGGACGACCCGGCGGCGTCTATCGTCCACGTGGCTCCGCCCTCGCGCCTGCCGGATGTTCTCTACGATGACCAGGTGACTCGGCTGACGGCCGAAGCCAGGGCGATGGGTGACCGAGCGGATGGGCGCGACACGCGGCCGCACTTGCTCCTGGCGTTGCTGTTGTCCACCGCGATCAAGAAGAGCGAGTGCATGGCTGCCGCTCTCGATCACATTGACCTCAAGGCGGCCGACGGTCCAACGCTCTATGTTCGCTATGCCAACCCGCGCTACCGCCACAAAGAGCGCAAGCTGCGCCTGCCGTCGGACTTCGGCCGCGCGCTCGAAGCGTATCGCCAGCAATACAACCCGCAGGTGCGGCTGTTCGAGTGTACACCGCGCAACCTCGAATACGTCTTGACCGATCTCGGCCAGCGCGCCGGTGTACCCGACGTGTCCTTCGAGATTCTGCGGATGACGGCCGCCGTGCGCGACTATCGCGCGGGCATGGCGCCGGATGCCCTGCGCCAGAAGCTGGGCCTCTCAACGATTACCTGGGCCGATACGGGCGACAAGATCAGGCGCCTGGCCCAGCCCCCCCTCTAGCCCACAAAGGACAACCGATGACGGACACTCTGGCGCGCGAAGCCGCGCTCGCGCTTCACATGGACGCGCTCGTCGTTGACGGGCATTGTGATACCCTCGGCCGCGTCGTGGATCACGGGATGTCGCTCGGCGAGCGGCAGGCGGACGGCCACCTCGACCTCCCCCGCCTCCGCGAAGGCGGCGTCAACGCCCAGGTGTTCGCCTGTTTCACGGGGGGCGCGCGCGGGCGGAACACGTGGGACCGTTTCCTGCGCATGACCGACGCCCTGCGCCAGGCGCTCCGCGCCTATCCGGAGCAGATGCTGCTGGTCGAACGCGCCGCCGATGTCGTTCGCGCGCGCTCCGACGGCCGGTTGGCGGCGATCCTGAGCATGGAGGGGGCCGAGCCGCTGGGGAACGACCTCATGCGGCTGCGCATCGCCTATGCCCTCGGCCTGCGCAACCTTGGCCTTGTCTGGGGCGGGCGAAACCGCGCCGGCTGTGGCGTCTCGGAGCCGGGCGACGACGGCAAGGGGCTGAGCGCGTTCGGCAAGCGGCTTGTCGCCGCGTGCAACGACCTGGGCATCCTGCTGGATGTCTCGCATCTCAATGAGCCGGGCTTTTGGGACCTTCTTGAGACGAGCCGTCAGCCGGTGTGGGCGTCCCACTCCAATGCGCGGGCGCTGCTCGACGTGCCGCGCAATTTGTGGGATGACCAGATCAGGGCGCTGGTGGGCGCGGGCGGCATCGTTGCCGTTGTGTTCACGTTCCTCCGCCCCCGCGATGAGGACGGGCGGCTGGAGCATGTCCTGGATCACATTGACTACATCGCGGCGCTGGTTGGACCGTCGGCGGTCGCCATCGGCTCCGACTTCGACGGTATCCCGATTCCGCCTGTCGGCCTGGAGGACGTGACGCGCTTCCCCGCGCTGACCGAAGGGCTGTTGGCGCGCGGCTATAGCGAGGCCGATGTGCGCGGCATCCTGGGCGAGAACTGGTTGCGCCTGTTCCGAACCGTCGTCGGCTGAGCGTGGGGGGACAAAGAAGCCTCCCGGAGCATACTGCTCCGGGAGGCGGATTGTTTCGTCAGGCAGGAGAGCTACCAGACGTTCATTGGGCTGAACGCTTCGCCGTACTTCGCGCCGATGCGCTGGCCGGTTTCGCCGCCCCACTTCTCCAGCCACTCCATCGGCCCCTTGGGGTCCGGGAACTGGGAGACGTGCTTGAGGGTAGCCCGCAGCTTGCGCTCCCAATAGGGCGTCACGTCCACCACAAGCTCCTGGTTCGTGCTGCCGCCAAACAGATAGACCCGCTTGAGGTCGGCGACCTTCAGCCCCTCAAAGAGGTGTTCCGGGTGGTACAGAGGCATCTTGGACGGCATGTAGGCGTCAATGGCCGCGCGGCCAGCCGCCGTATGGTCCGGGTGAGCCTGTCCCACCCACGAGGGATCGAAGGTGAACAGCGTGTCCGGCTGGTAGTGCCGATACAGGCGGGCGACCTCGCCCCGCAACGTCAGGTCCGCGACCAACTCGCCGTCGGGACGATCCAGGAACACAACATCGTTGACGCCCAGCTCGGCCGCCGCCTCACGCGCCTCTGCCTGGCGGATCGAGGCCAGCTTGGCGCGGGTGAGGTCGGGCGGGACATCGCCACTCGTGCCAATGTCGCCGTTCGTGAGGAGCGCTTCGACGACGAACACGCCGCGCTCGGTGAGCATGGCGACGGTTCCGCCCATGACGGTTTCCATGTCGTCCGGATGAGCAACGACAACGATAACGCGCTTGACATCTTCGAACATGGGGTCTGCCTCTCGCGGGGGTGATGGCGCGTCGGGAGGATTCGGTGACCCTCCCGACGCTGGCGGTATGTGCGTTAGTCGTCGGCGACGACGCCGATGATGGGGTAGCGGAAGTCACGCCCGGCGAGGGCTTGCACCGCTCCCCAGATACTATACGCAAGGAGGGCGAGCACGCCAAACCCTGTCACGCACGCGAGCGGGAAGAACAGCAGGCCGATAATCGTCCAAAAGGTGAGCTTGCCCAGGCCGGCCAGGATCGCCGTCAGGGCGATGAGCGCGAGCGCGCCGAATTGCAGGAACAGCGCCTGGAGCGCCTGCCCGGCAACCCAACGTTGGCGGCTGCGGTAGAGGAGCCAGATGCCGCCGGCGACGGCGAGGCCCAGGAATGCAGTGAACAGGTTCAGCCAAATGCTGGCGTGAGCAATGGCAGCGATGATGCGGTCGCTCTGGGTGAGCGGGGTGATGTAGTGATTCGAGGACGGGGCCGGCAGGGGCATTGGCTCCTGACTTGGGCCGCTGATGTACTCGATGTTTGGGCTTTCCATGATCCGTCTCGGTCCTTTCCAGTTGTCTCGTGTCGTTAACCTCTCACCCCTTTCTACGCAACGCGGCGCGGGAAAGTTGCGCCTCTGGCTTCCCAGTTTGGTACAACGCGGGGTGTGGGGCTGCGGTCCATGTGCCGAGCGGGTAGCTCCGCATAATAGCCTGAAGACCCCCTGCTGGCGGTGGAGTGACAACTCCACCGCCTCTCGGAGGCGCTGGAGATGGCTCTCCAGCGCGAGCACGATAGCTTCTCCACGCTAAACTGCGGAGCTACCGCCGAGCGCAGCGAGGCATGACAACCCAGGCTTATCTGCTGAGGAGATTTGTTGCGACGGGAGCATGCAACTATAATCAAGCGTGGTTGCTCGCGCCTTAAGGACACTCGTTTATGGTTGACTCTTCTGCGTCAAATGTGGATCGCCGCTACTTTCCGGAGACGGGCTGCACCGTCGAGGGCGCCTTTCTCGACTTTCTCCAGAAGTATGGGATTGATTTCTGCGGGCTGCCGCTGACCGATAGCTTCCTCGATGGCGGCGCGCCGACGCAGTATTTCCAGCGCCTGGCCCTCGAAGAGGCGTCGCCCGGCCAGCTTCGGCTCAAGGCGATTGGCGCGGAGGTCATCCACCTCCGCGAGCAGCTGCGCCAGGAGAAGCTCGCGCCGCTTGCCCAGCCCTCCGGCATTGTGCTGGCGGTCCCTCCCTTCGAGCTTGTCAATCGGGTCGGCAGCCTGCCGCGCCACGCCACACTGCGGTACGCCTCGCGCCCTCTCGACTACATCCGGCAGCTCGTGATCCACCATACGGGCGCGCCGACGAGTGTCGGCGCCGAGCAGATCGCCGGCTACCACGTGACGACCCTCGGCTGGCCCGCCATTGGCTATCACTTTATCATTGATCAGGACGGCCGCGTCTGCCAGACCAACGCTCTGGCGACCATCTCCCACCACGCCCGCCAGTATAACGGCTCCGGCGTCGGTATCGCCCTGACCGGCAATCTCGATCACGTCGCGCCGCCGTCGGCCCAGCTCGATGGCGCGGCGGTGCTGTGCGCCTGGCTCCTGCGCGAGCTGAACTTGCCCATCGAGTCGATCAAGGGCCACCAGGAGCTTGTCAGCGTCACCTGTCCTGGCGACCAGTGGCTTGAAGGCGCGCGGTGGAAATTCGCACTCATGGATCGCGTCGAGCGGCTACTGGCCGGCGCTCCCCTGCCACCTCACGAGGCGCCAGGCGAGCCACCCACTGACAGCGCCGCTGCCGGGGCTGCGCTTGCCGAGGGCGGCGAGCTTGCTGCGGCTGCGAGCGCGGCGGGGGTCATGGCGTCCCCTTCGGCCAGCGTCACTTCGCCATCAGCCGCCGACACGTTGGTGACGGCGGAACATCTCGTTGCGACTCCTGAAGTGACCGAGCCGCACCAGGCCCTCGCTGAAGCTGGCTATCAGGCGGCCTCGGCCGATGGCTCGCCAACTGACGCCGAGCATTCCGACGACGCGCACGACACCCCCCACCACGCTGAGAGTAGCGAGCGCAGCGGTAACTGACTCGATGGACGAATACCGCGTTCGGCTGACGGTATTCGACGGTCCGCTGGACCTGCTGCTGCACCTTGTCGAGGAACGCAGCCTGGATGTCACGGTCATCGCGTTGGCCGAGGTAACCGACAGCTTTCTGCTCCATGTCCGTCAGATGGACAGCCCGGACCCGCGCGTCCTCGCCGAATTCCTGTCGGTCGCGGCCAGGCTCGTACTTATCAAGTCACGCTCGTTGCTGCCGAAGCCGCCCCCGGCGGCGGTCGAGGATGACGAAGAAGAGGACGTGGGCGAGGCGCTGGCGCGGCAGCTGCGCGAGTATCAGCAGTTCAAGCGGGCGGCCGCCTCGCTGCAAAGCCGCGAGGCGACGGGCCTGCGAGTCTTCGCCCGCGAAGCCGCTCCCCCAACGCGCCAGGCCGGGGTTGGGCTTGACGGCGTCACCCTGGTGGATCTGACCACCGCGTTCCGCCGCGTCCTGGCGCGAATGCCTGCGCCGCCGCCGGATGGCGTGGCCGTGACCCCGCATACGATTACGATTGAAGCGAAAATGGCGCAGCTGCGCGAGCGGCTGAGTCGAGGTCCGCTAGGGTTTCATGCCTGGCTGATGGAGGCGCGGAGCCGGAGCGAGGTCATCGCGGCGTTCCTGGCGCTGCTCGAGCTGATCAAGCAGCGCGTGGTGCTGGCGCAACAGCCCGCGCCGTTCGAGGACATCTGGCTGGAGGTCGCGCCGGCGCCGGAGCCGCGCGGCGACGACGGTTAGGTGGACATGGTCGCGGAGGGACGCGGCATCTGGGCCGTAGTCTAGACCCTCCTGTCGTCGGGGTGACAGCGATTCTGATGCGCTAGGGTGAGCCGCTGCTAAGGGGCGCGTGGCTGCTGAGGGCCGCTTCCAGCGTCTCGCGCTCCACCGGCACGACGCGGCAGCCGTAGACATCCTCGAAATGCGCAACGATGCGGCGGCGAACCTCCTCCGACGGCGGAGTCCGACCCAGGGCGCCGGCGAGCGTCGCAACATCCTTGCCGACCAGCCCGCACGGGACGATCCACCCCCAGTGTTCCATGTTCGGGTCAATGTTCATGGCGAAGCCGTGGTACATGATCCAGCGCTCGTTCTTGACGCCGACCGCGCAGATTTTGCCGCCCTCGATCCAGACGCCGGGATACTGCGGGTCGAACTCGGCGGCGATGCCGTAGTCGGCCAGTGTGCGGATGATGATCTCGCCCATCGCCTCGATGTACCAGCGGATGTTCTTGCGGAAGTGGCCGAGGTTCAGAATGGGGTAGCCGACGATCTGACCCGGGCCGTGGTACGTCACCTCGCCGCCGCGCTCGATGCGCACGACCTCGATGCCCTTCGCTTCGAGCATCGCCCGGTCCGCCAGAATGTAGCTTTCGTCCGAATGACGGCCCAGGGTGTAGACCGGCTCGTGCTCCAGCAGCAGCAACACATCGCACGGCCAGCCATCCTTCTTGGCGGCGACGAGGCGATGCTGAAGCTCCAGCACGGGCCGGTATGGCTCGACGCCCATGTTGAGCAGCCACACAATCTTGTCGCTCGATTCGGACACCTTCGGCTCCTATCCCTCGTGCGGAACGGATGACAGGCGCGCGCCGACGAACCCCGGCGCGCCGTTGATGAACGCCTTGCCCGCCATCGGGCGCTTGCCGGCCGGCTGCACTTCGTCCAGCCGCAGCGCGCCGTCGCCCGCGACGACAGCTGCCCCGCCCGGCACGGTCACGACCTCGCCCGGCGCGCCAGGCGCGGCGACCACCGAGGCGCGCAGCACCTTGAGCGGTGCGCCGTTCCAGAGCGTGTATGCTGACGGCCAGGGCTGGTAGGCGCGCACGGTGCGTTCGATTTCGACGGCCGGCCGCTGCCAGTCAATCGCGCCGTCCTCCTTCTTGATCAGCCGCGTGTAGGTGATACCCTCGGCTGGCTGCGGTTGCGGCTCAATCGCGCCGGCGACCCATCGCGGCAAGGTTTCGCCCAGGAGAGCGGCGCCACGCGCGGCGAGCCGCGCGCTCAGACTGCCGGTGGTGTCGTCGGCGTGGATCGGCTCCTCGGACTGGGTGAGAATCGCGCCCGTGTCCATACCCTCGTCCATCAGCATGATTGTCAGGCCGGTGACCGAATCGCCGGCGAGGAGCGCAAAGGTAATCGGCGCCGCCCCCCGCCAGCGTGGCAAGAGGGAGGCGTGAACATTGATGTTGCCGAGGCGCGGAATGGCGAGGA
The DNA here is from genome assembly GCA_046328535.1 of Anaerolineae bacterium. Lineage (GTDB taxonomy): Bacteria > Chloroflexota > Anaerolineae > Epilineales > JAHCIE01 > JBDHWG01. The sequence goes on from JAXLWJ010000014.1 coordinate 19,518, forward strand.
CGCTGGCGGGCAGGATCAGGCCGTAGGCGGCGACCACGATCAGGTCCGGCGCGTACCCCCGCAACTGCTCGACGGCAGCCGCGTCTTTGCGCAGGCTGCGCGGCTGGAGGATCGGCAGGCCGGCGGCGGCAGCGACCGCCTTGACGGGCGACTCGACGACGGCCCGCCCCCGCCCCGACGGCCGGTCGGGCTGGGTCAGCGCCACGACGACCTCGACCTCCGGCATCGCCAGGAGCTGGCGCAAGGTCGGCACAGCAAATTCCGGTGTTCCCATGAATGCGACACGCAGCATCGTTCCCTCCCGGAACAATGATACATCTATGTCTGGACGGAGCGGTTCGAATCGGGTATAATCCACGCGGTGACAGGAGGCAGTGGCTTGAGACGCAAACAATGGCGCTTCGCCGACGCGGCGCCCGACAGCTTCATAACCGCTTTCCCCGATCTGCCCCGCCCGGTGGCCCAGACGCTATATAACCGCGGGTATCAGGACCCGGCGGCGGCGCGGGCGTTTCTGGATGGGGTCGAGCCGGACCAAAACCCGTTCAACCTGCGGGGCATGCAGGAGGCTGTGCGCCGCCTGCGCGATGCCATTCGCAAGGGTGAGCCGATCGTCGTCTACGGCGACTACGACGTGGATGGCGTCACCGCGACCGCTCTCCTGGTCCACATGCTGCACGCGCTCGGCGCGACGGTGCGGCCCTATATCCCCGACCGATTCGAGGAAGGCTACGGCGTCAACGCCCAGGCGTTGGAGAAGCTGGCCGAGGGCGGCGCCCGCGTGGTCGTGACCGTGGACTGCGGCATCCGCTCCCACGCCGAGACGGCCCTGGCCCGCAAACTCGGCCTCGATGTGATTGTGACCGACCACCACGAGCCGGCCGAGCCAATGCCGGGCGCGGCCGTCGCCATCATCTGCCCGCGCCAGGCCCGCTGCACCTACCCTACGAAGAGTCTAGCCGGGGTCGGGCTGGCGTACAAGCTGGCGCAGGCATTGTACCTCGTGGACCAGAGTACACCGACCGGGAAGCGGCGCGGCGCTCTAGCGCCCGATGACCTGCTCGACCTTGTCGTGCTCGGCACCGTCGCGGACATGGCCCCCCTCGTTCTGGAAAACCGAAGCCTGGTGCGGCGCGGGATGCACACCCTGAACGTCACGAAGCGGCCCGGTCTGCGGGCGCTGTTTCGCGCGGCGCGGATGGAGATGGGTCGCATCAGCGTGGATCAGCTCAGCTACGTCGTCGCGCCGCGGCTCAACGCAGCAGGGCGCCTCGAACACGCCATGACCAGCTACAGCCTGCTGATGACCCCCCAGAGCGACCGCGCCGAGGCGCTGGCAGCCAAGCTGGAGGATCAGAACCGGCGGCGGCAGACGCTTACCGACGAAGCCCTGGCGGCGGCGCGGCCCATCGCTCTGGCGCAGCTGCCCGACAGCCGCCTTATCTTCGTGGCCGACCACAGCTACAAGTCGGGGGTCGTCGGATTGGTGGCGAATCGTTTGATGGAGGAATTCTACCGGCCGGCCGTCGTCGTCGAGATGGGGCCGGAGGAGAGCCGAGGCTCCGGCCGCAGCATTTCCGAAATCAACATTGTGGAGTTGCTGGATAAGTGCAAGGACCTGCTGGTGCGCCACGGCGGGCATCGCGCCGCCGCCGGGTTCACCGTGCGCAACGACCGGCTACCCCAGCTTGAGATGCGGCTACGCGAGCTGGTGGACGCCCTCCTCCCGACGACACCGGCGCCGACGCTCAGCATAGACGCCGTCCTGCCGCTGACGGATGTCAGCGAGCCTGTCTGGACGGCGTTCGAGCGTCTCGCGCCGTTCGGGCAGCAGAATAGCTCGCCCCTCCTGGCGACGCTCGGCGCGACGGTCTGTGACGCCCGACTTGTGGGCGTCAACCACTTGAAGCTCATCGTCGCGGACCAGTCGGGCAACACCCGCGAGGCCATCGCGTTTCGCCGCGGCGAGTGGCTGCCAAATCTCCCCCCTGTGGTTGACATTGCCTACCATCTCGAGCTGAACCGCTGGAACGGCTCGGTGCAGGCGCAGCTGAACATCAAAGACATTCGGCCGAGCGGCGAGAGCGAGTCGCTGCTGTCCGACGAGTGAGCGCGGCGGGATAGCGCGGTGAAATTGGCCGCGCAGCCGCCCATCAAAGGCAAATAACATGACGAACACATTCAACCTTGCCGATGCGAAAGGGTTTGTCCTGGACATGGACGGCGTGCTCTACCACGGCAACGTGGCGATTCCGGGCGCGCGGGAGTTCCTCGACGGCCTGACGGCGGCGGGCATCCCCTGGCGGCTGCTGACGAACAACGCCTCGGCGACGCCGGAGCAATACGTGGCAAAGCTGGCGGCGATGGACATCCGCGCCGAGACGGGGCAGATCATGACCAGTTCCCTGGCGACCGCCGCCTACGTCAAGCATCTCGCGCCGGACGGGGCGCGGGTCTATGTCGTCGGCGGTGACGGCATCCAGGAGGCGATCCGCCGCGCGGGCTTCGAGGTCGTCACGCGCCCGCCGGCCGACTTCGTCGTCGTCGGGATTGACTGGAGCGTGACCTACGACAAGCTCAAGTGGGCGGCGCTGTGCATTCGCGGCGGGGCGCAGTTCATCGGCACCAACGGCGATAAGACGTTCCCCCACTCCGACGGCATCATTCCGGGCAACGGCGCGCAGCTGGCCTTCCTCCAGGCGGCGACCGACGTGACGCCGATCATCATCGGCAAGCCCCAACCCGAGATCTTCCGCTCGACGGTGTGGGAGATGGGCACGCCCATCGAGCAGACGCCCATGATCGGCGACCGCCTGGATACGGACATCCAGGGCGCGGCGGCGGCGGGCATGCCGACGATCATGGTGCTGACAGGGGTCCACACGCGCGCCGATGCCGCGGCGGCGGCGGTGAAACCGACGCTGATCATGGAGGACATCGCTGCCCTCGACAGCGCCTGGCGCGCGGCGCACCGCGTCGGCTGAGTGTTGGATAAGAGTCGGCGAGGAAGGTTGCGGCGAGGTACGATTCTCGCTATAGTTTCATCAAGATAAGTGTAGACAGAATGATTTGCGTGTGACAGAGGTGCGCTCGAAGGGACTTCTGGAGGAGATCTACTATGTTTTATCCCATGGGGGGCTTCGGCAACCCTATGTACATCATGGTCTTTGTGGTGGGCCTGGTGCTCAGCATCGGGGCGCAGGCGCTCGTGCAGGGGGCGTACGCCAAGTGGCGCAAGGTGCCTAACCAGCGCGGCGTGACCGGCGCCCAGGCGGCGCGCTATCTCCTGGACTCGAATGGCCTGCAGGACGTGCGCATCGAGCCGACGCAGGGCGGGACGCTGAGCGACCACTACGATCCCAAGGCCAAGGTCTTGCGCCTGTCGCCTGACATCTACAGCAGCGCCTCGATTGCCTCGGTGGCGGTGGCGGCTCACGAGAGCGGCCACGCCCTCCAGGATCAGGCGGGCTACGGTCCGCTGCGCCTCCGCTCGGCAATTGTGCCAGTCGCCGGCCTCGGCTCGCAGCTCGGCATCTGGATCATGATTGGCGGCCTGTTCATGGGCTTGCAGCCGATCGCAATCCTCGGCTTCCTGCTATTCGCGCTGACGTTCGTCTTCACCGTCGTGACCCTGCCTGTGGAGTTCAACGCCAGCACGCGCGCGCTCGGTCAGATCGAGAAGACTGGGCTGCTGACCACCCAGGAGATGGGGGGGGCGCGCTCCATGCTCCGCGCGGCGGCGCTGACTTACGTCGCAGCGGCGGCGGCCTCGCTGTTGCAGGTGCTGTACTGGGGCTCGATGATCCTGGGCGGCGGGCGGCGGCGCGGGTAAGCGCGCCTGGTGTGAAAGACGCGCGCGCTGCCGCATCCGCGGCGGCGCGCTTGATTCTAGACTGCTCCCACAGCGAAATGTGCATGCTTGTGAGGCCGTCGGTCTGTAGCGCCGACTTGAGTCGGCACAGTCGCCCTCCCAAGGGCCGACTGAAGTCGGCGCTACATTGCTGTCGCTGTATGTGTGACACACCGGTCATTTGCGGGTTTCAATTTGGGATGCGTATGGGTGGATGGGCCGATGAGTGAAAAGCTAATCTCGTTGCTAGACCTGACCTACGCGGAAATCGAAGCGTTCGTCGCGGCGCAGGGCGAGCCGCGCTTCCGAGCGCGACAGATCTGGGACTGGCTATACCGCCAGTTGGCGCGCGACTTCGACGCGATGACCAACCTACCGAGGGCCTTCCGCCAGCGCCTGAGCGAGACGACGACCCTGACCCTGCTCGAGCCCGTGGCCGAGACGTGGTCGGGGGATGGCATGGCGCAGAAGTTCCTGTTCCGCCTGGCCGACGGTCAGCTTGTCGAGAGCGTGCTGATGCACTACGAGGACGAGGCGGCGCGCGTCGCCGACGAGGACGATCCGTCCGAGGCCGAGGCGGCGGGGCGCGAGCGTCACACCGTGTGCATCTCCTCGCAGGTGGGCTGCGCCATGGGCTGTGTCTTCTGCGCCACGGGCCAGATGGGCCTGGTGCGCAACCTGACGCCGGGCGAGATCGTCGCCCAGGTACTGTGGGCGGAGCGGACGCTGAGGCCCGCCAACAAGCGCGTCACGAATGTCGTGTACATGGGCATGGGCGAGCCGCTGGCGAACTTCGAGAACGTGTGGCAGTCCGTTGAGACGCTGCACGACCCGCACGGCTTCAACCTGGGGGCGCGGCGCATGACGATCTCGACGGTCGGCCTCGTGCCGGGCATGCGCAAGCTGGCCGAGAAGACGCTGCCGGTGAACCTGGCCCTCTCCATCCACGGCGCGACGGATGGGGTGCGCGACGCCATTGTGCCGATCAACGAGCGTTTCAAGCTAGAGGAGGTCATCCGCGCCGCCGGGGATTACGTCGCCAAGACGGGGCGGCGATTGACGGTGGAGTGGGTGCTGATCCAGAACGTCAACGACACGCCCCAGCAGGCGGAGGCGCTGGCCGATCTGTTGTCGGGCCTGCTCGTCCACGTCAACCTCATCCCCCTGAACCCGACGGCTGGCTACGACGGCGAGACGCCGACGGCGGCGCGCTCCCTGCGTTTCCGCGATATCCTGACGACGCGGGGCATCCCGACGACGCTGCGCATGCGGCGCGGCATTGATGTGCAGGCGGGCTGCGGGCAGCTCCGCACCAAAGTGGTGAACGCCCGAGCGACGAGTATTAACCCGTCGCTGATCCAATAGCATTACGCGGGCGGTGGACTGCCAACTCCACCGCCCGTCGGAGCCGCTGGAGATGGCTCTCCAGCGCCAGCATAATTGCGAATCACCCGCCGTTGTTCATGTGGAGAAAGAGACTGTGGAAGCGCGGGTCGTCGGTCAGCTCCGGGTGGAACGATGTCGCCAGCAGATTGCCCTGGCGGGCGGCGACGATCGTGCCATCGTCCAGCCGCGCCAGCACATCCACGGTCTGCCCGACGGCCTCGATGAGCGGGGCGCGGATGAAGACGGCGCGGAACGGCTCGTCCCCCAGCGCCGGCACAGCCAGGTCGGCCTCGAAGCTGTCCACCTGGCGGCCGAAGGCATTGCGCTGCACCTGGATGTCCATGACCTCCAGGAGAGGCTGGTCGCGGTGAACGTCCTTTGCCAGCAGAATCATGCCCGCGCACGTCCCCCACACCGGCGCCCCGCCCCGCGCCATCTCGCGGATCGGGTCGAGTAGATCGTACTTAACCGCCAGCTTCCCGACGGTCGTGCTCTCGCCGCCCGGCATGATCAGCCCGTCCAGCCCGTCGAGCTGCGCCGCGCGCCGAACCTCTACAGCCTCGACCCCGAGGCGATTGAGGAAGGCGACGTGCTCGCGGAAAGCGCCCTGGAGGGCCAGCACACCCACGCGCCGCATGGCTACCACCCCCGCGTTGCCAGGAGCTGCTGGTCGGGGATCGCCTGGACGTGGATGCCGACCATCGCTTCGCCTAGCCCACGCGACACCTCAGCGATGACCGCCGGGTCGTTGTAGTGGGTCGTCGCCTCGACGATGGCCCGCGCGCGGCGGTGAGGGTCGCCCGACTTGAAGATGCCGCTACCGACGAACACGCCGTCCACGCCGATCTGCATCAACAGGGCGGCGTCGGCGGGCGTGGCGATGCCGCCGGCGGCGAAGTTGACGACGGGCAGATGGCCGGTCGCATGCACGTCCTTGACCAGCTCGTACGGCGCGCCCATCTCCTTGGCGATGCGCATCAACTCCTCGGGGCGGGCCGCCTGGAGGCGGCGGATGTCGCCCAGCACCGTTCGGGCGTGGCGGACGGCCTCGACAACGTCGCCCGTGCCGGCCTCGCCCTTCGTGCGAATCATGGCCGCGCCTTCGCCGATGCGCCGCAGCGCCTCGCCGAGGTTGCGGCAGCCGCACACGAACGGCACCTTGAACGCTGACTTGTCCACGTGGTTGTCTTCGTCGGCCGGCGTCAGGACCTCGGACTCGTCAATGTAGTCCACGCCCAGCGCCTCCAGCACCTGCGCCTCGACGAAGTGGCCGATGCGGCACTTTGCCATCACCGGGATGGTGACGGCGTCCTGGATTTCCTTGATCTTGTCCGGATCGGCCATGCGGGCCACGCCGCCCTCGACGCGGATGTCCGCCGGCACGCGCTCTAGCGCCATGACGGCGCACGCGCCGGCTTCCTCGGCAATGCGCGCCTGGTCCGCCGTCGTCACATCCATGATGACGCCGCCCTTGAGCATCTGCGCCAGACCCGCCTTCAGCCGGAACGTCCCGGTCTCTCTCTCTGCCATGACAGTGTCCTCCTGAGTCACGTATCCCAACGTGCCATCGGTCTAGGGTAACAACAAATCATAAACCGGAATGGCCGCCGCGCCAATTTCCGCCCCGATGGACGCGCCGTGCTTGTCAAGCGTCGCCTTCCCACTCGCGGTAGAAGCGAGCGAGAAAGGTTTCCATGAAGGCGTGGCGCTCGTCGGCCATCTGGCGCGCCGTCGCCGTGTTCATCAGGTCGCGCAGGAGCAGCAGCTTCTCGTAGAAGTGATTGACTGTCGTGCCAAGATGGGCGCGGTACTCCTCGGCCGACATGCCGACGCGCGGCGGGAGGTCCGGGTCGTGCACCGGCGTGCCTTTCCACCCGCCGTAGGCGAACGTGCGGGCGACGCCGATCGCGCCGAGGGCGTCCAGCCGGTCCGCGTCCTGGACGATCTGACCCTCCAGGCTCGCCAGGCGCGGCTGGTCGGCCGACTTGAAGGAGAGGGTGTCAATGATGCTCACGACGTGGCTGATTGTGTTCTCCGCGACGCCCTGCGCCGCCAGCCACTCGGCGGCCAGCCGCCCGCTGGCGTGTTCGTCGCCGCTGAATTTCCAGTCGGCGATGTCGTGGAGGAGCGCGGCCAGTTCAATAACGAGGCGGTCCCCACCTTCGTGCGCGGCCAGGTGGCGCGCCAGGGCCGCCACGCGGTAGGTGTGCCACCAATCGTGGCCCGTGGCATCAGCGGCCAGGCGCGCGCGGACCCACTGGCCCGTGGCGGCGATAACCGCATCATCGTTCGACATGGAGCCTCATTCTTGCGGCTGATTATGGCTGAATATTGATCTGACCGATGGGAAGGGCGTTGGCATCGCTACCGGCGAGGGGCAGGCGCTCGCCGCTGCGCCAGTCATACCAGCCGATCTCGACGCGCGCCGGGCCGCGCCCCGCATCCTTTGCAATTGGCACGTCCACACGCTGGATGATTGTCTCGCCCGTCTTCCAGTCCGTCGTCGGTAGGCTGCCGTTCAGCGGCGGGCCGTCGGCCTGGCCGACTGTGCGTCCGGCGGCGTCTACGACGTGAACGAACAGGTTGAGGTCGGTTTCCGTCGGGGCCAGCGCCTTCCAGACGAGTGTCACGTTCGCCGTCTTGCCGGGCGCGACAGCCGCTGGCTCGATCTGGCTGTTGATGAGGCGCATGTTCTCGGCGAAGGCCGGGTGATCCGCCGCGGACGGCGTGGCGATGGCCGGGCGCTTGTCGGCTGGGAGACGGTAGACGATGAGCGACAACTCGCCGCGGCTGTTCACGATCTCCGTGCGCGTCATGCCCGGCCAACGCTTGCCGAAGGCGTCGGCGTCTTTGGCGTCCGCCGGATCGAACAGATACTGCGCGTCGCCCGATAGCGGGAGAACGAGGCCGGAGCGCGAGTCGAACACGGCCGGTTCATGCTGCACGTTGTTGAAGCGAATCACCGACTGTGCGCCGAGCGTCGGGGACATGAAGCTGGCCGCGTCGGGGGCAACGGCCGCGATCTGCCGCGCCCGCTCCATCGAGGGGCCGAAGAAGACGTCGTACACCTCCGGCGCGTTGGCGTACTGGCCGAAGAAATCCGCCATGGACCACACGCCGCTGATCGCCAGGAGGATCAGGACGGCGGCTGTCGCCAGGCGTGGCCCGGTGCGGCGCGCCAGCCAGCTTTCGCCGCGCTCCAGCGCCCACGCAGGCAGGAGGAACAGCGCCGCCCACGCCCCGTTGACGCGGCCATAGCTCGGCGCGCCGGCGCTCAGCCAGGAGGGGATGACCTGGAAGATGTAGACGAGGAGCAGCAGCACGGCGGCGGATTGGGGCTTCTCGCCGCGCCTGTTGAGCAGGTCACGGATCAAGAGAACGACCCCGGCCAGGAATGCGATGCCCATGAGCGGGTCGAACACGGGTCGGCCGCGCAGATTCTCCAGCCAGGAGGTCGTGCCGCGAACATTGGTCATGAGCAGGATGCCCCAGGCGTTGCGCAACAGCGTCACGGGCAGGTCGCCCTTGTTGACCTCTGGGTTGAGTACCGACACCTCGCCGGTGCGCAGGTTTGCCATTTCTGGGTTGTCGCGGAAGTAGAGCAGCAGCGGAATCGAGAGTGCGCCGGCCAGCAGAAGGGCGACGGCCAGGTAGACCAGGGGCGCGGCCGTGCGGCGGCGCCACGCAATCCAGACGGCCGAGCCGATGAGGATGGGCGGCATGAGCCGCGCTGACAGGTGGGTGTAGACGGCGGCGGCCAGAATCAGCCCGGTCACGACGGACCACAGCAGGCCGCGCCGCGTGACGCCGCGCTCCTCGGTGTCGCCCGCTGTCTTCCACCACGCCCACGCCATCAGGGCCACCCAGACGGGGAGCAGGCCGGCGCGGAGCGCCTGGTGGGACTGGGAGACGGTCCAAAACGTGAAGGCGATCAGGGCGGCGCTGATGAGGCCGACGATGCGCGGGCGCGGCAGCGGGAGGCTGCGGGCGAACAGGTACTGAGCCGGAATCATGAGCGTGCCGACGACGGCGCCGGCGAAGCGCGCCGTCCAGAGCGTCGGGCCGAGCAGCGTGAACAACAGCGCCATGAAGTAGACGAACAGCGGCTCGCGGCCGTTGTTGGCGGGCAGGAAGACCGGCCGCCAGCCGTCCTGGATGGCGACGGCGTCCATAGCATAGTGCGCCTCGTCGGGGTGCATGCCGAACGGGACCTGGCCCAACTTGTATAGGCGGAGAACCGCGCCGAGGGCGACGATGCCCAGCAAGACCAGGGCAATCGTCCACGTGCGGCGAGATGACAGGGCGCTCACGAGCCTACCTCGACGCGGGCGATGTCCAGGGCGTTGTCGGTCGAGCCGGCGAGGGGCAGGCGCTCGCCGGTCTGCCAGTCATACCAGCCTACCCGCAGCGTCGCCGGCCCGGACGCGGCGTCCCTGGCGACCGGGATCTCGACCGTCTGGATAATGCGCTCGCCCGGCGCCCAACGCGACGGCGGGTAGCTGCCGCCCAGCGGCGGACCGTCGAACTGGCCGACCGTGCGGCCCCCGGCGTCAACGACGTGAACGAAGAAATGTAGATTGCCGTCCACTGGGCTGATCGCTCGCCAGTCCAGGGTCAGGGCGACCGTCCCGCCCGGCGCGACCCGCGCCTGTCCTAGCGCCTGACCGTCCAGCCGGATGGCGTCGCCGAAGGCTGGCGCTGTGGTGGACGGCACGGCGGCGGGGACATCGGTGGCGGAGAGGCGGAACACGATGAGCGACAGGTCGCCGTGGCGGTTGCGCACATCCGCCCGCACTGCGCCCGGCCAGCGTTTCCCGAACTCGGCGGCGGCCTGGCTCTCGGCCGCTTCCCAGGCATAGCGCGCGTTGCCCGTTGGGGGCAGAACGAGGCCGGCGCGGGGATCGAGGGCTGTTGGTGGCCGCTCGGTGGTCAGGAACCGCACGAGGGCCTGGTTCCACACGGCGGGTGACACATAGGTCTGGCCCTCGGCAGTCAGCGCCGCGACTTGTTCGCCGCGCTCGAAGCCGCCGTTGGCGTAGATGCCGGCGGCGGCAATGCGCGCCGGGTAGATGACATAATAATCAAAGGCCGACCACAGGCCGCTGATAATGACGACAGCGACAATTGCGACTCCGCCGACCCTGGCGCGCGTTCTGGCATCGAGCCACGCGCCCCCGCGCTCCAAGGCCCAGGCGGGCAGCAGAAACAGGACGGGCCAGGTGGCGGTGAGGCGGATGTAGCTCGGGGCATCCTCGCTGAGCCACGAGGGAATGAGGGCGACCAGAAACGTCGCCGCCAGTAAGACCGCGGCGTCCTGCGCCACGCGCCCGCGCCGCCCGACCAGGTCATAGACGAGGAGGGCGAGGCCGCCGAGGAACGCGACGCCCAGGAGCGGGTCGAAGATCGGCCGGCCGCGCAGGTTCTCCGACCACTCCAGGCTGCCGCGCACGTTCGCGGCCAGGAGCAGGCTGCGCGCGCTGCCCGCGAGAGCGCCCACCGGGTTGCCGTGGTTGATCGCGGCGCTGAGGAGCGAGACCTGGCTTGTGCGCTGGATGAGCATGTCGGGGTTGTTCAGAAAGTAGACCCCTTGCGGCAGAAACAGCACGCCAGCGACGCCGAGGGCAACGGCGAGATGGAGGATGGGGGTTGCGCGGCGGCGGCGGAGGGCCGTATAGACGGCCGAGACGATGATGGCGACTGGGAGCAAACGCGCCGACAGGTAGGTGTACAGGGCGGCGGCCAGGCACAACCCGGCCAAAGTGGACCACAGCCAGCCGCGTCCACGGCCATCGAGCGCGCGCCACCAGGCCCAGAGCAGCAGCGCGACCCACACCGGCAGGAGGATCGAGCGTAGGGCCTGGTGGGATTGGGCGAGGGGCCAGAAGCCCACAGCGAGGAGGGCGGCGCTGACGAACGCCGTCAGGCGCGGGCGCGGCAGGGGCAGCGCGTGAACGAAAACGACCTGCGCGCCAATCATGGCGACACCGCTTACGATGCTCGTCAGGCGAACGGCCAGGGCAGTCGGGCCGAAGACGGCCATGACCGCGGCCATGAGATACATGAACAGCGGCTCGCGGCCGTTGTTGTCTGGTAAGAACACGGGCCGCCAGCCGTCAAGTATTTTGAGCGCATCGAGGGCTTCGTGTCCCTCATCGAAATTGAGCGCGAACGGGAAGTCCGTGGGACGATACAGTCGCAGCGCCAGGCCAACGACCATCAGCCCCAGCAGCGCGAGCAGCCCAAGCCCGATGACGTGGGCTTGACTCTGTTGCTGCGCGGCAGAGGATGGCGTGGGGCGGGCGGTATCAGACGAGAAGGCGCGCGGGCCAGGTGGCATGATCGCTCCAGGGCCGGCCGGTCGGCCTACCCACAGGCGCACATTATAGTATTCGCCGTCAGGATTGCCAAACATCTGCCTCGTCATTCGGAAGCTCCGCACAATCGCGTGGAAACCCCCTGCTGGCGGTGGAGTGACAACTCCACCGCCTCTGGGAGGCGCTGGAGATGGCTCTCCAGCGCCAGCACGATAGGCTCATCGTTACCTGCATCCTGGCTCAAGAGGAACAATGCCTGAGAAAACCTTCTACCTCATCCGCCACGCCGCCCCCCAAATGGGGACCGGCATCGCCTACGACGTGGCGCCCGGCCCGCCCCTTTCGACGGACGGCCGCCGCGAAGCGCGCCAGGTCGCCGACTTTCTGGCCGGGCGCGGCATCCAGCGCGTCGTCCACTCGCCCCTGGACCGCACCTCGGAGACGGCTGGCGCGCTGGCCGAGCGGCTGGGTTTGACGCCTGCGGTGGATGCGGACCTGGCGGAACACCGCCGCGGCGAGCCTGTCGAGACTGTGCGCGCCCGTGTCCGCGCCCTCTGGGAGCGGGAAGTGGCAAGCGGGCCGTCGGTCATCGCCCTGGTCAGCCACGGCAGCCCCCTCAAGGAGCTGCTCGAGTGGGTGAGCGAAGGTCGCGTTGACTTGACCCGCTTCAAGTTCTCCGGCGGCAACGTCATCCCGACCGGCGGCGTGTGGCAGGTACGCGGCGAGCCGGGCCGGCCGTGGGAGGCGCTGTTCATCTTCCAGCCCAACATCATGGCCGAGGTTCCGGCGCCGGCCTGGGCGGCGGGCGGCAGGGTCGTCTAGAAAGCGTGAGCGCGTGACCAGGCTTCTGATCATCACCGACGCGCCGATGATTGCCGAGGGGGCGCGGGTGCTGGCGGAAGCCAGCGGCGAGGGCGACGTTGTCGGGCAGGCAGAGGACCTGGACGGCCTGGGCGTAGCCCTCGGCCGCGACAAGCCCGACGTTGCCCTGCTCGATCTCCAGATGGCCGGCGACCTTGCCTTGCAGCTCCTATGGTGGCTGCGGGAGCAAGCGCCGTCAGTGTCGGTGATTGCCTTGAGCGACCAGGAGGACGGCCAGGATGTGGTCGCGGCGCTCCAGGCCGGTGCGCGCGGCTACTTGCCGCGCCGGGTGACGGCGGCCGAGCTAGGCCAGGCGATCCGCACGGTCCAGCAGGGCGGCGTCGTGCTCCATCCCCTCGCGGCGGCGAATCTCTTGCAGCGCCTCCAGCGCCAGCCGACGCCCACCCCACCGCCAGAGACGCTGACACCGCGCGAGCGAGAGGTGCTGCGCCTGATGGTCGAAGGGCTGAGCAACAAGGCCATCGCCGTGCGCCTGGGCATTAGCGAACATACCGTGAAGTTCCACATCGGCGCGATCCTGGGCAAGCTCGGCGCGGGCAGCCGCACCGAGGCCGTCAGCATCGCCGTGCGCCAGGGACTTGTGCCGCTGTAGCCGTCTATTCCAACCATAGTTCCGTCCCAACCGGGTAGGTTCCGACCTACCCGGTTTTCTAGTCCCCCGACTGCCTGAGCGGCGGATGCGCAGCGGCGCGAACAGGGCTACACTGTGAGCAGACAGACGAGCTGCGGCGGCTGGCGCCGCGCAAGACGCTGAAACAGTTGGGAGGAAGAGAATGTCGGCTCAAGGAACAGGAATTGGCGCGGGCGTGCTGAGCAGCCTATCGGATGACCTGGTCGCCGTCGTCGCAGCGGCCCAGGAGTCCATCGTCCAGGTAGACGCCCGCGACCGTCAAACGGCGTCGGGCATCGTGTGGTCGGCGGATGGGCTGATCGTCACGGCGGACCATGTGGTGCAGCGCGAGGACAACATCAAGATCGGGCTGCCGGACGGCACGTCGGTTCAGGCGCAGCTTGTCGGCCGCGACCCGAACAGCGACTTGGCTCTCCTGCGGGTCGAGGGCGCGGCGCTGACGCCGCCGACGTGGGGACAGGTGGCCGAGGTTGGCGTGGGGCAGCTTGTGCTGGCGGTGGCGCGTCCCGACGACCGCCCGATGGCGACGATTGGCATTGTGAGCGCGTTCGCGCCGACGCAGACGCGGCGCGGCCAATCCATTGACGTCATCCAGACGGACGTGACCCTCTATCCAGGGTTCTCCGGCGGCGCGCTGGTGGACGCGCGCGGGCAGATCATCGGCCTGAACAGCTCGCACCTGGCGCGGGGCATCAGCACGGCGATTGGCGTCGGGACCCTGCGGCGGGTGGTCGAGGCGCTGACGACGACGGGCCGCGTGCGTCGCGGCTACCTCGGCGTTGGCCTCCAGCCTGTGCCGCTGCCGGCGCAGATGCAGGGCGTTCTCGGCCGCGAGCAGGCGTCGGGCCTGCTGGTGCTGGGCGTCGAGCCGGGCAGTCCCGCCGAGACGGGCGGTCTGCTGCTAGGGGATATCATCGTTGGGGTGGCCGGCCGGCCGACGCCGGATATGGAAGAATTGCAGGGTGAGCTGAGCGGCGAGCGCGTCGGGCAGGCCACGCCGCTGGAGATCATTCGTGGCGGCCAGCAGCAGACGGCCAATGTGATTGTCGGCGAGCGGGAATAGCCGTCGCTGGTGAAGCGTGTCAAGGAGCGTCGTATGGTAAGCGCAACGTTGGAGACACTGCCGGGTGTGGCGGGTGAAATTGCGCAGGTGGCCGCCAGGTTGCGGCAGAGCCTGGTCATGGTTCGTGGGCAGTGGAATGGCAGCGGTTCGGGCGTGATCTGGCGGCCAGACGGCATCATCCTGACCAACGATCACGTCGCCCGACGGGACCGGGCGCGGGTTAGTCTGGCCGACGGACGGACCGTGGATGGGCGCGTGATTGGGCGCGACAAGACGCTCGATCTGGCGGCATTGAAGGTGGATGCGCGCGACCTGCCGGCGGCGACGCCGGGCGACTCGCGGCGCATGGCGGTCGGGCAGCTTGTCATCGCCGTCGGCAACCCGCTAGGCGTCGAAGGGGCGGCGACGCTCGGCATCATCAGCGCCATCGGGCGAACGATGCGCGGCGGACGCGAGCTTGTCGAGGCAGACATTGACGTGTACCCGGGTAACTCCGGTGGCCCGCTCGCCGACGCTCATGGGCGCGTGGTCGGGCTGACGAGCATGATCCTCACACCGGGCGTTGCCCTCGCGGTTCCAACGCACGTCGCGCAGGTGGCCCTGGCGAGCTGGCTCGGCGAGTCAAGCCGCAAGCCGTCCCTGGGAGTGCGCGGCTGGGCGGTGCCGCTGCCGGCGGCGTGGGCGGAGCGCGTCGGTCAGCCGACCGGTGTCGTGCTCGGCGAGGTGATGCCGGCGAGCATGGCCGAGGAGTCGGGGCTGCTGGTTGGCGACATCATCGTCGGTCTCGACGGCGAGCCGGTCACCGACGGGGAGGACTTGCAGCGCCTCCTGTACGCGACGGCTGAGACGCCGACGGTGCGTGTCGTGCGCGGCGGCGAGATCGTCACGCTGGGAGAGACGCGCCGCGTCTGACACGGCGATCGTTAGCCCACGCGCATGAAAATAGCTGTCACCCCTTCGGCAGGCTCAGGGCAAGCTCTGAGCAAAGCGAAGGGTCACCCGTCCGGGGGATGCTTCGCTTTGCTCAGCATGACGATTGAAGGGTAGACGCAGAGGTGGAGAGGTTCGTCAGTCCTCTCCCCTCTGCGTCTTGGCGTCTCTGCCTTTGTGCTGGGAATAGAGAGCCGACTCGGGCGGGTACGGTGTTGGACCACGAAAGGCGCGAAAAGGACACGAAAGACACGAAAGGTCGTCCTCCAGCATATGCCTTTCGCGTTTTTCGCGGCCTTTCGTGACCTTCGTGGTCCGCAGACTTAGCGCCTGACCCTACCGCTGCATAGCTGCCTTTTGCCAGGTACGGTAGATAGATGCTGTGTGGCGCGGGGGGGACCGTGGGGGTCGGCGAGCGGGTGGGGGGAGCCGTCGGCGTGAGCGCCACTGTCGCCGTCGGCGTCGTGGTGGAAGGCTGGGTCGCCAGGGCGGTGGCCGTCGGTGTCGCGGTCGCCGCCGGTGGCGGCGGCGTCCCGATCAGGCGCGAGACGCCGCCGCCCGTGCTGAACCAGCGCGTCCCGTCCGGCGCAACGGCGATGCCGGTTACGTCGTCGCTCACCAGCCCGCCGCCCGTCGTCGCCGAGGTGTACGTGAGCCAGGTTCCATTGCCGGCGCACGGCGCGAGGCAGCGCGCGAGCCCACCGGCTGTACCGACCCAGACATCACCGCCCTTGTCCACCGCGACGGCGCGCACGTCGTCGGACGGCAGCGCCCCGCTCTCCGCGCTAAACGTCGTCCACTGCGCGCCCGACGGGGCGGTTTCATCATAGCGGCTGACGCCGCCGCGCTTGCCTGCCGCCGCGTCCGGGGCCAGGCCGACCCACAGGGCGACGGCCTGCTGCGGCTGCGGAACCACGGCCAGCGCCGTCACGCGGTTGCTCCCCAGCCCCGAGTTGGCGGTGTTGTACGTGGCTCCGACGTTCCAAACCGTCGTGGAGCCGATCACCGTCGTGACCCCGCCACCCCACGTTCCCACCCATATGCGGCTGCTAATCTGGTCGCCCGCCAAAGCGCGCACGTCCGCCGCGCCCAGCCCATCTGCTGCCGTGAAGAGATGGTTGTAGCTTCGGCCCTGGTACATGGCGAGGGCGCCGGCCGCCAGGCCGAACCAGTGCGTGTTGCCGATGCGCGTCGCGGCTTGGATGGAGGAAGTGGGCAGCGTCCACGGGACACCCAGGCTCCAGGGCGCGAGCTGCCCGTTTGGGTCGTGTCCGTCGGGGCAGAACGTGCTCAGGCCGGCGCTCGTGCCGAAGAAGACGCGCAGGCGCGGGCCGAAGGTGAAGGCCTGCACCCGGTCGCTCGCCAGGCCGCCGCCGCTGCTGGCGCGGGTGATGGCGCTCCAATGGCTGCCGTGCCACCAAGCCGCCCCGGCGTCCGTGCCGACCCACACCGAGCCGTCCAATGGGTAGGTCGCGTTGGCGCAGACGCGCTCGTTTGTGGGGATCGCCAGGGCATTTACGGCGATGGTGAGGGCGTGATTCGAGGGCAGCCCATCCGCCGTGGTAAATCGCGTCCACCCCGCCGGTGTACTCGACGTGGTGGGCGCGGCGGGCGCGGCCGACGGCCTAGCGGTCGCCGCGGCGGAGTCGGCCCGCGCCGGGGCAATCGTCGGCGGGCCGGCGCGCGCCGTGGCGGCGCTGGGGGTGGGATCGAGCAGGGGGCGTGGCTCGCGCGACTGGCACGCGGCCAGGAGCAGCGCCAGCAACAGACCGAAGGGAAGGAGAGTTAGGGTTTTCCGCACAAAATTGGCTCCGATGGAATCGTGATGTATAGTATTGTACTGCCAACACCAGGCTCTTTGCGGCCGAAAATGCAAAATGAGTGTAAAGCGAGACAGTAGAATGACAGAGACTCAGACATCTCGCGCACGCGGGCTATACTTCGAGGAGTTCACGGTCGGCGACGCGATCCGCTCGGCGTCGCGCACGGTGACCGAAACCGACGTGGTGAACTTCGCCGGACTGACGGGGGACTGGAACCAACTGCACACCGATGCGGAGTTTGCCGCCGCGACACCCTTCAAGGCGCGCATCGCTCACGGCGCCCTCGGCCTGAGCATTGCCACGGGTCTGGTGACGCGCCTCGGTGTGGTCGAGGGGACCGCGCTTGCCTTCCGTGCCATTGAAGAGTGGAAGTTTTCGCGGCCCATCTATATCGGCGATACGATCCACGTTGAAGGGCGGGTGACGGATACCAAGGCGGTCGCGCGGCTCGGCGGCGGGCAGGTAACGTTCGAGTTGGCCGTCGTGAATCAGAAGGGCGAAACGTGCCAGCGCGGGGTATGGGTGATGCTCGTTCGCAGCGGAGCCGCGACGACGTGAGTGATCTGACGCCGCGCGTGAAGATGATCACGGTTCCGACGCCGTTCAAGATTGGACCTGTTCACCCGTATGTGATCGCCGGCGAACCGCTCACTCTCGTAGACGCAGGGCCAAAGACAGACGAGGCCTGGAGCGCGCTCGTCGCCGGCCTGGCCGAGCATGGCTACCGCCTTCGAGATATCGAGCGTATTATTCTGACCCACGCCCACACCGACCACTTTGGTCAGTTGCGGCGGGTGGTGGAAGAAGCGGACGCGCCGATCTATGCGCACCCCCGCTGTCTCTCATGGCTGCGGGATGCGCCCCACGAGTGGGGACACCGCGCGGAGTTCTTCTACAGCCTCTACGCGCAGAGCGGCGTGCCACAGGAACGGCTCAACAACATGCGTTTCGGCCTGGCCGTTGGCGCACAGTACGCCGAAACCCTGCTGCCGGACATGACGGTGTATGAGATTGACGAGGGCGCACGTCTGACCCTCGGCGGCGCCGAGTGGCGCGTCCTCTATACACCCGGCCATTCGACCAGCCACATCACCCTCTACGAGCCACAGTCCCAGCAGATGATGTCCGGGGACCATCTTCTGCTCCGCATCAGCTCCAACCCACTGCTGGAGCCGCCGGAGCGTGGCGAGACCCGCCGCCGCAGCCTCGTCGAGTACATGTCGTCTCTAAGGCGCGTGGCGGGGATGGAGGTTTCGGTCGCGTGGACGGGCCACGGGCCGCCGGTGTACGGCCACCACGCGCTGATTGAGAAGCGGCTGGAGAGTACGCACGCGCGCAAAGAGAAGATCGCTGCGCTGGTGGCCGACCGGCCTCGGACGGTGTATCAGATGAGCGAGGCTATGTTCCCGGATTTAGCGACGGGGGAGCTGTTTCTGGGAATCTCGGAGATCGTCGGCCACCTGGACTTGCTGGAGCTGGAAGGCCGCCTGTGCGTCGAGGATCACGCGGGTGTGTACTGGTACTCGGCCGCCCCAGCCTGAAGAGAAGGGCGTGACATCCGAGGATGCCACGCCCGCCATCGCCACTTACCAATCAGACAGCGTCGTCACCTACAGGGTTCCACCACCGGGTGTTTGCTCCGTCTCGCCGCTATCAGCGCCCTGCTGGGGGGCAGAGGTGGCGCCATGCTGCTCGGTCTGCACCAGTCGTTCGAGTTGCTGGTTGACGGCGGACAGACCGCGGCTGATAATCGCCAGCGCCTTCTGGCCCGTCGGGGTCTGCACGGCGGTCGAGGCGACCTTCTTGGCCTGCTGACTTAGCTCCTGCGCCGCCTCCGGCACCTTAGCCTCGTTGAGCGCGGACTTCGCCTGGCTGCCCAGCTCCTGGGCCGTTTCTGTCACTTTGGCGTCCTTGAGCGCGGCCTCGGTCTGGTGGCGGAGCGAGGTGAAGGTCTGGCGAAGCTCGCTCTCGATGGCCTTAGCGCGCTCCGGTGATGTAATGCTGCGCACCGCCTTTTCGAGTGTACCGGCGAAGGCCTTGATTTCCTGGCTCAACTCTTCGGTTTGCGTGCTGGCCTTGGGCGTTCCACCGGGCTGCACGTTCGGGTCGGTCTGGTTATCCATAGCGGGTGTATCCTCCCATCAACGTCTAGGACATCATTGCTACTCTGTATACGGTCGTTGGCGTGGCAAGTTGCACGAGGCGAACAATGACATGTCACCCAGTTTGTAAGGGGAATGTAGGATGAAAGCTGTTGTCATGGCCGGCGGGGCAGGTTCACGGCTTCGGCCTCTGACTGTTGGACGTCCAAAGCCGGTCGTTCCCATCGTAAACAAACCGGTCATCGGGCATATACGTGACTTGCTGGTACGTCACCGATTCGATCACCTCATTGTCACTCTTCACTATATGCCGGACCAGATTCAGAATCACCTCGCCGATAGCACTGACGTTGGCATCACGATAGATTACTCGGTCGAGGATTCGCCGCTAGGCACAGCCGGCAGCGTCAAGCGCGTCGAGCGTGACCTGGACGATACCTTTCTGGTCATCAGCGGCGACGCGCTGACGAACTTTGACCTGGGCGCGATCATCCGATGGCACAAGGAACGACAATCGAAGGCGACGATCGTGCTGTCGCGCGTCAAAGAGCCGCCGGAGTACGGCGTTGTCATCACGGACCAGAATGGCCGAATCGTGCGGTTCCAAGAGAAGCCGAGCTGGAGCGAAGTTCAGTCCGATACGGTGAACACGGGCATCTACGTTCTTGAGCCGTCGGTGCTGAGCCTGATACCGCCCGAGACGCCCTTCGATTTCAGCCAGGACCTCTTCCCTCGTTTGCTTGCCAACGACGAAGCCATGTACGGCTATGTGGCCGACGGCTACTGGACCGACGTCGGCACACTGCGCGAGTATATGCAGGCCAACACCGATGTCCTGCGCGGCGCTGTGTCGGGGATCAGCCTCGGGCAGCACATCGGTGGCGACATCTGGACCGAAGGCGATGTCGAGATTGCGCCGGATGCGCAGCTGTATGGGCCGATCTACCTGGGCGAGGGCGTCAGGATAAAAGGCGGGGTTGTCATCCAAGGGCCGGCCGTCATACGCGCCAACACCGTCGTAGATGACCGGGCCTACATAGGCAACACCATCATCTGGCGCAACTGCTACATCGGCGAGATGGCGGACGTGCGCGGCGCCGTGATCTGCCAGGGCTGCGACCTCAAGAGCAAAACTGCCGTCTACGAAGGCGCCGTCATTGGTGACCGTGTTCATATCGGTGAGAACGCCGTCATCCACGCCGGTGTGAAAATCTGGCCGAGCAAGGGGGTGGAAGCCGGGGCCAACATCCGCAGCAGTATCATCTGGGGCAGCCAGGCGCGGCGGACGCTCTTCACGCGCTTTGGCGTCTCCGGTCTCGTCAACGTGGACCTGACGCCGGAGTTTGCCGCCAAGCTGGGGGCGGCCTACGGATCGGTGCTTCCCAAAGGCGCAACGGTCACGATCAACCGCGACGTCTCGCGTAGCGCGCGCATGCTGAAACGCGGCATCATCTCCGGCCTCCCGTCGGCCGGTATCAGCCCGCTCGATACCGACGCTGTGCCGATCCCTGTCGCCCGCTACTACACGAGCAAGCGGCACGCGGCGGGCGGCATTCACGTTCGCATCTCGCCCTATGATAGCCGCGTCGTAGATATCCGCTTCTACGATGGCGACGGAATGAACCTGAGCAAGAGCGTCGAACGGGCGATTGAGCGCGTGTTCTTCCGCGAGGACTATCGCCGCGTCTACCTCGGCGACATCGGCAGCATTGACCACGCGCCCGGCGTTGCGGAGCAATACCTGTCCGATTACATGCGGGCGCTGAACGTGCCGGCGATCCGCAACGCCGAGTTTCAGCTTGTGGTTGACTGCGCGAACTCGCCCACCGGCACAATCCTCCCCCGGGCGCTGACCGACCTGCATTCTGGCGTTGTTGCGCTCAATGCTCAGCTGGACGAGCAACGCATGTCTATCACCCACGACGATTTTAGAGCCGGCCTTGATCAGCTGCGCCTGATTACCCAAACCCTGACGGCCGACCTGGGCGTGCGGCTGGATGTGGGCGGCGAGCGCCTCTTCGTCGTGGACGACCTGGGGCGTCACGTGCCAGAGATGCAGATGGCGGCCGCCTTTGCGTGGCTTGCCATGCGGGCGCAGCCTGGCGGCATGATCGCTGTGCCGATGAACGCGCCGCGTGTTTTCGAGCGCATGGCTGCCGAGTTCAATGGTCGTATCTGGCGGACACGTCTCGATCAGACGGAGCTAATGCAGTGCGCGCGGGAAAAGGATGTCGTGCTGGCCGCCGATGGTTTTGGGAATGTCATCTTCCCGTCATTCCATCCGACCATAGACGGCATGTTCGCGGTCGCTAAGCTGCTCGAGTACCTTGCGTGCGAGAAAATAAAGCTGTCGCAGGTTGTGGATAGTGTACCCGCCTTCTTCACCAATTGGCGTCAGGTGAACTGCCCGTGGGAGGAGCGCGGGAAGCTGATGCGCCGTCTCCACGAGGAGTTCTACTCCGTGCGGGATCAGGAGAGCGAGGCGATACAGATCACCCGCTCCGAGGATGAGTGGATACTGATCGTGCCAAGCGCCGACGATCCGCATGTGATGATCTATGCTGAGGCGACGTCTGAACCGAGGGCGGTGAATCTCGTGGATGAATACGCTGTGATTGTGCGTCGCTTACTGGAGCAATAGCGGCGCAGCCGGCCGCTGTTAGCCGCATACGCACGGCAAGAGTGGGGCAGTCGTCAGACTGCTCCTCTTTTTGTGCGTTACCGTCGGCAGATTTTGGCGTCCCTATAAGCAGGTATATCTGGTCACGGGCTGCTGCTCGCTCGTGTTCGGATTGTTTCGCTGCGCCCATCTTCGTGTAGCCATTGCCTCTATACAGGTGGGCCATCGGCTGTGTCCATGCGAGGAGTATTGTGACCACACGACGACTCATCACGCTGCTCGGTATCGTGTTTCTGACGGGTATAGGGCTTATGCAGGCCGGATCGGGCGCGGGCGCTGCGCCCGCTGCGCCGAGCGCCCAAAGCATGCTCGGCATCAATTTCATCGGATCGGCCGAGATGACGCCGCAGGCTGAACGCTTCCAGCGCGGCGCGGAGAGCGGCGCGGGCTGGGACCGTTGGGTGCTCTATTGGTCGAATATCGAGCGCGGTCCGAATGCCTTCGACTGGGGCGCGCAGGACGCGGCCTTTCTCGCCGACGCGGGCGTCGGGCTGAATGTCCACGCGGTGCTGCTGACAACGCCGGACTTCTACGCCCGGGCCGGCGTCGCGGGCAAGGCCGTGCCGCGCGTAGACGACAAGCGGCCCTATCTCCAGATGCTCTCTGATACTCTGTCGGGCCGCAAGCTGCCTGAGAGTACCCCGACCGGTTGCGCCGCTAACACCTACCCACCGGCGAGCCTCGGCGAACCAGCATTCGTGACCCAGGGCGGGCAGCGCGCCGTGAATCAGGCGAATCGCTGGGCGTGGTTCATCTACCAGGCCGTGAACCGCTATAAGCCGGGCGGCGACCTGGCGCGCGCGCGGGGTCTGGGGGATGTCGGCGTCCGCTCGTGGGAGATCTGGAACGAGCCGGACTTCGCGTGCGTGTTCTTCAGCGGCGCGCCCGCCGAGTATTACGGGATGCTCAAAGTCGCGTACCAGGTCATCAAATTCGCCGACCCGTCGGCGACCGTGGTGTCTGGCGGCCTGACGTACTGGGGACACGAAGGCTTCTTCGACGATTTCCTGGCGGCCGCCGCGGCCGACCCGGACAAGAACGGCCAAACGCAGAACAATTTCTACTTCGACGCGCTGGCGCTGCATTGGTATAGCAACTCTCGCAACGCCCTGTATCAGTCGCAGGCCTTTGCCAACAAGCTCCAGCAGAACAGCATGGCTGGCAAGCCTATCTGGCTGACCGAGTCGGGTGTCCCTATCCTGGGCGATGACGTAGGCCCAAGCGATCCGGCAAGCCTACTCCTGGGTACGATTGACGACCAGGCGAACTTCATCATCCAGAACTTCGCCTACGCGCGCTGGCTGCGGGCCGAGGCGCCGTCGGCGACCGATCGCGTGTTCCACTTCCAGATGTACGATGACGGCATCGCCGGGGCGTTCGGGCCGTTCGGCCTGATCCGCAATCCCGATCACCCCTCAGCGCCCAACGTGCCGCGCCCCGGCTATGCCGCCATGCAGACGGCGGGGCGCTACCTGGACGGCGCGACGCCCATCAGCGGCAGCCGCGACACGCGCAACGGCATGGAGCGCATGTCGTTTCGCCATCCCAATGGCGCGCGCGTGACCGTGCTGTGGAACTGGAACAGCGCGGCGCGCACCGTGAGTGTTCGCGCGACGGCTTCGCCGGCGCTGCTGGTTGACAAGAGTGGCGCGTCGCGCAGCATCACGGCGTCGGGCGGGTACTACAGCATCTCGCTGCCGGGCGCGACGAACTTCAACCAGATTGGCGACCCCAATAATGCGATGATCGGCGGCGAGACTTTCTTGCTCGTGGAAGGGAACGCTTCGGCCACGGCGGTCGTGCCTACCCAGCCGCCGCCACCCACCGCAACGGCGACTCCGCCGCCGACGGCGACCCCGTCGCCAACCCCGACGCTGACGCCGTCGCCCACGCCGGGCTGTGTCAATCTCATCGCCAACCCGGCGTTCGAGCAGGGCGCGACGGCGTGGACACTGTCGGGGCGGCGCGCGATTCTCACAGCCAGTGGACACACGGGCCAGGCGCTCTTCCTGGGGCTGCTGTCGGGCGATACGCCCACGGCCCCGGGCGGCGACACCGCAACCGCGCGCCAGAGCGTTGGGGTCCCGTCGAGCGCCGGCGACCTTCGCTTGCAATTCTGGGCCTTCACCGGCCACCTACCGGGTCCGGACGCGAACGATCGCTTCAGCGCCCGCATTGCCGACGGCGGTGGCGCGACGATTGCCGAGGTTCCGCTGACCGTGGATAGCAACGGCTGGCAGGCTTACGACCTGTCCCTCGCGCCGTACCTGGCCGCCCTCACGGGCCAGACGGTCAGCGTCGAGTTTTCCGTCGTCAACTCGCCGACGGCAGGGAACGCCTACATGCGCGTTGACGATGTTGTCCTCGCCGCGTGCGATGGCCCGCAACTCCCCGTGTCGGCCGCCGTGCGCGGGAAGGTGGCCGACATGGCCGGCTGGCCGATTGACGGCGCGGCGGTAAGCCTTGTTGCCAATGCCGGCTCTCTTGGCGCGACGACGGACGTTGGTGGGCGCTTTGAGTTCGCGGATGTCCCGGCTGGTTCGGCTCGTCTGAGCGCCGCCGCGCCAGGGTACGGGTCAGGCTCGCTGCGCGTGGTCACGGTGCCGGGCGCTGACCAGGAGCTGCGCCTGCCGCCATCGAACAATGCCGTGACAAACGGCGGCTTCGAAAGCGGCCTCGATAGCTGGCAATTGTCGGGCGCGACCGCGCCTCAGGCATCCTCCGACGGTCTGAGCGGCGGTGGGGTGGTTCTGGGCGAGAGCTTCACCCCCGATGCGGGCCGCCCGGACGGCAACGCGACCCTGAGCCAGCCGGTCCGTGTGCCAGACGCGGACGGCGTCGGGCTAACCTTCGCCTATCGCCTGGACACGGCGGAGACGGCGAGCGGCGCCGACTTCTTCGAGGTGCTCGTGATAGCCGGCTCT
The DNA here is from genome assembly GCA_046328535.1 of Anaerolineae bacterium. Taxonomy (GTDB): domain Bacteria; phylum Chloroflexota; class Anaerolineae; order Epilineales; family JAHCIE01; genus JBDHWG01. The sequence goes on from JAXLWJ010000014.1 coordinate 44,103, forward strand.
CAACGAACAGACGTCGTCAATCACCTCTGGAGTCCGTCATCTGGCTGGGCGTATCGCTGGATTGACCTTCAGCCCTGGCGGGGGCGGAGCGTGACACTGATCTTCAACGTGTACCAGTCGAACGCCGACCGCCCCACGCGGGTGTGGCTGGATGAGGTCAGCGTTGGGAGCAGTAGGAGCTACAGCGTCACACCGCGCCTGTTCCTACCGATGATTCAGAGATAGGGTGACGGGTGGCGGCGGGATGGAGGGTCGAGTGGCGCGGTGACGAAGTGACGGAGTGGCGGGGCGACGGCGAGATGCTGTTGCTCCGCCACTTTTCTTCGCGGCGGCGTTGGCCTGGCTGTTCTCAGATAACGAAGGGGCGTTTAGTGAAAACGACCACTTGACGAATCGAAACGAGGTGTGCTACACTTGTAGTGGTGTGAGGGGTTGTAAAGATGAGGAGAGGACTATGAGCCTGGGCCAGAGAGTGCGCCAGCGACGCGAGGAGAAGGGCCTGAGCCTGTCGGCCCTGGCGCGGGCCAGCAAGGTTTCGAAGGGCTATCTAAGCCAGATCGAGAACGATGCCGCGCCGCGCCCATCCGGCGACACGCTGTTCAAGATGGCGACGGCGCTTGGCACGACGGTGGCGGATCTGCTCGGCCGCGAAGTCGAGCCGACGGCGCGCGAGCTGTCGCCATCGCTTCTGGAGTTCGCGCGGGTCGCGCAGCTGCCGGACGCCGACGTGCAGATGCTCGCCGGCATCCGCTATCGCGGTGAACAGCCAGGGTCAGTGGCCGACTGGAGCTACCTGTACGAATCGATCCGCCGCACCATCAGGGGCCGGGAGGCCGATGAGTAATGGCGCGACGCCGCTGGACGAGCGAAGCGGCGCGAGCGTTGATGGCAATCACCGGGGCTGACGATCCGGTCGCCGCGATGGAAATCTGCGCCAATGATCTGCTCGACGACGCCGGCGTGGCTGGGCCGCCGGCGCCGCTGCACGTTCTCGCGTCGTTTCAGGGCATACGCGCCATCGAGCGCGTGGAAATGGAATCGTCCGGTCGGCTCATCACGACGGCCGGCGGCAGCATTGTCCAGGTGAACAGCCGCGAGAGTCTGACGCGCCAGAATTTCACCATCGCCCACGAGATCGCGCACACGTTCTTTCCGTCGTTCCTGGTCAGTCCGGGCAATATCCAGGATGCGCACACCGGGCGCTACCCGCCGGTCGACGAGGAAGAGTATCTGTGCGACGTGGGCGCGGCAGCCCTGCTGCTTCCCTCGCGCTGGCTTCAGCCTGCCTGCGCCGAGCTATCCCCATCTCTCGACAACTTGAACCACCTCGCAAGCCGCTTTCGAGCGTCGCTGGAGGCGACGGCCCGCGCCGTCGCGCGCCTCGATGCCTGGCCGTTCGCTCTGGTTTACTGGGAGCCGGGCTGGCGCAAGGCCGACAGGCCAACGGGGGGTGAGGCGGGCAGTGTACCCGCGACATGGCGCGTGACGCGGGTCGTCGCCGCCCCATCCTTCGGTCTCTACATCCCCCGCAACAAGTCTAGCGCTGAAGATAGCACCGTCCAGCGCGCCATTGAGGCGGGCGGCGTCGTTGCCGGCGAAGATCGTCTTGCGCTCGGCCAGGGTGTGGTCACATTGAAGGCCGAGTCGCTGGCCGTGCCGGCGCGGCGCGGCGATAGCACGCGCTCGCGCGTGGTCACGCTCTTCACGCGCTAGTCGAGCACCGTCGAACTCTATCTTTGCACCTTGCTGTGCAGCGGAGGTGTGGGGGGCGCAGACCCCCACGAACCCCCGCTTGCCCGCGTCGCTCAGGGGCGCAGTCCCCACTGAAAAAGGGGAAAGGGGGAAGTTTGGAGGGCTGCGCCCTCCAAGCCTCCCCACCAGACACAAGTGCAAACATAGAGGTCGAACAAACTTGACGGAGCTTGACGGAAACGAACCGTTCTGGGACGTGTTTGCCGGATGTTGCCGGTTGACTATAATACAGCGATAGGGACCACTTTGTGACGTGTTGACGTGTCAGGAAGGAGGCCCAGATGGCTGAGGCGCTGCCCGAGTATCTGACCGTGGACGAAGCCAGCGCGCTGCTGGGGGTGAAGCGCGCCACCCTCTATGCCTACGTGAGTCGCGGTACGCTGCGCAGCTACAAACAGGGCATTCGCCGTCAGCGCCTCTATCGCCGCGCAGACATCGAGGCGTTGCTGACGGTGCGGCCCGGCGCCGCCCTGGATCAGGACCCTGCTGACGGCTTACCCTCGGCCGCCGAGTGGGTGGCGGTGCGCTAATGGAGACCGATCCACTGGATGGCGTCGTCGTTGTAGAAAGCAGCATCAGCCACATCGAAGACGGCCGCCTCTTCTACCGCGGCTACCCCGTTGAGGCGGCTGCCCAAGCGGGGGAGTTCGCCGAGACGGTGTTCCTCCTGTGGGCCGGGCGCCTGCCCACGGCCGCCGAGGTGGACGCGCTCGAGGGCCAGTTTGAGGCGGGCTGGGCCTTGCCCAAAGAAGTGATCGTCCGCCTCCGCAGTCTACCCGCCACGACACCGATGATGACGGCGCTGCGGGAGGGGGTCGCGGCGCTGGCGCTGACAAGTCGGGGCAAACCGCTGCCGACAGCGGCCATGCCGCCGCTCCTGGCGCACAACGAGGATGCGGCGGCGGCGGCCTTGCTCGTTGGCGCCCTGCCGGCCATCGCGGCGCAGTTCTATCACGTGGCGCTCGGCCGGCCGCTCTACGCGCCGCGCGTCTCTGGCCGCCTGACCCAGCGCTTTCTCCAGGCGATTTACGGGGAAGAGCCGGCGGCGGAAGAAGCGCGGGCGCTAGACAAAGCCCTGACGCTATACGCCGAAAACGGTCTCGTCGCCTCAACCTTCGCCGCCCGCGTCATCGCCGCCACCCAGGCCGATGTCTTTGCCGCCGTGATCGCGGCGCTCTCGGCCGTCGAGGGCAGCTTGCACGGCGATGCGCCATTCGCCGTGTTTCGCCTCCTGCAACGGGTGGGGGTGCCGGCGGACGCGCCCTCCGTCGTGGACGGGTATCTGCGCGTCGAGGCGCGGCTGCCGGGCTTCGAGGGGCGGCCGTCGGGCGAGGCGGATGGGCGAGCGGTCCTGTTCCGCCAACTCGCCCTCGGCCTGGGCGCCGGGCCGCGTGTGGCCGCTGCGGACGCCGTGGCGGAGGCGGCTCATCGCCGGCTCGGTCACTACCCTGATGTGGACTTCTACGCGGCCGTGTTATTTGAGCATCTCGGCTTCGACGCCGATCTCGCGTCCGCCATCTATGCCCTCGGGCGCGTGGCGGGCTGGACGGCGCATGCGATGGAGCAGCATGGCAGCAACCGCATGGCGCGACCCGTCGCACGCTATGTCGGGACGCAGGTGAAAGCGTGGCAGCCTCTCGCCGAGCGTTGACCGAGGTTTGACGAAGCCGCCCCCATGCGCGTACACTTTACCCGTATCTTCTGTTCGTGGTGCGCCGTTTGTAACCCCGTAAGAAGTGTACATATCCGACATAGCACGCCCATAGACAGGCGCTTTCGCGTCTTGCGTTCGAGAGGAGTTCCGCATCCATGAGCCGTCAGGCCGCGCTCGTTACAGTTATCGTCCTGGTTGTGATTCTGTTGCTCTGCAACGTGGTCGTGGCCGCGGTGGCATTGCCGCGTGTTCTCGCCATTGTGCGCGGCGGCAATGCGTCGTCCGTCGCGCAACAGGGCGCGCCGTCGCTGGCCCTGCCCACGGGAACGCCTACCCCGCGGGCCACGTCGCCCCGCAACACCGCCCCCGGGCCGCAGGGCGCCAATCCGGCGCCGCTGCCCCAGATTACCGTCGTCATCCCCATGCCGGGGGGCGCGGCGCAAGGCGTCATGCCGACCGTCACGCCTGGCCCATCACCGACCCTGGGGCCATCGCCGACGCCGTTCCCGCCGGTTCCGCCGCTGACGCTGTCCGCCGAGGAGCAGACACTGGCCGCGCTCTATACCAAGGTTCGTCCTGGCGTTGTCAACGTAGACATCGTCCTGAACGTGCCAGGCGGCGACCCCACAAGTGGGCTGCCTGCGCCTTCCGGTAGCGGCTCCGGCTTCATCTGGGACAAGCAGGGGCATATCGTCACGAACAGTCACGTTGTGCAGGATGCTCGCACGGTCAAGGTCACCCTCTGGGATGACACAAGTGCTCCGGCGACGGTCGTTGGTGTTGATTCGGACGCCGACCTTGCCGTCATCAAGGTGGATGTACCGGCGGAGAAACTGATTCCGCTGGACATGGGCGACTCCGACCAGGTTCGCGTCGGGCAAACCGCCGTGGCGTTGGGTAACCCGTTTGGCGTCGGCACGAGCATGACGCAGGGGATCATCAGCGCGATTGGCCGCACGATTCCCGGCCTGACCCAGTTCCAGATTCCGAATGCTCTTCAGACTGACGCGCCCATCAACCCCGGCAACTCGGGCGGTCCCCTGCTCGACCTGGCCGGCCGGGTCGTCGGCGTGGATGCACAGATTCGTTCCGACACGCGCGCTAACTCCGGCGTCGGCTTCGCCATCCCGGTGAACGTCGTGAAGCTCGTCGTCCCCGACCTTATCGCCAGCGGGCGGCACGCCTGGCCCTGGCTCGGCATCTCCGGCCGCACCCTGGATGATCTGACGGCCCAGAATAACAATGCCAAGAACGCCGTAGGCGCGTACATTGACCAGGTAACGGCCGGCGGCCCGTCCGAAAAGGCGGGGCTGAAAGGCTCGTCCGGCCAACAGCGCATCCAGGATCAGCCTGTGCCGACGGGCGGCGACATCATCACCGCCGTTAACGGCGTCCCCATTAGGAAGTTCGACGAGCTGCTCGCCTACGTGACGACCCGAGCGCGGGTTGGGCAGACCGTCGAGCTGACGGTGCTGCGCAACGGGCAGGAGCAGAAGGTATCTGTGACCCTGCAGGAGCGCCCGCGCACGCAGCAGCAGCGCGCGCCGTGACGGGCGGCTGAGGGGCTGCGGCTGGAACCAAACAGCGATGTGATGCGTAATGCGTTCGGGACGACCAACGCATTACGCATCTTCTATGTGAGGGGCCATGACGGATTCAGAAAATCCGAATCGCGAATTGATGCCCGATCAACCGTCAGACGTACCTCAGATGGAGACACCGACGGCCGAGTCGCCACCCGCGTCGCAGGCGTCACGCGAGGAGACCCCGCCGCTCGACGCGCCGTTGCCGCCCACCCCGGTGGAGACGCCGAGTCGTAGCGGCGGTGGCCGCTGTCTCCTGATCGCTGTGTTGATTCTGCTGGCGTGCGCCGCGCTCAGTATCGCCCTCGCGGTCGGTGGCGCTCTGTTTGGCATGACCCGTATGTCGTCGTCGCTGGACATTTCCGGCAGCCTCGCTTCGGCGACGCAGACGATCTCCCAGACGTTCCAGGTAGACACCGCGCCGCGGCTCGTGGTGCGCAGCTCGAACGGGCGAACCCTGGTGCGCGGCGTCGAGGGCAGCGCTATTGTCGTCGAAGCGACCAAACGCGCCGTCGGGCCGAACGCTCAGGCGCGTCTGCAAGACATCGAGGTGAGCGCCACGCAGGACGGCAGCACGGTGGCCGTGGACGACCGCCGTTTATCGCCGCCGCGTCCCCTCGAGGCTGGCGGCGTGAGTGTGGACTATGTCGTGACCGCGCCGCCGGGTACTGTGGTGGACGTGCGGAGTGGGAACGGCGCTGTCGTCGTCGAGGCGATTCGCGGCGGTGTCACCGTGGATGCGGGCAATGGGCGGGTCGCCGTCACGCGCCCGCAGGGGCGGGTAGACGTGACCGCCAGCAACGGCAGCATTGACGTCCAGGACGCCACGGTTGACGGCATGACTCTCCAGGCCGGCAACGGCGACGTGAGCTTCAGCGGCTCCCTGGGTGAAGGCGCGCATGAGATTCGCAGCGGCAACGGCTCGGTGCGGGTGGCGCTCCCGAAGGACCAGCGCGTGCGCCTGGATGTCCAGACCGGCCAGGGCCGTATCACCAACACGCTGTCGTCCGACCAACCGAACGGGCGGAGCCTGCGCGCCGCCCTCAACGGCGGCGGCGGGACGCTGCTCGTGCGCGTGGGCAACGGGAGTGTGTCGCTCGAAGGCCGGTAGACGGCGGGAATAGGCGGACAGGTGCGGGGCGGCGGGGAATTTTCCCCCGCCGCCTTTTTTTGTCCAAATTCAGTATAAAAACATTGTTCAAACCCTTGACAATCCCTTGAACATGATATAGACTATAGCACAGAGAGGTGAAGGACATGGTCAATCGAGAAGAGCACATCGCGCCTGACAACCGCAGCCCGGCGCTGGAACTTGACGAACTTATCAAGCTCCCCATCACTCCGGTCTTCAACATCAAGGCGGTCGAGCAAGCGACAGGGGTGCGCACCTCGACGTTGCGCGCGTGGGAGCGACGCCACGGCATTCTCGCCCCGCAGCGCACGGAGAGCGGCTACCGCCTGTACTCGCAGCGCGATGTGGCCCTAATTCGGTGGTTGAAGCACCATCTCGAGCAGGGCATGACCATCAGCCATGCCATCGCCCTTATGAACACCCAGAACACGGCCGAGCACGCGCCCACGCCGAGCTTGCAGCTGGTGGACACGTCGCCGCTGGTCGAGACGAAGGTGCGTTTGCAGAACGCGCTGCTCGATCTGAACGAAGCGCGGGCGAATGTCGCCCTGGGCGACGCATTTGGCCGCTGGCCTGTCGAGATGGTGTGTCTCCGCATTATCGCGCCGATCATGGTCGAGATGGGGGACGGCTGGGCGAGGGGCGATGTGTCAATCGCGCAGGAGCACTTCGCAACGCACTATGTACGGCAGAAGCTCCTGTCGCTGATGGCATCGGCGCCGCACCGTCACACGGGACGACCGATCCTGACCGCGTCGGCCCCGTCCGACCATCACGAGTTGGGCATCCTCTTCATCGCGCTGTTCTTGCAGCGAGCAGGGTGGGAGGTCATCCACCTGGGGTCGAACCTGGCGGCGGACGGGCTGGCCGAGACGTTGACCCGGCTGCATCCCGCGCTGCTGGCGGTCTCGGCCACCCACGAGGAAGCGGCGCGCAACATCCTTGACATCGCGCGGCAGGTTGACCTGGTTCCATCACCCCGGCCGATCCTGGGTTTTGGCGGCCAGGCGTTCAACGACAATCCGTCCTTGCAAGGGGCGATTCCCGGTGTCTACCTGGGGCGCAACGCGGAAGAGACGGTGGCGACGGTCGAGCGGATCATGCGGGAACGGTAGTGGAGGGCGGGAGGGCGCACACCAACGCGCCATCCTTTGCAGGATAAATATCTTCGAGACCTGGATACTGTAGGAGAACAAGGAGAACAACATCATGAAGACATTCGGTATTGGGTTGGTGATTGCAGGTTTGGCGCTTGCGCTCCTGGTGGCGGCTCTGCCGGCGTCGGCGCAGGGTACGGGGGACGCGATGGTTCGCGTGGTGCATGCGTCGCCGGATGCGCCAGCAGTGGACATCTGCGTCAACGGCAACAAGGCTTTCACCAATGCGGCGTTCAAGGCCGCAACGAACTACGCGAACCTCAAGCCCGGCGCCTATGACATCAAGGTCATTCCGGCCGGTGGCTCGTGCAGTGATAAGGGCGTCATCGAGGCCAAGCCGACGCTGGCCGCAGGCCCGATCACCATTGCCGCAGTGGGCAAGCTCGCCAACATCGAGCCGCTCATCCTCAAGGACAACCTGGCGAAGCCGGCGGCTGGCAAGGCGCACGTGCGCTTCGTCCATGCTTCCCCCGATGCGCCGGCGGTGGATATCGCGGTGAAGGGTGGTCCGGTTCTCTTCTCGAATGTCGCCTTCAAAGGTTCGTCTGACTGGACGCCTGTGAACGCGGGGACGTATGACCTGGAAGTGCGGCCGGCGGGTAAGACTGACGTTGTGCTGGCAGTGCCGGGCGTGACGCTGAAGGACGGCGACATTGCGACCGTGTTCGCGATGGGTCTGGCGAGTGGCGATCCCAAGCTGGTCGCCGTGCCGGTGGCCTACCCGGCCGCCGCGCCGATGCCGACGACGATGCCCGCGACGGGTGACGAGCCTGTGGCGCTGGCGGGGATGCTGGCCCTCATCGGTATCGCCATCGCCGGCTTCGGGTTCATCCTGCGCCGCCGCGCGCTCTAACTCCCTGAAAGTTTCCCCCCTCCTTGTGGCGACGGCCTGGGGCTTGCTCCCCAGGCCGTCTTGATTCGAGTATACATGAGGCGACGAAGGATCATGAGCAAGAAAGTTGTCATCATTGGGGCGGGTGTTGGCGGGCTGACGGCGGCGGCGTTGCTGGCTCAGAGGGGCATGGATGTCACCGTTCTCGAAGCGCACGTAGATCCGGGCGGGTGCGCGGCAACGTTCTATCATCAGGGCTATCGCTTCGACGCCGGCGCGACCCTGGTCGGCGGCTTCCAGGCGGGCGGCGCGCATGACCTGGTGGGAGAGACGCTCGGCCTGACCTGGCCGGTTCGGCGGTCCGACCCGGCGATGGAGGTTGTCCTGCCGGACGAGCGTGTCGTGCGCTGGGGAGACCCCGATCGTTGGGAAGCCGAGCGGCGGCGGGCGTTCCCTGGGACGGAGCGCTTCTGGCGCGCGCAGGAGTGGGCGGCGGACCGTCTGTGGCGCTTCTCGGCCGGCGCTCCGCCGTGGCCGCCGCAGGGGGCAGGGGAGGTGGCGCGACTGGCGGGTCGCGTGCGCCCCGATCTCCTGGCGCTTGCGCCCGGCGCCGTCGGCAGTGTTGCGGGCTGGGCGAAGTGGCTCGGCGCCGAGGGCCGCGCGTTTCGCGCTTTCGTGGACGCGCAGCTCCTCATTAGCGCCCAGGCGACGGCGGAGCGCGTCACGCCCCTCTATGGCGCGGTCGCGCTAGACCTTGCGCGCCAGGGCGTGTATCATGTAGAGCGCGGTGTGGGTGGGATCGCCGAGACCCTCGTCGGTGAAATTCTCCGTCTGGGCGGGCGCGTCTTGTTCAAAAGCCGTGTCCAGAGTATCCTTATGCGCAATGGTCGGGCCGTGGCGGTCCGGGCGTTGCGCGGCCCCCGCCACGCGGCGCGGCCGGAGGAGTTCGGGGCGGATATTGTCGTTGCTAATGTGACACCCTGGAGCCTGGCGCGCCTTGTGGCTGACGGTGGGGATGACGATGAGCCGCTCGCCGCCACTGACGCGAGTATTGGACACGCGGCGCGTATGTGGGGGGCTTTCACGCTGTATCTCGGCGTAGACGACGAGGTCGCGCCGACGGACGGCCCAGAACACTACCAGATCGTCATGGACGATAACCGGCCGCTGGGCGAAGGCAACTCTGTGTTCATGTCACTCTCCCCGGCCTGGGATCAGGGCCGGGCGCCGATCGGTCAGCGCGCCGTGACCCTCTCGACGCACACCGCGGTGGACGAGTGGTGGCGCATTGCCGGCGACCGGGCTGCCTACGAAGATCGCCGCGCCGAGTATGCCGAGCGCCTGCTGCGGGCGGCAGAGCGGGCGCTGCCGGGCTTGCGGTCACGGGTGCGGCTGGCGCTGCCCGGCACGCCAGTGACGTTCCAGTACTACACGCGGCGGCCGCTCGGCATGGTCGGCGGTTTCCCGCAGACGAGCCTCTTTCACGCGCGCGGCCCGCGCACGGACATTGAGAATGTGCTGCTGGTGGGCGATAGCATCTTTCCGGGCCAGAGTACGGCGGGTGTGACGATTGGGGCGATGCGGGTCGCGTCACACATTGTGGGGCGGGCGCCGCGACCGATGGCCCAGCGAGTCGGAGCCGCAGCGGCTTTTGCCCGCGAATCAATGGAACGTTAGTGGCGTCAGACGGGTCCAAAAAGAGTCTTAATGCGGCGGACCCCGTGACGACAACGTTGAAATCGTTTATAATATTCTAAACGATTACTGACTCACGTTGCAGAAAGGGGCACAGGTGTATACACCGTTGCCTGCGCGACTCCCAGAGAGTCTAAACCTGACATCTATTTCCTCCTCGCTAAACGCCCTCGACGCGCTCCTGAAGGACGTCTCGGCGGTGGAGTACCCGTTGGTCGCCGATGTTGTGCGCGTGGCGTTCGATGGCGGCGGCAAGCGTTTGCGCCCCTCGGTGGCGCTGCTGGTCGGCGACATGGTTCAGGCCCCGTCCGACACGATTCTGGCCCTGGCTGCCGCCATCGAGACTTTGCACACGGCTTCGCTCGTCCACGACGACTTGATTGACCAGTCTTTCATTCGGCGCGGCCATCCCACGCTGAACGCCGTTCTGAGCGCCGAGACCACCGTCCTGGCGGGCGATTATCTGTTTGCGCGCGCCGCTGCCTTCGCCGCTGACACGCAGAACCCGCGCGTGGTGCGCGCCTTCTCAGAGTGCCTGATGGATATGTGCGCTGGCGAGCTGGGCCAGCTTTCACAACGGCGCGCGATTCCAAGCCGCGACGACTACCTGCGCCGCATCCACGGCAAGACGGCCGTGCTTTTCGCCACGGCGAGCAGCGCCGCCGGGGTGCTGGGTGGCGCGTCGGAGCAGGAGATCGCGCTGCTGCGCCAGTACGGGGAGAACGTGGGCCTCGCTTTTCAGATCAACGATGATATCCTGGACTTCGCCGGCGAGCCGGATGTTATCGGGAAGCCGGTCGGCGCGGACCTGCGCCAGGGGACAGTGACTCTGCCGGTGCTGTATGCCGCCGCCGCCGCCGATGTACCACTCGCCCAGGCTCTCGCGGGCGAGGCATGGGCGGTCGAGGCGGTCATCGGGGCGGTGCGCTCGTCCAATGCCCTCGACCTCTCGCGCGCGGACGCCGAACACTACGCGGCCGCCGCCGTCTCGTCCCTGGCCTGGTTCCCGGCCGGCGCCGCTCGGCAGACGCTCGAGGCGGTAGCCGACTTCAGCGTTCGCCGCGCGACATAACCTGTTCGCGGATGATCTATTCGGTAGATGAAGAGCGCCTGGCGTCCGTCCTTGATATTCTCGAGGACGGACGCTCGCTGTCTCCGTCAGATGACCCCGTCAGCGAGCTTGTGGGGACGATCCTGGCGCAGCACACCCGCGACAGCGACCCAGTCTACCAGTCGCTGCGACGCCGCTTCCCTGCCTGGGAGATGGTTCGGGTTGCGCCAGAAGAAGCGATTGTCGAAGCGATTCGATCAGGTGGCCTGGCGCGGGTCAAGGCGCGGCGAATCAAGCTGGCGCTGAGCGCCATTGCGGAGGAGCGCGGAGGGCTAGAGTTGGGGTTTCTGGGCGAGCTGGCGACCGACCAGGCGCGGCGGTGGCTGAGCGCAATCCCCGGCGTTGGGCCGAAGACGGCGGCGTGTGTGCTGTTGTTTGGACTGGGGCGGCCCGTGCTGCCGGTGGACGATCACGTCCACCGCTGTGTCACGCGGTTGGGTCTCGTCGCGCCCGACCTATCGGCAGCAGCGTCCCACGCTCAATTAGAAAGGGCGCTCGGCGAGGACGCCCACGAGACGTTCGTCCTTCACACGGGGTTGCATCGTCTTAGCCGTGAGGTATGTCGCGCGCATGGGCCAAAATGCAGCGAATGTCCCCTCGCCGTCGCGTGCGCCTTCGCATAGTCATTAAGCTACGGTCAGCAATCTGAAGCAGAGAATGCAATAGAGCCGGACACGTCCTTATGCAGGAGTGTGTCCGGCTCAGCGTCGCACCCGACAAACAACGACTGAGACGACTGTGGTGCGGAGGGAAGTTACGGGGCATCCACGTGGACGTCACTGCTCATCTGGAGCTGGTACGTCATAGGCATACTGCCCTCGTTGAACACCTCCACATAGTACGTGCCTGCCTCGGGGAACACCCCCTGCCACACCTTCGGCGAACTGACATAGGCATCAATCTTGCCCTGGTCAACCAGATCCTTCTGGATTGGGCTATCGAGCAGCGGCGAGCCATAGCCCCAGAACAGCGGAGGCTCGATGCGGTTGCCGCCCTCTGTATGCTGATGTCGCAGCTGCCTGTTGTTCTCGATCAACAGCATGTCGCTTGGGCTGTAGATGCGGAAGCCTGTATTGTGCGCCATGTCCTGATTCCAGGCGGTGTCGCTATCCAATCGAATCGTGAATAGAAGGTAGGGGAGACCCTCCCGAGAGACCTCCTTGGCCTGCTTTGGAGTCATCGGCTGGGACACATCGAAGCTATACCACTGGCTATTGCCTGGCGGCAAGGTTGCCTCGTTGATGCCGGGGGTGAGGGACTTGACCTGCTCGGTGTGGAAAGACCCCGTGCCTGTCGAAGCCAGCACCACGACGCCGGTCACAATCAAGAGGAGTAACGCCAAGGTCACGCCAATCAAAATGCGAGTTTTCATGATTCGCCTCCATGTTCGACCCGCTTCGCTTACATTTGCGAACCTAATTACTTACTGTCGTTTGTCTGGGCGTGGCGCAGGTATCTCGGATGGCATGTTGTGGAGAGTATCTGGCTCGACTGTTGTAGATGTTGTAGGGGAGAGTCAGTGTCGTGCGAGGAATGGACCACGACGTGCGCAAGGAGTCCGCTCTTGCCTATACCTCTATCCTACACCCGTTCGCCGATACCGGGCGTAGCGATTTCATCACCCAGCGTGGAGATTTCGCCACCTGGGCGTGGGCAAGCTCGCGCCGGCCCAATAGACTGCGCCCCCAGGACAGATAATCCCAGGGGCGCGTATCCTCAGTCAGGTCGTCCACACTCAGTGACCGGCCGGAACGGGGGGACTCTGACCTTCGCCGGCCGGCCGCCGCCCCGCCCACTTCAGAGGCCAGCCGGGCAGGAACGCGCCGATGATGAGCGCGGCCAGGGCGAAGAAGAAGGTCACGGTGTAGGCGCGCTCGAAGCCCGGCGATGCTCTCAGCGCACGCGCAGCGGGCCCGCGATGGCGTGGATCAACGTTGGCAGCGTCGTGGTGCCTATCTGCCGTTGGTGGCAACCTGCGGCGTCCTGCATCTGGGTCTGGAACGCGCGCACCTGCGGGTGAGAGTGTGCTTGCCAGAACGGTTGCGAGAAATGCGACCCCGACCGCCTGCACAATCTGGCGCGATGAGTTGATGAGCGACGAGGCGCGGGCGATCTTGGGGTTCGGCACCGGGCTGAGCGCCGTCACCAGGGTCGTCTGCACGGTCGAGCCGAGAGCGATGCCGCGCAGGAAGAGCAGAAACATGATCCAGGTGATGGATGTGTCGGCCCGAATCTGCGACAGCTGCCAGGTATTGATCGCCAGGATACTGAAGCCAAAGACCACGATGGGCCGCGGACCGATCTTGTCGTACAATCGTCCGGCGGTCGGCGTCGTGATACCTGCGGCAATCGCCAGGGGCAGCAGGGTCAGGCCGGCCTGGAGCGCCGTGAGGCCGCGCAATGCCTGGAGATAGATGGGCATGAGGAACTCGGCGCCGAACAGCGCCATGACGCTGACGTACCCCACCAGACTTGCGTTGAGGAAGACGCGGTTCTGGAACAGCCGCAAGTCCAGCAGTGGCTCCTTGGCGAAGAACAGCTCGACGACGGAGAAGGCGGCCAGGCCGATGGCGCCGACGACGAACATCGTCACCACCTGGGTCGAACCCCACCCCTGGTCAGACGCAATGGATGCGCCGTATAGAATGGAGCTGATGCCGACAATGCCGATGATCAGGCCGATCACATCAAGGGAGGGGCGACGATCTGTTGGGCGGTAGCGCAGCCAGCGCGACGCCAGGTAGATGCCGACGATGCCGATGGGAACGTTGATAAAAAAGATCCACCGCCACAGGTCGTGATCCACGAGCCAACCGCCGAGGATTGGGCCGAGGGCCGGGGCTACCACGAGGGCGATGCCGAAGAAGCCGAGGGCCTTGCCCTGCTCATTCGTTGGAAAGGCGCTGAATAGGAGGGCGGGACCCAGGGGGACGGCAATGCCGCCGCCGAAGCCCTGCAGGATGCGCGCGGCGATCAGCAGCCAGAGGCTGGGCGCCAGACCGCAGAGGAACGACCCCACGACGAACAAGCTGAGGCCGGCGATGTAGACGCGCTTGAGGCTGTAGCGGTCGGCCAGGTAACCTGCGAGCGGCGTGCCGATACCCAGGGCGAGAACATAGACGCTGATAATCCACTGCGACTCGTTGAGCGATGCGCCATACTCGCGCCGGAGTGTCTGGAAGGCGACATTCACGACGGTCGAGTCGAGAATGACCATGAAGATGCCGAAGATGACCGATATCAGCACCTTCCACTTGTAGGCGAGAGGGCCGCTGTCGCTGGGCGCGCGCTGCGCCGCCGAATAACTCATGTAGCACTCCTAAAGGGATTCCACCAGGACAAGTATAACGGTACTGAGCCAGCCCCAATAGGGCCAATAGGTTGCAAAAAGGATGCAGAGTTTGCGAAGTCAACTCGGCCAGGTACAAGAACTGTACCATCCTCTATAAGGCCTTTATAGGGAGGGGCTAGCAAGCCCGTTTCTTACCCTAAGGCCGAGGTTTGGCGGATTGGGCCAAAACCGGGATAATCTGGCTATGCTCACTTTTGCTCAAACCGCCGAAGCCGTCGGCGCCACCCGCAGCCGCCTCAAGAAGGCCGCCATCCTGGCGGCATACTTCGGCTCGCTTGACGACGCGGACCTGTCCCGCGCGGCGCTTTACCTGAGTGGCCGCGCGTTCCCGCTCTGGGACGAGCGCGTATTGAGTGCGGGGTTCGCCAATGTCCGCGACGCCTTGCTTGTCGTTGCGCCGGCGGCAATGGGGGACTTCGACCAGCTTCTCCTGGAGTACGGGGATGTGGGCGACGCAGCCGCCGTTGTGTTGACCCGCCGCCCCGACCCCGCGCCCACATTGACGCTGGCTGAAATCGGGGCGTTGTTTGACGCGCTGGCGGCGGCGAAAGGGGCGCGGGCGCGCAGCCAGATGGTGGCGGACGTTCTGCGGCGAGCGACGGCCCTCGAGGCGCGCTACCTGGTCAAGATCATCATGGGCGAGCTGCGCGTCGGGCTGCAAGAGGGACAGATCGAGGATGCGCTGGCCCGCGCCTACGGCCGGCCGGTCGAGGCAGTGCAGTGGGCCAACATGCTGCTGGGTGACCTCGGGGAGACGGCGGTTCTGGCGCGGCACGGGCGGCTCGCGGAAGCGCGTATGCGGCTGTTTCATCCGCTGAAGTTCATGCTCGCCTCACCGGTGGACGATCTGGAGGCCCTGCCGCGGCAAATGCCGGGCGGCTTCGCTGTCGAGGACAAGTACGACGGGGTGCGCGCCCAGGTCCATAAACAGGGCGACCGCATCACGATGTACTCCCGCACGCTGGACGAGATCGGCCACCGCTTTCCCGAGCTGCACGCCGACCTGCTGGCCCTGCCGGGTGAGTTTATCCTTGACGGGGAGATCGTCGGATTGAGGGATGAGGTGGCGATCCCGTTCACCCAGTTCCAGGCGCGCCTGGGCCGCAAGAGCGTGGACGACGCGCTGGTGCAGGCGCTGCCGGTCGCGCTGTTCGCCTTCGACCTGCTGTATCACGACGGCGACGTCTTACTCGATCTGCCGCTGCGCGCGCGCCGCCAGCGCCTCGCGGCGCTGCTGCCTGGGACAGCGGCGGTGCGGCGCGCGCTCTCTGAGACGGCCACAGACGTCGCGCATCTGCGCGATGAGTTCGCGGCGGCGCGCGCGCGGGGCAACGAAGGCTTGATGATCAAGAGCCTGGACTCGACCTACAAGCCGGGGCGGCGGGGCAAGGAGTGGCAGAAGATCAAGCAGCCGCTGGCGACGCTGGACGTGGTCGTGACGGGCGTCGAGTGGGGCCACGGCAAACGCCGCAATGTGCTGTCGGACTACACCTTCGCGGTGCAGGGCGAGGACGGGCGGCTGCTCGAAGTCGGCAAGGCCTACAGCGGCCTTACGGATGTCGAGATCGCGGATTTGACGGAATGGTTCAAAGCCCATACCATCCAGGACTACGGGCGCTTTCGCCGCGTCGAGCCGCAGATCGTGCTGGAGGTGGCCTTCGATAACGTCCAGCCGTCGGAGCGGCACGCGAGCGGGTATGCGCTGCGCTTCCCGCGCATCCTGAGAGTGCGCGACGACAAGCCGGCCGCCGAGATAGACACTATCGCCACTGTCCGCGCCATTGCCCGAGGAGAGCCATGAGCCTGGCCGCCGAGATCCCGCTGTTCCCCCTGGATGTGGTGCTGTTTCCCAACATGGTGCTGCCGCTGCATATCTTCGAGCAGCGCTACCGACGCCTGCTGACGGACTGTCTCGACAGCGGGGAACCGTTTGGGCTGGTTCGGGCGCGGGAGGACGGCGCACCGCATCGCATCGGAACGGCGGCGCATATCGTCCGCGTCGAGGGGCTGCCCGATGGGCGGTCGAATATCGTCGTCATCGGCCAGGAGCGTTTCGCGATTGACGGCCTGCGCTTCCACAAGCCCTACCTCGTCGCCCGCGTCTCTGAGATGGAGATGCCCGGCGCGGCCGCGCCAGACGCCTTGCGACTGCTCCCGGTGGTGCAGCAGGGGCTGACCGCCTACCTGGTTGCCCTCAAGACCGTCGTCGGCCAGCCGGTTCCCACGCCGGATATTCCTGACGAGGCCGATGCGCTAGGGTACATGGTGGCGACGATTCTCCAGGTTGGAGCGAGCGTGAAGCAATCGCTCCTGGAGGCGGAGAGCGTGGCGGAGATGCTGCGCCTGGAGCGCCGCCTGCTGGAGACGGAAACCGGCATTCTGCGCTACATGGAGCGCACCAGCGGGCGGGCGGATGACGCGGGGCCTGCGACGCCGAATTAGCGAATTTCACACCTGTGGCATTGCCCACCGCTAACAAACACGGTATACTAAGACCCATGAAAGGCCTACCCCGCACGTTCGTGACCTTCATCGGCGCTGCGCAGCGTGACCCCGACGCGATGCCCCGGCGCTACACCCTGACGCAGGCCGGCAGCGCCGGCGCTGTCGCCGTCGCGGTCGGTGACGTCTACGATTACTCGGCGCTCCTCAGCCCGCGCACCCAGCTGATTCGCGACGAGCTGACGGCGGAGTTGAACTGCGACGAGCAGGACCGCCCCGAGCTGCACGTCTTCTGCCACATCAGTGGTGTGACTGTGGACCCTGCCTTTGCCGAGCCTGGCTGGCGGTCGCAGATTTTCGAGGCGGCGCTGCCCGTCGCTTTGAGCGCCATTCGCTGGGCCGACCGCGACTTCTACCATCGCCACCCGGAGTATGACCGCGCCCGTGTCCTGGTCCACTTCCGCGCCACCGAAGAGCAGTACAATCGCATTGGGGCGTATGGCTGGCTGAGCGAATACGTCATAGACGAGGACGAAGTGCCAGGTGGGTGAGGTGGCGCTCATCTTCCACGAAATCTATCGTGGCCGTGGTTTCTCCCCTGTCAAAGCATCCTGGCCGCGCTACGGCGCTGGCTACGACCTGATGGCGTCCCTCGGCTTGCTCGGCGAGCGCGTGCGCGTCGTCCGCCCCGAGCCGGCGCTCGAGGGCGAGCTTCTTCTGGCGCACACGCCGGAGTATGTGGCGCGGGTGCGCGCGGCCGACGCGGCGGGCGTGGGCAACCTCGACGGCCAGGACACGCCGGCGTGGCCGGGGATGTACCGCCGCGCCGCGACGGCGGTCGGCGGCACCCTCCTCGCCGCGCGCATGACGATGGCCGGCGACCTTGGCCACGCCTTCAATCCGGCCGGCGGTTTGCACCACGCCCAGCTCGACCGCGCCAGCGGCTTCTGCATCTTCAACGATATCGTCATTGCCGTCCGCGTGCTGCAACGCGAGTTCGGCCTGACGCGCATCGCGGTGGTGGATGTGGATGGACACCACGGCGACGGCACACAGGCGCTCCTGTACGACGAGCCAATCCTCACGATCTCGCTGCACCAGTACGACGGCCGCTTCTACCCTGGCACGGGACGCGTGGACGAGATCGGGCGCGGGGCGGGGCAAGGCTACAGCGTGAACGTCCCGCTACCACGTCGTGTCGGGGACGCGACGTATCTTGCCGCGTTCGACGCCGTCGTTCCACAGCTGCTGCGCGCCTACCGTCCCGAGTTCATCTTTGTGCAGTTCGGGACGGACGCGCATATGGGCGACCCGCTTGTCGGATTGTCGCTGACAACGCGCGCCTATGCCGGCCTGGCGCGGCGCTTCCATGCGCTCGGCCACGAGCTATCACGCGGGCGTTTGCTATTTCTGGGCGGAGGCGGGTATAATCCTTCCTCGGTGGCGCGCTGCTGGGCAATTCTTATGGCGATCCTCACCGGGGACCTCACCGACGACACCCGTCCGCCATACGTTGCCCTGCTGGACGAGCAGGCGCCGACCGAAGAGCCAGGCGTCGGGCAGAGTGTGGCGTCCGCGGTGGACCAGGTACGCGCCCAGGTGTTCCCGTACTTCGGTCTGCCGACGACAGCGCCTTCGTTCTGAGCATCCCAAACAGTTTCGTGTCATCGTGTGGCCCGCGCTTGCTGCTGAGGAGCCGCCATTGCATCTTTCTACTCTGGAGCGCCTTGTTTGCCCAGACTGTCACGGGCCGCTGCGCCTCGCCGAAGCGACCGCTTGGCACGGCAAGGACACGGTTCAACGCGGGACGGTCGGCTGCGGCTGCGGCGCGCGCTATGCGATCCGCAGCGGTATCCTGGACTTCCGTCGCGGCAGGGCATCACCGTCGCCCAGTGGACAAACCACTTCGCGCCGACCGCGTGGGGCTACGAGCGTTTCTGGCGGCTACGCGCGCTGTCTCAACTTTCGGGCGAGCCGTTTCCGCTGTCGCGCGAGGCCGACGTGATGTTGGGGATGATGCAGCCAGACCGTCCCGGCCTCTACGTGGACCTGGGCTGCTCGACCGCGCTCCAGGCGCGGATCCTGGCGTCGTACTGGCGCGAGCGGGCCATCGCGGCCCGCGTCCTGGCGGTGGATTTCGCGTGGCCCATGCTGCGCGAGGCCGTGGGACTGATTCGCCGCGAGGGGTGGGACAGTATAGACTTGGTATGCGCCGACACCGAGGCTCTGCCGTTGGCCGACGCCAGCGTGACGGGACTCGTATGTGGTGGCTCGCTCAATGAGTTTCGCAGCGCGCCCGCCGTCCTGGTGGAGGCGCGGCGCGTGGCGTGCGCCAGCTCGCGTTCTGTGTTCATGAGCTTGCTCAGCGGGGACAATGGGCCAGGCGGCATTGAGCATCTCCTGAGCGCGTCCAGCGGAATCCGCTTCTATTCGCTTGAGGGAACGCGGCGCCTCTTCGAGGATGGCGGGTGGCAGGTTCTCGGACAAAATGCGTGGGGCCGGGTGGCTTTCACAGAAATCAGACCAAAAATGGACAAACCCTCCATAAACCCTTGACAAACCTTTGCGAAGGGCGTATACTCCTTCCATAAGGTTTTGCGGAGGTAATGACATGAGTGAGCGCGGCCATGTGGATGTCATTGTGGTGGGCGGGGGCCTGGCCGGCCTGGCGGCCACCAAGCAGCTGGTAGACGTAGGTCTCACGGTTGACCTGTACGAAAAGCGTTCGATCCTGGGGGGGAAGGTCTCATCGTGGAAGGACGCGGACGGCGACTGGGTCGAGAGCGGGCTGCACGTATTCTTCGGGGCGTACGATGAGATTTACGACCTGATGCGCGAGCTGGGCATCTACGACAACATTCTCTGGAAAGAGCATGTCCTGACGTATACGCTGAATGAGGGCGAGCGCTTCGAGTTTCGCACGATTCCCGCGCCTAGCCCGCTGCACCTGCTGCCGGCCGTTTTCGGGAATCGCTACTTCACCCTTGGTGAGAAGCTCACCCTGGCTCGTTCGCTCCAGCCGATTCTGTTTGGCAGCGACGACTACTACGCGAAGCAGGACGCGATCACGTATCAGCAATGGCACCGCCAGCAGGGCATCGCCGACCGCATGCTGAGCAAGATGTTCCTGCCCATGACGCTGGCGCTGAAGTTCCTGCCGCCGAGCGAGATCGGCGCGCGCATCGTTCTCGATGTGTCGGGGCTGTTCTTGCGCCAGGAGCAGGCGTCGAAGATGGGCTTCCTCAAAGGCTCGCCCCAGGACTATCTGGTCGGGCCGCTCGCGGATTACGTGGTGAAGCGCGGCGCGGCGCTGCACACAGGCTGCGGTGTCCAGGAAGTGTTGCTCAACGACGATCTGACGGTCGCCGGACTTCGGCTTCAGGACGGCAGCGTTGTCACCGCCGACAACTACCTGTTCGCCCTGCCTATCCACAAGCTCAATGCCCTCCTACCCGAGGTCTGGCGCGAGCGTTACCCGATGTTCGCCAACCTCAAGCAGTTCCAGGGCGTGCCAGTGATGACGGTACAGCTGTGGCTGGACAGGCAGATCACGGGCGTTGACAACATTCTGTTCTGCCCGGACGGGGTCATCCCGGTCTACGCCGACATGGCGAACACCACGCCGGACTACTACAACGGCGGCGCGTCGCGCCTCGAGTTCGTCGTTGCGCCGGCGCGGGACTACATGAAGCTGAGTGACGAGGAAATTGTCGCCAGAGTGTGGGGTGACGTTCAGCGCGTCTTCCCGGACTCGACCGCCGGCGTGAATATCACGAAGTCCACGGTCGTCCGCATCCCGCAGTCTGTCTACTGGCCGAAGCCGGGCCTCGACCACCTGCGCCCCACCCAGGCGACGCCGGTCGCTAACCTGTTCCTGGGCGGCGGCTACACGCAGCAGCGGTTCTACGATAGCATGGAGGGCGCGGTGTCGAGCGGACGACGCGCCGCGGCGGCGCTGCTCGAAGCGCGCACACGGAGGTTGGCCGCATGACCCACGACCCATCGGTAGCGCGTGTCGGGTTATGGCCGAGCGGCGGCGCGGCGACCCTGGACGCCGCCTACGAGGTGTGCGCCAAAATCACATCGCACCACTCCAAGAGCTTCTATCTGGCGTCGGGCTTGCTCCCGAAGGACAAGCGCCGCGCGGTCCGTGCGTTCTACGCTTTCTGTCGCCGCTCCGACGACATTGTGGATGTGGCCGACGTGGACCACGGGTACTCGCTGGACGGGTGGAGCGCGGCGTCGCGACAGGCGCACCTTCAGGGCGCCGACCCGGTGCTGATGGCGTGGGCCGATGTGCGGGCCAGGTATAACATACCCCAGGAGTACATTGACGACCTGCTCGAAGGCGTGCGGATGGACCTGACGATAAGCCGCTACGCGACCTTCGAGGACCTCTGGCTCTATTGCTACCGGGTCGCGGCGACGGTTGGCCTGGTGTCCATGCACATCGTCGGTTTCTCGTCGAAGGACGCCATCCCGTACGCCATCAAGTCCGGTGTGGCGCTGCAGATGACGAACATCCTGCGCGATGTCGGCGAGGATGCCGAGCGCGGCCGCATCTACCTGCCCCTGGAGGACCTGGCGCGCTTCGGCTATACCGAAGAGGACGTGGCGCAGGGTGTGATTGACGACCGTCTGCGCGATCTCCTTGAGTTCGAGATGGCGCGCACCGAGGCGCTGTACGATGAGGGGGCGGCCGGCATCCCCATGATCTCGCCCGACGGCCGCTTCGCCATTGCGTCGGCGCTGACGATGTATCGCGGGATTCTAGACCGCATCCGCGCCAACGGCTACGACGTTTTCACGCGGCGCGCCCACGTCAGCACCATGGGCAAGCTCGCCACCCTGCCTGGCACGTGGTGGCAGTGCCGCCAGATGGCCTGAACACACAGCTGACGATGGCACGCTCACCGCTAGAGGCTCAGCCCGGCGCCGGAATGGGGGCGCGTGGCGTCGCGACTCGACCGCTCAGCCAGACCGATACCGGGCTGTCGTGGCGGTGGTGGCCGGCCGACGTCGTTCTCGGCTTCATGCTGCTCGGCCTGGCTGTCGGCCCGCTGTTCACACTCATCGGCGGGCCGCTCTTCGGCCCCATCGGCCAATTCGTCTACTGGCTCGGTTTGGGTATTTGCCCCGAACCGTCCTATCATTTCTTCACTGTCGGTGGGATGCCGGAAATCGTTTGCACGCGCTGTATCGCGGCCATTGGCGGTCTGGTAGTGGCTCGACTGCTGTACAGTCGGCCGCAGCGCATGAATGCGTGGTGGGGGCGCTGGGGCTGGGGACGTCGGCTCGCGGTGACGCTGCCGATCCTGGCTCTGTGGCAGCTCGACATACACGCCATCTACGAAGGCTGGTGGGACTCGCCGGCGTGGGTGCAGACGTTCAGCGGTGTGCTGGTCGGCCTGGCGATTGGGCTGCTGGTGTACCCTGTGCTGGTCGCGGTGTCCCGCCTGACCACTCATTGGAGGATCCGGAAGTAGCGAGAGGCGAAGACGCCTGACCCGAGAGCGGGGTGACGGATGCTGTTCTGGCTATGCCTGGCTGTCGTCGTGACGCAAGGGGTGTTCGGGTTACTGTCTATCCGCCATTACGGGGCTTTGCCACGCGTGCCGACCGTGCCGCGGCGCAGCGGATTGCCCCGTGTGTCCATCATCATCCCCGCCCGCAACGAGGCTGCGAACCTGGGCCGCCTGCTGGCATCCCTCCTCAATCTCGACTACGCCAGCTATGAGGTGATCGTCGTTGACGATGCCTCGTCGGACGCCACGGCCCTGCTCGCTTCGGAGTTCGACGCGATACTCGTGCGCACCATCAAACTCCCGGCCGGTTGGACGGGCAAGAACTACGCCTGTTACTGCGGCGCTCAGGTGGCGACAGGGGACTGGCTGCTCTTCACAGACGCCGACACGGAACACACGTCCCTCTCCCTGGCCTCGACGATTGGCTACGTGCTGGACCGCCGTCTCGATGCCCTGTCGCTGCTCGTGGGCCAGGACACGCACGCCTTCTGGGAGCGCCTCCTGTTGCCGTTCTGCTACCAGCAGTTCTTCGTGGGCGTCCCGGGTGGGGAGGTGAACGACCAGCGGAGGGATGCGCTTCTGGCGAACGGGCAATACTTGCTGGTCCGCCGCGATGCCTATGACCGCATTGGGGGCCATGAGACTGTGCGGAGCAGCATCGCCGAGGACGTTCGCCTGGCCCACCTGTTGCGCGCCTATCACCTTCGCTATGGCGTGGCGCGGGGCGAGCACCTGGTCTTCGCTCGCCTGTACCACAGGCTCTCCGATCTCTGGACGGGGTTTGCCCGCAACAGCTTTCAGTTCATGACCCTCGACAGCCGGCGCGGACTTGCAGTTCTTGCGAGCGCGGCGGTGGCCGCGCTCACCCCGACGCTTGTGGCGGTGGGGTTGCGCTCTGGCCTCGATACCATCCTTCTCATCTCGGCATACTCCTATGCATTCCTGGTGCTCGGCGTCCTGGCCTGGGATCGCATCTTCCGTATCCCCCCGTGGTATAGCCTGCTTCAGCCCGTGAGCGCCGTGTTCTTCTGGCTGGTTGCGCTCAACTCGGCCGTGCGAGGCTTGCTCGGCGTCGGGATCGTCTGGAAAGGGCGGACCTATGGGCGACGCTGGGCGGCGCTCGAGCCGACGGCGGCCGCAGCGCCCCAGCGTGATCAGTCGCCGATGAAAGACGATTCCGGGAAGTAAGCGCCAGGCAACTGAAGCACTCTAGAGTGGAAAGCCCTCGGGCTGCGGGCAGCTCGAGGGTTTCCTGTTTTTGCGATACGCGAGTATACTTGCTATTGCAAAAGGATGCGATAGCGATATGTCTCATCAGCACACCAATTACGCCGCCGAGATGCGCAAGCGAGGCTACCGGGTGACGCCCCAGCGCCAGCTCATTCTCGATGCCATCTGCGAGGCCGGCGGACACACTACACCCGAAGAAATCTACAACCGCGTGCAGGCGAAAAGCTCGGCGATCAACCGCGCAACCGTCTACCGCACACTGGATTTCCTGTGCCAGATGCGCCTGGTCGTCGCGGCGCACGTGGGCGGCGGCTCCATGGTGTACGAGCTGGCCGGCGAGCGCCCGCACCACCATCTCATCTGCCGCGTGTGCGGGCAGACGGCCAGCATCGGGCATGACATGGTCGAGAAGTGGTTCGCCCAGGTCGAGCAGGCGACGGCGTTTGCCGTAGACATGGACCATCTCGTCCTGTTTGGCCTGTGCGAGCAGTGCCGCCCGTCCGATAGCCATCACGTCCAGCCGACTCCGCCCAGGTAAGACCCCGTGGGGCGGGGCGCACAATAGTCGTGGTCATTTCCATCTCCGTCACGAGTCGTTCAAGGAGGTTCACATATGTGGGCGATTAGCGTTCCGTCGTTCGTGCAAGGGGTTGTCAGCGGACAGCCGATGCACATTCCGGATGGCTATCTCGGCCCGTGGTTTGCCATCGCGTTGTGGATCGTGACGATCGCCATCTTGGGCGTCTCCGCCGCTCGCTTCCGCCGGCGCTTGAACCAGCGCATGGTGCCGCTCGTGGCCCTGCTCGCCGCCTTCTCATTCGTCATCATGATGTTCAACGTCCCGCTCATCGGCGGGACAACGGGTCACGCCGTCGGCGCGACCATCGCGGCGATCATTCTCGGGCCTGAGGGGGCGACCATTGCCGTCGCCATCGCTCTGGTGGTGCAGGCGCTTTTCTTTGGCGACGGTGGCATTGTGGCGTATGGCGCGAATGTCCTCCTGATGGGCATTGTGATGCCCTGGGCCGCCTGGATTGTGTACCGCGCCATCGCCGGGAATGCGGCCGTGACGAGCGGCCGCCGCCTCGTCGCGGGCGCGGTGGCCGGGTGGGCGGCGCTCAGCCTCGCCGCCGGGCTGGCGGGGGTCTTCTTCGGCATGCAGCCGATTCTGTTCCACACGGCTGACGGGACGCCGCTCTATGCGCCGTTCCCCCTGAGCATTGCCGTTCCGGCGATGCTCATCCCGCACATGCTGATTGCCTCGGTGATCGAGGGCGCGGTGACGGCCGGCATCCTCGCGTTCCTCCAGCGCACCAACCCCGCCGTGCTGGAGATGAACAACCCCTCCGCGCCACAGACCGCCGGGGCCGTGAACTATCGTCCCCTGTGGATCGGTATCGCGGCGCTCGTCATTCTGTCCCCCATTGGGCTGCTCGCGGGTGGCTCGGCGTGGGGCGAGTGGGCGGCGGACCAGATCGGCGACATCGTCGGCTTCGTGCCGCAGGGCCTGGCGAACACCCAGGCATGGACGGCCCCGCTGCCCGACTACGGCATCGAGGGTCTGGCGCCGTATGTTGGCTACATCCTGTCGGCCGCGCTGGGCATCCTGATCGTCGTCGCCGTTGTCTGGGGTATTGGGCGACTTGTCGCGCGCCGCACAGCGGCCGAGAAGAGCTGAAGCATGGCGCGTTCTGTCGTCGAGCGGACCCTGTCGGGGCTGACCGACTCCATCGAGCAGTCGCTGTTCGCGGAGGAGATTGCGCGGCAGCCGGGGGCGCTCCAGGTTGTTGACCCGCGCGTGAAGATCATCGGCTTCCTGGCGATCTTGCTCGCCGTGGCGTTCGCGCGGAATCTGTGGGTGCTGCTCTGCCTGTACGCCTTCGCCCTGCTGCTGGCGTGGGTGTCTCGGGTGCCGCTGGCGCGCTTCGTCAAGCGCGTCTGGCTGGCGCTGCCGTTCTTCACCGGCCTGGTGGCGCTGCCCGTTATCTTCAGCTTCATTACGCCGGGCATTCCGCTCGTCGTCCTCTCGACCTCACCCTACATTGCTATCACCGAGCAGGGCGTCCGGGCCGCCGCGTTCCTGATCCTCCGCGTCGGGACATCGGTGTCCTTCGCGGTTCTTCTGGTGCTGGTGACGCCGTGGGCGACGCTGCTGCGCGCCTTGAGCGTGCTGAAAGTTCCCGCCGTGTTCCTGCTGGTGCTGGGGATGACGTACCGTTACATCTACCTGCTGCTTCGCACGGCCAGCGACATGTTCCTGGCGCGTCAGAGCCGCGTCGTGGGGCGGATGAAGTCGACGGACCAGCGGCGGGTCGTCACCCAAACGATGGGCAACCTGCTGGGCAAGTCCTACGACATGAGCCAGGACGTCTACCTGGCGATGCTGTCGCGCGGCTATCGCGGCCGACCGCGTACCCTGGACCAGTTCAAGATGACGGGGCGCGACTGGCTGTGGGTCGCGGGCCTGGTGACGGTCGCGATTGTCGCCGGCATTGCCGGCGGACGATAAGGAGAGAGGCACGATGGTGGGCATGAGTTTGAATGGCGACGGGGCGCCGCTCTTTGATGTTGACAACGTTCAGTTCAGCTACGACGGGCGGCAAATCGCGCTGGATGGCGTCTCGCTCCAGGTGGAGGCCGGCGAGAAGATCGCCATTCTCGGCTCGAATGGCAGTGGCAAGAGTACGCTGCTCAAGCTGTTGGATGGCCTCTATTTCCCGAACCAGGGTCAGGTTCGGTATCGCGGCGCACCGCTGACGGAAGCGATGTTTAACGACGACGAGAGCTTTTCCTTCGCGTTCCGCCGCAACGTCAGCCTCGTGTTCCAGGATACGGATGTGCAGCTCTTCTCGCCGACGGTATGGGATGAGGTAGCGTTTGCGCCGTTGCAGCTTGACCTGCCCGACGACGACGTGCGCGCCCGGGTCGCCAGGGCGCTCGCTGCGCTGCGGATCGAGCACCTGGCCGAGCGCACGCCGCACCGCCTGAGCGGCGGCGAGAAGCGGCGCGTGGCCCTCGCCTCGGTGCTGTCCCTCGGCCCCGGCGTCTGGCTGCTGGACGAGCCGACGACGGGGCTGGACCCACGCAGCCAGAGCTGGCTCATTGATTTCATCCTGGAGCGGTCGGCGGCAGGCGAGACGTTCATCACCGCTACCCACGACCTTGACATCGTCTCGACCATCGCCGACCGGGTGTACGTCTTCGCCGAAACCCACAAGATCGTGGCGGAGGGAACGCCCGCCGATATTCTGTCGAATCGCGAGCTGTTGCTGGCGTGCAACCTCATCCACGAGCATAGCCACCGCCACGGCGAGGTCGTCCACAGCCACCCCCACGCCCACGACGCCCACGCGACACACGAACACGCGACCTGAGCGATTTCACCCTTGCATCTTGTGGCGAGGCGGTGTATCATGGGAAGTAACCCGACACGCCGTCGCAAGGAGCTAACTCTGTATGGCCGATCAGCCGCCCCCGACAACGGTTCTCAACCCATCGGACCCTGACAACTTCCTCGAGCCGCTGGTCTTTAGCGTGCCAGCCGAGTGGCCGTGGGCGATAGACGCGCACCTGCAAGGGGTGGCGACGCCCAAGTCGCCCCTGGCGCCTGTCGCGCGCCAGCTCGCCGAGCTTCACGCCGCCGCGTTGACGCAGGCCGTGGCCACACCGACGGCCAGGGCGCAGGACAGCGACCTTATCGAAGGCATCCAGGCGCGGTGGAAGACGGCGGCGGCGGACCTGGGGCCGGAGAAGGCCTGGCTCGAGGCGGCCCGCCCAGACGGAGACCTGGGCAGCCTGCCCTGGTCCGACCTGGCAGTCGTGACGGGGCAGATGATGGCGGCGGCCCAGATTCGCATGTTGGGAAAGAAGTTCAGCGAGCTTGACCACCTCCGCGCCTACAGCGCGCAAATGCGGGCGGACTGGGATCCCATCGGCAAGGCCGCCCCGTCGGAGCCGCTCCAGGCCGGCGTCGCCGTCGGCCGCTACAACTGGCTCCTGGCGAAGGCGCGCAAGACGGTCGTGAAGCAGTCGCAGCACGTTGCGAACCTCGATGACATCGCCCTCGATGAGGTGAAGCGAACGTACATCGTGCTTCACTATAGCCTGATCCAGCTCGTGCGCTCGCTGTCCTTCGCGTGATCGCCGCGCCCGCCGGCGCCGCCATTGGAGTCTTGTGACACACGTGCGTGATGGGTGAGGATATGTTGGCCCATCACGTACTGCTTCTGGTCGCCGCATGAGCACACTTCTTGCGAGTCGCTCCATTGTCGCGGTCGTCGGGCCAACCGGCATCGGCAAGACGGCGCTGGCCGTTGCGCTGGCGGAGCGATTCGGGGGCGAGATCGTGTCGGCCGACTCGCGTCAGTTCTACCGCGGCATGGACATCGGCACGGCCAAGCCGTCGCCGCGGGAGCTGGCGCAGGCGCGCCACCACTTGATTGACACCGCCGACCCTGACGAGAGCATATCCCTGGCGCAGTTTCGCGCCCTGGCTAGCGGCGCCGTCGCCGACATCCATGCCCGCAGTCACCTGCCGATCCTGGTGGGCGGGACAGGGCAGTACGTGTGGGGCTTCCTCGAAGGCTGGGATGTTCCCCAGGCGCCGCCCGACGAGGCGTTGCGGGCGCGGCTGTACGCCGAGGCCGAGGCCGAGGGGTACGCGGCGCTGCACGCGCAGCTGGCAGCCGTGGACCCCACCGCTGCCGAACGTATTGACCCACGCAACGTTCGCCGCGTCGTCCGCGCGCTGGAAGTGTATCACACGACGGGCCGCCCCATCTCGTCGCTCCAGACCAAGAACCCGCCGCCGTACCGCACCCTCATCCTCGGCCTCACCCTCGACCGCCCCGCGCTCTACGCCAGGCTCGACGCCCGCGTTGACGCCATGATTGCGGCCGGGCTGGAAGGGGAGGTGCGCCGCCTCGTCGCGGGGGGATACGGCTTCGACCGACCGGCCATGTCGGCCCTCGGCTATGCCGAGTTCGAGCCGCTGCTGCGGGGTGAAGCCACCCTGGACGAGGTAGCGGGCGCGATCAAGCGCAACACGCGCCGCTTCGTACGCCATCAGTCGGCGTGGTTTCGCAAGGCCGACCCGCGGGTTCACTGGCTCGACGCGGTGAGTGATCCCTTTCCGCCGGCCGCTGCGTTCGTCGCGGCTTTCCTGGAGGACGATGGAGAATGAGGCGGGCCGGGACTCTCAACGCGCCAACACGGCCCCGGCCCATGTCGTGGCTGGCCCTGGCCGCGCTCGGGCTGGCGCTGGTCATGACGGTCTTCGATCCCAGTGTCGCCTGGCGGATGCTTCTCCTCACCCTCGCCGCCGTCATGGTGATCGCCTACTGGTATACATCCTCCATCGGGCGCGGCCTGTCCATCACGCGAACGCGACGCTACGGCTGGGCGTCCGTCGGCGACCGCGTCGAGGAGTACTTCGAGCTGACCAACGCCAGCCGCTTTCCGCTGCTGTGGGTCGAGATTGATGATGCTTCCACTCTGCCAGGCTACACGGCCCGCCGCGTGGAGGCGCTCAACCCGAATAGCATGAAACGGTGGACGATTGACCTGGTCGCCCGCCGGCGCGGGCTGTATCAGTTGGGGCCGCTGCGGCTGCGCTGGGGTGACCCGTTCGGCCTGTTCGAGGCCACGTGCGACGACGCGCAGGTGGAGCAGTTTATCGTCTACCCGCCCATCGCGCGTCTGCCGCGCCTGGAGCTGCCGCGCGGCGCAGCGTCGGGGACGGCGCGCACGCGGCGTCGGGCGCTCGAATGGACGACGAATGTGGCGAGCGTGCGCCACTACGCGCCCGGCGACGAGCTGCGAACGATTCACTGGCCCACGACCGCCAGGCGCGACTCGCTCTACGTGAAGGAGTTCGACCGCGAGCCGGCGGGCGACGTGTGGATTGTCATTGACCTGGACGCGGCGGTACAGGCGGGGGCCGAGGCTGAGTCCACCGAGGAGTATGGGGTGGTCTTCGCGGCGTCCATGCTCAACACGCTCCTCGCCGATGGGCGGGCCGTGGGACTGGCTGTCTCCGGCGCGGCGCCGGCGATCATTCCACCGGGGCGCGGCGGCGAGCATTTCTGGCGCATCCTGCGTGAGCTGGCGACGGTCACGGCCGCGCCGGGACCGTCCCTCGACGATTTCCTGGGGCGCGTCAGCTCGAGCTTCGGGCGCGGTCTCAGCATCGTTCTCGTGACACCGTCGGTGAGTGAAGCGTGGCTCGGGCGCGTCGCCGGCTTTCGGCGGCGCGGCATGGCGATTCACGTCGCGCTGCTCGATGGCACGACGTTCGATCCGCCCAGGGCGGGCAGCGCAGCGGCGGCCGGCGTCTTGAGCCAGCAGCTAGCCGAGCTAGGCGCGGGCGTCACGCGCATTGACCGCCGCTACAGGTTCGACCTGGTTCAGCAGGGGCGGCGCCAGGGGCAACAAGAGTACATCGTCGGGGCGACGGGGCGGGCCATCCTGAAGCCGGTGGAGTAAGGCGCGTTCGCACGATTCCGAGACACACGCGGGGTTATTTCGTATAGTCATAGTAGACTACACGCGCCAAAACGAACAAATAAAACCTGGATAGCATGGCTGTTGACATAATCTTGTATCTCCGCAAACAGATACGGCCACAGGAAGGCTGGCTCCCGTTCTTCCTGCTGGCACTGGCCGTCGTGTGCCTGCCGCTCTCCATTGCCGCAGCGGGGTGGCTGCCCCGCACCGGTTGGCTGCTACCGCTCTCTATCGCCGGCATGCTCTTGGGGCTTCGGCTGGGACAGGGGAAACACACGAACTGGAGCCTCACTATCGCCGCGATTGGCGGTGTCGCCCTGGTCGGCCTCCTCATCGGCGGCGTCATTCCCTCACCCTCGGCCGCGATCAGCGCCGTGACGCAGACGGGGCTGTGGATGGCGCGGGGCGCGGTGGGGGAGTGGCCGGCCAAAGCCTTCGCGCTCGATAGCCTGGCGCGCATCTCGGACTTCGGGTCTCGGCTTGGCGCCTTCGCAAACCTGTTCCAGGCCCCGTCCGCCGCAACGGACGCGCCTGACCCGCTGCCAATCATGTGGCTTGCCTACGGCACGCTATGGCTCGCCTCCCTCTGGGCGGGTTGGTCGTTCCGCCGCTGGCACTACGCCGGCGTCGCCCTGCTGCCGCTGGGCGTCTTGCTCACGAATCACCTCGTCTTCGCCCGCAGCGGCGGTTTCTACTATGGCGCGTTCCTGGCCGCCACCCTGGCCCTGATGGTGCAGGGTCGTTTCCTACGCCTGGTGGATCGCTGGACACGCACGAACGCCGACTACTCAGACGAAATCCACATTGATGTCACGGTGGTGACGATTGCCCTCGTCCTCATCATCCCCTTGCTGGCGTGGGCGACGCCGCTGCCCATCCTCTATGGGCCGGCGCGAGCCGCGTGGGAGGCAACCATCAGCCCGCGCGAGGCCGTCGGCTCGGTCGCCAAGCGTGTGCTAGGCGATGTGAATCGGCCGGGCAGCGACGAAGAGCGGGTGGATCTGGGTGACCTGCCGCTCAGCCGCGTTCTGGGCGGGCCACCCGAACTGGCGGCGTCGGTCATCTTCACCGTGCAGACGAGCGATCCGCCACCCGTGCCGGACCTGCGCGAGGATGTCAGCCACTACTACCGCACGCACGCCTGGGACGTGTACACGGGCCGAGGGTGGGCCGCGAGCGACGAACGCGGCGAGCGAACGGCGGGCAGCGCCATAGACACGACTCTGACCGATCTTCCGCCCGGCGTGCGCCTCACGCAGCGCTACTCCCTGGTCGAGAATATCGAGCCGCCCGTGGTCAACTCCCTCGTCGCAGTGGATCAGAGCTACGAGCGCGTGGAGCACCCTTCGGGCGACCTGACGGCCATTCGCGTGGCAAGCAAGACATACACGATCGTGTCGCGCCTGCCCTTTGTGAGCGAGAACCAGCTCAGGCAGGCCCCGCCCGACGCGCGCGCGGAGTACCTTGCCCTGCCAGACACCCTACCGACGCGGGTGCGCGACCTCGCCCTGTCCCTGACGGCAAACGCGCGCACAGACTACGACCGCGCAACCGCCATCGAGCGCTACCTCCGCACGTACCGCTACGACCTCAACGTCTCAGCGCCGCCGCCTGGCCGCGATGTGGTGGATTACTTCCTCTTCGATTCGAAGGCCGGCTACTGTGACTACACCGCCTCGGCGATGGTGGTGCTGTTGCGGGCGGCCGGCGTGCCATCGCGCCTGGCGACGGGCTACGCTGGCGGCAGTTTCGACTACCGCCGCAACGCCTACGTCATCACGGGCGAGCAAGGCCATGCCTGGCCCGAGGTCTATTTCTCTGGCATCGGGTGGGTCGAGTTCGAGCCGACGCCAAGCCAGCCGCTCCCCGGCCGCGCTTTCGACCCGACATCGCTGCCGTCGGATGAGGCGCTGCGCGAGGTGGCGCAGCCGGCCGGCCCAGGGGCCTGGACCGTTCTCGCCGGGCTACTTGGCGTGGGATTCATTGTGGCGGCCGGGGTTATTCTATATGGCCGCTATCAGGAGAGCCGCATACAGCCGGAAGAGCGTGTGAGTGCAGCGTGGAGCCGCCTGGTCGAACGGGCCACCCGCTTACGTCACGGTCCGTCGGCGAGCCAGACGCCCCGCGAGTACGCCGAGTCTCTCGGCGGCGAGTTGGCGCAGCGAAGCGCGCGGGTGGGGCCGTGGTCACTCGACGGCGGCGCAGCGGCTGACATTCTCGCCGGCCTCAGCGAGACATACAACCAGGCGGCCTACTCCGCCCATCCGCCGACCGAGGCCCAGCAGCGCGCCGCGTTCCAGGCGGCCAAGCGGGTGCGACGCGCCCTGTGGTTGTTCGTTCTCGACCGCCTACGTGTGGGTGGCGAGCGCGACAGCGCCCCATAGCCCGACATCGCCGCCGAGCGCCGCGCGCTCGATGCGCAGATGCCGCAGGTAGGCCGGGTTCATCACACCCTCGCGGATCGTCTCCCAGATCGGCTCCATGATGATCTCGCCACAGTTGGCGACGCCGCCGCCCATGAGGATGAGCTGGGGGTTGAAGATGTGGATGAAGTTGATGAACGCCAGGCCCAGGTAGTGGCCTGCTTCGCGCAAGACGGCGCGTGACAGCGGATCCCCCTTCTGCGCCGCCTCGTTGACGTGCCGCGCGGTGATCTGGTCGAGCTGGCCGTTCACGAGCGAGCGCAGGAGCGTCGGCTGCTCGGCCGCCACCCGCGCCCTGGCTGTCCGCGCGATGGCCGTCCCCGAGGCCAGCGCCTCAATGTGGCCGACGCCGCCGCAGTTGCAGACGGGGCCGTTCGGGTCCACGACGACGTGGCCGAGCTCCCCCGCCAGGCCGTGATGCCCTAGCAGCAGCTGGCCGCCCGCGATCACCCCGCCGCCAATTCCGGTGCTGACCGTGATATAGATCAGGTCATCCACGCCCTGGCCGCCGCCAAAGGCGTGTTCGCCGAGCGCGCCGAGGTTCGCGTCGTTGCCGAGCCGCACTGGCACATGCAGCCGCTCCTCCAGCATGAGTTGGAGGGGTACGTCATTCCAGCCGGGGATGTTGGGCATCTCGTACACCATGCCGGCCCTCGGGTCGCACGGACCTGGCACGCCAATGCCGATCGCGTCGAGTCGCCGCACGCCCACCTCGCTGGCGGCGTGCTCGATGGCTGACACGATTCGCTCGAAGACACACTCGGGGCCTTCGTCGGCCAGGGTCAGTACGCCAATACGATCTTGCAGAGTCGGGTGGGTGGGATCGAGGCGAGCGGCCCGGATCTGGGTTCCCCCGAGATCCACACCTACGACAGATCTTTCACTGCTCAAGGCAGCCTCCCAATCAGGTACGCAGACGCAGCAACGTACCCATCAATTGCGACTACGCCAGTATACCATAGAGCAAGCGGGGAGGCTACTCTCTTATTGACCACGCGTGTAGACCGGCCTATAATATGAGCTTAGTGAAAGATTTTCTCAATTAGAACCAGGTAGGGATGTGTCTGACTTCTCACCCGCTGCGGCCCGACGGGGGCCGCTGGCATCCGCCTTGCAACAGGCGGGATATCGGCTGACGAACCCGCGGCTGGCCGTGCTGGCCGTGCTCGAGTCAGGCGCGTGCCACGCCAGCCCGAACGAGGTCTTCGACCTGGGGCGGGCGATCTACCCGGAACTCGGCCTGAGTACTGTGTACCGTACCCTGGATATCCTGACTGCGCTAGGCCTGGTGCGGCCGACGTACCTCGGCGACGCAGCGCAGCGATTCACTCTGCACCACGACCGCCAGCACCATCATCTCGTCTGCGAGGGGTGCGGCGACATCACCGATGTAGAAGAGGACAACCTGTCTGACCTGACGGCGCGAATCGCGGGCCGCCTTGGTTTTCAGGCGCACGGCCACTATCTGGAGATTTATGGGATTTGTAGACGCTGCCAGGGCCAGAATTGATACACTCGTGCGATCAAACGGGAACGCCGGCGCGGTGGACGGCGCGCCGCCGGCAGTGCGCGCGCGCCACGTGACTGTGAAGCGCGGCGATCTGACGGTGCTCGAGGACGTAGATTTTACAGTGCCGGCGGGCCAGATGGTTGCGGTCATCGGGCCGAATGGGGCCGGCAAGTCTACCCTGTTCAATGCCCTGGTCGGGCTGATGCCCATCACCAGCGGCGACGTGGAGTTGCTTGGCCGCCCCAGTCGAGAGCGGGGCGCCGCCGACGTGAGCTATGTCGCGCAACGCGATGAGATTGACTGGCGCTTTCCCGTCCGCGTCGAAGACGTTGTCCTGATGGGCCGCTACCCCCACGTTGGTTGGGTACGCCGTCCGTCCGCCGCCGACCGCGAGACGGCAAGGGCGGCGCTGGCGCGCGTCGGGCTGGCGGAACTGGCGGAGCGGCAGATCGGCCAGCTTTCTGGCGGCCAGCAGCAGCGGGTATTCCTGGCGCGCGCCCTGGCGCAGGAAGCGCGGCTGCTCCTCCTCGACGAGCCGTTCACGGGCCTGGACGCCATCGCCGAAGCGACGATCTTCGAGATTCTGGCCGACCTCCAGCGCGAGGGCCGCGCCATCCTCGTCGCCACCCACGACCTCAACACGGTGATGCACCACTTCGAGACGGTCATCGCCCTCAACAAGCGCATCGTGGGACATGGGCCGGTGCAGGACGTACTCTGCTCGGACACGCTCACGGAGACGTATGGCGGCCAGCTGACCATGCTACGAGGCGCGGATGGGCGAGTCGTTGTGCTAGGGGATGGCTGTGGACATTTTGGTTAACCCGCTCATTGAGCCGCTGACGTACCCGTTCATGCAGCGCGGCCTCCTGGCCGCGATTATTGTGGGTGTCGTCTGCGCTATCATTGGCTCCTACGTCGTCCTGCGCGGCCTCGCCTTCATGGGCGACGCGCTCGCCCACGCGGTGCTCCCAGGCATCGCCATCGCGTTTCTTGTCGGACGCAACATCCTCGTCGGGGCGTTCCTGGCCGCCATCATTACGGCGCTGGGTATTGGTCTCGTTCAGCGGCAGGGACGACTGCGGGAGGATAGCGCCGTCGGCATCATGTTCGTCGGCGCGTTCGCCCTGGGGATTCTGCTCATCAGCAGCATGCGAAGCTACAGCGTGGACCTGACGCACATCCTCTTCGGCGATGTCCTGGCCGTGTCGCTCCAGGACCTGGGCATGATCACCGCGCTGGGCGTGACGATCCTGGTCATCGTGCTCCTGCTCTACAAGGAGTTCTTGCTCGTCAGTTTCGATCCCGTGATGGCGGCGACGACGGGCCTGCCGGTGACGTGGCTCAACAACGGCCTGCTGATCCTTCTGAGCCTGACGATTGTCACGGGGCTTCAGGTCGTCGGCAACATCCTGGTCGTGGCGATGCTGATCGCGCCCGCCGCGACCGCCTACCAGCTCACCGACGAGCTGTGGCACATGATGCTGCTCAGTGCCGTGTTCGGCGTCGTCGCCGCTGTGGTCGGGCTGTACCTGTCGTTCTGGTTCGGCGTGGCGTCTGGCGCGGCCATCGTGCTCACGGCGGTCATCATCTTTTTCGTCGTGCTCGTCCTGACCCGCAAGCGCCGCGCGTGAAAAGGGAATGGTAACGCAAAGGCGCAGAGGCGCAAAGGAAGAACACAAGTCTGCTCTTTCCCTTTGCGTCTTTGCGTTCCCTTCTTCTCGAAAACCTGCGCGCGACCCTACCGTTTCATCCGTTTGGTGGGACACACGTCCAGCGCCACCGTTAGTCTACGTGACGCGCGCCCACGACGCCGCACCCCGCAAGCTCTCGGAATCGCTCGACGGTGGCGGCGATGCCATCCGACAGCGCCGTGTAGTGGAGCGGGCCGATGACCGCCGCCAGGGCCGAGTCGTCGTAGCGGTACGGGAACGGCAGCTGCGTATTGTCGTGGGTGAGCGCGCCGCGCGCGTCCGGCGCGGCCGCCTCGATGAGCCGGACGACCTCGGCCATGTCGGCGGTGGCCCCGCTCAGGTTGAAGGCGCCCGCGCCCGGCCACTCGGCCTCGACCGCTTGCACAAACGCGCCCGCCACGTCGGCGGCCCACTGCATGCAGTTGACGCCGCCGAAGGGAATGTGGTAGGGCAGGCCCAGGGCCGCGGCCAGCATCGCCTTGGTGGGGCTGGAAGTGAGGCCCTGGTCGCGCGCCACGCCGTAGATGGCCGCCGGGCGCAAGCCAATCGAGGGAACCTGCCAGTCCTGCCAGTAGATACGCGCTGTGCCTTCGTTGGCCGCCTTGTAGACGCCGTACAGGGTCGTCGGCGCCAGCGCCGCAGACGACGGTAGCGGGCCGGCGGGATAGCTCTCGGGCGGACCGAACACGGCGATGGAGGAGGCGTAGCTTGTGGCGCGCACCTGGCCCGCGCTGCGCCGCGCCGCCTCGAGGATGTTGACCGTGCCGGCGACGTTGACGCGCGCGCCCAGCACCGGATCGGCCTT
The DNA here is from genome assembly GCA_046328535.1 of Anaerolineae bacterium. Lineage (GTDB taxonomy): Bacteria > Chloroflexota > Anaerolineae > Epilineales > JAHCIE01 > JBDHWG01. Next base: position 80,504 of record JAXLWJ010000014.1, read on the forward strand.
GCAGAACGGCACTTGCAGCGCGGCGAGGTGGATGATGTGGGTCACCTCATGCTCGCCGACAACACGCTCGACAGCCGCCAGGTCGCTCACATCGCCCTGGATGAAGGTCACGCGCGCCAGATCGTCCTCGTTGAGCAGGAGACGCGGGCGCGTTGGGGTAGCGCCGAGATCGAGGACGACGACACGCTTGTTTTGGTCGAGCAGGGTTCGCAGCGTCCAGGCGCCGATGCAGCCGAGCGCGCCGGTGACAAGATAAACAGACGCCATGACGGGCCTCCGTGGGCAGTGGTTAGGCCGAAGTATAGCATGGAGCGCCGGGGCGGTCATCTAGAAATACGTCAGTCTGATTTATGGGATTCGGTCGCTACATTTTGAAAGCCGCCAGGCTGGCCGCGAAGCCGGCCGGCTGGCCGCCCCCGCTTCCACCACTGGAACAGGGCGACGCCGACGCCGCGTCGCAGATTGTGACCCTCTCGTTGAGCGCGGGGGAGACGAGCGCTACCCTCTACCACCCATCAAGCGCAGCGCGGGGCGTCGTCGTCCTATTGCACGCTGGCGGCGCCGACCGGGCGTGCGTATGGCCCTGGGCGCGGGCGCTCCGCGACATTGGCTTCGCCTGCCTCGCGCCAGACCTGGACGGCCACGGCAGCAACACGCGCCCGTACACGTCGGTCAGTTGCGCCGCCGAGGTCGCGTTGGCCGCCCTCGACGCGGCCGACGGCCTCGGCCTGCCAGCGCCGACGGCCATGCTCGGCGGCAGCCTGGGCGGCGTGGTTGCGCTGCGCGCCGCGGCGTTGCGCGCGGAAGTGGCCGCCGCGGTCGACTCGCAACGAACGATCGGCGCGCTCACCCTCCTGGCGACGCCCTACACCTCGCCCTTCTGGCAGATGCTTAGCCCCAACCTCTTGCGCTCGGCCTGGGAGGGGCAGGGGATCGTCGGTCGGCCGGTGCGGCGGGACGGCCCGCGGCCGCGCTTCGCGGCCTTCCGCGATAGCCTGGCGCACGAGAGCCTCCTTGAGAACGCCCGCGCCGTCGCGCCGCGTCCACTCCTGCTTGTTTGCGGCCGATACGACCCCTTCGCGCCGCCCCAGCAGGGCGCGGCCTATCGCCGCGTCCACGGCAGCGCGACGCTCCAGGTCGTCCTGGCCGCCCACGCCGGCGCGCTGTATGGGGCCGAGGCGGTCGCGGCGGCGGCAACGTGGCTTGGCGAGCGTCTGCGACCTTACGAAGAGGGGTAAAAGCCGCAGAATGGTTGCGCCCACGACGCGCGCCGTGCTATAATAGCCCCACTTCATCCCCGCGAGGTAACACCATGTATCGAGTCGGACTTCTGGTTGGCCGTGAGCGTTCCTTTCCCGATGCGCTGATTGCCGAGGTGGCGCGGCGGGACGTCGGGGTGACGGTGGAGTACGTCAAGGTGGGCGCCCCCCGCATGGGCGAGCGGCCGCCGTATGATGTGATCGTGGACCGCATCTCCCACGAAGTGCCGACCTACGCCTCCTATCTGAAGAATGCCGCGCTCCAGGGGGTGGACGTCATCAACAACCCCTTCTGGCGCATGGCGGACGACAAGTTCTTCGCCAACTCCCTGGCCGACGCGGTCGGCGTGCGCGTCCCCATTACCTTCGCGCTGCCCAACAAAGAGTACATACCGGGCGTCGTCTCGGAAAGCCTGCGCAACCTCACCTATCCCCTCGATTGGGAAGATATGCTCTACCAGGTGGGCCTGCCGGCCATCCTCAAGCCGGCGTCCGGCGGGGGCTGGCGCGACGTCAACGTCATCCACAGCCTGGACGAGCTTCTGTGGCGCTATGAGCAAACAGGGGTGCGGCAGTTCATCCTCCAGGAGTTCATCCAGTGGGATCAGTATGTTCGATGCCTCGTCGTCGGCAAGACGAACGTCCTGGTCACCAACTGGGACCCGCGCCGCGACCACTTCGACCGCTATCGCGCGGATGATCCGCCCGTGGCGCCGGCGCTCGAGGCGCGCTGCCGCAGCGACGCCATCAAACTCAACTGGGCGCTCGGCTACGACATGAACACCGTCGAGTTCGGCATCCACGACGGTGTGCCGTATGCCATAGACTTCACCAACTCCGCGCCCGATTTCGACATCAGCTCCCTCACCGAGCGCTACTTTGCCTGGGTGGTGGAGGCGATGGCGGACCTCGTCATCGAGCGCGCGAGGGGGCAGGGCGAGCGCCCGATGATGCGCTGGGACAAGGTATTGGCCGAGGCTGCGCCTCAATGATGTTGCCGATCGTCAGCGACTACAACGATCGGATGGCGCGCGGCGACGCGGCCGCGCTGGGCGAGGAACTGCTGAACAAGATGCGCGCCGCCCGCCTGACCTTCGGTGACCGCCTGGTGTGCAGCGTCCTCCGCCCGCACTTCATCCGCGAAGCCGACTACCAGACGGTCACGCGGGCGGCGACGCTCATCCTCGGCGCAATCGAGCGCCTCGCCGACGCGGTCATGGCGGATGCGGCGCTGCGGGACCTGGTCGGGTTGACGCCCGACGAAGCGGCCATTGTCGCCATTGACCCAGGCTTTCGCTACCCCGACTCCTCGGGCCGCCTGGACGCCTTCCTCGTCCCCGGCGAAAGCCTCAGTTTCATCGAGTACAATGCCGAAAGCCCCGGCGGGCTGGCCTTCGGCGAAGTCCTGGGCGACCTGTTCCGCGCCTTCCCTGTCATGCAGGACCTCGCGCAGCGCTACCCCGTCGCCACGTTCCCCATCCGTTCGTGGATTCTCGATACGCTCCTGGACATCTACCGCGAGTGGGGCGGGACGGTGCGACCCAACATCGCCATCGTTGACTGGCGCGAGGTGCGCACGTTCAACGAGTTCCTGCTCATCCAGGAGACCTTCGAGGCGGCGGGCTACCCGACGCGCATAGTGGACCCGCGAGACCTGGAGTACGACGGTGGCCGCCTCCGCGCCGACGGCTTCGAGATTGACCTTGTCTACAAGCGCGTGGTCACGTCGGAGCTGTTGAGCCGCGAGGGACTCGCCTCGCCGCTGGTGCGCGCCGTCGCCGACCGCGCCGTGTGCATGGTCAACGGCTTCCGCGCCCATCTGCTCTTGAAGAAAGTCCTGTTCGCCTTCCTGAGCGACCCGCAGTACGGTCATCTCTACACCGCCGACCAGCGCGCGGCCATCGCCGCCCACATCCCGTGGACACGCCGCGTCGCCGAGGGGTATACCGAGTGGCGGGGCGAACGGGTGGACCTGCTGGCGCACGCGGCCGCGCAACGTGAGAACCTCGTCCTCAAGCCGAGTGGCGAGTACGGCGGCCAGGGCGTCGTCCTGGGGTGGGAGACGCCGGCGGACGAGTGGGACGCGGCGCTGCGCCACGCCACCGAGAGCGTCTACGTGGTGCAGGAGCGCGTGCCGGTGCCACAGGAAGACTTCCCGAGCCTCGACGATGGCGCTGTGGTGTTCTCGCCGCGCTATCTCGACCTGGACCCGTACACCTGGCAGGGTACGGGGGCGCGGGGATGCGGTGTGCGCCTGTCCGGGAGCGCATTGCTGAATGTCTCGGCCGGCGGAGGGTCCGCCGTGCCAATGTTTATCGTGGGCGATGCGGGTTGAGCCGCGTCTTCCACCACTACCAGAACCACGGACAGTATGCTCGACGATATCTTGCGTAACTCCGCCGTTCAGACGGTCATCCAGGCTATCAGCACCTTCAAGCTGTGGATCTACGGCTTTGCCCTGCTGGGCGGTCTGATCGCGTTGCGGGCCGTCCTGCGCGCGCGCACAGAGCGGTCGCGGGCGATGTTCGGCCTGGAGCGCGAAGCCGCGTCCGGCCGCCTCTCCTCGGCGATATTCACGCTGCTGCTCATGGTCGCGCTGGCCGGCGGGACATACGTGCTGACCAACTACTTCACGCCGGATGCCGTCAGCCAGCGTGCGACGCTGCGCGCCCAGGCCCAGGCGACGGCAACGGCGCAGGCGCGCGCCACGGACTCAGCGGCGCAAATCGCCACCCGCGCCGCCGCGCCGACCTCGACGCCGGCGCCCGCCACCGCGACCCCGCTGCCGAAGCCGACCGACACGCCCGCGCCCACCCCTGTCCCCGATATCACCCGATCGTGCCACGGCGAGGGCGACTCCCAGGGGATGCGATTTGTGGACCGCCAGGGCGTGAACCTGCGCAAGACGCCGGAGCAGCGCGGCGACAACATCGAGCGCACCCTGCCGTTGTCAACGGAGGTCTGCGTCTACGGCGACGAGAACGGCTGGCTCAAGGTGACCGTCGCCAACATCGAGGGCTACCGCTACATCCTGAAGGACCTGACACGGCCGTAGCGCGGGCCGCGGGTCGGCGTCACGCGCGGCAGGGGACGAGGAGGATTGTTGTGAACGCTGCGACCACGTCGGGCCAGACGGTCGAGGCGGCTCTCGCGCCGGTCGCGGCCGGCGCCATCCTGAGCGCCTTCGATACATATCAGACAGAGTACCGCCTCATCACGCAGCGCTCGCAGAGCCGCTTCGAAACGCGCGACTGGCTCGGCGCGAACGCCGACGCCGTGGCTCGCCTCGAGCTCTACCCCACCGTGATCCGCCAGATCGTCGCCGACATCCGCAGCATCCTGGGCGATCACTGCCGCGACCGGGCCGTCTGGCGGCTGATGAAGGAACGTTACACCGAGCTGATCGGGCGCCGCGACGATATCGAGACGGCGGAGACCTTTTTTAACTCGGTGACGCGGCGCATCTTCGCCACCGTCGGCGTGGACCCGCAGATCGAGTACGTCGCCTCCGAGGTCAAAGGCCGGCGCAGTCAGGATACGCCCCTCCTGCACCGCTATGACGGGCGGGGCGGCCTCGCGCCCCTTCTCCGCGCCATCCTCGCCGACCACCCGTTCAACGCGCCCTACGCGGACCTGGAGCGCGACGTCCGCCTCGCCGCCGCCCGCATCGAGGCATCGCTGGCCGAGCGGGAGCTGGGCGGAGTTGACGCCGCCGATGTCGTTCGCCACGTGTTCTACCGTAACAAGGCCGCGTATATCATCGCGCGGCTGCATTGCGGGGACAAGCGCGTCCCTTTGGCGCTGTGCCTGCTCAACGACGAGCGGGGCATCACGATTGACGCCGTCCTCCTCACCGCCGACGAGGTTAGCATCCTGTTCAGCTTCACCCGCTCCTATTTCCACGTCGAGGTCGAAAGCCCCTACGAGCTGATCGAGTTCCTCAAGTCCATCATGCCGCGCAAGCCGATGTCTGAGCTATACACCTCGATCGGCTTCAACAAGCACGGCAAGACCGAGCTGTACCGCGAGCTGCTCGCGCACCTGGCGCACTCCGACAGCAAGTTCGAGATCGCCAGGGGTGAGAAGGGCATGGTCATGCTCGTCTTCACCATGCCGTCCTTCGACGTCGTGTTCAAGATCATCAAAGACCGCTTCGCCTACCCGAAGAAGACGACGCGCGATGGCGTCATGGAACGCTACCAGCTCGTCTTCAAGCACGACAAAGCCGGCCGACTGGTGGACGCCCAGGAATTCGAGCACCTGGAGTTCGACCGCGCCCGCTTCACGCCTGAGCTAGTCGAGGAGATGCTCGCCATCGCCGCCAACACAGTGACCGTGACCGACGACAAGGTCATCATCAAGCACCTCTACACTGAACGCCGCCTGACCCCGCTGAACATCTTCATCAAGGAAGCAACGGGCGACGCGCTGTACGACGCCATCGTTGACTACGGCGTGGCGATCAAAGACCTGGCGGCGACCAACATCTTCCCTGGCGATCTGCTGCTGAAGAACTTCGGTGTCACGCGCCACAGCCGCATCGTGTTCTATGACTATGACGAGCTGTGCCTGGTCACGGACTGCCGCTTCCGCGCCCTGCCGGACTCCGACGACGCTGTGGACGAGTTCCGAGCGGACCTGGTGTTCTACGTGGATGAGCACGACATCTTCCCCGAGCAATTCGAGAAGTTCCTCGGCCTGCCGCTGCCGCAGCGCAAAATCTTCATGGCCCACCACCGCGACCTGCTGGACCCGGCCTTCTGGAACGAGATGAAGGCGCGCCACGACGCCGGTGAGGTCATGGACATCTTCCCCTACAAGCAATCGCAACGCCTCCACCACGACCGCAGCCAATGATGGTGCGTTTCCCCCATTTCAGGCAGGTTGACAAGGTCCCGCGTCCGGATTACAATGTGTTCTGCCTCTAGAACATCCGTTTCGCACCACTGAGCTTCAGGATTGGTACGCGATGCCTAAGCATTCGGCAACCAGCACCACATGGGATGCGGCCGAGGCCAGCGCCCCCATGGCCCGCCAGTTCCTCCAGATCAAGCGCCAGTTCCCCGACGCCGTCGTCTTCTTCCGCCTGGGCGACTTCTACGAAACTTTCAACGAAGACGCCCATCTCGCCGCGCAGATACTCAACATAACATTGACGAGCCGCAAGATGGCGGGGGAGGACCGCTGGCCGATGGCCGGCGTCCCCCACCACGCCGTCAACGGCTACCTGGCGCGGATGGTGCGGGCGGGCTACAAGTGCGCCATTGTCGAGCAGATGGAGGAGCCGAGCGGGAAGCTCGTCGAGCGAGCGGTGACCCGCGTGCTGACACCCGGCACCCTGGTCGAGCCGAACATGCTGGACGCCCGCCGCAACAATTATCTGGCGGCCCTCGTGCTGGAAGGGGAGGGGGCGGGGCTGGCGTACTGCGACGTTACGACAGGGGAGTTCGCGGTCACGCAGCTCCAGGGCAAGGACCTGCTCACACAAGTGCGCTATGAGCTGGAACGCCTGCAACCCGCCGAGGTGCTGGTCGCTGACCGCAGCGCCACCCGCCGCCCCGTGCGCGTCCAGCGGCACGGCGGTGGGGAGACCGATCCCGCCCTGGCGGAGCTGGCGTACCCCTTCTCGCCCTACCCCGCCTGGCGCTTCGACTTCGACACCGCGCGCCAGGCGCTGCTCGATCACTTCAAGGTCGGCGCGCTCGATGGCTTCGGCCTGGGGGACCTGCGCCTCGCGGTCCGCGCCGCTGGCGGCATCCTCGCCTATGTCTACGAGACGCACCTTGGCGCGATAGACCAACTCATCAACCTGACCACGTACACGACCTCCCGCTACATGGCGCTGGACCCCGCGACGCGGCGCAACCTCGAAATCACGCAAGGCACGCGCAGCGCGACTGCGAGCGGCTCGCTCCTGGGCGTGCTGGACCAAACGCGGACGCCGATGGGCAGCCGCCTGTTGCGCGCCTGGCTGAGCCAGCCCCTGCTCGACCCCGACGCTATCACGGCGCGCCTGGACGCCGTCGCTGCATTCCACGACAACAACATGGCGCGGGGCGCGGCAGCCGAGCGGCTCAAGGGCCTCAACGACCTGGAGCGCCTGACGAACCGCGTGATCCAGCGCATCGCGACCCCGCGCGACCTGCTTGCCATCTGCAAGACGCTAGAGGCAGTGCCGGGGTTGCTGCGCGCGTTGGGCGCGGGTGGGGAGAAAGAGCCGACTGAAGTCGGCGCTACAGATGGTGTTGCGCGGGGCGAGGAAGAGCCGACTGAAGTCGGCGCTACGAGGGGCGCTGCGGATGAGGAAGAGCCGACTGAAGTCGGCGCTACAACGGACACCCCAACGGACGCGGCAGGGGACGTTACAGAGGGGGAGACAGCGGAGGCTATCTGGGACAGCCTGGGCCACCGCGAGGCCGTTGCGGACGGAGAGGTGCAGCCCCTGCCGCACGAGCATCGCCGCGAGCATCGGCGCCGCCCGGTCATCCGTGAAACGTCCGACGCCCATGCGTCGGTGGACCTGACGCCGTATCTCCCCGCGCCCCTGGCCCCCTGCGAGAGCGTCGTCAGGCTGATTCGGTCGGCGATTGTGCCGGAGCCGCCGGCGGCCCTCGGCACAGCGGGCATCATCGCGCCGGGCTTCTCCGCCGAGCTAGACGGCATCATCCATGCCTCCCGTGACGCGAAGGACTGGGTCGCCAGCCTGGAGGCGCGGGAGCGGGAGCGCAGCGGCATCAAGTCCCTCAAGGTGGGCTTCAACAAGGTCTTCGGCTACTACCTGGAGGTGACGAAGGCCAACGCCGAGGCCGTGCCCGCCGACTACATTCGCAAGCAAACCCTCGTCAACGCCGAGCGTTACATCACGCCGGAACTAAAGGAGTACGAGACACTCATCCTGAACGCCGAAGAGCGCGTGATCGAGCTAGAGACGCGGCTGTTCCGCGAGATCTGCGAGCAAATTGGGGGCGAAGCAAAGACCCTGCTTGGCACGGCGCGAGCCATCGCCTATCTCGATGTGGTCACAAGCCTGGCCGAGGCGGCGCGGCGGCACGACTATGTCCGCCCGACAATCACCACCGATGGCTGCCTGGACATCCGCAACGGCCGCCATCCCGTTGTCGAGCGCACGCTGGAGGGGGAGTTCGTCGCCAACGACCTGCGCCTCGAAGAAGGCGAGATTGTCATCCTCACCGGCCCGAACATGGCGGGCAAATGTGTTCGGGGGGACACGCTTGTCTTTACGGATGGGGGCCTGCGACCTATCGCGGACCTGATGCCGTTGGGGGCGCGGAATGGCGAGTTCGCCGCAGTGAACTGCGTCACACAGGGCAGACAAGGGCGCCAGCAGGTCACGCACTTCTATGTCGGCGGACGACAGGCGACGGTTCGCGTCAAGACCCGCTTTGGCTACCAGATCGAAGGGACGCCGGAACACCGAATCTGGATTCGCCACCCCGATGGGACCGAAGGCTGGAAGACTCTAGGCGAGGTCTGTGAGGGCGACGTGGTGGCGATCCAGCGCCAGATAGACCTGTGGGGTCAAGACGTAGCCATTGATGGCGCTGAGGCGCGAACGCTCAAGCGTGTCAAACGATACCCATTGCCTGAGACCCTGGACACCGATCTCGCCTACCTGATGGGCTTGCTCATCGGGGATGGCACGCTCACCTATGCTGACAGCTTCCTGCTATCCACCGCTGATGCCTTCATCGCCGACGAGTTCGCGCGCATCATGCAACGTCTGTTCAGCTACACGCCCGGCTGCAAGGCGAACGGCAAGGACTTCTTCGTCACGAGCCAGCAAATCCGCAAGTTCCTGGCAGGCCTGGATATGGGCTATCACCAGGCGCAGGATAAGCATGTGCCGTCCTCTATATTGCGCGCGCCAAAACCCCTCGTCGTCGCCTTCCTGCAAGGGCTGTTTGACACCGATGGCTACGCCGACAATCGTTACGGTAATGCGCACCTGGCGACCGCCTCCGAGCGTCTCGCGCGCGAGGTACAGCTTCTCTTGCTCAACCTGGGCATCATCGCCTCACTGCGCGTCAAGAAAACGCCGGCGCGGCCCAGCTATGAAGTGTCTATCAGCGGGCTTGACGCCATCACATTCCACAAGGACGTCGGGTTCCGCCTGCCTCGCAAACGGGAGCGGGCGGCCTTGGCTTCGTTACGGCGTATGCCGAACGTCGGCGGCATTCCCTACCTGGCTCCCGCCCTCAAGGATGTCCAGGCGCGTATCGTCGCGACGGCGGATAAGCGCGTGGCCTTGAAACACGTGAAATCTGTCAACTCCATCTTCTACACCTACGTGCCGAGCGGACGCAATCTCACGCATGGCAAGCTCGATGAGCTGGTCGCCTACTGCCACCAGAACAACGTCCCCTGTCCGGAGTTGGAGACCCTCCAGACCACGCGCTACTTCTACGACCCAGTGGCTCTGATTGACACCGGCGAAGGCGACGTCTACGATCTGTCGGTGGCCGACGAGCATGCCTACGTCGCCAACGGCATGATTAGCCATAACTCGACTTACCTGCGCCAGATAGCTCTGGTCGTCCTGATGGCGCAGATTGGGTCGTTTGTGCCGGCGGAGAGCGCGACCCTATCCATTGTGGACCGCATCTTCACCCGCATCGGCGCCCACGACGAGATCGCCCAGGGCCAGAGTACGTTCATGGTCGAGATGGTCGAGACGGCCAACATCCTGCGCCACGCCACGCCGCGCAGCCTGGTCATCCTGGACGAGGTGGGACGGGGGACGAGTACCTATGACGGGCTGTCCATCGCCTGGGCCGTCGTGGAGTACCTGCACAACAACCCGGATCTGCGCGCCAAGACGCTGTTCGCTACGCACTACCACGAGCTGACGGAGCTGGCCGAGCGCCTGCCGCGCGTGCGCAACTTCAACGTCGCCGTGGCCGAGGACGGCGAGGGCGTCGTGTTTTTACATAAGATAGTGCCAGGCGGCGCGGACCGCTCCTACGGCATCCACGTCGCCCAGCTCGCCGGTCTGCCGCGCGCCGTCATCCACCGCGCCTCCGAAATCCTGGCGGACCTGGAGCAAGAGGCGCGGGCGCCGGGCGCGCCGCGAGACACACGCCCGATGCAGCTGGCGCTGCTCATGACGGAGCATCCCACGGTGAGCGCCCTGAAGGAACTTGACATAAATCAGCTCACACCCCTGGAAGCCATCAACGTCCTGTATCAGTTGCAGAAGAAAGCGAAGGAGTAGCGGCTACCGGTCGCGGTCGCGCAGGGCCCGCTCGATCTCGCGCTTGCTGTCGCGCTCGGCGATGGCGTCGCGCTTGTCATACGTCTTCTTGCCACGCGCCAGGGCCAGCTCGACCTTGGCGCGGTTGTTCTTGAGGTAGATACGCAGGGGAACGAGGGTGTAGCCCTTCTCGGTGATCGCGCCGACGAGGCGGTTGATCTCCTTGCGGTGCATGAGGAGCTTGCGTGGCCGCAGCGGGTCGTGGCTGGCGTACCCCGCCATGTCGTAGGGCGAGATGTGGACGTTCATCAGCCACATCTCGCCGTCCTTGATCTGCGCGTAGCTGTCGCGCAGGTTGGCGCGGCCAGCGCGCATGGATTTGATCTCCGTGCCGAGGAGCGCGATGCCTGCTTCGTAGGTTTCCTCGATGAAGTAGTCGTGGCGCGCCTTGCGGTTCTCGGCGAGAACGCGGTCGGCGCGCTTCGTGCCTGTGGTGCTCATACTTATTCCTGTCGCTAGTGGGCGCGGCGGGCCGCGTCAATCGCGCGCTGAAGCTGCGCGTCCCCCTTATCGCCGTTGGGGTCGCCGCCCTCAACCACGATGTCCGGCTCAATGCCGGCCTTCGAGATGTCCTGGCGATTGGGCGTCAGCCAGTGGGCGATGGTCACGTGCAGCGTCGAGCCATCGGAGAGCTGGTGAACGTTCTGCACCGAGCCTTTGCCGAAAGTCTTGACGCCCACGAGTGTGCCGCGCTGGCGGTCGCGGATCGCGCCGGCCACAATTTCCGAGGCGCTGGCGCTGCCACCGTTCACCAGAACGACCAGCGGTAGGTCGGAGTCGGCGCTGCCCTTGGCGGGGAAGGACTCTTCCGTGCCGTCGCTGCGCCGCTCGTAGGCAATAATGCCATCTGGGATGAACTGGCTGGCGACGGCAATCGCGGCGTTGAGATAGCCGCCGGGGTTACCGCGCAGGTCCAGAATCAGGGACGTCGCGCCCTTCTGCTTCAGCTCTTGAATGGCCCACTCCAGCTCGCGGGGGGCGCGGTCGCTGAACAGCGATATCCGCGCGTAGCCCGTCGTTGGCGCGCCCAGGTCGTCCAGCATCCGCCAGGTTACCGAGGGTGTGGCGATGGCATCGCGGGTGACCGTTACGTCAAACGGGGTCGCCTCGCCGCGGCCAATGGTCAGCACAACCTTGCTCCCCTTCGGCCCGCGAATCAGCGCCACCGCGTCGTCCACGCTCAGCCCGGCGATATCGCGTCCGTCCACCTTGAGCACGATGTCGCCCGCCTTCAGTCCGGCCTTGTCGGCCGGCTGGTCGGGGAGCGGGTTGACGATGACGAGCTGCCCCTTCTCGTTGCTGCTGACGTTCGCGCCGATGCCCTCGAACTGGCCTGCCAGGTCGTTGCGCTCTTTTTCGGCGGCCCGCGGCTCGATGTAGACCGTGTTGGGGTCATTCAACGTTGTCAGAGCGCCACGCAGCGCCCCCCGTGACAGGGCCGTCTCATCTGGCACCTGGCCGTAGAACTCGCGGCGGACGATGCCCCACGCCTCCCAGAAGACGCCCAGGTCACCGGCCGGCCGAGTGGACGCGCCGGTCAGCGCCTCAATGCCTGAGCGGAGGCTGGCGACGGAGGCGCCGTCCGCGCCCGACGCCGACGCCCCGCGCGCCAGGTAGCCCGCGAGAAAGGCCGCCGTGATCGCCAGGAACACGAGCGCGCCTACAACGATGCCCTTCATCCAATTCCGCATGCCTTCGACATACCCCCAGTACAGCCGCCGATTTACGCTGCGCCGCGCCCCCGGCGCTCCCAAAGCTACCACGATTCTAGCACCATAACCCTCTCGCTCCAAACAGGGCCGATGCCCAATTATGTAGAGCAAAGAGGTTGGCGTCATAGAGGCCCTCACTCTCTTGACAGGCGCCCGAATCGCGAGTAAACTAGCTTTATTAAATGACCCTTTTATTGCGCTATCGTCCACAGGAGAACCGAGTATGGCGACCGATGAGATAGTCCCCTCCGAACCGACCCAGATGACGCAATCACCTGACATAAGTGCGGACATTCTCGCCGGGCAGCTTGCGGCGTCGAGCATCAAGATGTATAAGCGCGATTTCCAGGCCTACGTGACGTTTGCGGGTTCCATTGAAAACGCGCTCAGGCCGGACATGCTCGCCCGCTGGCGAGCGCATTTGGCGGCAGAAACAGACCTCTCCCCCAATACCATCAATCGCATGCTAAGTTCTGTCAAGCGTGTTGTCGCCGAGGCCGTCAAGCAGGGCTACATCCATGACGCTGCGCTGGCCGAGGATTTCGCGGCTGTGGACGGCGTGAAAGTCAAAGCTCTGAAAGAACGCTTGAAGCCCCACGCGCGAACGCTCATCGCACCCGACGACATGCGGCGGCTGTGCGACGCGCCAGATACCACAACGCTGATCGGTCTCCGCGACAGGGCGCTGCTCCACACGCTGGCGAGCAGTGGGATGCGCATCACGGAGGCCGCGACGTTGAAGCGCAGCCAGATCGCGCAAAAAGGCAAGAGTTATGTCGTGTCAATCATGGGCAAGAATGATATTGAGCCGCGGCAGGCGCCGCTGAGGCGAGAGGCACATAAGCATATCATGGAGTGGCTGAAGGCGCGGACGGTGGAGAGCGAGTATGTATTCACGTCGTTCGAGGGGCGCGGTGAGCGCCTGACGGCCAAGCCCCTCAGCGCCGTGGGCGCGTGGCGCGTCGTGCAACACTACGCGGAAGTGGTGGGGGGTGGGCCTATCAAGCCCCACGACTTACCCCGCTTCGTCGGCACGGAGCTAGCCCGCCGCGATATCCGCCAGGCCCAGAAGGCCCTCGGCCACAAGCGCATTGACACCACCGCCCGCCACTACGTCCTGGATGAGCTAGAGCCAGGGCTGACCGACGACCTCTATTGAACAGGCCGCTTCGCCTACGCGCCGAATTCCTCCACGGCCGGCAGTAGCGAGCGCGGGATGCGCGCGCGGATGCGTGTTCCGCGCGGCGTGTGCTCCTCTTCCTCGATCTCGCCGCGCTCGTGGATCAGCGCCACCAGGTCGCCCCGCGCGTATGGGACTGTGACATTCACCGCCGCAAGGCGCTCGCTCAACGCCAGCTCCACGGCCGCCAGGAGCGGCTCGAAGCCGACGCGCTTCTCGGCCGAGATGGGCACGCTGCCAGGGTGCGCCAACAGGAAATCCCGCAGCCGCTCCTCCCCTAGCGCCTCTGGCGGCATGATCTTCATGCCGAAGTCGGTCTCGGTGCGCGCCGGCTCGACCTCACCTAGCCGATCAATCTTGTTCACCGCGACGACGGTAGGGTAATGCTCCGTACCCAACTCGGCCAGGATATCCTCGACCGCCTGCCACTGCTCCTCAACATTGCCGTGAGTTATGTCAACTATATGCAGGATGACGTCTGCCGATGTGATTTCCTCCAGCGTGGCGCGAAACGACGCCACCAGCTCCGTTGGTAGCTTCTGGATGAAACCGACGGTATCGGTGAACAGCGCCTCTCGCCCGCCCGGCAGGCGCACGCGGCGCGTCGTCGGGTCCAGAGTGGCGAAGAGTTTGTCCTCCGCGACGACGTTCGCGCCCGTCAGGGCGTTGAGCAACGTGGACTTGCCGGCGTTGGTGTAGCCGACAATGGCGACGGTAGGTATCGCCGCGCGGCGGCGCTGGCGGCGGTGCAGCTCACGCTGCTTGCGTACGTCCTCCAGCTCGTGCTTGAGGCGGCTAATGATGCGGCCGATTTCGCGGCGGTCCACTTCCAGCTGCGTTTCGCCGGGGCCGCGCAGTCCCACCCCCCCCGCGCCACCCCGCGCCGCGCCGCCGCCCGTCTGGCGGGCCAGGTGCGTCCACATACGCGTGAGGCGCGGCAGACGGTACTCATACTGCGCCAGCTCGACCTGGAGCTTGCCTTCACGCGTGTGGGCGTGCTGCGCGAAGATGTCCAGGATGAGGGCGGTGCGGTCCAGCACCAGGGCGTTGAGCGCGTCTTCCAGGTTGCGCTGCTGGCCGGGCGACAGCTCATCGTCGAAGATGATCGTGTCCGCGTCCAGATCGCGCTTCAGCAGCTCGATTTCCTCGACCTTGCCCTTGCCGACGTAGGTGGCCGAATTGGGGTGGTCGAGCTTCTGCGTCGTCTGCCCGACAACGTCCACGCCTGCCGTGGATGCTAGCGCGGCCAACTCCTGCATCGATTCCGCGAGGGTAAAGAGCGGGTCGGCTCGTTTGACGTCCACCCCCACCAGGATCGCTTTCTGGCGCGGCACAGACGTGTTGTAGTATCGGTTTTCTGCCATCTAACTTAGTGTCTCCTTTTGAGCCTGCCCCCCTGTCCGATAACCCTGTCCGTTTGGGGTCAAGGGCGGAAGATGGGTTGCGACTTCCCCCACCAACCCCCGCCTCGCTACGCCTACCCCTTCCTCCCCCACGCGTGGGGGGAGGAAGGGGGTTGGGGGGATGGAAGAGGGATGCTGCGTCTCCACTGCGCGTTAGGGTTCTGACGCTCCTAGCCTGCGACGGGCGTCAGGTCGAGCGTCTTCAGTCGCTGCATCGCCTCGACCAGGTCCGTGTCATCCACGGCCAACGAAGCGCGGAGGTAGCCCTCGCCCTGCGGGCCGTACTCGCGGCCCGGCGTCAGCCACACCCCGACCTGCTCCAGAGCGTGGAACGCGAACTCATCGTCGGCCCAGCCCTGGGGTACTTTCGCCCAGACGTAGAGCGTCGCCTGGGGCTTGTCCGCCCCCAGGCCGGCGGCGTTCAGTCCGTCTACCAGAACGTCGCGCCGCGCCGAGTAGATAGCGTTCCGGTCGGCCAGCCAGCTCTGGTCGCCCGTCAGGGCCGCCGCCGAAGCGTACTGGATCGCGTTCGGGATGCCGGTGTCCACGTTGCTCTTGACACGCTGCAACGCTTCCAGTGCTCTGGCGTTGCCCGTCGCCATGCCGACGCGCCAGCCCGCCATGTTGTACGTCTTGCTCAGCGAGTTGAACTCGACAGCGATTTCCTTAGCGCCAGGAATCTGGAGGACACTGGGCGCAACGTAGCCATCGTAGGTCAGGTCGCAGTATGGGTTGTCGAAGGCCAGCCAGATATCGTGGCGCTTGCACCAATCCACGATCTCGGCGAGCGCGTCGAGGTCGGCGATAGCGCCGATCGGGTTGTTCGGGTAATTCGCCCACAACATGGTGGCGCGGGACAGAACGGCGTCGGGGATGCTGTCCAGGTCGGGCAGCCAGCCGCGCTCTGCGTCGAGGCGCACCATGTACGGCTCGGCGTCCACGAGCAGCGCCCCCATCTTGTAGGCCGGGTAACCAGGGTCAGGGACGAGGACGACATCGCCTACCCCCGCCCAGGCCTGCGTCGCGTGAACCAGGCCCTCTTTCGAGCCGATGAGCGGCACGACCTCGGTCTTCGGGTCCACCCCGACGCCGAAGCGCCGCTCGTAGTAAGTCGCTACGGCGGTGCGCAGAGCGGGTAGGCCGCTGTAGCTGGGGTAGCGGTGGTTCAGAGGGTTCTGCGAGGCCTCGGTGAGAATGTCAACGATCCACTGGGGCGTGGGCAGGTCCGGGCTACCGATGCCCAGGTTGATGACGCGCTCGCCCTGGGCTTCGCGTGCGGCGATGCGCGCTCCTACCCGGGCAAACACGTACGGCGGGACGTTATCCATCCGTTTGGCGAGTCTTGGCATTCACTTTGCTCCTCGAGGTGATAAGGTGCAATTCTAGGCTGACGGGAGAGCCTGTCAAATCCCCTTGCCTACCCTGGCTTGCGCGTCTGTTTTCTTCGTGGTATTTTAAGGTTCGTGAGCGTGTAGTCTTCTATGACTATACGAAGATGCTACGGAGAGTATCCCATGCGCGCAGTTGACATCATTGCCCGTAAACGCGACGGCCATTCCCTCACCACCGAAGAAATCGAGTGGTTCATCGGCGAGTTCACGCGCGGCGCGATTCCCGACTACCAGGCCGCCGCCTGGCTCATGGCCGTCGTTCTCAAGGGGATGGACGACCGCGAGACGGTAGACCTCACGATGGCGATGGCGCGCTCCGGCCAGATGCTCGAGCTGGATGGCGTGCGTCACCCCGTCGTAGACAAGCACTCCACCGGCGGCGTCGGCGACAAGATCACCCTTGTCGTCGCCCCAATGGTCGCGGCGACCGGCCTGGCGGTGGGCAAGATGTCGGGGCGCGGCCTCGGCTTCAGCGGCGGTACGCTCGACAAACTTGAATCCTTCACAGAGTTCAACGTCGCCATGACCACGGAGCAATTCCTGCGCCAGCTACGCGAGATCGGCCTCGTCGTCGCCGGTCAATCCGTGGACTTCGCGCCGGCCGACGGCAAGCTCTACGCGCTGCGCGACGTAACCGCCACCGTCGAGAGCCTCCCCCTCATCGCCAGCTCCATCATGAGCAAGAAGATCGCGGCGGGGGCCGATGCCATCGTGCTCGACGTCAAGGCCGGGCGCGGCGCGTTCATGAAGACGGACGCGGCGGCAGCGACGCTCGCCGAAACGATGGTGCGCATCGGCCAGGGGGTCGGCCGGCGGGTAGCCGCCGTCGTGTCCGCCATGGACCAACCCCTCGGCCAGGCCATCGGCAACGCGCTGGAGGTGAAAGAAGCCATCGCCACTCTGCGCGGCGATGGGCCGCGCGATCTGCTGCGGCTGGCGCTGACCGTCGGCGCCTATATGCTGATCCTGGGGGAGCGCGCGGCGAGCGTCGCGGAAGCGGAGGAGCTTCTGTCCGAAGCCGTCGCGTCAGGCGCGGCCCTGGCGAAGCTACGCGCGATGGTTGTCGCGCAAGGCGGCGATGGGGGCCAGGTAGACGATCCGCAGCGACTGCCCGACGCGCCGATTGTCATTGCTGTCCCAGCGCCGCATGCCGGCTACGTGGCGACGGTAGACCCGCTGGTGTTGGCGCTGACTGCCGTCGAGCTAGGGGCGGGACGGGCGCGCAAAGGCGATCCCATTGATCCGGCGGTGGGGCTGGTGGTCGGCCCGAAAGTTGGCGAGAAGATTGCGGTAGGCGAGCCGCTGGCGGCTATCCACGCGCGCACCGAAGACGCGGCACGCAGAGCGGCCGAGCGGGTGGCGTCGGCATTCACGATCAGCCAGTCTCCCGTTCAGCCGCCCAGGCTCATTCATCAAGTGATTACGTGAGGCGTGACGCCTCGCCGATCGCTACTCTTTGATGAACTTGAACATCCCCGCGCCGCAGACCGCGCACTCCCCCTTAAGGGCGGCGCGGTTCTTCGATGTCACGTACTGTGTGACCCGCACCATCGGCCGCTGTGTCTTGCAGCGCACACAGTAAGCCTCTACCTTGCCGCCGAGGATAGCGCCGCCCCCCTCAAGCGCGGGCGGCGCCTCGCTTTCCACCTGCGCCTCGTCCCCTGCCTCGCTCGCCAGGCCCTCTTCGTTCCCAGACTGATCGGCGCCGTTCATGTCTCCTACCATCGGGCGGCCGGTGGCCGCGTGGAGCGGTAATTCGATTCGGTCGTCCTCAGGCGCCGCGCTGGCATCCGGCGCCGCTTCGGCGAACGACTCACTCTCGTCCGTTGTCAGCGTCACGCCGCCGGGCAGGGTGATCTCCCCCTTGACGTTACCCTGCCCCCCCGCCGTCCCCGGATCCGACGGCGCGGCTCTCGACATTGGCAGCACGATTCGGCCCTCGGGTTCTTCGTCTCGCCGCGGGCCATCCGCGAGTTGCGGCTGCCGCGCCAGGCGGCGGCGCAGCAATATCCAGCCGAGCGCCATCCCAATGAGAGCGCCGAGCGCCATCCAGCGCCAACTCTTACCCATCTTGCCCCTCCTTCGACGCGCCCCGACACCAGGGATCAGCCGCGCACTCTTCGACGACACGTTGATAAATGCGCTTCTCCTGCTGCGTCACGTGGGGCCAGCTGAACTGCTCGATGACGCGGCGGTAGGCGTTCTCCACGCGCGCAGCGGACCAGTCGGGCCGCGACAGGGTGTGGACAATAGCCCAGGCCAGCGAGTCCGGGTTGTTCGCCACCGCCAGAATACCCGTGACATGGTTCTCGACGACTTCGGTGAGGCCACCGACCGCCGACACGACGACAGGCACACGCGCCGCCATCGCTTCCAGGGCGACGATGCCAAACGGCTCATACAGGCTGGGGAACGATGCCACATCCGCGACGACAAACAGCTTGTCGCGGTCCTCGTCAGCGATGAACCCTGTGAAGTAGAAGCGCTGACCAACCCCCAGGCGCTCGGCCTGGAGCCGCAGCTCATCGGCCATCGGCCCCCGCCCGGCGATGACGAATTTCGTCTTGGGCGAATACGTCAGGATCTGGGGCGACGCCGCGACGAGGACCTGCAAGCCCTTCTCGTAGACGACGCGGCCGACGTAGAAGACGATGTTCTCGTCGTCGGCGGCGAACTGGCGGCGGAACTCAGCCAGCTCCGCCCGATGTAGGCCGTCATACGGCGAAGTGTCCACGGCATTGGGAATGACGTCGAGCTTGTCATTGCTGGTGCCGAAGAAGGCAACCAACTCGTGGGCCATGAAGTAGCTGGTAACGATGACGCGCCAGGCTTCTTTGATAAGCTCATCCTCGATCTCGTTGATCTTCCGCGATAACTCGGACGGCAGCTCGCCCTGGTAGCGGCCCCGCTCGGTAGCGTGGATCGTCACCAGCAGCGGAACATGCCAGAGATGCTTGAGGCGTACGGCCACCGACGCAACCAGCCAATCATGGGCGTGGATCAGGTCCACGGGGCCGGTCGCCGCTATGATACCCTCGGCTGCCCGCATCAACTCGTCGTTCATCGCCTGGGTATCGCTCAACAGGCTGCCCGTGCGGCCCGGCGGAATCTCGACGCGGTAGACTGTAAGCCCTGTAGTCGGCCGCTCCTCCGGCACGCCCCCTCGGTCGCGGGGTGTGACCAGGACGACCTCCACGCCCAGGACAGTCAGGGCAAGAGATAGGCTCTCGACATGTTTGCCGAGGCCGCCGACCATATTGGGCGGGTATTCCGCAGACAGCATTAGTATGCGCATGGCTCATTTCTGTGCGTTGATGTTGCGCACATGCTCCTCAAAGGTCTTGGCGAACACGTGGGAACCATCTTTGCGGGCCACGAAGTAGAGGTCCTGGGTAGGCGTCGGGTTGAGCGCCGCCTTGATGGCATCGAGACCAGCGTTCGCGATCGGACCGGGCGGCAGGCCCGGGTTGACGTAGGTGTTCCACGGTGAGTCGAAACGGTAGTCGTCTGGCGTCAGCGGCCGCCACCATGTGCCGCGGTCTTTATCGTAGCCCATCGCATATTGCACAGTCGGATCAGCGTCGAGCTTCATCCCCTGCTTGAGACGGTTAGCGTAGACGCCAGCAATGTGGGGGCGCTCCTCGGCGATCTGGGCTTCGCGCTCCACAATCGAGGCCAGCGCCAGGACACTTTGCAAGTTGCCGAGGTCGCTCCTGGCCGCGGCCGTGGCGATGTCGGCGCCGGCCCGCTCGCCGAAATTCCGCAACATTCTGTCAATCACCACCCGCGCCCCGCTCTTGTTCACGTCAAAGGTGTACGTGTCCGGGAACAGATAGCCCTCCAGCCGCACGCCGCCCGCCCCAGCCGGCGGTAGGAAGGGGTAGGTAAAGCCCTCGCCTGTCTGGACGAGGCGCATGAACTCCGTCTGATCCACAAGGCCGCGGCTGGCGAGCAGCGCCGCGATTTCCTCAGCGCGCCAGCCTTCGGGAATGGTGACATTCACCGTGGATGTGCGGCCCTGCTGAAGCGCGGCTGCGATCTCGCGCGGCGTCATCGTCTGGCGCAGCTCATAGGTCCCGGCCTCGAGCTTGGTGTCCATCCCTTGCACGCGCAGCAGCAGGCGGAACAGCGTCGCGTCCTTGATCAGCCCAAGCTGCTTAAGATTGTCCGCGACCGTCCCCGCCGCCTCGCCGCTCTTAACCTCGAACTTCACGGGCGTCGGGTCCGTGCCGGCCGGCTGGTCCACATCGCCCGACTGCAAGCTAATGAAGAGGCGGCCGGCCAGGCTTTGCAGGTCGCCCGAGGCGCTGGCCTCAGCCTGCCCACCCCCCGACGACGCCGTACTCGACGACACGCTCCTCAGCCCACGCCACGCGGTTATCCCGACACCGATGCACGCCGCGAATACGATCACGGCCAGAACCAGCGCCGTCAGGCGCCGCCAGGCGCTTTGCTCTTGGGCCTCCCGGGCGCGGTAGCCACTCAGGCCGCGCGGCTCATTGTTGTCTCGCTTATTCAACGTTCGCCTCTACACAATAGTTTCCGTCGCCAGTCACTTCCCTGGCTCGGTGTTCTCATCGGGGGGCAGCAGCGCGAAGTCGCCCTGCTCCGCTCGTTCGTTGTCCATGAACTCTTGCAAGATGACGGCCGCCGCCACAGCGTCGAGCCGCCCTTTCTGCTCGCGCGCCCGCACACCCTGCGCGCTCAGAATCTCGGAGGCCCCTACCGTCGAGAGCCGCTCATCCCACACCAACACCGGCGGTTCTATCCGCGCCTCGAGCCGCCGCGCGAAAAGCAGGACCGATCTGGCTTGGGCGCCGAGTGAGCCATCCATGTTTCGCGGCAGCCCGACGAGCAGGGCGACGGGCGCGTGTCGCCGAACCAGGCCGACGATCTCCTCGACGGCCTGATTCGTTGATTGCCGCTCAATTGTCGTCAGGCTGCGCGCCAGCAGCCGCAGCGGGTCACTCGCCGCCACCCCGATGCGCTTGTTCCCGACATCCAGAGCCAGCAGCGGCCCATCGGGCAGCGTGCGCCCCTCGACCGCCATGCGCGCCACCTGCGCCTCAAAGTCTTCGCCGGGCGGCTCGCCGCTCACGGCGTCTCACCCAGGACAACGACCTCCGTCCGTATCGGCAGCCAGGGTAGACGGCCCCATCGTTCGGCGACCCAAGCCGGACCGAGTGAGACGCCAGCCGGCTCGGCCAGGGCAAAGCGCCGTCCCAGCGCCTGCATCGCGGCGGGCGGCGTCAGCCCGCGCACCTCGTCGCGCACCGCCGCGCGGTCTACGTTCGCTTCTGCCCGGCCCCGCGCAGCGAGATCGAACGTCACGCCAGGCCCGGCCGCATCCGCGATCACGCGCTCCGCCGGCAGCGGCATGAAGTCATACCCGCCGAGGAGACGGAAGCCGTTCGGCAGACTCTTCTCCAGCGCCTGACGCGCGACGGCGTCCGCCGCCTGCGGATCATAGGCCAGCGCCGTCGCGCGCACCGTCATGCCCAGGCTGGCGCTATTGCGGCTCACCGGCTCCACCTCGAGACGCTCATTGGTCACGGTCACATCCAGGCTATCAGCGACGAGGCGCTCCCCGTCCCCCAGCTGCGCGCGCAATGCGCCAACCGCCGCACCGCGCAGCCGCGCCAGCAGGCTCGCCCGTAACTCCGCCACGTCCTGGTCGGTCACGTACTCCTCCTGCCGCAATGTGCCGCCGCTCATCGGCGCGTCATTTACCGCCGCCGCCGCCAGGGCCAGCGAGGGTTGGAGGGCGTTGAGCGTATACGGCGGAACGTTGCTATCCGGCCCGCCCTCCGCCGCCGTCACGGTGATCCGCACCGACGAGCCGACACCGGCGGGCAAGACGGCCGGCTGGGTCGTGACGAAGCGCACCAACCTGCCGCCGCTCGTCTCAATCGGCGTTCCCGCCGGCAGAGTGACAGGGTCGGCCTGCTTGTTGATGAACACCACCGTGCCGCCAGCCTTCCCCTCTGGCTGGCTGCGGAGGCCGCTCGTCGCCGCGCCGCCGGACAGGCTGAGCGATTCTTCGAGCCGCCGCGCCGGAATGACCTGAGCGGTGGGGTCGAGCTTCGCCCCCGGCCGCGCCATCACCTGCGCCTGGGCGGCCACGTCCATCCGCGCCGGCCGCACCGTCACCTTACCGTAGGGCAACGTCGCCACGGCCAGCAGGCCGAGACCAAGCGCCGCCGCCAAGAGACACACGCCCGCGACCGCCGCCGCCCAGGGTGATCGCCGCGCGGTCCGCCGCCGAAGATCGAGCGCCGGCGGGGCGTAGCGGCGAAGCACGGCCTGCCGGGCGGTGGCGGCTTTCGGGAGCGCCGGCTCTCGTGGGGCAAGGCGGCGCTGAGCGTCTCTGACTGAGCCGAACGCGCGCAGGCCCGCCGACGCGGCGCCGGCCCTCAGACGAGACTCGCGGCTCACAAGGCCGACGGTCAGACCCAGGCCGACGGCGCGGCGAGCGATCAACTCGATGTCGGCCTCGCTCCAGTCTGAGCCAGGCGGGATAACCAGGATGGCCCGCTGGCCCTCGACGCGCGCCAGGTAGCCGGCCGCTTCGACAGCGCTGTCCTCAACAGACAACTCGATGACGCTCGCCAGCGGCGCAGGGCGCGTCGCGCTCTCCGGAGCCTGCTCGATGGCCGCTCCGAGAGGGACGCCCTGCTGCCGCTCCGAGCTAACGGTCACTTCTTCTGGCCTCGCACGATGTCCGGCGTCTTCGCCAGCGCCTCACCGAGCTTCGAGGCGTCGCGCCCGCCGGCCGTCGCCATCGTCGGCTTGCCACCGCCGCCACCGCCGACGACGCTCGCTACCTGCTTCACGATTGTCCCCGCGTGGTAGCCCTGCTGAGTCAGGTCGGGCGTCACCGCCGCGACCAGCGACGGCTTGTCGCCAACGACAGCGCCGAGTACGATCACGCCAGAGCCGAGCTTGTCGCGCAGCCAGTCGGCCATCTCGCGCATGGCGTCCGTGTCGGCCGCGTCCACCGCCGCCGCCAGGACTGTCACGCCGTCCACACTTTGCGCCTGGCCGAGCAGATCGCCCAGCTGTCCCTGGCTCAGCCGTCGTCGCGCCTCCGCCAGCTCGCGCTGGAGCGCCTTCAGCTCATCCTGCAACTCACTGAGACGCTGCGGCAGGTCGTGCGGCGTCGTCTGGAGCGACGAAGCGGACGTGGCGAGGGCATCCAGGCTCGCTGCAACATAGCCCTCCGCCCCGCGCCCCGTCAGCGCCTCGATGCGCCGCAAGCCGGCGCCGACGCTCGCCTCCTCGACGATCCGCAGCTGCCCGATCTGCCCGGTGCGGGACAGGTGCGTCCCACCGCACAGCTCGCGGCTCACCGCCTGCCCGTCCCCGATGGTGACCATGCGCACCTCGTCGCCGTACTTCTCCCCGAACAGCATCATCGCGCCGAGCCGCCGCGCCTCGTCCTGGCTCGTGACGACCCAGTTGACCTGCAGATCGGCCATGATGAGCGCGTTGACGCGCGCCTCGATGGTTCGCAGCTCGTCTTCAGACAGCGCCTGCAAGTGGGCGAAGTCGAAGCGCAGGTGGTCTGGCGCAACCAGCGACCCGCGCTGCTGGGCGTGCCCGCCCAGCGTCTCCTGCAGCGCCCAATGCAGCAGATGCGTCGCCGTGTGATTGCGCATGATGTCGAGACGCCGCTCCGCGTCCACCCGCGCCGACACCTGCCCGCCGAGGTGGATCGAGCCGGCCGAGACAACACCGCTGTGGACGATGATGCCCGCCGCCGGCGCCTGCGTATCCTCGACCTCGACCGTACCCATCTCGCCGATGAGATGCCCGATGTCGCCGACCTGGCCGCCTGCCTCGGCGTAGAACGGGGTGCGGTCGAGTACAACCTCGACCCGGTCGCCCTGCTC
>JAXLWJ010000015.1:0-103791 GCA_046328535.1 Anaerolineae bacterium
CAGCCGGGGCCACGTGTTATTTGCCTAGAGCATCTCGCGGCGCGCTCCCTTTTGCTAGGACGGCAAAGTAGGCTTGAGGCTGGCGCTTGAACACATCGTAATGAGGTGGTTTGCTCGAAGGCCGTGGGGCTGACATAGATGATCTTGATACATCTGGGGCGGACGTCGCATAGCCAGCCTGCTTGAGCAGGCTTGACAGTACCAGCCGCCAATTTCGAATCGGCGGCGTCGGTGGGGTACAACTGGCTAGGGTTCATCAGTCGGCTCTTCCTCCCGCGCCCGCGCCTCCAGGCAGTCCAGGATGCGCGTCGCAGCGGCGCCGGCGGCGTCGTTGCCTAGGCGGATGCCCTCGTAGACGGCGTCAGTCATGCTTTGCTGCGCGTCCTCGATGGCGCGCACCGGCCCGCCCAGGTGGCTCAGGCTGGCAACCATGGTGTAGGCGCGGTGGACGGCGCCGCGCTGCGCCTTCTCGATGGACGTGGCCGCCGCGTCCACGGCGTCGTGCAGCAGGTCCGCCGCGCCCCGCACCTGTCTCAACGTTTGCTTGTCCATCGCCTCCCTTATTCCCACTTCCGTGTATTCCGTGTATTCCGTGGTGAGTTTCTTCCAGTCCCGCGTGCAGCGTTTTCATTTGCCTGGCGAACGCGGGTCCGCAAGGGACTCACCCGCGCACCAATCGCGGATCTGCGCGTACACCTCCATGTCTCGCGTCAATTGCAGGTGGCTCATCTGCGGCATGAAGCGCACGTGGTGGTTGGCCGGCCGGTCGTCGCCGTGGGCAGACTTCGCGTGGGCGGCGGAGACGCTGACCAGCCCATCGCCCAGGATTATCGAGGCCGGGTGGCTCGGGTCGCGGCCTAGCGAGGCGACGATCATATGGTGGCTGGCGTGGGGCAGCCAGGGGACGTTTAGCTCTCTGGCCGTCTCCGCCACGTCGTCGGCGGCGACGAATGTGCCGTCGCGCAGGTCCTTGATGCCCTGGCTCGTGACGTCAATGACATCGCCGATGAGTCGCGTGATAGGGTCGGGGATAGTGTGGAGCGCGCCCATCAACGCGTGGCCGATTTTCACGAGCGGCGCGCCCTCGTGGGGCGTCCCCAGGTAGAACACCTGGCGCACCTTCTGCACCCACGCGGCGCCGGCGTCGGCCCCGTAGTGGCACGCGCTGCGTAGCGTCAGCCCGCCCATGCTGTGGCCGATGAGGGCGATGTCGTCCACATCGGTCGGGTAGGCGGCAACGAGCCGGGCCATGAGCGCGGCCAGATTTCGCCCGTTGTCGGCGATGGGCAGCCCGGTGTTGTAGCGCAGATAGAACGGGGTGTAGCCCAGGTCGCGCTCGAGGAGCGCGCCATACGACGTGTCACGCATCGGCGCGTCAGGGTCAGGAAACATCCACGTGCTCTCGCTGCACGCCAGCCCGTGGACGAGGATACACAGCTTTGGGGTCGCGTCCGGATAAGCCCGGCGCAGCGCGGCCGGCGTCAGGGGCAGCGGCCGGCCGGCCCGATAGAACGCCATCTCGATGGCGAGGGCGTTGTCGCGGCTGCGCAGGAAGTCGCCGACGTAGCCGTTGACAACGCTGATGCTCCACGTCGCCAGCCGCCGGGCGCGGGTGGGCCGCGCCTGGGTGGTGGTCATTGGGCGCTCGTCACGACGTGCCACGGCCGGACCTCCCACCCGGTCACGACGCCGTTGAGGACATACGGGTCGTGGCGGGCGAAGTCCTCGACGGCAGAGCGCTCCGCCGCCTGAAACACGAGCAGCGCACCGTCCGGCGGGTCGCCCAGGGCGCCGGCCATGACGAGGTGGCCGCGCCGCTGGGCGTCGTCCACGAGTTGGAGGTGGGCGCTGCGGAAGGGCGCGCGGCGGTCGATGAAGTTGTCAACCACGGTGTAGAGCAGGACGTAGTAGCCCATGTCAGCGCCTTTCGTCGGTGGGTGGCGGATGCAACGGCAGACTGACGGTGAAGGTCGCGCCTTCGTCGGGCGCGCTGGTCACCTCGGTCCGCCCGCCGTGGGCGTCCACAATTTCGCGCGTGATGTACAGCCCCAGGCCGATGCCGCCGTAGGTGCGGGCGGTCGCGGCGCGCTCGAATCTGTCGAAGATGCGCGGGAGCTGCTCGGCGGCGATACCGATGCCGCGATCGCGCACGGTGAGCAGCGCCGTGTCGTCGGCCGCGTCAATGGCGATGTCAATCGGCCGGCCCGCGCCGTACTTGATGGCGTTGGTGAGCAGATTCGTGACGACCTGGTCCAGGCGGTGCGGGTCCCAGTCGCCGATGGGGGAGGCGCGCACCTCGATCTCGATCTCGCTGCCGCGCTCCGCCGCCTCGCCGGCGTAGCGCTCGACGACGGACGTCACAAGCTCCACCAGATCGGTGCGCTCGCGGTCTAGCTCCAGCCGGCCGGAGCCAATCTGGGAGGCGTCGAGGAGGTCGGCGATGAGCGCGGCCAGGCGCTTGATCTGGCGCTCGTTGGTCTCCAGCATCTTGGCGACGCGCGCCGGCGGCAGGTTCGCCAGGCGCTCCTCCCGGGTGTAGCGCAGAAGCATCTGCACGTGCAAGAGCATGGAGGTCAGCGGCGTCTTTAGCTCGTGGGAGGCGACGGAGAGGAAATCATCGCGCACGCGAATCGCCGTCTGCGCCTGCTGGTACAGACGCGCATTCTCGATCGCTACCCCCGCGCGCCGCCCGAGCGTCTGCGCCACCGCCAGGTCTTGTTGGTCATACGCGCGACCGGAGGGGCCATAGACCATGACCAGCGTCCCGAAGATCTGACCGCGCGCAGTCAGCGGCACGATCATATAGGATCGTGGGGTCAGGCGGGTCAGCAGATCGCGCAGCACCAGGTCGTCGTTGGGCGCGAGAGTCTCGTCGGTCGCGCTCTCGACGAGAACGGACTGTCCGGTGGTGGCGACATAGAGCGCGTTCAGCCGCGCGCTGCTATCCTTTGGGTAGCGACGCCACATGTTCCACACCGTGTCTTCCACCGAGGGGTCAGCGTGGGTGAGCGCGACGCGCTCCAGGCTCCCGTCATCGCGCAGAATGTCCACGCCGCACCAGTCGGCCATCCGCGGGACGACCAGGCGCGTTGTCTGCTGGAGCCGCTCTTCGTAGTCGAGGGCTGTTTCGAGGAGCACGCTCGCTTCAGCCAGCACCCGCAGGCGCTGCTGGGCGGCCTCGGCCGCCAGGCGCGCCGCCCGCTCGCCCTCGTAGAGGCGCGCGCGTTCCAGCGCCTGGGCCGACTGCTGCCCCAGGGCAATGAGGAAGCGGCGGTCATCATCGTCGAAGGTGCGCGGCGCGCCGAAGCTCAGGCCCATCACGCCGAGGACGTGGTGGTCGGCGAGTAGCGGCACGGCAATCCAGGCGCTGCCGACCTCGACCCGATTGGCAAGGCGCGGATAGCGAGCGCCGAGCGCGTCTGGACTCTCGACAATGACGACTTCGCCCGTTCGAGCGGCGTCGGTCAGCGGGAAGGAGAGGTCGAGAGGCAAGCGCCGCCAGCGCGCGATCACCTCGGGCGCGTACCCGACGGCCTGCTCAATCTCCAGCGCCTGGCCGTCCGCGCTGAAGCGCAGCATCACGCCACCCACTGCGCCGAGCGCCGTCATCGCTTCGCCGACGACAACCCCGCCGACCTGGGCGGGGGTGAGCGCCTGGGAGAGCGCAGAGGTCACTGCTTGCAGGCGCGCCATGCGATCGGCGGTGCGTTCCGCGCTCTGACGCGCTTCGTGCTCGAGGGCCAGCAGGCGCGCGTGCTCGCCCTCGGCCTGCTTGATGTGGGTGATGTCCTGGAAAGTCACAACGCCGGCGGTGATGACGCCGTCGGCGTCGCGGATTGGCGCAGAGCTAACGAGCATGACGCCGCGGCTGCCGTCGCCGCGCACAAAATGAATCTCTTCGTTGGTGACGATCTCGCCCGTCGTGATGGACCGGGCGAGCGGCCACTCGTGGCCCGCGTAGGGGCGCCCATCCGTGTGGAAGCCCTGCCACTCAGCGTACTGGCCGATATCTTCGGAGGCGAGGAGCGGATGCCCCCAGATCTGCTCGGCCTGGCTGTTACCCTGAACGATGCGACCCGAAGGCGCTTCGGCGATGATGACGCCGGCCGGCATCTGGTTCAGGATCGTCTCCAGCCGCGCTCGCTCGGCTTCGACCTGGCGCATCAGCCGCTCGCGCCCCTCCTCGGCAAACGTGCGCTGGGTGATGTCCACCGCCGTGGGGATGAGAAACGTCACCTCGCCGTTGGTGTCGCGCATGGGGCTGATCATGAAGTCAATCATCATCAGCTGGCTGCCCGCCATGCGCACCGGCACGTCATAGCGCGACATCTCGCCCTGCGCCGCGCGAGCGCAGGCCAGGCGCAGCTGCGTCTGCACCTTGGGATCGTAGTTCCACCAGTAGCAGTCCCAGAATTTGCGGCCGAACACGTCGTCGAAGGCGATGCCGGCGGCCTCGAGGGGGGCGCGGTTCGCGGCGATGAGCGTCCCATCCAGGGTCAGCACGCCGACGAAGGCGAACAGACTGTCGAGGACACTGCGCAAATCTATGGCAACATGGTCGAGGGGGCCTCTGGCCTGCGCCGAGGCCGGGCGGGGGGTCGGGGAGTCGCCCGCAGACGAACCACCAGTCATGTCTTAGTCCTGCGTTGCCGCTTATCGAGTCGCGTTGCTAACGATGGCCGCGAGGGGGCTACGCCGACGATAATGCCCTAGAAGATTAACATATAAAGGTCACAGCGTCAAAACTTCGTCTGGCCGGGCGGTGACCCTTTGCCATCACAATCAGCGCGCGTTGCATGGTGTCCTCGATTGTTCATACCCCGCATTTTCTGATAAAATAGTAGAGATGTGTCACCTAGCGTATTATTGCCGGCTACTTTGACTGTATCGAGGCGCCCGTGCCCGACAGTGTCGTCAGATCATCCGCCAAGTATATCAGCACTCCCGCTGCTCTGACCACGGCCCTGGCTGAGTGGGCGCTCGCCCCCGCCCTGGCCGTTGACACCGAAGCCAACAGCCTCCACTCGTACACCGAGCACCCGTCCCTGGTGCAGATCTCGACGCGCCAGGCCGACTACATCATTGACCCCATCGCGCTGCCCGACCTGTCGTCTGTTGCGCCGCTGTTCGCCGACGCCGCCATCGAGAAGGTGTTCCACGCCGCCGAGAACGACATCCTCGGCCTCAAGCGTGACTTTGGCTTCGAGGTCCACGGCATCTTCGACACCATGTTGGGGAGCCGCATCCTGGGCATGCCCCGCGTTGGCCTGGCCGACCTGCTCCAGGAAGCGTTCGGCGTCACCCTCGACAAGCGCATGCAGCGCTATGACTGGGGGACGCGCCCGCTCGACCCAGCCGCGCTGGCCTACGCCGCCGAGGACACCCACTACCTGCTACCCCTGCGCGACAAGCTGGCCGAGGCGCTCGTTGCCGCCGACCGCTGGGAGGAAGCGCGCCAGGAGTTCGAGCGCCTGGGCCGCGTCTCGCCGACGCCGCGCACCTTCGACACCGAAGCGTTCTGGCGCGTCAAGGGCATGTACGAGGTGTCGCCCCGCGAGCGCGCCATCGTGCGCGAGCTGTACCGCTTCCGCGACGAGCAGGCGCGGGCCGCCGACCGCCCCCCGTTCAAAGTGCTGTCCGACAGTATCCTGATCCGCCTGGCCCAGGCGCAACCGCACACCCTCGACGAGATGCGTCGGAGCGAGATTCTGACGCCCTACCTGCTACGCCGCTACGGCCAGGGCGCGCTGGCAGCCATCCGCGCCGGCCAGACGGCGCCAATCCCGCAGCGCCAGCGCGACCATGACCGGCCGGACGAAGACACGCAGGCGCGCTTCGAGGCGCTGCGGGCGTGGCGCAAAGGGGTGGGCGCCGCGCGCGGCGTGGATCCGGATGTCGTCCTCTCGAACGCGGCGCTGTGGACGCTGGCGCGGCGCGCGCCGACAACGCTGGAGGCGCTCCAGGCCCTCGACGTGATGACAGAGTACAAGTCGCGCCTCTACGGCGAGCAGATCCTCGCCGTGCTCAGGCATCCCTTGTCGGGAGACGCTCATGTCAGCCGCTCCGCAACCTGACGACTCTGCTCCGCCCGACAACGCGGGCGCGTCGGCCGGGGGCACGGGCCAGCCGCCGTCCGGGTCGTCGCCCCCCCCGCCCGGCGCCACAGAACCGCCAGGGTCTGACGACGACGGCTTCTACCGCGAGCAGCCGCTCTCCCGCAGTCAGTCCGAAGGCGTAATCATCGGCGATCGCGCCGTCGGCATCGTCCTGGCGCGGGGTCGAAAGTCGGCCCCCTACCCCGCCGGCAAGTATCGCGCCGACGCGCTGCTGCCTCTCGACGCCGAGACGGGAACCCTCTTCGCCGTGCGGACCGGGACCATCATGACCGACATAATGTCCATGACCGTCCAAAGCCTCGACCGCGCGGACGTAGATGTCGAGCTGTGCTGCGTCGTCTATGTAGATGACGCCAGCGACGTGATAGACGAGCGCGAGCCGGAGGCGAAGCTCGACCTGGTGGTAGAAGCGGCAGCGCGCGCGGTGTTCGGCCGCTTTACGAGCGAGCAACTGAACGGGGTAGGACCAGCGCCCGTGAATTTCGAGACGCTGATCCGGGAAATCCACACCGCGTGCGTCAATGATTTCAAGACCGGGCGCGGTGTGGCCGGACTAACTATCCAGCGCATAGATTTCGGCGAGGGGGAATGGGTCGTCCGCGAGGATGAGGGCGACGCTGCGCCCATCGCCACGCCGCCACAAGGGGCGCCGCCTACGCCAGCGCCGCCCGCCGACGACGCTCAGCTCCTGGACCTGCTGGACCGCAACCCGGCGCTGCTCAAGGAGGTGGTCGCCGCGTGCCTCTCCGAAGCGACCAGCCTCGGGATGTTGCCGGCGGACGCCGGCCGCTTCGACGCCATCCAGGACGCCCAGGCTGTCCTGCTCCGCGACCAGCGCTTGCGGCTGCGGCTGATGGTCCGCGGGACGCTGCCTGCTTTCAAGGGGGGAGCGGGCAGTGGCACGCCGTAAGGCCAGGGGACTATTCAGGGGCAGATCGGGCTGGCCGCGAAAGATGCATCTCCGGACGGGCGCGACCGAACGGCTACTCCAGGTCAGCGAGCCGGATCCAGCCACTCAAGGTGCGCAGCCGTCCCAAACGCCGCAGTCAGGCTCGTCGGCGGCCAACGTCGCCGTCGCGTCGGGCGCCCCATCTACGGCGGGCGGCTCAGCGTCCGGCCCGACCGGTCCAGCGCCCGGCTCCGCCACGCCGATGCCCTCGACCGGCGGGGGGCCGTCCGGCCCGCCGCCGTCCGGCCCCCCACAGCCGCCCCAACCACCACAATCCAACCGCTGGGGCGGCTGGCGGCTCATCGTGGCGACCATCGTGGCGCTGCTGGTCTGCGCGGGCGTCGTCTGGAACGGCGTGCGACTGGCCCAGGACCACCAGCCCCCCACCCCCGTGGCGACCGGCATCCCTGTCGCCACGCCGACGCCGCTCTTCCCGGTCTTTCGGGGGCCAGGGCCACGCCCCACGGTCGGGCGCCCTCCCTGAAATATAGCGGCCCGCCGTCGAGACGACAGCGGGCCGGCATCATTTTCCCCCTCACGCCGGGCGCGAGTGTCAGCGCCGTCGAGAGGGTATGGTATTTTCAGCGCGCGAGAGAGTGTTAGCGCGAGCGGCGGCGCCGAGGGCGGGAGTCGACTGGCACTGGCACGGGCTGAAGCCGCGGTTGCGGGGCGGGACCGAGCAGCGCCTTCAGGGACTCCAACAGTTGCTTGAGCATTCCAGGTTACTCCTTCGAGAACAGCCACGGGCGGGCTGCCAGATCGTGGTCCAACACCTTTCAGACGCTGCGATGTCGCCCGTTTATACGGACGGGGCGAAAATTGAGGGTCTGCCGAATGTTCGAGGTGTAACTGTGGGCCGGAAGTATAGGCCAACAGCGGGAAATGTCGAATCCGGCGCAAGGCCCTGGTATCTGGCTCCGTCACCGCCGCGCCATCAGCCACACCCGGCGCCTTTGCTTATATAGACGCAAAAGCTGTGCCGCCAGTTTCGCCGGATCGTGGCGAGTTGTGCGATTCGTGTCGAGCAAATCGGCGCTCACGATCGGGATGCCGAACACCGCCGCCCCCGGCTCCGGGCCGACCTGTGTCACGCCCCACTCCGGCGGCAGGTCCACCAGGCGGCCGTTGACGAGGACGCAGTCTATGGGCAGGCGGCCGATGTGCTGTTGCAGCGCCCGCAGGTAATCGCTGAGAACGTAGCCGTCTGTTTCGCCCGGCTGGCTGGCGACGTTGACGACGTAGATGCGCATCGCGTGCGCCTCGCGCAGGGCCTCGGCCAGCCCCGGCACGAGCAGGTTTGGCATGACACTAGTATACAGGCTGCCCGGCCCGATGACGATCAGGTTGGCGGCGTGAATCGCGGCTACGGCGTCCGGGTACGCCGGCGGGTCGGGCGGGAGAAGGAACACATGATCAATCGCTTCGCCGCTGTGCGGAACCGCCGACTCGCCATGCACCACCGTCGCGTTCGCCAGCTCCGCCGACAGGGTGACGTCGCACAGGGTCGCCGGCAGAATCTGACCCGCGACCTTGAGTACCCGGCCCGACTCCTCGAGCGCCTTCTCGAATGAGCCGGTGATGCGCTGCATCGCGGCGATGAAGAGATTGCCGAAGCTGTGTCCCTCTAGCTCCGCGCCCTCGTCGAAGCGATACTCGAACAGCTCGGTCATGAGCGGCTCGGCCTCGGCCAGGGCAGCGATGCACTGGCGGAAGTCGCCCGGTGGCAGGACGCCGAGCTGCCGCCGCAGCCGGCCGCTGCTGCCGCCGTCATCCGCGACCGTCACGATGGCCGTCAGGTTGGACGTGTGCTGCTTGAGGCCGCGCAGCAGCGTCGAGAGGCCGGTGCCGCCGCCGATGGCAACGATGCGCGGGCCGCGCCGCGCGCGTTGCCGGTGCAGAACGTCTACCAGGGAGGTGTTGCTCGTCGTGCGGGTGGCGGCGGCCAGGAGTGTCGCGCTGAGGGAGGCCAGGGCGACGACGGTCACGCCGATGCCGAGCGCCCCGAAGAGCACGGCGCGGCCGAGACGCGGGACGAATTGCAGGGTCAGATAGTAGAAGACGCCGGGCAGGGCCTGGGTGCGATAGACGTCAACGAGAAGATAGGCCAGGCCGAAGGCGAGAAAGGTGACGCCGACGACGAGGGCAATCAGCCAGCGCTTCACGTTCAGGCCGGGCTGAAGCCACTTGCGAAGAGATGACATCAGGAAATGAGCGGCGCGTCCGCCGGGCGCGTGAGGGGCGCGTGGCCGCCCGACGCCCAATCGCCGGCAGCGCGGAGCGGAGGGTTAGCCTTGCAGGTAGTCGCGCAGCTTCTTGCTGCGCAGCGGGTGGCGCAGCTTCCGCAGCGCCTTCGTCTCGATCTGCCGCACGCGCTCGCGAGTCACCCCGAACGCCTGCCCAACCTCCTCCAACGTGCGCGATTGGCCGTCAATCAGGCCGAAGCGCATCTCGAGTACCTGGCGCTCGCGCTGCTCGAGCGTCTCCAGGAGCTGCTCCATCTGTTCCTTCAACAGCTGCTGCGAAGCGTGGTCGCCGGGCATGGGGGTCGTGTCGTCGGGTACGAAGTCACCCAGCTCACTGCTGCTTTCGTCGTCGCTGCTGCCAATCGGCTCGTCGAGGGAGCGGGTCTCCTGCGCCAGGCGCACGATCTTCTTGACCTTGACGGCGGCGAGCTTGAGCTTGCGGTCGAGGTCAACGGGCAGCCGCTCATCGCGCGCCATGTACGCCTCAATGGCTTCGATCTCGTCCTGCGGCAGGATGCCCATCTGGAGCGCGATTTCCTCCGGCAGCGGGTCGCGGCCCAGCTCGAGGGTCAGGCGGCGCGAGATGCGGTAGTACTTATTGATGGTCTCGACCATGTGGGCGGGAACGCGGATCGTGCGCGCCTGGTCGGCGATGGCGCGGCTGATGGACTGGCGAATCCACCACGTGGCGTAGGTGCTGAACTTGTAGCCCATTTCCGGGTTGAACTTCTCGGCCGCGCGAAGGAGGCCGAGGGTGCCTTCCTGGATCAGGTCCGACAGGCTGATGCCGCGCCCGACGTATTTTTTGGCAATGCTCACCACCAGGCGCAAGTTCGCCTCCGTCAGGCGGTGCTTGGCAATCTCGCCCTCGTCCACAATTCGTTGCAGCGCCACAGCATCGCTCGCGCCGCCGTTGCGCATTTTGGCGCGGGCCGCCTCGCCGGCCAGGATGAGTCGGGCATACTTCTTTTCTTCGTCCGAAGTCAGCAGGGCCACCCGCCCGATGTCGCGTAGATACATGCGGACCGGATCATCCCCCAGACCGGCAAAGTCCAGGTGAACCTCCGGCTCCTCGACTTCTTTGACCAGCTCGGCCAGGGTTTCGGGGGTCGGCTCGTCGTCCTCGATGATGTCAATGCTCAGTTCGGCGAGCTGGGTACGGAGCAGGTCCAGGCGATCGAGGCGGCGCTCGTTTTTCGGTAGCGCTTCGCGCACGTCGCGCATTGAAATGGCCGTCTCGCCGGCGTCAATGCGCTCCTGAATCTTGCGGGGGATCCCCTCTGTCTCGGGCGTTTTGTTCATGACCCTTCCCAACTGAGTTCCCATCTAGAGCTTCCTGTCCGTTGCGCTCTCGGCGCCTCGCCATCAGCGAGGGCTTGCCTGGTATAACGCGCTCATGAGCCGCACCACCTCGGATGACAGATACTTCATGCGCAGCTCGTACCGTTCAGCCGCCAGTGTATCACCTTCGCGCCGGGCTTCGGCAATGAGAAATTCTAGTTGTTGGACCTCTTGTTGACGCTTCCCCTGCCGTATTCGCAACGCCACTTTCGTGGCCGTCTCGACGACTTTGTCACCGGCCAACGCCGGCATTTTCTCCATGTACGCCGCGACCGCCCGCGTGTGATTGCTCAGGGTCGCGTCGCCGCTCAGGTCGCGGGCCTCGCCAAGGGCATCCAGAAGAGCCTGGTTGTCGCCGGCGTCGAAATCGGCCGCCGTCAGCGCCGCCAGCCCCTGCCCTGTCAGCGCGTTCTGCAGGGCGCCGAGCGCCGCCGGCTCGCTCATGAGCAGCCCGAGCAGGTATTCCTCCAACCCGAACTGCCGTCGGCTCGCGGGAGGCGCGGCCCCCTCGGCGCTCGCATCGCCGTTGCGCGGCGTCGGCGCTCTCGGCTCGGCCGGCTTGCGTCCCAGGCCCCGGAAACGCTGGGCGAGCTGCCGCTCGTCCACCCGCGTCAGGCGCGCGAGCCACTGCAAGTAGTGGCCCTGCTCGACCGGGCTGTCCAGCTCATCGCGGATCACAGGCAGCAAGCGCTCGGCGGCCTCTTCCTTCCCGGTAGACGTGTTGAGGTCCAGATCGCTTACCAGCGCCGAAAAGTAGTATTCCGGCACCGGCTTACTCGCCGCGACCCGCCGTTCCCACTCGGCCGGGTTCTGCTTGACCAGGTCGTCCGGATCCAGCCCCGCCGGCAGCACGGTGATGCGCAGCTCGATAGCGCGTTTCTCGACGGTACTGAGCCGCCCGCCCTGCCCCGGCATGCGCCGCTTCTGCGTCGCCACCGCCCGCGCCGCCACCTGCAACCCGCGCAGCGTCGCCGCGTTGCCCGCGCTATCGGCGTCCAGCGCCAGGACGAGGGTAGCGGCATGGCGCGCCGCGAGCGTCACCTGGGCCTCGGTCAGCGCCGTCCCCAGCGAGGCCACCACGTTCTGGAAGCCGCGCTGGTGCAGGCTGACGACATCCATGTAGCCCTCGACGACGACCACGACGCCGGCCCGCCGGATGCTGTCCCGCGCCAGGTCCAGGCCGTACAGGCCCGCGCCCTTGTCGAACAGCATCGTCTGGGGTGAGTTAAGGTACTTTGGGAGGGCGTCGCCCAGGCTGCGCCCACCAAAACCGATCGTCTGGCCGCGTTCGTCCCGAATCGGAAAGATGAGACGGCCGCGAAAGCGGTCGTAGTAGCCGCCGCCCTCGCGCTCCACCACCAGTCCCGCCGCGGCCAGGTCGTCGGTGCGGTGGTTCCGCGCCGTGAGCGCCGTCAGCAGCGCGTCCCAACTGTCGGGCGCGTACCCCAG
The DNA here is from genome assembly GCA_046328535.1 of Anaerolineae bacterium. Lineage (GTDB taxonomy): Bacteria > Chloroflexota > Anaerolineae > Epilineales > JAHCIE01 > JBDHWG01. The sequence continues at coordinate 12,099 of JAXLWJ010000015.1, forward strand.
GCCGAAGCGTTCGACGCTGGCGGCATCCACCTGGCGCCTGTCCAGGTAGGCGCGCGCGGCGGCGGCGGCTGGAGAATGGGTGATCTGGCTGTTAAAGAATTGCGCGGCGGCGCTGTTGACGGCGTAGAGACGCGCGCGCGCATCGTCTTCCGCCTGAGTGGCAGGGGTACGGGGGGTAATCTCGACCCCGGCGCGGTCGGCCAGCAGGCGCAGCGCGCCTGGAAAGTCAACATTCTCAGCCCGCTGAATGAAAGAGAAGATGTCGCCGCCCGTTCCGCACGCTCCGAAGCAATGCCATGTCTGGCGCTCAGGGTTGACGAGGAACGAGGCGGTCTTCTCGCTGTGGAAGGGGCAGAGTCCTTTGAATGTGCGGCCGGACTTCTTGAGCTGGACGTAGCCGCCTACCACATCTACGATGTCGAGCCGGGCCTTGATCTCGTCGACGACGCTCATGGGCAACAAGCCACCAGGGTACGAGAGACAGGCGGTGAGGGTTGGCGGGTGGAGCGAGTGGCCCGTGAGAGCCAGGCCGCCCGATGTCCGCAGCGTAACGCGCTAAAGTGTAGCACGAAGTCGAGCCGGGTGCAAAAGGTCGAAGGCGAAAAAGGGCAACCGGGCGCTCTTTGTCCCGACACTTCCCCAACATTTAGCCGACATCAAGCCGACAGTTTTTTGCGCAATAGAAGCGGGGCGCGGAGAACGACTCCTCCGCGCCCCGCCAGGCCTTTGCGATGAATGGTCGGTAACGTAGTCCGCCGAGGCCACCGGTCGTACGCTAACGGAAGCAATCGGCTGGCGCTGAGAGCCACTCCAGCGCCTGGGGCGGCGGAGCTGACCGAGCAGGGCTCCAGCTAGTGAAGCCATGGCTGTCCGAGTTGACCGTAGCAGACGCCGATTTCAATCGGCGGCGGCGCCGAGCAGCGACGATGCCACCAACACGAAGCAGCGAGGTCTCGCAATGCGTGTCACGGCACGGGGAACTGTTCGGTCAAGGCGTGGACGTCGGCCCGAACCGCCGCCTTGAGGTCGGCGTCCCCGGGCGCGTGAAGCGTCTGGGCGATCCAGTCGGCGATGCGGAGCATCTCCGGCGCGCCGAAGCCCCGCGTCGTCACCGCCGGTGTCCCCACCCGGATGCCGCTGGTGACGAACGGCGTGCGCGTGTCGTAGGGGATCATGTTCTTGTTGACGGTGATGGAGACTTCGTCCAGCAGCTTCTCGGCCTGCTTGCCGGTCACGCTCGTCGAGGTCAGGTCCACCAGCATCAGGTGGTTGTCGGCGCCGCCGGAAACGATGCGCAGGCCGCGCTCGCCGAGCGCCTGGGCCAGCACGTGGGCGTTGTCCACGATGGCGTGGGCATAGTCGCGGAACTCCGGCTGCATGGCGAGGTGCAGCGCGACGGCCTTGCCGGCGATGACGTGCATGAGCGGCCCGCCCTGGCTGCCGGGGAAGTTCATCTTATCCACCGCCGCCGCGAGGTCCTTGCGGCACAGGATGATGCCGCCGCGCGGCCCGCGCAGGGTTTTGTGCGTCGTCGAGGTCACAATGTCGCAGTACGGCACCGGGCTGGGGTGGGCGCCGCCGGCGACGAGGCCGGCGAAGTGGGCCATGTCGCACATGAGGTACGCGCCGACGCTGTCGGCGATCTCGCGGAAGCGGGCGAAGTCCCACGTGCGCGAGTACGCCGTTGCGCCGGTGACGATGAGCTTCGGCCTGTGCTGCTGCGCCAGGTCGGCGACCACGTCCATGTCAATGGTCTCGGTCTCGCGGCTGACGCCATAGTGAACCATGTTGAACATCTGGCCGGAGAAGTTCACCGGGCTGCCGTGCGTCAGGTGGCCGCCGTGGGCCAGGTCCATCGCCATGATCGTCTCGCCCGGCTTGCACAGCGCCATGTAGGCCGAGAAGTTGGCCTGGGAGCCGGAGTGGGGCTGGACGTTGGCGTGTTCGGCCCCAAACAGCGCCTTGGCGCGCTCCCGCGCCAGGTCCTCGGCGATGTCCACGAACTCGCAGCCGCCGTAGTAGCGCTTGCCCGGGTACCCCTCGGCGTATTTGTTAGTCAGCACAGACGAGGTGGCTTCGCGCACCGCCCGGCTGGTGTAGTTCTCGGATGCAATCAGCTCGATGTTGTTGCGCTGGCGGTCCTCTTCCAGACGGATCGCGCGCATCAGCTCAGGGTCAACCTCCGACAAGGGCGCCGTCATGCTTGACGCCACCGCAGTCCGAACGGGTGTAGCCATAGGTGTTGCCTCCTGTAACAGCATTCAAAGTCAAGTATAAGGCGCGCGTGGTAGTTGTCAAAAACACCGCCGGGGGTATAATCCCAGGCATGCAGGAACTCTTGGCGGTGGAGGCGGCGGCGCGGGGGATCGCTCTCTCCTCGGCCCAGCTCGCCCAATTCGATACGTATTACCACGAGCTGATCGAGTGGAACAGCCGCTTCAACCTGACCCGCATCACCGAGGCGGCGGCGGTGAGCGTGCAGCATTTCCTCGACTCGCTCATGCCGCTGGCCCTCTGCCCCGACGCCTTCCCCGACAAGGCGCGCGTCGTAGACGTGGGCAGCGGGGCGGGGCTGCCCGGCGTGGCGCTGAAGATTGCGCGGCCCGACCTGCGTGTGACCCTGACGGATGCCGTGGGTAAGAAGGTGCGCTTCCTCGACCATCTCATCGGCGCGCTGGCGCTGGCCGACACGAGGGCCGCGCATGCGCGCGCCGAGGACATGGGCCGCGCCCCTCTCTACCGCGCGGCGTTCGATGTCGCCATCGCCCGCGCCGTCGCCGACATGGCGGTTCTGGCGGAGTACCTGCTGCCCCTGACGCGAGTCGGCGGTGTGGTCATCGCCCAGAAGGGAAGCCGCGTCGAGGCAGAGCTGGCGCGGGCCGGCGCGGCGGTCAGGACGCTGGGCGGGGGGGAGCCGCGCCGGGTAGACTACACTCTGCCCGGCCTGGACGCGCCGCGCACGCTGGTCAGCATCATGAAGACCCGTCCGACGCCCGACGCCTACCCCCGCCGCGCCGGCGTCCCCGCGCAGGAACCATTATGAATACCTGGCTAAAACGTCTCGGCATTGCCCTTGTCGTCCTCATTGGCGTGCTACTGGCTGTGAGTGTTGCCCTAGCGGGGGCCGCGCGGCCCGCGCCCATGTCCCCCTGGTTCACGCCGCGCACCGGCGAACACCGGCCCCTCGTCTTCGCCCACCAGGGCGGCGGCGGCATTCGCCCGGAGAATACCATGGAGTCGCTGCGCCACGCCGCCGATATCGGCGCCGACGTGCTAGACTCCGACATGCACCTGACGAAGGACGGCGTGCTGGTGCTGATGCACGATGAGACGGTGGACCGCACGACGAACGGCCACGGCGCGGTCGCCGACCTGACGCTGGCAGAGATCAAGGCGCTCGACGCCGGCTACAGCTTCACTACCGATGGCGGCAAGACGTTCCCGTATCGCGGCCAGGGCCTCGTGGTCCCGACGGTGGAGGAGGCATTCCAGGCGTTCCCGGACAAGCGCTTCGGCCTCGAAATCAAGGACAGCCCGGCCGGGACACCAGAGGCCTTCTGCGCCCTGGTCCGCCGCTACAACATGCAGGACAAGGTCCTGGTGAGCAGCTTCCTGGACGCCAGCATGAGCGCGTTCCGCACGGCGTGCCCAGAGGTGGCGACGTCGGCGACGGAGAGCGAGGTGCGCCCGCTGTACATCCTGAGCCAGCTCTACCTGGAGCGCCTGCTCACGCCGGCCTACAACTCGCTCCAGGTGCCGGAGTACAGCGGCAGCACCCACGTCCTGACGCCGCGCTTCGTCGAGGCGGCGCGGAACCGGGGCCTCGCGGTGCAGCCGTGGACGATTGACGAGGTCGCCGACATGGAGCGCATCCGCGCGCTGAACGTCGAGGCCATCAACACCAACTACCCCGACCGCCTGCTGGCGCTACTGAAGTGAGCCATACCAGTGGCGAAGAGAAGATAGCCACAGAGACACAGAGGACACAGAGGATAATAGGACTATATCTATTCTCCGTGTTCTCTGCGCCTCTGTGGCAATTCTTGGGCAGAGTCGTTCGACAAGGAGGTCGTCGTGGTGGCGGAGAATAGCAGCGGGTACGCGGAGATCAACGGGGCGCGGGTGTACTACGAGGTCGCGGGCGAGGGGATGGCGGTCGTGTTCGTCCACGCGGGCGTCGCCGACCGCCGCATGTGGGACGACCAATTCCCGGTGTTCGCCGAGCGCTACCGCGCGATTCGCTTCGACATGCGCGGCTTCGGAAACACCGCGCCGGTCGCCGCCGAGTACGCCAACCGCGACGACCTGTACGCGCTGCTGCGCGTCCTGGGCGTCGAGCGCGCCTACTTCATCGGCTGCTCGATGGGCGGCGGGACGTGCATGGACTTTGCCCTGGAGCACCCCGACATGGCGGCCGCGCTGGTCATGGTCGGCTCCGGCCCTGGCGGCCTCGACCTCGACGTGCCGATGCCGGCCAAGTTCGCCGAAATCGAGGCGGCGGCGAAGAACGGCGAGTGGGAAACGTTCCTGGAGCTGGAGACGCAAGTGTGGTTCGACGGTGAAGGGCGCGCGCCGGGTGAGGTGAACGGGGAAGCGCGGGCGAAGATGGCGGCCATGAACCGCAACGCCCTCGCGCTGAGCCGCCACGCCGAGGGGCAGCCCAGACCCATGCAGCCGCCCGCCGCCGAGCGGCTAAAGGAGCTGCGCCTGCCCGTGCTGGTCGTCTACGGCGACCGCGATGTGCCGTACATTCAGGCCGCCGCGGCGTACATGGGCGCGCATATCGCCGGCGCGCAGGTCGTCCTCATGCCCAACACGGCCCATCTGCCGAACATGGAGCGGCCCGACGAGTTCAACCAGATTGTGCTAAACTTCTTCCGCACCATCGAAACTCAATCCATTGGAGACAGAACGGCGGCCCAGCGCTGGAGTCTGGGGACGAGGCGGGGCAAGATGGAGCGGAAAGCGGAGGCCAGCGGGTCCCGACGGCGGATCACGCCGTGGGACACGACGTGGAACGACGGGGTGATGGGCGTCAGATCCACGACGCCGATCACCAGGACGAGCCAGCGCACATCGTCAAGCGGGCCGTGGCCTACCACCCCAACGAACAGGTCGCGTCGGAGCAGATGTTCTTCGCCCAGCGGTCAAGGTCTCCGTTCGTCCAGCTGGGTGCAGCGCGAGGCCGAGCGCGAGCTGGCAAAACCGGACGGTCTTCAGGATGTCGGGTAGGAGGTGGCCGATAGGGTGTGAGGCCATCCGCGAAGAATCATCACCCACGACGACTCGTACAAGGGCATCCTCGAGCCCCCGGAATAGCGGTTGACTGGCGAGCAATTGTAAAATCAGCCTTAGAACTCAGTCACTTAAGCCCATAGTGCTGGCTGACGAAAACCAGACAGGTGGCAGATCCGAGAGATCGAGGGAAGCAGTACGTTGTCTTGTTTCAGAGATCGATGGGAAAGAAAAGAGGAAGGGGAAGAGAAAAAGTCATTGGATGCCTGTGGTTGGAGGATTGATGGACAGCAGCGTTACCACGATTTTCAGAGCAACAAGAACTGGCAGAAATTGAGCAATGCTAGTCAACCCAAGAAAGGACGGATCATCTCAAACGCGACAGAGAGTTGTGCGGATAAGTGAAGATTGCTATCGCGTTATCATTCTAAGACAGCCCAGATATTTCAGCTCTAAACAGAGTTCTGGAACACGGGGATTATGATGACAATCCGCATCTGGTCTGAAAAACGCGAAAGGTCGCCGGCGCAGCAACTATGCGCATACACGTAGAGATGAGGAAGGGGCACGAAGAACGGGTCAATCGTCAAGCAAGGCGAGGTCAAGACCAACGATTCACTGAAAGACGTGGCATTGTCGGATACTACGAGTGCTAAAGAAAAGAAAAGATCGCGGTCTTGAGGTTTCGATCCTTTCTTGCTCAGTTGTTAGATTTTAGGGCAGCCTATCTGCTGAGCCCGCATTGAGAATTATTGAGGCACCAGCGCTAACAAGATATAATTGAGTCTCGAATTTAGCTGAAGGCGTAAAGGAGTGAGTTGTCAAAAAGGCGCCGCGAGCGCCTGACGAAGAGAGGTGCTAGGAAAATATGAGAGGTGGCAAAGCCACTTGGATCACGGCGATACCTGGGAAACCTGTGACGCCAAACCATTTCCCAAGAAGAAGGAGTGAACAGAACATCGGGAATCGAGGTGGAATTGAGAAGCGTTCCAACTACTTAGCGAAGATATGGCGAGACGGTCAGGCTATACCGAGTCTGACGGAAGGGATGCAGCGATTTACGGTCCTGGGGAGGTTGGTGCACACCGTGAACGGAACGCGTTGAATCAAGCCGACCAAAACTACTTTGTCGGTGACGTCAAAGGAGGGCTCGGGAGGATTGAGGAATCGCCAGTAGCTCAATAACCTTCAAACATTATCGTGGTCAAGCGACCAAGCGGGGCGCTGGCGCAGCAGCGCAAGAGGTTACGCCGATGGGCCCCACGAGATGGCGGCGTCGGGGTGAAGGGGGCTCGTCCAAAAAGACACGCCAGCAGCGTCCAGCGCACAATGGCGGTCGCACTCATGAGGGGTGCAAGTCCTGCGAACAGCCTACGCCCCACCGCACGGCCAACGCGTTGATCAGGCCTCCAGCAACGGCGGCGCGTCCGGGCCGAGCGTCGAGAGCACGTAGACGTATACGATCCGCGCTGAGTGGGCCAGGTCGTCTCGCGCCAATCCTGGGGGGACAAGCTGGCCGCGTACTCCGACATGCTCAGCCACCTGCGTGTGCCATCGTCGGCGATCAGGCGCAGCGTGCGGTTGCTCTTCAGCCCGCCACTGACGTCCCAGCCCCGCCTCTGAGCCGTCCGCCGTACCGCACGACAGTGATACCACGTGTCGATCAACAGATGGGTGTGCGTGTCGGGCACGCTCACGAACTGTTCGATGGTCTCGACCGCCAAGTCGATCTTGCTGCGAAAGGCGACCCCCTCGCGCTCACAGACAACCTGCTGACGGTAGAGCCGAGGGAGCAACGGACAGCGTCGCCCCAACAGGCTGTAGAGGCCCGTGAACAGACAGTGACCGCTGACTGTACGCTTCTCGGTGCTCGCGTAGTGGCGTCCCAAACCTGCCATCTTGCGGCCTTTGGGTTTGACATGCACCGAGTCGTCGAGGCTGACGTAACCTGTCACAACGGTTGTCTTGGGTCGACCTCGACGAAGGGGACGTTCCGCCCGCTGGCGCGCGTGGTCTGCTTGGACAGTGTCCACCATCTGCTCTCGAAAGCGCTTCAGCCAGGTCGCCGCCACCGCCTCGGCCGACCATGGCCACTGGCTCAGGAAGCGGCTCAACCCCGACACGCTCACCTGTTCTGCGATTGTGCGTCGCAGTCCGCTCAACGTCCGTCGCTCCTCGCATTCAATCAGCCCCAGCAGTACGATCACGAAGTACGGCCATTGACGGCGGCTGAAGCAATCGCGAAAGGCGTCGGCGAACTGGCACAGCGGCTCCGACAGACATATAATCGGCTTGGGCATGGCTCACCTCTGAGACAATGGTGTGTTGGCGCATTCCATTATCCTCAAAGTGGGCTGTGCCTTCTACTTTCATCATACTAAAGTGCAAAGATAGAGAAACATAAGTGACGTCTATGAGCGTCGAGAAGCTGGACTCTATTCGATACGCGCAGGTGCGGCCCGTCTTCGAGGCGCTGCGCTACAACATCGTCGTCGACTCGGTCATTGACGGCAACACGCCCGGCTGGGTCTTCGCCGACGACGCGCAGCGCCCGACGACGGCGTTCATCTGGGACATGCAGGACGCCATGCTCGTCGCCGGTGATCCGGCCGACGCCGACCTCAATCGCGCCCTGGCCGCCCTCATCCGCAACGACATCGCGCCCGATGCGCGCCGTCGCGGCATCCCGTTCCTCTCGCTGCACTACGACCGCCCCGCCTGGGAGACGGCCATCGAGGAGACGATCCTCGCAGGCTGGAGGCCGGCGAAAGCGGCCCGCCGCTACTACACCCTGGAACACCTGACCTGGAACTGGCGCATCGGCATGCCGCCCGATACCGCGATGCGCCCCATCACGGCGGCGCTGCTGGACGGCGACGACCTGGCCAACGCCGACCAGGTACGCGGCTGGGTGCTGTCGTTCTGGCCGTCGCTGGCGGCGTTCGAGGCGACGGGGGTCGGCTACTGCATCGTGTATGGGGAGGCGACGATAGCGAGCTGGTGCCTGTCGGTGTTCGTCAGCGGGCGGGACTACGAGCTGGGGCTGGCGACAGCGCCGGACTATCGCGGCCGCAACCTGGCGGTGCGGACGGCGGCGGCGTGCGTCGAGACGTGCCTGGCGCGGGGGTTGGCGGTGCATTGGCACTGCCTGGAGGAGAACTACCCGTCGCAGCGCGTGGCCGAGAAGGTAGGCTTCGACGAGACGCGGGCCTACGAGGTGTACCGCTTCTCGATTCAGGACGAAGACTCATCTTCGCTTTAGCGTCGCCTAATGCTGGCTTAAGGTAGCGCCGCTAGACTATACATCAACGGTGCCTAACCTCCACCGACCTCTCAGAAAAACTCTCAGACACAACGGCCTGGCTGCGTACTCTCAACGCAATCAGGCCGTTGTGTCTTTGACGGCGCGAAACGGCGGCGTCACCAGCACCTTGTCCACGCGCCGCCCGTCCATGTCCATCACCTCGAAACCGAAGCCCTGCCACGCGAACGTCTCGCCCGCCCGCGGCACGCGGCCGAGCTGCGCCATGACGAACCCGCCGACCGTCTGGTAGTCGGCGCGGTCCTCTTCCGGCGGCAGCGCCACGCCGACGATATCGCTCATCTCCTCGACGCTCAGTCCGCCGTCCACCAGCCACGACCCGTCGTCGCGCCGCACTGCGCCCGGCTCGTCCGCCGCTTCCGCCGCCACCGCCCCCACGATGACGCGCAACACGTCGGTGATGCTGATGAGGCCCTGCGTGCCGCCGTACTCGTCGGTGACGATGGCGACGCGCTCGCCGCTCTCGCGGAACGTGTCGAGCAGGGTCAGCGCCAGCAGCGTCTCTGGCACGAACAGCGCCGGCCGCGTGGCGGGGCGCACGGCGATTGGCTCGCCCATCGCCTCCGGCCACAGGTCTTTCGTCGCCGCGATGCCCAGGACACGGTCCGGCGAGCCTTCGATGACCGGGTACTGCGAGTGGTGGTTCGCGCAGATCGTCCGCCAATGCTCGTCCGGCCCATCCGTCACGTCGAGCCACACGACCTCGGTGCGTGGCGTCATGAGGTCATCCACGCGCTGGTCGCCGAGGCGGATGACGCGCTCCATCATGTGCCCCTCGGCCGCCTCGAACACACCGGCCTGCGTCCCTTCCATGATGAGCTGCCGAATCTCCTCCTCGGTGACGGACGGGCCTGTCGAGGGCGAGATGCCGAGGAGCCGCAGCAGGAGGTTGCTGGAGGGGATGAGCAGGGCGACGACGGGCCGCGCCAACTGGCTCGCCGTGGTCATCGGGCGGGCGACGCGGCAGGCGATAGCCTCCGGATTCTGAAGCGCCAGACGCTTGGGAACCAGCTCGCCGATGACCAGGGACAGGTAAGTGATGAACAGGACGACGACCAGGGTGGCGACGGCCCCGCTCGACGCGCCCAGATACGGTTCGAGAATGGCGGCGAGGGAGGCGGACAGGGTCGCGCCGCCGAACGCGCCGGCGAGGATGCCGATGAGGGTGATGCCGATCTGGACGGTGGACAGGAAGCGGTCAGGGTTCTCGGCCAGGCGCAGCGCCGCCACCGCGCCGTTGTCGCCCTTGTCGGCCCGCTGTTGCAGGCGCGCGCGGCGTGACGAGACGACGGCCAGCTCGGCCATAGCGAAGAAGCCGTTGAGCAGCACCAACAGGAGGATGACGCCGATCTCGATGAAGACAGCCATGCCGCGTCTATTGGTCGTCGGTGGCGCGCACCCGCTGGCAGGGATCGTCGCGGGTGACGCGGTAGTGGTCCAGGTCGTCAACGACAATCGTGCGCGGGAAAATGGCCCGCGCCTCGGCCTCCAGTTCGCGGCCGTTGTAGCGGCGAGAGATGTGGGTCAGGTAGAGCTGCCGCACTCCGGCCGCCCGCGCAATCTCCGCCGACTCGCTGGCCGTGATGTGGCCGAAGCTGCGCGCCAGCTCGACATCCGCTGCCGCGAAGGTTGCCTCGATGACCAGGGCATCCGCGCCCGCCGCCGCCTCGACCAGCCCTTCCGCGCGGGTGACGTCGCCGATGTAGACGACGCGGACACCGGGGATCTCTGGGCCGAGCACCTGATCCGGCAGGACGGTGACGCCGTTGGCGAGGGTGATGGGGCGGCCAGCCACCAGGTCGCGGCGCTCAGGTCCGGCCGGCACGCCGAGGCGCGTCGCTTCGTCGGCCAGGAATGGGCGGCGCGGCGGCTCGTCGAACGCGAAGCCGAAGGATGACCCGCCACGGTGATTGACGGGAAAGGCGCTCACGCTGAAGCCCTTGCCCTGGATGATGACGCCCGGCTCGATCTCGATGAGGTGGATCTTGACCTTGACCTCGCCGCCGCGAATGACCACCTTCATGAGGTCGCGCACGCGCTCCAGTGTGGCGCGGCCGCCGTAGATGTCGAAGGTGTCAATGGCCTCCCAGCGGGCGAAGGTCGAGATGAGGCCGCCGAGACCGAGGATGTGGTCCAGATGGCCGTGGGTGAGCAGGACGGTGTTGAGCCGCTTGAAGCCGACGCCGCTCTTGAGAAGCTGGCGCTGGCTGCCCTCGCCGACATCCACGACGAAGCGGCGGTCGTCGTGGAACACGAGGGTGGACGGGAGGTTGCGCCAGGCCGAGGGCGCTGACGCGGCTGTGCCGAGGAAGATGAGTTCGAACATGGGGTCAATTATAGCATGGTTGACCGTCTTCCCGGATATGGCTAGAATAGCCTGATGTAATTCCCTCATGAAGGATCGTTATTATGCCCGAAAGCGCTGTGGATCGGTTACGCGGTACCGGCAAGTGGACGAAGCAGTGTTCCTTCTGCCAGAAGAGTCAGAGCCAGGTGGCCCGCCTCATTCCCGGCCTCCACGATACCTACATCTGCAACGAGTGCGTCGCCCTGTACTACCGCCTCCTGAAGGAGCTGGAGTCGGGCGAGGCCGCCAATAAGACGCCCGGAACAGGGTCATGACCGATACCGGCGACGGGGCGCCGCGCCGCCTGCGGGTGGGCGTTCTCTTCGGCGGCCGCTCCGCCGAACACGAGGTCTCCCTGGCGTCCGCCCGCGCCGTCATGGACAACCTCCAGGGCGACGATGTGGAGATCGTACCCATCGGCATCACCCGCGAGGGCCGCTGGATCGCCGGCGGCGACCCGTGGCAGGCGTTGAGCGACGGCACGTCGGAAGGCTCCGCGCCCGTCGCCCTCCTGCCGGATCCGTCGCAGGGGGGTGAGCTGATGCGCCTGGAGCGCGGCGGGAATGCCCTCACCGCCAACGGCGCCGCGCGGCTGGCGGGCCTGGACGTCATCTTCCCGGTGCTGCACGGCACGTATGGCGAAGATGGGACGGTGCAGGGGCTGCTGGACATGGCCGACGTGGCCTATGTCGGCTGCGGCGTCATGGCGTCGTCGGTGGGGATGGACAAGGCGATGATGAAAGCCGTGTTCGCCGCCGTCGGCCTGCCCGTCGCCCCCTACGCGGTCATCATGCGCTCCCTGTGGGAGACCGCGCCGGACGCGGCCGTTCAGCGTATCGAGGGGGCGCTGCGCTACCCGATGTTTGTCAAGCCCGCCAACAGCGGCTCATCGGTGGGCATCTCGAAGGTGCGCGACAGGGGTGAGCTGCGTTCGGCGCTCGCCCTCGCCGCCAGCTACGACCGCAAGATCGTGGTCGAGCAGGGCATAGATGCGCGGGAGATCGAGGTGTCGGTGCTGGGCAACGACGAGCCGCAGGTATCGCTGCCGGGCGAGATCATTCCGGCCCGCGAGTGGTACGACTACGACGCCAAGTACGTAGATGAGGAGACACGCCTCATCCTGCCCGCGCCGCTGCCCCAGGCGACGACGGACGAGGTGCGGCGGCTGGCCGCGCTGGCGTTCAAGGCGATAGACGCCAGCGGCCTGAGCCGGGTAGACTTTCTGCTCGACCGGGGTACGGGCGAGCTGTGGTTGAGCGAGATCAACACGATGCCCGGCTTCACGCCGACGAGCATGTACGCGAGGATGTGGGAGGCGAGCGGGGTCGGCTACGCCGAGCTATGTCGGCGGCTGGTGCGGCTGGCCGTCGAGCGCCACAGGGACCGCCAGCGCAACCGCACGGAGCGCGAGTAAAGAGTCAGCTTCAGGCCGTTGTGTCTACCCTGAAAATAGCCTTCAATCGTCATGCTGAGCGCAGCGAAGCATCTGGGCCGCGATCCAGCCCCCCTCGCTGCGCTGCTCATGAACTTCACGCCGACTGTCAACGGATGGTGGAACGGATAAACGGATGGCCTCGACAGGTTCATGTGCAACTTTGTTGGCGAACCCCGTCACTGTGCGTAGTGATCGTGTTCGCTCGCCCAATCTGGCGGCGCGTCAACAGTGCCTGCCAGCTTCGCAAGTGTATCCCAAACATCGCCATTGTCTAGCTCCAACTCATCCTGAATTGTCAGGATATACCGCTTGTTTGGCTCCAGATCAATGGGCGAGTCGGGCCGAAGCACGCCATCCTCAAACACTGCGCTTACCGTTCTGGTCATACACCTCTCTCATTCTGCCGTGGCCATCCACCTGATTCCACATGCCGATAAGTCTATCCGCGACCCATCCTACGGTCAACCGCGATCTCGCCTCTTTCCTCCTCTGCTGCATGGGTTCAAGGGCGGACAGGCCCTTCTGGGGTGGGCCACAGCGCCCCTCCTCCATCCCCCCATCCCCCTTCCCCTCCCACTTGTGGGGGAGGAAGGGGGAGCCGAGCGCAGCGAGGCGGGGGTTGGTGGGGGACGTGCCACCACCCATCACGACGTGAGACGCTGCGGCTCGCCCGTGCGGGCGGACTCGTAGGCGGCGAGGGCGACTTCCATCGCCTTGAGGCCGTCCCAGCCGCTGATGGACGGTGGACGGTCGCTGCCCGCCATGTCAATGAAATCGGCGATCAGCCCGGCGTCGAGGTTGACGCCGAAGTCCAGCCAGCGTGACTTCCCCTCCGTCGGCGCGTACAGCGCGTTCTGGGAGAACACATCCACGCTGACGACGCCCAGGTCGCCAGCCATCTCCAGCGTCACATCGCCCCAGATGGGGTACGTCGGCGGGCGCGACCAGCTCGTGTCCAGCGTCCCGATGACGCCATTGCTCAGGCGGAACGACAGCAGCCCGACGTCGTCAATACCCAGGCCCGGATGCAGCAGGGCGTGGCCGACCTCGGCATACACTTCCTCGACCTCGACGCCGGGCCACAGCCACCGCAGCAGGTCCATCACGTGGACGGTGTGGTCCAGCACAGCGCCGCCGCCGGCCAGCGTCGGGTCGGCGAACCAGCCGCCGGGCATCGAGCCGTGGTTCGTCGTGCGGGCGGTATGCACCGCGCCGAGCGCGCCGCTGGCGAGCAGTTCCTTGAGCTGTCGCACCGCCGGCGCGTAGCGCACCGGGAAGGCGATCATCAGCCGCGAGCCGCCCTTGTCAGCCGCCGCGATGATGGCGTGGGCGTCCTCCATTGTCGTGGCGATAGGCTTCTCGCACAGGATGGCCGACACGCGGCCGGCCGCCGCCTCGACCAGCGGGCGGTGGAAGACGTTCTCTGAGCAAATGACAACCGCATCCAGGCTCTCGTTCAGCAGGTCGTCCAACCCCATCGCCGGGATGCGCCAGGCGGCCTCGGCCTGCGCCGCCAGCGCCGGATCGCGGTCGTATAGGCCGAGAACCTCAGCGTTCGGGTGCGCCATCAACCCCTGCACGTAGCTGGGGGTATGGACGTGGGCGACCCCCAGGATACCAACACGAACGGTCATCTAAACCTCCAGGGGCGCGATGGTGACGGGGCGCCCGGTCTGGGCCGACTCCATGCCGGCGAGGCTGAGTTGAAGGGCGGCGAGGGCGTCGTGAACGGTGACACGTGGCGTCGCGCCCGTCTCGATGCACTCCATGAAGTGGCGTAGCTCGGCGACATAGGGGTCCTGTTCCAGCGGCGTCTCGAACACCAGCGGCTCGCCGGAGTGCAGGGACACGCGGATGGGCTTCTCGGCGTCGCTGTGGGCCGAGAGCAGTCCGCCGTCGCCCACCACCTCGACATACGTCTGGAACTGGCGCGGCGGGCGATCCCAGCTGCCCTCGATATGCCCCACGGCGCCGCTGGCGAACCGCAGCAGCGCGAAGGAGTGCTTGCCCTCCTGCGGCCCCGGCCAGTGGGCGCGGCGCACGTAGATGCGCTCGACGTCGCCCATGCACCAGCGAGCGAAGTCGAAGTCGTGGATCATCACGTCCACGAGCACGCCGCCGCTCATCCCCTCGTCGGCGAACCACGACCCCCAGCGCGGGTAGCTCCCCAACCGCCCCGAGCGGTAGATGCCGGGTGCGCCGATGGCGCCCGCCGCAATCTGGTCGTGGATGCGGGCGAACTGCGGCCAGAAGCGCACCACGTGGGCGATGAACAGCGGCGTACCCGTCCGTTTGGCGGCCCGCGCCATGTCCAGAGCGTCGTCCATGCTGCGGGCGATGGGCTTCTCGCAGATGACCGGCTTCCCCGCCTGCAACCCGGCGATTGTCGCCTCGTGGTGGGCCGTCGGTGGCGTAATCACGTCCAGCACGTCCGCGCGCTGAATCACGTCCACCAGGCTGTCACACGCCACCGCCCCCGTCGCCTCAGCCATCTGCCGCGCCGCGTCGGGGACGACGTCGTAGACGGCGGCGATCTCCGCGCCCAGCGTCCGCCAGCACAGGGCGTGATACCGCCCTAGCGAGCCAGCGCCAATGATTCCGATTCGTGTCATATTTTCCTCTCAAACCAAACCGTAGTGTTGGTCAATCTCGCGTTGATATCCGTCCACCGCGCCGGACAGCACCTCGTCCAGCGTCACGACGCGGCCGAGCGCCGCCGACTCCAGCACGCCGAAGGCGCACGCCAGGTCGCGCAGCCCCTCCGCGCCGCTCGTCTCCGGGTCTTCGCCGCGCTCGATGGCCGACAGCCAGTCGTACTGGAGAATGGCGTATGGCTCCTGGAGGCCGAGCGGGAAGAATCGCGCCCGCTCCTCCGCCGACATGCCCGCGGCGAACTCCGCGATCAGGTCGCCCCGCTCGCCGTTGCGCACGAGCCACTGTCCGTGAATGGCCCCCTCGCTGCCGAGGAACGCGGGCGTGTCCGGTATCTCGATGGGCAAGCCCCGGCCGGCCCACGACCAGAACAGATGCCCGATGGCGTTGCCGTCGAAGAAGGCGGTCGCCAGGTAGGTGTCGTCCACGTCCGCCGTGACGACGGTCTGGCCGTCGCGCCGCCGCGCCGCCTCGAACGTGCGGGTCACGCCGCTGACGGCGTGTACCTCGCCCATGACGGCCCGCAGCCAGTCGAACTGATGCACGCCGATGTCAATGCTGCCGCCGCCGCCGGCCAGGCGCTTCTGGTGCCGCCACGGCGTGTCGGCGAC
The DNA here is from genome assembly GCA_046328535.1 of Anaerolineae bacterium. Lineage (GTDB taxonomy): Bacteria > Chloroflexota > Anaerolineae > Epilineales > JAHCIE01 > JBDHWG01. The sequence goes on from JAXLWJ010000015.1 coordinate 27,701, forward strand.
GACGCGGTCCGGCGACCAGACGCCGCCCAGGCTGCCGATGATCGCCATCTGCGGCGTCCCGATCAGCCCGTGGGCGACGGCCCACGCCGCCGCGCGCACCGCCGCCATCTGGCGCACGTTCTCGAACACGCCCAGGGTCAGCCGCTTTGCCTGCGCCGTCTCCACCATGCGCTGGCCGGCGCGCACGCTTATAGCGAGGGGCTTCTGGGTGAGCAGGTGCTTGCCGTGGCCCAGGGCCACCTCGGCCACCTGGTGATGCAGGGCCAGGGTGGTCAGGTCGAGGACGGCGTCCACCGGCCCCTCGCTGATCATCTCAGCGTAGTCGGTGTATACTTCGGGCAGGGGGTCCGGCTGAAAGTCGCTGACGTAGGTGTGGGGCGCGGCCAGCGGATCGCCCGTCGCCGGGTCCATGACCGGCGGCCGGGGCGGCGGCCCCTCACCGCGCTGGCGGAACATCAGGGCATCGTCGCGGACGCGCGACGTCAGCGCCGTAATGCGGAACGTGTCCACGCCCGCCGCCCGCAGCGCCAGGAAGCCTTGCAGGTGGGCGTTCAGGATGCGCCCGCAGCCGACGATTCCAATGCGGAGCATAGTCCCTCCGATGAGCGATACCTTTCGAGCCGAGTTACCCGTCCACACCGACGAGCCGCCGTGCCAGCGCTGCCGCGCCCTGTGCTGCCGCGGCTTCGCCACCATCCCGCTGCGCCCCGACGACTTCGCCGAGGACGCGGCGCTTGTCGCGGCGGGCTTCGCCGAGCGGCGCGGCGGCCTGTGGGCGCTGCCGCGCGTCAACAATCGCTGCGCCTACCTGGACGACGCCACGAACCTGTGCCTCCTCCACGCCGACCGCCCCCGCGCCTGCCGCGACTACGACTGCCGCGACCCCGCCTCGGCGCGCACCCTGCTATCGCTCCTGGCGCGGGAGGGCGACGACGCCGTCGGCGCCCCACCGTGGGAGACGGTGAACGACACGCACCCGTAGAGACGCGCCATGGCGCCCACCCGTAGAGACGCGCCATGACGCGTCTCTACTACGTAACATACCCTGCTGCGAGCCGCCGCAGCAGGTCTGCCCGCACATCCTCCGCGATGAACGCCGCCTGGAGCGCGTTGGTGTTGCAGCGCAAGAAGCGTTCCGCGCCCCACCCGAACGTCTCGTGCAGCTTCTCGTATTCCTCGCTCAGCGTGATATTCGTGATCGTGCGGGCGTCGGTGTTGACGCCGACCGACACGCCGTCGCGGTACAGCCGATCAATCGGGTGGTCGGCGTAGTCGGCGTACATGTTTGTCTGTAGATTTGACGACGGGCAGACTTCGAGGTGGATGTTGTGGGCGCGCAGGTAGTCGAGCAGCGCGGCGTCCTCACTGCTCCGCACGCCGTGGCCGATGCGCGAGGGGTGGAAGTTGTCCAACGTGTCCCACACGCTCGGCGCGCCGCTGGCCTCTCCAGCGTGGGCGGTGCAGGGAATCCGGCGGTCCTGGGCGTAGTGGAAGGCGGCGACATGGGCGTCAATCGGGAAGCCCGCCTCGTCGCCGGCGATGTCGAAGCCCGCGACTCGCGTCCCCCGAAAGTCCTCCACCAGCCGCACCGTTTCGAGGCTCTGGGCCGTGTCGAAGTGGCGCAGCGTACACAGGATCAGCCGCGCCTCGACGCCCGTGGCGCGGACCGCCTCATCGGTCGCCGCCTCGACCTCGCCGACGACCTCGCGTGGCGACAGCCCCTTCTCCGTGTGGAACAGCGGCGCGAAGCGAATCTCGGCGTAGAGCACGTTGTCGCGGGCGAGCTGCTCGAACACGTCCCGCGTCACGAGGCGGAGTTGCTCCTCCGTCTGCATCAGGGCAATGGCCTTCGGGGCGCGGGTCAGGAAGTCGGCCAGGTTCGTGCAGCGGGCGGGGGCGATGAAGTCCCGCTGATACGTCGCCAGGCTGATAGACGGGTCAAGGCGGCTGACGACGGCATAGCTGAGAGAGCAGTCGAGATGGAGGTGCAGCTCGACCTTCGGGAGTTGGCGTAGGTCCACGGGGCGTCCTTTGTTGGGTTAGACGATGTCAGACATGGGAACGATGGACACGCCCGCCGCTTCGAGCTGCCCGCGCAGCGCCGCCCCGATGGACGCCGCCGTCGGGCCGTCGCCGTGAATGCAGACCGTGTCGGGGCGCACCGGCACGGGCGTGCCGTCGTAGCTGATGACGTGGCCGTCGCGCAGCATGCGCAACACCTGCTGCGCGGCCGCAGCCGGCTCCTCGATCATCGCGCCCGGCAGGCGGCGCGAGCGCAGCGAGCCGTCGGCCTCGTAGACGCGGTCAGCGAAGGCTTCCTCGGCGACGCGCAGGCCCAGGTCGCGCCCGGCGCGCACCAGCTCGGAGCCGGTCAGGGCGACCAGGATCAGCTCAGGGTCGAGGCGGTAGACGGCGCGGGCGATGGCGTCGGCGAGGGCCGGGTTGCGGACCGCGTCGTTGTAAATCTGGCCGTGTCCCTTGACGTGGCGCATCGGAACGCCGTTGGCGTGGGCGATGCCGGCCAGGGCGCTGATTTGATAGAGAACGTAGGCCTCGGTCTCGGCCGGCGACAGGGCCATGCTGCGGCGGCCGAAGCCGAGCAGGTCGGGGTAGCCGGGATGCGCGCCGACGCTGACGCCGTGTTCGGCCGCCAGGCGCACGGTGCGCTCCATCACCAGCGGGTCGCCAGCGTGCCAGCCGCAGGCGATGTTGGCCGACGAAATGACCGCCATCATCGCGGTGTCCTGCCCCTTCTCCCACGCCCCAAAGCTCTCGCCCATGTCGCAGTTCAAGTCAACGCGCATCGTGCCTCGCTGCCGGTGAATTGACGCCCGCGCCAAACCCGCATAGGATACTGACTCCAAAGCGGGGATGCCCACGTCGGCTCTATTATAGCAGCTTTCTTTCAGCGAAGAACTCGCAACGGTAGCTCCACGCGGCGAAACGTGGAGACCCCCCTCTAGTCCCCCCGCCAGCGGGGGGATGGGCTACACATCCCTCTTCGCCCCCTGCTGGCGGGGGGCCAAGGGGGGGGAGTCCGCAGCTCCACGCAATGGTGGGAAGCTATCCGTTGATCCGTGCCCCCCATCCGTTGCGAGCAGGCTTATTCTCAAAGGACACCCAGCATGGATAACCTTCTGCGCGCCGACCAGGGGGCGCTGCCGAATCTACTGGCCGAGGCGCAGGCGCAGGCCGTCGCCTTCCTCCAATCGCTGCCCCAGCGGCCGGCCGCCGCGCCGCCGATGGACCTTGGCCCGGCGACGCTGCCGGAGACCGGCGTCGGCGCCCTCGCCGCCCTGCGCGACTTCGGCGCGCGCATCGAGCCGTCCCTGTCGGGGTCGGCCGGGCCGCGCTACTTCGGTCTCGTGACCGGCGGCAGTACGCCGGCCGCGCTCGCCGCCGACTGGCTCGTCGGCGCGTATGACCAGAACGTCTCCAACGCCGTCGGGTCGGCGGCGGCCGGCGTCGAGGCGCAGGCGTTGGATATGCTGCGTCAACTCTTCGACCTGCCGCCCGAGTTCGCCGGCGTCCTCGTCACCGGCGGCACAATGGCGAACTTCGTCGGCCTGGCCGCCGCCCGGCAATGGGCGGGGGAGGCGATGGGCGTGGACATCGCCGAGGACGGCATGGCCGCTGCCACCGACATCGCTGTCTTCTCCGCGACGCCCCACGCCAGCGCGGTCAAGGCGCTGGCGATGTTAGGGATGGGGCGGCGCAGCGTCCGCCGCGTGCCAACGCTGCCGGGGCGCGAGGCGGTGGACGTGGCCGCGCTGCGGGCGGCGCTGGCGGCGCACGGCGGCCGGCCCGCCATCATCCTGGCGAGCGCGTGTACCGTGAACACCGCCGACTTCGACGACGTGGCGGCTGTCGCCGAGATCGCCCGCGCCCACAACGCCTGGCTGCACGTGGACGCCGCGTTCGGCCTGTTCGCCCGCCTGTCGCCGGCGAAGGCCGAGCTGGCGCGGGGTGTCGAGCTGGCCGACTCGGTCGCCGCCGACGGCCACAAGTGGCTGAATGTGCCGTATGACTGCGGCTTCACCTTTGGCCGACGCCTGGACGTGCAGCAGCGCGTGTTCCGCGTCGCCGCGCCCTACCTGAGCCTCCTCGGTGGCGCCGCGCCGGACTACCTCAATCGCGGGCCGGAGAACTCGCAGCGCTTCCGCGCCCTGCCGGTGTGGATGACCCTGATGGCCTATGGGCGCGCGGGCTACCGCGAGATCGTCGAGCGCAACTGCCAGGTTGCGGCGGACCTGGGCGCGTGGCTGGCGGCGTCGCCGCTGTTCGAGCTTCTCGCGCCGGTGCGCCTCAATATCGCCTGCTTCCGGCTGGCTGACGCCGCGCTGCGAGGGCAGGCGCGCGACGCAGCGACGGCGCGGCTGGTGGACCGGCTGCACCGCGACGGGCGCGTGTTCGTGACCCCGACGACGTATGGCGGGGGGCCGGCGGTGCGCGCGGCGGTGTCCAACTGGGCCACGACCGAGTCCGACCTGCCGATTGTGTGCGCAGCGCTGGAGGCGGCCTGTAGCTGACTCTGGGGCGCGTCTTGCGTCCTCGCGGTACAGAACTTGCCAAGGATGTCCGGGCCGGGCCGCTCAATGTTCGGCCCGGCGTCTATGTCGCCAATTACCCTTATGGTGTTCGGGTTCGTGGTGAGGAGGATCGTGATGAACGAGGTGTTGGAGTTGTGGGAGACGCCGCAAGCGGATGAGATACACATGATCGCGGGGTGGCGGCAGTGGGCCGACGCCGGCTCGATCTCGTCCATGCTGCCGACCTATCTCGTCAATCAGCTCAAGGCGCGCAAGATCGGGCGCATCCGCCCGGACGGCTTCTACCTGTTCCAGATTCCCGGCACGCATCAGTTCCTGCGGCCGGAGATCAAGCTCGAGGACGGCTACCGCACCGAGCTGCGCAAGCCCAACAACGACATCTACTACGTCGAGAACAACGGCAAGGGCCTGGTTATCTTCCTGGGCGACGAGCCGCACATGAACGTGGACCGCTACGCCGAGACGTTCTTCCAGATGACGCAGGCCCTCGGTGTAGAGCGTATCGCCAGCCTCGGCGGCGTCTTTGGCCCCGTGCCGTACGATGCCGAGCGTCAGGTCACGGCGGCGTACAGCCTGCCGAGGATGCGCGAGGACCTGGAATGCTGCGCCGTCTTGTTCTCCAACTATGAGGGCGGCGTGAGCCTCGGCTCCTACCTGGCCGACAAAGCCGAGGAGGAAGAGGTCGAGTACTTCACCCTCTACGGCCTTGTGCCGCTGTACGACTTCTCGGAGCTGTCGCCGCGCCTCGAAGCATTCGGCATTGACCAGGACTACCGCGCCTGGTACGACGTCATGCGCCGCGTCATCTACCTGTTCGGGCTAGACGTGGACCTGTCGGACCTGGAATACCGCAGCCAGAAGCTGGCCGTGACGTGCGCGGAGGAAATCCAGGAGTTGATGGAAAAAGCGCCCCAGGCTCACATTGATGTCTACCTGGACAAGGTGCGCGCCGAGTTCGAGCCGAAGCCGTTCGCTCCCCTGGACGAGCTGTGGGGCCGCGAGCTAGGCGACATTTTCGAGAACATGGACCTGTAGACGCGACTGCGCCGCCGCGCGGGTGTATAATAAGGCCCCTGGGATCCACATCCCAGGGGCTTCTGCTATTTCCTGGGGAGGCGCGGAATGGGCTGCCACAAAGGACTTTTCCTCGGGTGGTTGCGGCTGGGCGTGGCTCTTGCCGCGATCGCTCTCATGTGGGCGCTGGCCCTCGCGCCGGCGACGGCGCGCGCCCAGGGGCCATCGCCCACCCCCTCGCCCGCCGCCACACCGACGACCCAGGCCGGCGCCCCGGTGATCGTGGACGGCCGGGAGCTGTTCACGATCAAGGAGCGCGTCGGCTCGTTCACTCCGGCCGAGCGCGCCGCCGCCATCGCCGGCCGCATCACGGACCTGGCGACGAACCCGTTCCGCGCCGACGTCGAAATTAGCCTCGTCGACTCCGGTGGCGCTACCGACGTGATGGCCGGCGACCAGGTGTTGATGACGGTGACGGACCAGGACGCCGCGGACAACGGCACGTCGCGGCCCGCATTGGCCGCCGAACGGGCGGCCGCCATCCGCCAGGTCGTATCCCAGGTGCGCGCCGAGTATAGCGCGCGCGCCCAGATCATCGGCGTGGTGGAGGCGATTCTGGCGACAGCCGCCCTCGTCGCTGCGATATGGCTCGTAAATCGGGCCTACGCCTTTCTGCTGCGGCGCATTGACAACTGGTTTGGCGAGGCGCGGGAAGCGGAGCACATTCGCCGCCTGGAATTCTACCGCACTGGGCGGCTGCGCGGGATTCTGATGTGGGCGCTGAAGTGGGGGCGGGTGCTGGTGTGGTTGTGGCTGATAACGCTCTACGTGCCGCTGGCCCTGGGCTTCTTCCCGGCGACGCGCCCCTTGAGCGCCGAACTGGGCCGGCTCGTTCAGCGGCCGCTGGCCGGCGCCTGGCAAGCCTTTCTGGGCTATCTGCCGAACCTGATCGTCCTGCTCATCATCGTCGCGGTAACGTATGTTCTCTGGCGTATCGCCGGCCTGCTCTTCAGGGAGATCGAGACCGGCGCGATCAACATTCCCGGCTTCGAGCGTGACTGGGCCTCGCAAACCTACAAGCTCGTGTCGCTGCTGCTCATCTTCGCCGCGCTCATCGTCGGATACAATTATCTCCCCGGCGCCAACACCGACCTCTTCAAAGGCGTGACCGTCTTCATCGGCATCCTGTTCACCCTCTCCTCGACGACGGCGATTGGCAATCTTGTCGCGGGTGTCATCGCCACGTACACCGGCGCGTACCACATCGGCGACGTCGTCTCCATGGGCGGCGTCACGGGCCGCGTCGTCGAGAAGAAACTGCTCACGACCGTCGTGCGCACGTTCAAGAACGAAGACGTGTCCATCCCCAATGGCCTGACACTGGGCCGCGAGATCGTCAACTACTCCACGATGGCGCGGCAGGAAGGGCTGATCCTGCACACAAAGATCACCATCGGCTACGATGCGCCCTGGCCGCAGGTGCATAGTCTGTTGATCGCGGCGGCGCTGGACACGCCGGGCATCCTGGCCGAGCCGCCACCCTTCGTCCTCCAGACGGCGCTCAATGACTACAACGTCGCTTACGAGCTGAACGCCTATACCCAACAGCCGGAGCGGATGCCGCGCCTCTACGCCGCCCTCCACGCGTCCATCCAGGACAAGTTCAACGCCGCTGGCGTCGAGATCATGTCGCCCGCCTATACCAGCCTGCGCGACGGCAACGCCGTTACCATCCCGCCAGAGCAGCGGCCGGCCGGCTACCAGGCCCCGCCATTCCGCGTCGCCCTAGGTGGCAGGGTCGGCGCGGAGACCGGCGACGGCAGCGCCACGGACGAGCGAACCTAGAGGACTGATGGAAAATGCGCGCGGGGTGGCGGCGCTGTTCATCCCTCGGCTGGCGGAAAGTCCGGCGGGGGATTCTCCGGCGCCAGGGGCAGGGTGAAGCGGAACGTTGCGCCGTCGCCCGGCCGGCTCTCGACCCAGATTCGGCCGCCCTGGGCCTTGACGAGCGCCTGGGTGATGTAGAGGCCCAGGCCGAGGCCCGTCGTGCCGGCGCGGGCGCTCGGCGCGCGGTAGTAGCGCGTGAACAACCGCGCCTGTTCCTCCTCCGTCATGCCGTGGCCCTGATCCGCGACCGCCACAACCGCCTCGCCGTGACCGCGCGTGAGCGTGACGGTGACGGGCGAGGCGTCGGCTGAGTACTTGAGGGCGTTGCTGACCAGGTTCGACAGGACGCGCTCCAGGGCGGTCGGATCGGCGAGAACGCGCACCGTCTCGTCCGGCATGACCAGCCGCAGCCGCTGCACCTGCCTCGGTCCGGCCATGCCCTCCGCGGTGTCGAGGATGAACGACGCCAGCTCGATGGGCCTGGGTTGAAGCCTCACCTGACCGGCGCCGAATCGTAGCGCGTCGGCCAGGTCCTGGATCATGCTGTTCATGTTGGCATCGAGGCGCATGATGGTCTCAGCAGATCGCGCCTCTTGCTGGCGGCCCTGTTTGCTCAACAGCCGATACAGAAGCTGCGCGTGGCCGTGGATGGCGGCCAGAGGGTTGCGCAAGTCATGGGAGATGGCGCGCACATAGTCCTCGCGCTCGGCCTGGAGCGTGCGCAATTCCTCGTTCTGCGCCTGGAGCTGCCCGATGAGCCGCTCGCGCTCGGCCGCCCGCGCCTCCAGCGTCGCCGCCATCGTCTCAACCTCGTCCGATAGCACCACCAGCTCAGTTGCGCCCTGTCGCGGCAGCGTCACGCCGCGCTCGCCGGCCGCGATGCGCCCCACGCCGCTCACCAGCGCGCTGATGGGGGCCGCGAACTGGCTGGCAAACCACCACCCGGCCAGGGCGGCGCACAGCCCGGCCAGGAGGGCCGCGCCAAAGGCAACCTGACGGGCGGCCAGAATGCTCGCCTGAATGACCGACACGGCGAGCAGCGTCGCCAGCTGCCAGCGAATGCCGGGGATGCCGGCGTAAGCCAGGATGCGCGGGCCGCGCGGGCCTTCGACGATTTGAGCGTCCGGTCCCGCATTGGCCAGGGCCGCCCCAAGCCAGGGTTGCTCTGCCGCGCCCGCCCCAACCGCGACCGCCGCGTCTGACGACGCAACGACGTACCCCGACGAGTCAATCAGATAGATGGTCGTGCCGCGCTCCGCCGACACCTGCGCCAGCAGGGCGTCCAGCGGCGGCAGGGCGGCGACGCCGACGACTGCGCCACCCGGGTCACCGACCGGACTGCCCAGGGGTTGACCGAAGGCCAGCGCCGGGCCGCTCGCCGCAGCCGCTGAAACCAGCGCATCTCGCGGCGGCTGCGGCTGCGTCAGAACCCGTGCCAGCTCGTCGCCAGTATCGGACGCCAGGCCGCTGCGGGCCGCGAGTCGGCCCTCGGCGTCGTAGACGGTCAGGCTCAGCAACCGCGAGTCGGCCGTCCGCACCGATTCGAGCAGCGCCACCTGCTCATTCAGTGGCAGTGTCCGCAAGTCCGGCACGGCGGCGAGGGTCGCCAGCGTGGCGCGGTGGCGGCTGATCTCCTCGGCGATAGCCGCGCTGCCGGCCACAATGGCGCTTTGCTGGCTGCGCAGGGCGCGCTGCATGGCGGCATTGTCCACGGCATTGAGAACGATAGGCAGGACGATGAGGGTCGGAACCAGGGCGGCGGTCACAAAGGCGACCGCGAGCCGCGAGCGCAGAGCGCGGCCGTCGAAAGCGGCGGCGCGGGCGCCAAGCCACGGCAGGAGGATCGTCGCCATGCCGCGCACTACGGCGGCCGCGTTCAACACCCAGTAGGCCGGGTCTACCCACACAGACACAGCCACCCAGAAGACGAGCAGCGAGCCGCCGGCGACAGCGTAGACGGCCCACAGGGCGAGGCGCGGCAGGCGGGGCGTGAACTGAATGACGACGACGGCGACACCGGCCAGCAGGAACACGACGCCAAAGGCCGGAACGGTGGCGCTGAGATTGTCTAGCCCCGTCGTTGCCGCGGGACGGATAAGAAAATCAAGTCCCTGGATCGCCTGAATCAGGCCGAGGGCGAGGGCCAGGGCCTCTGGCCGCGGTCCATCGGTCGGCTTGGCGGGAGGCATGGCCGGGGCCAGGAGGATGGCAATGGCGAGCACGGTGAGTGTCGAGGCCGGCGCGACGGCGCCCAGCCCCCAGTACTCCACCGCAACGATGAGTTGCGGGATCGCGGCGACAATTTGAAGCGCGGTGGCGAGGCGTGGGGGAGGGGCCGCTCCCGCGACCCACAGTAGGATCAGGCCAGTGGCCGCCGTGACGGCGCCTCGCAGCCACGTCGCGCCTAGCCAGAGGCCGATGCTGCCCTGGGGGAGGAGCAGGAAGGAGGCGCCGAGGATGAGGAAGTAGATCGCTGCGAACCAGCGCAGCGATTCGACCCGGGGCGCCGCGATATGGACCGGCCCCATGCGGGAACGGCGTGCAGGGAGTGTCTGCGCGCTCATGGCGTCATTATACCACGATGCAGAGCGGCGCGAAGGCCTGATCGCCCGGCCTGTCTGTTACTTCGTCTCCTCCGGCGGGCGCACCGTCTTGAAGTCGCGGTAGAGCAGGAGATCATAGACGATCTTGAGGCCGCCGGCGATGAAGAAGGGCGCGCTCAGCAAGGCCGGGATCGCCAGCAGCGGTCCGACGAGCACGGGCGAGATGCCCGCGCCGATGGTGCGCGCTACCCCGGTGATGCCGGAGGCCGCCGAGCGCTCCTCCGGACGTACCACGGCCATGACGTACGATTGGCGTGTCGGCACGTCCATCTGGGAGATGCTGAAGCGCAGCAACAGCACGAGGATCGCCAGCGGCAGGGTGGGCATCAGCGGCACCAGCATCAGCAGGATGTTCGACGGGATGTGAGTAAACACCATCGTGTTGATGAGGCCGAAGCGCGCCGCGAGCCGCACCGCCAGCAGCGACGAGACGCCGGCCAGAACATTGGCGCCAAAGAAGATCGCGCCGAGCAGGCCGGGATTGACGCCGAATTTGACGGTGAACCAATAGGCGACGATGCTCTGCACGACAAAGCCGCCGGCGAAAGCGTCCAGAGCGAACAAGCCGGACAGTCGCAGCACGGTCTTCTGCGAGCCATGCAGGCCGAACCGGGCGCTCAGCGTGTTCGACTCGCGCGCCAGCTCGGCGAGGGACGCCTCGACGTTGGGGGAGACCCTGAGGAAAAGAATGAACAGGAGCGCGCCGACGGCCGCGTAGCCCAGGACGACGACGCGGTAGCTGTCCAGGGGCGCCCAGCCGTGGTTCTGGAGGTATTGGGCGAGCGCGCCGGCGAGCAGCGCCCCCAGAGCGGTCGTGAACGAGCCGACGAGGTTGTACCAGGCGAACACCTGGGTGCGCCGCTCGGCCGGAAAGAGCTGGGTCAGCGACGCCTGCTCGACCGAGAGAAACGGTCCGACTTCGTTCCCGCTCGGACTGATGACGCCGATGGTCGCGGCGACGATCAGGAGGATGTAGTTGCTGGTGTAGGCGAACACAATGCCCGCCACAACCATGAGCGCGGCGCCGGCGAGCAGCGTGCGCCGCCGTCCGAGTCGGTCCGCCTGAGTCGTCAGCCACAGCGAGATGGCAGTGTCGCCCAACAGGGTGAACGTCAGCAGTAAGCCAACCTGGGTCGTCGTCAACCCCACCTCGACAAGGTAGAGTACCAGCACCACAGACAGAAAGCCGTAGCCGAACAGCCGCAGGAGCCGGGTCAGGAATAGCAGGCGGCCATCCGGAGGCAGGATTGCGTACACGGCGCGGGGAGACATGCTGGCGGAGTCGGCAGCCATTTTGGGGTTCCTTACGCGGAGCGGCGTGGGTTCAGATGTAGGATAATGTCGGTGTTGGTCGACTCGGTCTCGGTAATCGCCAGGTCCATGGCGGCCAGGAAGCGGGACAGCGGCTCGTTGATGCGCTCTTCCACCAACTTGAGGAACGACGTCAGCACGCCCTTGAGGGGTAGCGGGAACCCGGCGAACTCGAAGGAGTGCGCTTCGAGGCGGATGGCGTCGGATGTGGCGGACAAGGACACGTGGACCTGCACCAGGCCAGGCAGGGCGATGAGCATGTGCATACCGGGCAGGACGTCAAGGGTCATGGTCTCGAACACGGCCGCGCCGATGCCGCCGAGGCTGCGGCTGCGCGTGACGAGGTACTGGCTCGCCAGCCGGCGAACTGTCCGCTCGAGGAACGCCTCGCTCAGCGCGACGGTCGCTTCGTCAGGCACGGGGCAAGGCGAGTCCGAAGTGGCGGCGCACGGGCGGCAGGAGGAAGAAGAGGAACAGGGCGGCGCCGACGAGCCAGGTGGCGAGGATCGCGCCGGAGGACCACGCGCCGAGGGGCGCGTAGTAAGCCGTGAACAGGGCCACGCCCAGGATGATCAGCCCAAACTGGAGGTAGTAGCTCCAGCGGCGGCCGATAATCACGCCCAACCCGCTAAAGAACAGCAGGCCGAGGGCGAGGAACGCCGGCACGAACAGCTTGCCCATCCCGGCATTCGGGTCTTGCCAGAGCTGGATAGCATAGACCAGGAAGAAGCCGCCGATGAGGATCTCCACGACAGCGAAGACGTACAGGAGGATGCGGGACATGGCGCAGCTTTCTATCTCAGGGTGGCCCCATTGTAGCCGCGCCAGGAGGCGTAGTCAAGACCGCGGCGTCCCTCATCCCCCGGCCCCTTCTCCCACAAGGGGAGAAGGGGGGTGAGGGACGAGCCGCTTACCGCGTATGCAGGTACTGCGCGCCGACGCCGATGACCACCAGCCCCAGCATGATGAGGATGCTGATCAGCAGCGCCACGATGACCATGTACTGCGTGTCGCTCAGCCCAAAGCGGCGCGTCGGCGCGACCTTCGCCAGAACGCTCAAGTCCGCGTCTGCCGGGTGGTCCAGGTCGTGCAGCACCTCGGCCATGCTCTGATAGCGCTCGGCCGCATTCTTCTGGAGGCACTTGGCGATGATGGCCGCCGTGGCCTCCGAGACGCCCTTCCTGGCCCGGTCGGCGCGGGGTGGCGTGGCGTTGAGGTGCTGGTTCATGATCGCCAGGGCGTTGTCGCCGCTGAACGGCGGCTCGCCGGTGAGCAGCTCGTAGTAGATTGCGCCGAGGGCGTAGATGTCCGTGCGCTCGTCGCCGCGCTTGCCCTGGATCTGCTCCGGGGCCATGTAGTCGGGCGTACCGAGCGTGGCCGTCAGGTTCGCCCAGGTGATGCGCCGCGCTCCTTCCAGGAGCGCCGCGCCGAAGTCCAGCAGCACGAGCCTGCCCGCCGGCGTCACCAACAGGTTGTCCGGCTTGAGGTCGCGGTGGACGACGTTCTCGCTGTGGCAGTACGCCATGATGTCGGCGAGCTGGCGGATCAGGTCCTCGGCCTCGGCGGGCGGCAGCGGCGCGCGCTCGCGGATGACGTTGCGCAGCGGCACGCCGTCCACGTAGTTGAGAACGAGGTAGGGCAGGCCATCGGCCTTGAGAGTGGCGACGGCGTGCTGGACGCCGGGGTGGTTGAGGCGCTGGGCGATGGCGACCTCGCGCTGGAAGCGGTCGTAAAGCGCCGGGTCGCCGACGAGGCTGATGTGGGGAACCTTCAGGACGACATCGCTCTCGTCGCGCACGTCGGAGGCGCGGTAGATATCGGCCATGCCGCCCTGGGAGAGGTGGGACGTGATGAGGTAGTTGCCGAGGCGGTCACCCGCTTGTATGGTCATAGGTCAGGTCTTCAGCCAGCTGAGCAGCCTGCGCTTCGTCGGGAGCATGGGCGCGTTCGCGGCGATGCCCTGGACGCGGACGACAATCGTGCTGATATTATCATCCCCGCCGTAGGATTTTGCCAGTTCGATGAGCCTCTCGCAGGCCACCTGGGGCGGATGCTCGGCGGCAATCGCGCCGATTTCGCCCTCGCTGACCAGCGACCATAACCCATCGGAGCATAGCACAAGGATATCCCCTGTGACAAGCTCCTGGCGAATCATGTCTACTTTGAGCAAGGGGGTCATGCCGATGCAGCGATTGAGGGCGTTGCGGTCGGGGTGGACGCGGGCCTGCTCCGCCGTAATCATGCGCATGCGCACCATCTCGCCGACCAGGGAGTGGTCCGTCGTGAGCTGCGCGACCTGGTCGTTGCGCAGCAGGTAGGCGCGGCTGTCGCCCACGTGGGCGATGTGGGCGTAGCGGCCATTGATGGCGACGGCGGTCAGCGTGGTTCCCATCGGCCCGTGGCCGTTCTTGCTGCCGTGACCGAACTGATAGATCTGGAGGTTGGCCCTCTGGACGCCCGTCTCCAGGGCTTTCTCCGGCGACGGGCCGTTGTCGCCGTAGTACTCCGACGCGAGGATCTCGACGGCCATGCGGCTGGCAAGCTCGCCCGCCGCGTGCGCGCCCATCCCGTCGGCCAGGAGAAACAGCCGCCCCTTGGCCTTCATCACGGCCTCGTCGAGCGGCTCATGCACCCGAATGCTATCTTCGTTGCCTTCGCGCACGAGGCCAATGTCGCTGCTCTGCCCTACATCCACATCGGTCATCGCGGACACTCTCACTTATCTTTTCATTGGGTCGGTAGAGACGCGCCATGGCGCGTCTCTACCGACCTGCCATAACCCCCTACTTCGCGCTGACGACGGTCGGCTGCGGCCCGCGTCGGCGGCTGTTGATGACGTAGTAGATGCCGCTGATGACCGCCCATACGACGGCGATGCCGATGGCGATGAACGCCTCCTTCTGGGAGTCGCCGCCGGAGAGCACACCGAGCGCTACGATGGCGACGAGCATCCCGATGTTGGCGATGAGGCCAATGACTGGGATAGCCAGGTGCTTGATGCGGCTGGAGTTCTCCTTACCTGCGAACGCGAGAACGGTCGCCACGCAGATAAGAGCGTAGAGGATGAACGTGCCGATGTTGGAGGCCAGCGTGACGGCTGTCAGGTTGACGATGCTGATGACGCCGAAGGCGCCGATCACGGCCGACACGGCGACGAGGATCCACACTGCCATGTGCGGCGTGGCGTACTTGCCGTGTAGCATGCCCAGCATCTCAGGCATCTCCTTGTCGGCGGCCATGGCGTAGCTGACGCGAACGGCGGTGTTCATGCACGCCAGCACCGAGCCGATCACGGCAATGGCGACGGTGATGGCGACGATGATCATGAGGGCAAAACCGCTCCCGCCGAGCATGGCGTTGCCGATCTGCTGGATGAGGTCGCCGATGGGGGCGGTGGAGACGGCGGCCGCGTCCATGCCCGTAACAATCGTGCCGTCGGCGGTCGTGGCGGTCAGGCCGTTGTTCAGGGCGAAGTTGGCGGCGAAGTACTCAAGCAGATAGGCCAGGATGCCCTGGATGACCAGCGAGAGAATGACGGCGCGCGGCACATCGCGCTTGGGGTTCTTGGCCTCCGCGCCGAGCGCCGTCGCCGACTCGAAGCCGACCAGGATCAGGATGGCGATGGTGGACTGGAATAGCATGGCGGCCAGGTTGAACGGGATGACAACCGAGGGGGCCGTGGGGTAAACGAACTCAACATTGGCGGGGTTCGTCAGGCGGAACCAGATCGCGCCAATGCTGAAGATGACCAGGACGGTGAGCTGGATGATGTTGATGACCCAGCTCGCCATCGTCGAGCCGGTGATGCCACGCACCGCCACGGAGCCGATGAACACGGCGGCCAGCACGGCGATGCCCATCTGGTACGGCACACTTAGCTCAAGCCCGAACTGGCTGAGGATGTACGCGACCAACGTCGCCAGCATGCCGACCATGACGCCGGGGTAGACCCAGTAGAACAGGTGCGCCGCCCAGCCGGTGACGAACTTGGTGATACGGGCGAAGCGGTGGAAGTGCGTCTCGACGCGGTCGAGCATGGACTTCTCGGCGAAGTAGTACGCGCTGCCCGCGCCCGCCTCGGGGTACTTGTGGGCCAACTCGGAGTACGAGATGGCGGTCAGGAATGCGACGATGAGAGCGAAGACGACGCCAGGCCACATTGCCATGCCGGTGCCCATGTCGCCGACGACCTGAGCCGCCTGGAGCTGGAACGTGATCCAGAGGAACGCGCCCGGCGCGATGAGCGCCATGGCGTTGACGGTGACACCGGTGAGACCCAGTGTCTTCTTCATGCCCGTGTCCGTCGAGGACTCGGTCGAGGGTGGGGTTGCCATCATGCCTCCTTGGGAAGGTGGGGCGGACACACGTCAGCCCGAGGACCTAAAAAAGGTAGATGGCTGCCGCCTACTCCGGGGGCGCTCGGCGGCGCATCGCGTTGCCTCGATCCCATCTTGCCATGAAATCGTCCCGGCGGGGGGTGGGACACGACCATCCTCGCACGTGCCCCAGGCGTCGCTCTGGCCTCTCCAATACTCTTACCGCTTAGTCACAAAGGCGTCCAGGCCTCCGGCGCTTTTCAGCGCGTCTATTCAGTTGGCCCGGAACCAGCCGACAGCGTATCGGACAGAACACCCTGGCCGGCCAGTCCGGCCAGACGGTGATGTCACCAAATAGAAATCCCTCGGCAAGTCGCGCTGTAATAGCGCGTTCCGAGGGGCGTCAAGGGCCTCAAAACTATCTTGCTGTCATACCGAGGATAGCAAAGCATCCCCCGACGAGATCGGGAGGCCCATCGTTGCGCTCAGATCAAGCTCTGAGCCTGCCGAAAGGGCGACAAGCGTGCAACCATTATACATACCCGCGCGCCTTCTGTCAAATGCATTTAACGCGCGGCGCCCCCGGCGCGTGTCGCAACTCCGGGGGCGTCGCTCATTCTCCGTTGGGTGCGCGCTAGCGGATGCGCTGTGGAACGGGGGGCATGGTGCGGCGCATGTTGAACTGGAACAGCCGCCGCGAGCGGGCCAGCTCCATGGCGACGCGCATCGCCTGCTGCACGTCCTCGATAGACTGCTCGCCGTCAATCACCACCAGCAGGTTGCGCTCGCGGTAGAACTGCTGGAGCGGCTCCGTCTGCTCGACGTAGACGCGCAGGCGGTTGGCGACCGTTTCTGGGTTATCGTCGGGGCGCTGGTACAGCTCGCCGCCGCACTCGTCGCACTTGCCCGCCACCGTCGGCGGGTGGTAGGAGACGTGGTAGGACGCGCCGCAGCCGCGACACATCCACCGCCCGCCCAGCCGCTCGATGAGAACGTCATGCGAGACTTCCAGGTCCAGGACGCAGGCAATGCCTTCCTCGCACGCCGCCAGGGCATTCTCGAGCGCCCTGGCTTGCGCGGCAGTGCGCGGAAAGCCGTCGAAGATCGCGCCGGCGGCGCAGTCGGGGCGGCGCAGGCGCTCGAGAACCATGCCGATGGTCACATCGTCGGGGACCAGCTCGCCACGGTCCATATAGGCCCTGGCGCGCAGGCCAAGGTCGGTTTGTTTGGCGATGTTCTCACGGAACAAATCGCCCGTCGAAAGTCGGATGAGACCCAGGTCCTGGCTAAGCGTAATGGCCTGTGTCCCCTTCCCGGCGCCCGGCGGGCCAAGCAGAATGCAATAAAGGGGAGGTTCTACTCTGGCAACCACCTCGTTGCTCCTTTGCTATCTTTCCTGCTAAACACCACACGACGACACACAACTGAGCATGCCGAGTCTACCGCAGGCCCGTCAGTCCGGCAACGCCCGTCAGGTTAGAAAGGGCCTGTCGAAAGGCTAGTTCTCGCCCACCACCGGCCTAGCCGAAAGGCTAGTCATCTCTTCCTGCCATTATGCCCCATTTCGCGCGCCGTGCCGTGCTAGCTCGTTCACGCCAGGTGAAGATATTGCCACACCGCGTTACATTCGGACTTGACAGGCGCGCGGCTTGCGTGTAGAATATCGCGCATTACGCAGAACTTATAAGGAGCGGCCGGCAGCGGCGCGCTCGCAAGGTCGAGAAGCCTTTGGATACCGCCTGAATAGGGCGGCCAAAGGCTTTTTTGTTTGTCTGGTGACGGAGCGGACCGATGACACTTCATACCCTGATCGCTGGCGTTCTCCTCGGTATCAGCTTCTGCATGCCCGTCGGCCCGGTGACCATCGAGACCGTGCGGCGCGGGCTGCGCGGCGGCTTCGGCCCGGCCCTCGCCCTCCAGCTTGGCTCCATCATCGGCGACACGACCTTCTGCGTTCTGGCCTTCCTCGGCCTGGCCCCCCTCGTCACCCACGCCGCCATCCGCGTCCCGCTATGGCTGCTCGGCGCGGCCGTCCTGGCCTACCTCGGCATCGGCGCCCTGCGCGACGCCCGCCGCGGCGTAACCCTCCAGGTGGCGGAGGCCCTGACCGGCAAGGACTCGTTCCGCACCGGCGCGGTCATGTCCCTGACCAACCCGCTGGCGATCCTGTGGTGGGTGTCCATCGGCGGCGCGATGCTGGCGTCGGGTATCACCGACACCTCGCCCGTGGGGACGGCGAGCTTCGTCGTCAGCTTCGTGCTCGGCTGCACCCTCTACGCTTTCTTCATGGCAGCGCTTGTCGGCTTCGGCCGTCAGTTCGTTCGCCCGACACTGTTCCGCGCCCTGACCGCTGTGTCGGGCATCGCGCTGGTCCTGTTCGGCGCGCAGGTTGGGTGGCAGGCCGCCACCGCAATCTACGGCATGTTGGGTTAAATACGCCGGGCGCGACCCCGCGTCCGGTTAGTCTGTAGGAGGATACGATCATGGCAAAGACCCCTCAAGAAGTACTCGACTTCGCCAAAGCCTCGGGTGTCAAGATTGTTGATGTGAAGTTCATTGACCTTCCCGGCACCTGGCAGCACTTCAGCATGCCCGTCAGCGAGCTGAAGGTGGACTCGTTCGAGGACGGCCTCGGCTTCGACGGATCGAGTATTCGCGGCTTCCAGGTCATCAACGAATCGGATATGCTCCTGATGCCCGATCCCAACACTGCGGTTGTGGATCCGGTCTGCTCCATCCCGACGCTGTCGCTCGTTTGCGACGTGTACGACCCGCTGACCAAGCAGCCGTACAGCCGCGACCCGCGCTACATCGCGCGTAAAGCTGAGGCGTACCTGAAGAGCACGGGCATCGCCGACACGAGCTACTGGGGGCCGGAGGCGGAATTCTTCGTCTTCGATTCGGTGCGCTTCGACTCGTCCACCAATGCCTCGTACTACTACGTGGACAGCGAGGAAGGCGTCTGGAACAGCGGCAGCAACGGTGGGCCAAACCTGGGCCACCGCCCGCGCTACAAGGAAGCCTACTTCCCCGTCGCGCCGGTCGACTCCCTGCAGGACCTCCGCTCCGAGATGATCCTCAAGATGATTGACACGGGCATCCCCGTCGAGATCCACCACCACGAGGTTGCGACCGGTGGTCAGTGCGAGATTGACATGCGCTTCAGCCCGCTGACGATCATGGCCGACAACCTGCTGATGTACAAGTACATCGTCAAGAACGTCGCCAAGGCCCACGGCAAGACGGCGACCTTCATGCCCAAGCCCCTCTTCGGCGACAACGGCTCCGGCATGCACGTCCACCAGAGCCTCTGGAAGGACGGCCAGCCGCTGTTCTTCGACGCCAACTGCTACGCCGGTCTGTCGCAGCTCGCCCTGTGGTACATCGGCGGCATCCTGACCCACGCCGCCGCGATCCTGGCCCTGGCCGCACCGACGACGAACTCCTACCGCCGCCTGGTGCCCGGTTTCGAGGCCCCGGTGAACCTGGTGTACTCGCAGCGCAACCGCAGCGCCGCCGTCCGCATCCCGATGTACAGCAACTCGCCGAAGGCGAAGCGCGTCGAGGTTCGCTTCCCCGACCCGTCCAGCAACCCGTACCTTACCTTCCCGGCGATGCTCATGGCCGGCCTCGACGGCATCAAGAAGCAGATTGATCCGGGCGAGCCGCACGACATGGACCTGTACGAGCTGAGCGGCGAAGAGCTGGCGAAGATCAACACCGTCCCCGGCTCGCTGGCCGAATCGCTCAAGGCGCTGGAGAACGACCACGACTTCCTGCTGGAGGGCGGCGTGTTCACGCCCGACGTGCTGGAGACGTGGATCGCGTACAAGACGGCGCGCGAGGTGGACCCGGTGCGCCTGCGCCCCGTGCCCTACGAGTACCACCTGTACTACGACGTGTAAATCCCCGCCCGGACCTGGGCGCTACAACAGAGACAGAGGGCCGAACATCGTTCGCGCCCTCTGTCTCTATTTCCTCACATACTCTCGTGTAGCGCCGACCAAAGCGCGGTTAGCACACACTCATTTAGCGTCTTAGCAGTTCTCCATCCGTTCCCCCTCCGTAGATAGCTGCTTCAAGTTGCCACTCCTAACGAGAATGCCTGCTGCAATTGGCAGTTTTACGCTCCTAGTGAAGATTCGTCTCCGTTTACTCTATACGATTGCATGCTAGCAGAATTGGCAATTTGATTTGCGAACGTAACCATCAA
This sequence comes from Anaerolineae bacterium, assembly GCA_046328535.1. Classification (GTDB taxonomy): domain Bacteria; phylum Chloroflexota; class Anaerolineae; order Epilineales; family JAHCIE01; genus JBDHWG01. The sequence goes on from JAXLWJ010000015.1 coordinate 47,595, forward strand.
ATCGATGATTTCATCCTGTAGCTCGAGAACCTCCTCTTTTGAAATCTCCACATATCCGCCATGAGCTATCTGATTTCGAGTGCGTAACAACCTTTCATCCATTAGCTTCTCCTTCAAGGAGTACAAGGAGTAGTCTATGCCCAAAGTGGCGATGATATCTTTGAGGACAGCAGACGAAAGATTGGCCTGGGTGTCAATAGCGTCCCTGTACGGAATAGAGCTTTGAGACTGTAATCTGGTTAAGAAGAATTCCACAATCTTCCGATGATCATCCATCTTCTTGCTCTGCGCCGCCGCCTTCAGATCACTCCTTATAGCAAGAGCTACGAAATTCGGTAAAAGTTCGCTGTAATTAAGACGCTGCATTGCAACAAACTCGAGATACGCAGTTGCAGAAGACTTGACAAAACCTTCCCAATGCGCATAAGTCAAGGCTACTGAACTTCGCAATAGTGCATTCTCTTTGCTAGGCGAAAGCCCAGAAACAGTGATCATCGAGCGAAGAGAACTTAATTCCTTTCTTCGCCAAGCCAATTCCCGGGATATGACTTCCCAGAGCTGTTCAGTGGTCTTGATCTTCACGGGCTAAATGCACGCCTGCCGAGTGGAAGAGTATTGGGAATTCGGGAAGAGGCTCGGACACCGGAGCCTGATCTAGAAGTAAAAACCTCATTCATCCAGAGACGTTTGGTGATATCTACAACATCAACAGGGTTCTGCATGATCGTCCTGTAGTTATACCCAACTCCTAAAGCTACAAGCCCTGTGTGTCTATAATAGGAGGAACAACTCGCCCGACGATATTAGTGTAGAATAGGGCGAGGGAGGACCCCGATGTCTCAACCCAGAGCGAACGGATCCATGGCCAATGGTGCATCCACCACGAGCCAACCAACGGCGCACCCGATCCCGAGGTAGTGCCAAAACCCGAACGACGCCACTTCACAGCCGAGTACAAGCAACGCATCCTGGCCGAAGCCGAACAGTGTCACGAACGCGGTGGCCGGGCGCTCCTGCGCCGTGGTCTACTCCTCGCACCTGAACAAGTGGCGCGAACAACGCGACCGTGCCGTCCGTCAAGCCTGGGCCCTCAGAAACGCGGCCGCAAGGTTGATCCCCAGTGGCCGAGTTGGAACGACTGCGGCAGGAGAATGAGCGGCTGAAAGCGCGCCTGGAGCAGGCCGAGGCGATCATCGACGTCCAAAAGCAGGACGCCGTTTGGGACGGAGCCGAACCCGACGCCGAGCGACGAGGGGACGCTGGATGCAAGCCGTCGACAGCCTCAGCCCTGCGTTGGGGATCGCAGGCGCATGTGAGACGCTGGGCGTGCCGCGCAGCAGCCTGTACCGCTCACGCCATGTAGTCTCACCGTCTCCCGCATCACTGACGTCCTCGCCAAGTGGAGACCAAGTCCTCGCTGGTCGCTCAGTCCCACCGAGCGCAACGTCGTGCGGGATGTCCTCAACCCGGAGCGCTTCGCCGACTGCGCCCCGCGTGAGGTCTACGCCACGCTCCTGGACGAAGGCGTCTACCACTGCTCGTGGCGCACAATGTACCGCATCCTGACCGACCATGCCGAGGTGCGCGAGCGGCGCGACCAGGCGCGCCATCCCAGCTACACCAAGCCCGGCTCCTGGCCACGGCGCCAACCAACTCTGGACAGGACATCACCAAGCTGCGGGCCCCAGGCAAGCACACCTACTTCGCGTTGTATGTCATGCTCGACGTGTTCAGCCGCTACGTCGTCGGCTGGATGATCGCCGAGCGCCAGACGGCCGCCTTGGCCGAGCAGTTCATCGCCGAGACGTGCAAGCTAGGGCATCGAACGGGGGCAGTTGACGATCCATGCCGACCGCGGCAGCGCCATGATCTCCAAAGAGGTGACCCAACTCATGGCCGACCTGGGCGTCACCAAGACCCACTCGCGACCGCATGTGTCCAACGACAACCCGTTCTCGGAAGCGCAGTTCAAGACCGTGAAGTATCGCCTGACTACCCCGACCGCTTCGGCTGTCTGGTGGATGCCCGAGCGTGGGGCAGAAGCCTTCTTCGCCTGGTACAACGATCGCCATCACCACACGGCCTTGGCGCTATTGACGCCAGCGGATGTGCATTGGGGGCGAGCCGAGGTGGTGCGTCGAGAACGGCAACGCGTGCTGAAGCCGCGTACGCGACGCATCCCGAGCGGTTCGTGAAGGGCCAGCCCGTGGTGGCGGAGCCACCGAAAGCCGTCTGGATCAACCCGCCAGCCGCGTCGACACGTCCGTGTCTGAGCCTATTAGTCCGTCCTGTCCGTTGGGCTTAGAGGATGCCATCCCAATGCTCCCCTAAATTCCCACCTCGAGTTGTCTCACCGGGCTTGACACATTCCGCAAGTTCGTATGCCGATACCAGGAAGCCGCCCATAAACCTGTCCTTTGATGGATCATATCTATGGAAACTATCACTACCCAAGTTTCTCTCGCAGCAAAACGAAAAAGTGAACTCAAAAACTTGAGTCTCCTCTTCAAGGTTGATTGCGTTTTCAGAAACCAACGAAATCATGATTTCCGTCAAGAACTGATTTACGTCACCAATTTCTCTTAGCTGGCTATCCGGCATTGTCCGAAAAACAAGGAATCGCAGTACTAAATCCATGTCGTACTGTTCTTCAACTGCACGATCGGTAAGAGAGATACATTCACGAAAATCGTCGTTTAGGGACAAATCTCTCATCCATCTATAGATTTTGTTATTCATCATCACGAGAATACTATTTCTGACTTCCTGATCTGACAATGGAGAGCCACCTGTATTGAGACGCTGAAAGAGCTCGTACTTACTCTTCTCGTCGCTCTCCTTTTGGATGATGCTTACATCGAACTTCGCTCGCTTAATCAAGAGTCTCTGTGCAGGTGTAAGTGAGTTATCTGGCACGTCTTCATCGTTCCATTTCTTGCCGGCTAATGAAGGCAAATATTTGGTACTCTCTAGGACAAGAGGAGGTACTAAATTACCCTTCTCATCTTTCAGAATCCCAGCAAGCTGATAGACAGTAGAAAGACGCTGTAACCCGTCAACAACGTCCCAAACACCATCTTCGCGCTGCGCGACAAAGATAGGAGGGATAGGGATGCCAAGCAAAATCGACTCGATAAGACGCGATTTCTGGAATTCAGACCATCTAAAGAATCGTTGAAATTCAGGGTGAATGTCAATCTCATCGTTCTCGTACAAACTTATCCATTCGCCCAGTGACATAGTATAGCTGTCTGTTCGAATCTCGGCGCGCGTCTTGTCAATTTCATGCTGAAGAGTCACGGATGAACCTCCCGTCCTGCTCATCGTTTGCACAAGATTATTGTATGAGTAGAGATAAGTCAAGAAGCCGAGAACACGTCCCTCTTCCAGCAGTCGACTCGAAGCAGGCATGAACGCATCAGCGACAGAGTAGATCTTTGCCGGCTCGGCTTTCCAAGTCTGCTGTATCAGTCAGGTATAGTTCATGCGACGGCTGAACATATTTGACAGTGTTGCGTCAGCGCACAGTCAGCTCGACCCGGCCGTCGAGTACCTTCACGTCCTCGACGTACCACTGCGACGTGTATTGCGCGAGGGCCTGATTCGCCATGCTCGGCACCATCGAGGACACGAACCCGCCGGGCGACAGAGACTCGATGTTCAGGGTCACGACGCCGTTGCGGGCGACCGGCCGCCCCACCAGGTCTATGTTGTCCAGCGACACGAAGCCGTAGGTGGCGTTGTCGGCGGTGAGGCGCATCTTGCCGTTGGCGAAGCCCACGTTCAGCCCCCGCACATTCGCGCCATACTGCGCCAGCGCCCCCTCGGACACGAACTTGGCGACATCCGCCTCGGTGATGACCACCTTCTTCGGGCCGACCGTCGTCGCGGTCACTTCCGGGGCCTTCGTCGGGGTGCGGGTCGGCCGGGGCGTCAGCGACGGCTCGGGTGTCTGCGTCACGGTCGGGCGCGGCGTCGCCGTCTTCGTCGGCGCGAGCGTCGCCGCCAGGGCGACCGGCGCGCTCGTCGGCGGGGCGACGGTGGCGGGCGCCTCGGCTTGCTGCGAGCCGCCGAACCAGCTGCTACAGCCGGCCAGGAGTCCAATGCCAACGAGCAATGCGACGATGGTCGCCCAGCGCCACTTCGATACTGTATTCATGAGCGCCCATTCCCTTCGAGCGTAGATTTCGTTGCCCAGATTCTCACATTATACCCCGCTTTGCGCGCTGTTCACGAATCATCCCAACCGCTAGTGGAGGAAGGGTTATCCCGCGTTGCCTCGTCAAATGAATACTCTATCTTTGCACGTTGCTGCGCAGCGGGGGTGTGGGGCCTGCGGCCCCCACGAACCCCCTCTCCCCCGCGTCGTTTAGGGGTGCAGTCCCCCCTGAAGAAGGGGAAAGGGGGTAGTTTGGAGGCTGCGCCTCTCAAGCCTCCCCACACGACAGAAAGTGCAAACATAGAGGAATCATCCCAACCGCTGGTGGAGGAAGGGTTACCCCGCGTTTCCTCGTCAACTGAATAGTACGCTTGGCACGCTGTTTGCCTTATGAGGAACCAGACGACCAACTTCAGGAGGCGTTATGGGCAATCGAATCAATGACATTCTCGACAAGATCATCGAGACGGATCATTCTAAAGGCAAGGCGAAGCCGGCCGAGGCTGGCGTCGGCAATAAGCGCCGGCAGGACAACGAGCGCTCCACGCGGGCCGACGCGGCTGCCGGACGGCAGGCGCAGCGCCGCAGCCAGGGGCGGGAGCGAGTGGCGCGCATCCTTGAGACCGGCTTCATCGAGTAGACATAGACCTGTGGCGGCAGAGGGAAGGCCACCCATCGGGGGTGGCCTTCCTGTATGCGACGACTGTCCGCGTTGACAAGCCCGCCGATTCGGCGATAATGATAGGAGTTAGCTCGTTATTCCTATCCCTGCCGGAGGCACAATGGCTGTTCAAGAAAATTTCACGCCCGAAGAATGGAAGATGCTGCTCCAGGCCCCGATGACGGTCGGCCTCGCGGTCTCCGCGTCCAGCCCTAGCGGCCCAATCGGCGTCAGCAAAGAGAGCTACGCCATCGCCAAAGCGCTGGCCGCCGTCAAACAGGCCGGCTCGTCGAACGCGCTGGTGCAGGCCGTCGCCGAGCAGTTGGTGCAGGATCACAACGCCGCCAAGCCCGAGGATATCAAGGGCAAGACGCCGGCCGAGGTCGTCGGCCAGGCGGCCGGGCTGCTCGGCCAGATGTCGCAGACATTGAGTGAGAAGGGCGGCGCCGACGCCCAGGGCTTCAAGGAGTGGCTGATTGGGATTGCCGCCGCCGTGGCTCACGCCGCCAAGGAGAACACCAGCTTTGGCTTCGGCGGCGTCGAGGTGTCGGACGCGGAGAAGGCGGCGGTGGCGCAGCTCGCCGGTGCGCTCGGCGTCGCCGACCCGCTAGGCGGCGCGCCCGCGCCCGCCGTGGCCCCAGCGGCGGAAGCCCCCGCCGCTCCGGCGCCCCCTGCGAGCGCCCCGGCGTCGGACAGCGACGTGCTGGCGGACCTGTCGAAGGGGTAGCGGTTCACACTCGGGCATCTGGCTGATGAACCAATCATCCCTTCGGCCTTTGACGCGCCGCGCCCAGTGTGGTATACTAGCCGCAACGAGATATAGACCGCGTTGACGGAGACATGCGCGGGCCGCGCCGACTTCAGAGAGCCGCCGGATGGTGCGAGGCGGTAGCGGTGGCCCGACGTTCCCCTCCTGAGCTGCCCCCGGAAACGGCGTTCGCCGACTAAGGGGGCCGGCCTCTCCCCGTTATGGAGATGTCGAGGCCCGCCGCCCAATGGCGCGGGCGAACCCAGGTGGCACCACGAGCGCTCCTCGTCCTGTATGGACGGGGAGCCTTTTTATCGCTTCTGGAGGAAGCCCTATGCTAGACATTAACCTTATTCGAGAGCAGCCCGACCGGGTACGCGAGACGCTGGTCAAGCGCGAGGACAACCCGGCTGCCGTAGACCGCATCCTGGCGCTCGACGAGCAGCGCCGCGCGCTCCTGTACCAGATCGAGACGATGAAGGCCGAGCTGAACGCCGGCTCGAAGCAGACCGGCAAGCTGCCGAAGGAGGCGCGCCCCGCCCACATCGAGGCGATGCGCGCCCTGGGCGACCGCATCAAGGACATGGAGCCGACGGTCGCAGCGGTGGAGACGGAGCGCGACACGTTGCTGCGCGAAGTCCCCAACATCGTCGCCCCCGACGTCCCCATCGGCGACGAGAGCCACAACGTCGTTATTCGCGAGGTCGCCGAGCCGCGTCCGTTCGACTTCACCCCGCGGCCGCACTGGGAGCTGGGCGAGGCGCTGGGCATCATAGACTTCGAGGCGGGCATCAAGCTCAGCGGCTCGCGCTTCTACGTCCTCAAGGGCCTCGGCGCGCGCCTCCAACGCTCGCTCATCCAGTGGTGCCTCGATCTGCACGCCGATCAGGGCTACACCGAGATGTACACGCCGTTCATGGTGCGCGAGGCTTGCATGTGGGGCGCGGGGCAGCTGCCCAAGTTCCGCGACAACCTGTACCGCGACGCCGAGGAGGACTACTGGTTCGTGCCGACGGCCGAAGTGCCGCTGACCAACATCCCATCGGGCGAAATCCTGGAGGCAGACCAGCTCCCGATGAACTGGACGGCGTACACGCCGTGTTTCCGCCGCGAGAAGATGGCGGCGGGGCGCGACGTGCGCGGCATCAAGCGCGGCCACCAGTTCGACAAGGTGGAGATGTACAAGTTCGTCCTGCCGGAAACAAGCTACGACGAGCTGGAGCGCCTGACCGCCGACGCCGAGCAGACCGTCGCTCGTCTCGGCCTGCCCTACCGCACCAAGCTCCTGGCAACGGGCGACCTGGGCTTCGCCTCGGCCAAGACATACGACATCGAAGTCTGGGCGCCGGGCCAGGACGAGTGGCTGGAGGTCAGCTCGTGTTCGAATGTGGAGGACTTCCAGGCGCGGCGGGCCAACATCCGCTTCCGCCGCGAGGCGCGCGGCAAGCCGGAGTACGTCCACACGCTCAACGGCTCAGGCGTTGGGATGCCCCGCGCCGTCATCGCCATTCTAGAGAACTACCAGCAGGAAGACGGGACGGTCGTCGTGCCGGAGGTGCTGCGCCCGTACATGCGCGTGGACGTGATTACGCCGGCCGGGCAGTGAGTGAGGTGACGGCGTGACGAGGTGACGAGGGTTTCTCTTCCCTCCCCTGTGAACGTGAGAGTTGGAGGGGGGCTTTTCACTCCGTCACTTCGTCACCTCGTCACGCAACACTCCGGCGTGCGTAAGACCCGCGCTCACATTCTCATCTAACGAGTGCCGGGCGGCCGATCCATATGGAGGGATGGCAGAGCGGTTTAATGCGGCGGTCTTGAAAACCGTTATGGGGCTTGGCCTCATCGGGGGTTCGAATCCCTCTCCCTCCGCCTCTGGAAACCGTGTGACGATGTGACGACGTGAGGTTCACCCGTCACCCGTCACATCGTCACCCGTCACCCGTCACCCGTCACCCCGTCACCCGTCACTCATTCGCGTCGTCACTTTCGCTTGACCACGCCGCCCAGATATGCTATAATAGCACTCGCAACCTGGGGGGGTCGCATAGCCAGGTCTAGTGCGGGCGCCTGCTAAGCGCCTACGGGGGCTTAACCCCCCGTCGAGGGTTCAAATCCCTCCCCCTCCGCCTTCGATAGGTCCAGCCCTACGCCACCCCAGGCCGTAGGGCTGGCGTCTATTTCACCCCTGTGAGAGGTCATCCATGAGCGAGTCGCCAACGTTGGCCTACCTCGTCGTCACCGGCTCCGTCTACGCTTTCCGCGCGCCGGAGCTGATCGACGGCCTCGGCGGGCTGGGGCTGCGCATTCTCACGCTGCTCACGCCGGGCGCGCGCCAGGTTATCAGCCCACGGGAGCTGGTCCGCCTGCCCGGCCACCGCATTGTCGAGAGCTACTTCGACGCCGCCATCCTGCCCCGCCCGGAGCCGGGTCTCGTCCTCGTCGCCCCCTGCACCTTCAACACCCTCAACAAGCTGGCCCAGGGCATCGCCGACAGCCTGCCCCTCTCCCTGACCAGCGAGGCCATCGGCCACGGCGGCCCGGTCCTCGTCGCTCCGTCGCTCAACCCTGGTCTGTTCCGTCACCCGCGCACAGCGTCCTCCCTGGCGACCCTGCGCGAGTGGGGCATCACCATCGTCGAGCCGCAGCCTGTCGAGTACGGCCTCGCGCCGACCGAGACGATCCTGGCCGCTGTGCGCGCCCGTCTCGCCGGCTGACCTCCCAGGCCCACATTGGAGACCCTATGTCCCGAACCCGTGTCATCATCATGGGCGCGGCGGGCCGCGACTTCCACAACTTCAACACCGCCTACCGCGACAACCCGGCCGTCGAGGTCGTCGCCTTCACCGCGACCCAGATCCCCGGCGCCGAGAACCGCGTCTACCCGCCGTCCCTCGCCGGCCCGCTCTACCCCGCCGGCATCCCCATCTACCCGGAGGCCGACCTGGAGCGCCTCATCACGCAGCACGCCGTGGACGACGTCGTCTTCGCCTACAGCGACGTGTCCCACGAGCACGTCATGCACTGCGCGTCGCGTGTCCTGGCCGCCGGCGCCGACTTTCGCCTCCTCGGCCCGCGCCGCACGACGCTGACATCCCAACGTCCCATCGTCGCCGTGTGCGCCGTCCGCACCGGCTGCGGCAAGAGCCAGACCAGCCGCCTGGTGGTGCGCGTCCTGCGCGAGATGGGGCGGCGGGTCGTCGCCGTGCGCCACCCCATGCCCTACGGCGCGCTCGCTGAGCAGGCCGTCCAGCGCTTCGCCGGCTACGACGACCTGGACCGCCATCAGTGTACCATCGAAGAGCGCGAGGAGTACGAGCCGTACCTGGACGCGGGCGCGGTGATCTACGCCGGCGTGGACTACGCCCGCATCCTGGCGCAGGCGGAGGCCGAGGCGGACGTCATCGTGTGGGACGGGGGCAACAACGACATCCCGTTCTACGCGCCCGACCTGCACATCGTCGTGGCCGACCCGCTGCGGCCCGGCCACGAGTTGCGCTACCACCCCGGCGAGACTAACCTGCGCCTGGCCGACGTCGTGGTCATCAACAAAGAGGATACCGCCGCGCCCCAGGACATCGAGACGGTACGCGCTAACGTGCGGGCCGCTAACCGCGCCGCCCTCATCGTGGACGCGGCGTCGCGCATCACCGTGGACGATGGCGCGGCGCTGGCCGGCCAGCGCGTCCTGGTCGTGGAGGACGGTCCCACGCTGACCCACGGTGAGATGCCCTTTGGCGCCGGCACAGTCGCCGCGCAGCGCCTCGGCGCGCGCATCGTCTCGCCGGTTCCATTCGCCGTCGGCTCGATCCGCGACGTGTTCGCGCGTTACCCCCAGGCGCAGCACGTCCTGCCGGCGATGGGTTACAGCGCCGACCAGGTGCGCGACCTGGAAGCGACGATTCGCGCTGCCGACGTGGACGCGGTCATCATCGGCACGCCGATTGACCTGCGGCGCGTGATGCGCATCGCCCTGCCCGCCGTGCGCGTGCGCTACGAGCTGGAGTGCCTGAGCCAACCGTCGCTCGAGGATATTGTCCGCGAGCGGCTGACCGCAGACACTTTTGACAGGAGCGCGGCCCGGCGATAGAATGCCGTCTATTCAGGGTCACGCGACGCTCACCAAACGAAAGGCTCAAGACAATCATCATGCGCGAGAATCGTGTCCGCACCATCTGGCAGCAAGGCGGCGCCGTCATCACCGGCTGGCTCCACATCTCCTCGTCCTTCGCGGCGGAGATTATGTCGCAAGCGGGCTGGGATGCCCTCACCATAGACCTACAGCACGGGCCCGTTGATTACCAGGCCGCCGTTCCCATGCTCCAGACCATCTCCGCGAGCAACGTCACCCCATTGGCCCGCGTACCGTGGAACGACCCGGCCATCATCATGAAGATGCTCGATGCTGGCTGCTATGGCATCATCTGCCCGATGGTGAACAGCCGCGCCGAGGCCGAGGCGTTTGTCGGCGCCTGTCGCTACCAGCCACAGGGCTACCGCAGCCACGGTCCGACACGCGCGCGCCTCTATGCCGGCGCCGACTACGTCGAGCATGCCAACAACACCGTCATTGCCATGCCGATGATTGAAACGGCCCAGGCGGTGGAGAACATAGACGAGATTCTCAGCGTGGAAGGCGTGGACGCGCTGTACATCGGGCCGGCGGACCTGAGCATGAGCTACGGTTACCCGCCGCGTACCGATCTCACCGACCCCTTCTTAGTTGACAAGATTGACCGTATTCTCGCAGCTGCCAAGCGCCACAACGTCGTCGCGGGGATTCACTGCGGGTCGCCGGCGTACGCGCGGCAAATGATCGAGAAGGGGTTCCAGTTCATCGCCATCCTGAGCGACGGGGGCCTGCTGGCGAACGCCGCCAGGGCCGCCGTCGAAGCGACGAAGGGGACGGGCAAGAACGGCGGCGGCCCCACCGGCCCGTATTGAAGGTCACGGCGGCCAGCGCAGCCAGAGGACGCATACGAAGACGGCGATGTTCACCGCCAGGGCGGCGACGGTGTTGAACAGCGGCCATGTGCCGAGGAACAGCACGATGCCTACGGTGGAGATAATGGCGAAGATGACGGCCAGGGGCTGCCACAGACTCGTCGGCAGGAGGATGCCCCAGAACGCCAGGGCCGCGGCGACGAACCCGACAGCCGACAATACCCAGAAGACGCTGGCGATGATTCTGGCCGCGCCGGGAGCGAGCGAGGGGAACAGCCAGGAGCGGGCCGGACGCCAGCCGCCGGTGTCGCGCCCGCGTCCTGTGAAAGATAGCGCCGCGAGCGCCCCGATGTGGCCCAGGCCGTGGACCAGGAGCACCGCGCCGACGAGAATCTGAGTCGCGGACATTGGCATGCGATTCTACCCCGTAGGGGTCACGGCGATTTCTGTCGCGGACGCACCTCGAAAGTCAGCTCAGAGGGGTAGAAGCAAACATCGAACTCCATGAAGAAGTTGACCTGTCCCAACAGCAAGGGAACCTCGTTTGCTTGGGTCCAAGCGAAAATTAGCTGTGCCTGCTCGAACCTCCCCACGACTGCTTCAAGAAGAAGGGCGCGAGCTTCATACCGAGCTAAGTTTCCGGTGAGATATGAGGGAACAGTCTGTTCCTCCCAGACCGCGCCCAGATCAACTCCTGTCTGATAAGGCAGCACGTTGACCAGGGCGCCCGTGTCAAGCAAGCCGGATGTCGTGACTGTGCGATCGTGATGCTTGAGCACGAGGGGTAGCTGAGGACGAAATCCGGTTGCGCCACGTTGAGCATCTACGACTGTGAAAGCGTATCGCTCGCCATCAAGCATTGTCATCGCTCTCGGCGATTTTTAGCATGTTTAGCATCGTGGCTGCTGCGTCATAGGCGTCATAGGGCGACCAGATCGGGTACTCAGTGTTTGGTTCGAGCAGATCCGTCTCTTCTTGAGCCAGTTGCGATACCAAGACCTGAATGACGTGTAGCTTGTCCACGCGGTTGAGTTCGCTCAGTTGGTCGAGCAACTGTCTGGATACCATCTCAGCGGTCTCCTATCTATTCACAAACTTCCGGTTGCAAGATGCCCAGGGCGCGGTCTATGCGCGCCAGCGTCGTCTCGCGGCCCAGGCAGGCGATGGTCCCGAACAGCGGCGGGGCGACGCGCTTGCTGCTCAGCGCCACCCGCAGAATCGTGAACAGGTCGCCCGGCTTGACGCCCCGCGCCTCCGCCATGCCCCGCAACGCCGCCTCGATGCTCGCCGCGTCGAACGGCGCGAGCGCCGCCAGCGTCTCGCGCGCCGCCACAAGCTCCCCCGCCGCGTCGGCTGGGGTGAGCTTCTTCGGCGTCAGCTCGGCCGGATCGGGCGCGGGCGGCGTCTCGAAGAAGAAGTCCAGCAGGTCCACCGCCTCGGTCAGGTTCGCGATGCGTTCCTGGATGAGCGGGACCATCGGCTCAATGCTCTCGGCGGTCACGTCGAAGCCGGCCGCCACCATGAACGGCGCGATCCGCCGCGCCAGGTCGTCCGGCGCCAGCATGCGGATGTGGACGCCGTTGAGCCACTCGGCCTTGTCGTAGTCTACGGCGGCCGGCGCGGCGCGGACGCGGCGCAGATCGAACGCCTCGATCAGCTCCGCCACGGTGTACACCTCGCGGTCACCGCTGGTCTCGGCCCAGCCCATGAGCGCAATCCAGTTGAGCAGCGCCTCCGGCAGGTAGCCCATCTCGCGCAGCTGATGCACGAAGATGGGGTACTCGTTCGACCCCTTGCGCTTGCTCATCTTGCCCTTCCCCGACGGGTCGAGGAACAGGGATAGGTGGTAGAAGCGCGGCGTCTCCCAGCCGAGCGCCTGGATGACCTGGACATGGAGCGGCAGGCTCGGCAGCCATTCGACGCCGCGCAGCACGTCGGTAATCTTCATCAGTCCATCATCCACCATCGCCGCGAAGTGATACGTCGGAAAGCCGTCGGACTTCAGCAAGACGGGGTCGCGCAGCGACTTGTTGGGAAAGCGAATCTCGCCGCGAATCTCGTCGTAGACGACCGTCTCGCCGTCCTCCGGCATCTTGAACAGGACGGCGGGCCGGACGCCGGCGGCGATCCGCCGCGCCTTCTCGTCCTCCGCCATCGAACGCACGCGGCGGTTGAAGGCGACCGGGTCGGCCTCGCCCACCTCGTCGCGGATGGCGTCCAACTCGTCCTTCGAGTAGTACGTCTCGTAGGCGTGGCCGCTGTCGAGCAGCGTCTCGATGTAGGCGTGGTAGATGGGCAGGCGCTCCGACTGGACGTAGGGGCCATAGGGGCCGCCCACGTCCGGGCCTTCGTCCCACTCCAGCCCTAGCCAGCGCAGGCCGCTCTTGATGTTGTCGAGGCTGCCCTCGACGTAGCGGGTGCGGTCCGTGTCTTCGATGCGGAGAATGAACTGCCCGCCGAGCTTGCGGGCGCTCAGCCAGTTGTAGAGCGCGGCGCGGGCAACGGCGATGTGGAGGAAGCCGGTCGGGCTAGGGGCGACGCGCCCGCGGAAGGGGCTAACGGATGGATTGCTCATAAGTCACCAGTCGAATTCCAGCATCTTGCGGCGCATCACGACGCTCTCGACGATGCCGAGGCCGAACATGAATGTCACCAGCGAGCTGCCGCCAAAGGAGATGAACGGTAAAGGCTCCCCCGTCGTCGGAACCAGGTTCAGGTTCACCGCGATGTGGAGCGCCGTCTGGAGGAAGATATTGAACGCGATGCCGATCGCCAGCAGCCGCCCGAAGTCGTCGGTGGCGATGCTGCTGGCGCGGATGAGGCGCAGCAGGAGCAGGGTGACAACGGTGATGAAGATGCACACGCCGACGAACCCCAGCTCCTCGGCCACCACGGAGAACATGTAGTCGGTGTACGGCTGACGCAGGTAGTGGAGCTGGCTCTGGAGGCCCTGGCCGTAGCCCTGGCCTGTCCAGCCGCCCGATCCGATGGCGATGAGCGCCTGGATGGTGTTGTAGCCCTTGCCGGAAGCGTCGCTGCTCGGGTCCAGGAACGTGATGATGCGGTCGAGCTGGTAGCCTTCCAGGAAGCGCAGGCTGATGGGGACAGCGGCGATGGCGGCGAGGCCGAGCGTCGCGGCGTGCCAGACGCGCATCCCGGCGACGAACGCCATGACGAGCCACACCGGCGCCAGCAGCAGCGCGCCTCCCAGGTTCGGCTCGACGAAGATCAGCCCCATGCAGGCGACAGTCATGCCCAGGGTGATGAGGAGGTGGCGGATCTGGCGCATGTCGTGGCTTGCCATGTAGCTCGCCAGGACGATCACCAGCAGCACCTTCGCCATCTCCGACGGTTCGACGCGGAACAGCTTGAGGTCGAACGAGCTGCGCGCGCCGCCGAACGCGCTCCCTGCGACGAGTACCGCGCCCAGCAAACCCAGCAGCACGACGTAGATGACCTTCCACAGCCTGGCCCAGACGCGGTAGTCAATCAGAACGGCGGCGACGAAGACAACCAGCCCCAGGCCGGCGTAGGCGCCCTGGCGCACGGTGCGCGCCTCGTAGATGGCCGTCATCTCGACGCCGCGAATCATGACGATGCCGAAGGCCATCAGCGCCACGGCCGCCAAGAGCAGGAGCCAGTCGAACCGACGAACGTACTTCCAGTTGATCACACAGCAGACCCTCATCCCAAGCCTCGCCCCCTGTGAAGAGGGCGCAAACCGAAATGGTATGTCAGGAAATTTTACTCTCGCCCCCTGTCAGGGGCAATTCCAGCCCAGCCATTCGTTTTACAACCTTTTTACAATTTCGCCCATATCCCACGCGCCCCCTTCGGCGTCCTGTTAATTGCAGGCGGGCGACGCCCACGACCGACGCTTCGTCCGTCTGACGGGGGACACGCTCAAGACGCCTTTGATACAGGACACACTTGCGACAAGGAGATAGGCGAACAATGCACAACTTCCGACGACTGACCCTGGCTCTCATGCTGGCGGCCTTCGCAGCCGTGGCCGCGATTGGCGCGGTAGCGTGGGCCGACACCGGCGACCACCCGGGGCGCGGCATGCACGCTGTGGGCAAGATCACGAAGCTCCCCCCCGACTCAAGCCCCAACAGCTTTGTCATTCAGCCGCTCATGGAGCGCGCTGGTGCCCCCGACCGAACGTTCGCCGTGGATGACAAGACGAAGTACTTCATCTACGACAACACGAGCGCCGGGTTCGGCGACCTCAAGACCGGCATGCGCGTCGAGGTGGACGCCCATAGGGTGAACGGCAGCAACAACACCGAGACGTGGGTTGCCGACGCCGTGCGCGTGGTCCCGCCCGCGCCGGCCGCCATGGGCCGCGTCACGGCGGTCTACCCGACGACCACCACGTTCACGCTGCGGTGGGAGGACCACACGGCCTCGGTCACCACGGACAGTCACACAATCTTCCGCGTGCCGCAGTCGAGCAACACCCCGCCGACCTTCGCCGACATCAAGGTGGGCGACTGGGTCAGCGTGTGGGCCAAGCCGCAGCCGGCGGCCCAGGACAACGAGCATCCCACGCCGGTCACCATCAACCCGGCCTACGTCGTCCAGGTCATCCGCCGCGCGCCCCCGCCGCCCCCGCCGCCGAGCATGCGCCTCTTCAACGAAGACGGCAAGATCGCGGGCCTGAACAAGGACGGCAAGACCTTCAACCTCGTGACGAGTGACAGGGTGGCGAGCGCGCCCGTCGCCGTGAAGTGGGACGACAAGACTGTCGTGCTGCCCGACGGGACGGAGCTGAAGAACGGCCTAAAGGTGCGCGTGGTTGGGACGCGCAGCGGGACCGATCCGGTAAACGCGCGCATCATCGTCGTGGAGCACGAGAACGACTGAGAGACCGATGGGGTAGAGACGCGCCATGGCGCAAATAGGGTAGAGACGCGCCATGGCGCGTCTCTACTAAGGCACGGCGATGAAAACCGTACCCCGCCACATTCGGCGGGGTACGGTGCATTCTATTCCGTGTGTTCTGTGTGTTCCGTGGTGAAGTGTTACCGCTTCTTGAGCGCGCCGGGTGGCGGCGTCTTGCCCGCGTGGCCGATGAAGCCCCCTAGCCCGTACTGCGCCCACTTCTGGTCCACCAGGGCGCGGATGTCGGGCGACATGGCGATCTCGTCCGGCCACGTCTGGTGCGGGCCGGGGTCCCGCGCCGTCTTCCGCGTCGCGTCAATCCCCATCTTCCCGCCGAAGTTCTTCTCCAGCGAGGCGTGGTCCAGATCGTCCGTCGGGCCGTCCACGATGACCACGTCGCGCTTCGGGTCGTAGTTCGCCAGCACCTCGAACGCGACCTGGGACAGGTTGTGGACGTCCACGTCCTCATCCACGACGACAATCGTCTTGGCGAGCATCATCAGCCCCATGCCCCACAGCCCGTACATCACCTTGCGCGGCTGGCCAGGGTAACGCTTCTTGATGGAGACGATGACGAGGTTGTGGAACACGCCCTCGGCCGGCATGTTCACGTCCACAATCTCGCCCTGGAACAGGCGCATCAGCGGCAGGAACATGCGCTCCGTCGCCTTGCCCATCCAGTAATCCTCCATCGGCGGCCTGCCAACGATGGTCGTCGGGTAGATGGCGCGGCGGCGGCGGGTAATGGCCGTGACGTGCATCACGGGGTATGTGTCGGCCAGGGAGTAGTAGCCGGTGTGGTCGCCGAACGGCCCCTCGACACGCTGCTCGTTGGGGTCCAGGTAGCCCTCGATGATAATGTCGGCGTCGGCGGGGACTTCGAGCGGCTGCGTGACACAGCGCACCAGCTCCACCGGCTTGCCACGCAGGAATCCGGCCAGCATCATCTCGTCAATGTCGGGCGGCAGCGGCGCGGAGCCGGACCAGATGATGGCCGGGTCGCCGCCGAGGGATACCGCGACGGGGATCGTCGGCTTGTGCGTCTCCTGGGCCGCGCGCTGATGCTCCGTGCCGCCCTTGTGGCGCTGCCAGTGCATGCCGAGGGTGCGCTCGTCGTACACCTGGAGGCGGTACATGCCGACGTTGCGGCGGCCGGTGCGCGGGTCGCGGGAGAACACCGACGGCAGCGTGATGTACTGCCCGGCGTCCTGCGGCCAACATTGGAGGATGGGCAGCTGGTACAGGGAGAAGTCGTCGCGCAGGACGATTTCCTGGCACGCGCCCTTGCTCACGATCTTCGGCCCGACGGCGCGGGCGACGCCGAGCAGCTCGACGCCCTTGCTGGCCTTGTCCACCAGGGTGCGCGGCATCTCCGGCGTGATGAGGCTGCCGACGCGCTCGCCGATCTCGTCGAGCCGCCCCACGCCTAGCGACCAGGCCATGCGCGCCTCGCTGCCGAACATGTTGATGAGGACGGGAATGTCGTGGCCAGCGACGTTCTCGAACAGCAGGGCGACGTTTTGGCCCGCCGGCCCCTTGCTCACGCGGTCGGTGATTTCGGTGATTTCGAGGATATTGGAGACGCGGGCCTTGACGCGCTTGAGCTGGCCGCGCTTTTCGAGGAATTGCACGAATTCGTTGAGGCTACCGTATGCCATGCTGACTCCGCCTGTTCTACGTGAAACGACTGCGTTTTGGGGTTCCTCAGTTTCGTGCTGCTAGAAGCGCGGTTCCTTACATCACCCTCTATCAGTCCCACATACGCCCTAGCTCGTCAATTGCTTCATCAAAGCCCTCGTCGTTGGCGAGGGCGCCGCGAAAAGCGAGAAAACGGTCCAGCGAAGCAAATCGGAGCGTCTGAATGCCCAATTCTAACTCTACTCATCATGGGGGGCAACCGGCGCATCGAGCAACGGCTTGAACGCGCCTATAATTGACGCTATACTCGTGACGAAGCAGGGTCGAGTGCTCATGGAGGTCCAAATGTCCGCAGCTGCCGTAACTCATGTGACGCCGGAAGACTATCTGGTCGAGGAGCGCAAGTCTGAGATCAAGCGCGAGTATGTGGACGGCCAAGTGTACGCGATGACAGGGGCGACCCGCAAGCACAACCTGATCACGGGCAACCTGATTGCGGAGCTGAACCGTCAGCTCGAGGACAAGCCATGCGAGGTGTATCCGGGTGACATGCGCATGCGTGTCGGGAAACGCGCCTACCTCTACCCCGACGTTGTGGTCGTTTGCGGTGAGCCGGAATTCGACGACGCCGAGATGGATACGCTCCTGAACCCAACCATGATTTTCGAAGTCCTCTCTAGGTCTACCCGCGACTACGACCAGGGGGCGAAGTTTGCCCTCTACCGAAACCTGCCCTCGCTACAAGAGTACGTCCTGGTGGCCCAGGATACCCCTCATGTCATGGGCTATGTTCGGCAGGCGGCCGGGTGGTTCCTGTCCGAGACCACCAACCTTGAGGACCACGTGCGCCTGGCGTCCATCGCCTGCGACCTTTCGCTGCGCCGCCTGTACGCCAAAGTGAAGCTCGAGACGATCTAGCCGCGTTCACTCAGCGAGCCGCAGTCGGGGTAGCTCCGCAGTTTGCCGTGAAAGCGCATATCGTGCTGGCGCTGGAGAGCCATCTCCAGCGCCTCCCAGAGGCGGTGGAGTTGTCACTCCACCGCCAGCAGGGGTCCGCCACGCTATTGGGCGGACCTACCGCAGTCGGCGCCCGGGCGGTCGCAGGCGGGGGTGAGGCCGGGGAAGTGGCTGCGGTGGCGGGCGACCCAGGCGTACACCGCATCCTCAACGCCGGTGACACCGGGCCAGAAGTACACGTCCAGCAGCGGGGGCCAGCCGAGGGCGGCGGCCAGGGCGGCGTGGATCGCGGCGGCCCCTCGATAGCGACGCCCCTGCCGGTCCACCACCCACGCCGCGCCCGCCGCCTCGGCGACCGTCAGCCCGACGTCCGCCACGACACCGGGCTGCTGGAAGGGAACGATACGCACCTGCCGCCGACGGTCGAGGCGCTGCACGAGCGCCATGCACAGCGTTCAGAAGTCTCAGTTGCCGTCGAAGACCAGGGTCACCGGCGTCGCCAGGAACGGCATAAGCGCCTCCGCCTCAATAGGCTCCGTCGAAGGTGCAGATTTCGGCGTCGTGGCCGAGATGCTTGACCAGCTTGATTGGCTCCAGCGGCTCGCCCAGGATGCCGTCGTGGATGGCCCAGCTGCGGCCGCGCACGGTCGCGGCGGCACGCGGCTGGCGGAACGGCGTCGAGCCGTCGAGCCGCGCATACAGGTCGCCGCCCGGCCCGAACCGCTCGTTCAGCTCAGCCATGTAGGCCCCGCCGTAGAGGTAGTCGAAGCCCCACCGCTCCATCAGAATGGCGTTGTGGTAGCCGAGGGGGTAGGCGAAGAAGAACTCGTGCTCCAGGGCTTGCAGGAAGCGCTCAAAGTACGGGATGACCTCCTTGAGTACCAGGCCCAGCCCCTTGCGCACCTGGCCGGGCGCCAGCCCCGCGTTCATCGCCGCCAGCTCGGCCTCGATGTTGCGGCGGGCCTTGCCGAGCATCGTCGAGCGCCCGTGGCCGTCGGTGTCTACCTCGAAGCGCGGCGCGGTCGGGTCGTTGGTGGTCAGGAATGTCAGCTCGATCTGGCCGTTCGGCGTGTCCCGCGCCTCGCCGTACAGCAGCGGGTCGCGGTCGCTCAGACGCTGCCAGATGGACAGCCACGCCTCGCCGGTGTGGGGCGAGCCGCCGTGCTTGACGACGCGCTCGCCTTCCGAGTTGAGGAACGTCTCTCGGTCAATGTGATACTGTTCGAGGAAGTGCGCCGGCAGGAATCGCCGCACCCACTCGTCGCGCTCTTCCTCCGGCAGCGCCGTCAGCGTCTTCAGCGACCGGGCCGGCCCAGCATCTATTGGTTCCATGGTCCTCGTCGTTTCAGGCAAATCCTCTAACATTGGCGCATCCTCTTCCCCGTAGCGTCCTGGAAAGATTGGCGGGCGTGGGCGGCTCAAGAGGGGCAGACCCTCCCTGGAGAGATGTTGCCATGAGCCTTTTCCACGTTGACCCACGCCGCGCCCGCCGCCTCAACGCCGCCGAGCGCTCGCCTCACGCCCAGTGTGTGATCTACTGGATGAGCCGCGATCAGCGGGCGCAGGACAACCCGGCGCTGCTGTACGCCCAGGAGTGGGCGCTCAAGCTCGACCTGCCACTGCGGGTCGTCTTCGCGCTGACGCCAACATTCCCGAGCGCCACCTACCGCCACTATGACTTTATGCTCACCGGGCTGGCGGAGGTCGAACAGACCCTCCGCCGCCACAACATCGGCTTCTACCTTCTCAACGGCGACCCCGCCGATGAGGTTCCCCGCGCCGCCCACGTCGCGGACGCCGCCCTCGTCGTGACCGACTTCTCGCCGCTGCGCGTCGGCCGCGCCTGGCGCGAGACCGTCGCGGGGCGGATCAGCGTGCCCCTCGTCGAGGTGGACGCCCACAACATCGTGCCGGCGTGGCTGGCGTCGGACAAGGAAGAGTACGGCGCGTACACCTTGCGGCCGAAGATACACCGCCTCCTGCCCGACTACCTGACCGACCTGCCGCCGCTTCAGGCCCACCCCTACGGGCAGCCCGCGGCCGCCACCGACTGGGCGGCCGCTCGCGCCAACCTCCGCGCCGATACGTCGGTGGGGCCGGTGGCCGGCTTCACACCCGGCGAGGCCGCCGCCCGCGCCGCGCTCGATACGTTTCTGCGCGAGCGCCTGGCCGACTACGCCCATCATCGCAATAACCCTGCCATCGCTGGTCAGTCGGACCTCAGCCCCTACTTCCACTTCGGCCAGCTCGCCGCGCACCGCGCCGCCTGGGAGGTGTCCCGCCGCCGCGTCGAGGCCGCCGAGAGCGCCGACGCTTTCCTCGAAGAGCTGATCGTGCGCCGCGAGCTGTCCGACAACTTCTGCCTGTACCAGCCCGCCTACGATAGCCCCGCCGCGTTCAAGGCGTGGGCGCAGGGGACGCTAGACGACCACCGCGCCGACCCCCGCCCCCACCTTTACAGCCGCGATGAGCTAGAGTTTGGGCAGACGGCGGACGCGGCGTGGAACGCGGCCCAGGCCCAGATGGTACGCCACGGCAAGATGCACAACTACCTGCGCATGTACTGGGGCAAGAAGCTCTTGGAGTGGAGCGCCTCGCCCGAAGCGGCGCTGGCGACGGCCATCGCCCTCAACGACCGCTACGAGCTGGACGGGCGCGACCCCAACGGCTACGCCGGCATCGCCTGGTGCATCGGCGGCATCCACGACCGCCCATGGCCGGAGCGCCCCATCTTCGGCAAGATCCGCTATATGAACTTCGCCGGCCTCAAGCGCAAATTCGACGTGGCCGCCTACATTGGGGCCAACCCGCCGCTGTGAGATGGTAATCGTGCAATAACGGCCAGGCGCGGCCCTCCACGGGAACCAGCCTGGCCGTTCCATCATCCTGGATGGCGCGCGCGTTTATAACGCACTGCGGCATAGAGAGTATAGCACGAACTGCGCCGTTCCGCAAGGGGCCGGCGGTCCAAAATCGGCAAACCGCTGTCATGCTGAGCCGAAGCGAAGCATCCCGACGGTGGGGGACGCTTCGCGCCGCTCAGCGCGAGGGCAAGGCTGCTAGAACGGCCAGATGAGGGGGACCAGCAACATGCTGATGACGAACACGAGGATGAGCAGCGGCAGGCCGATCTTGGCGTAGTCCCCGAAGAGGTAGCCGCCGGGCGCGTAGACCAGCATATTTGTCGGCGACGCGATGGGCGTGAGGAAGGCGGCGGCCGCGCCGACGGCGACCATCATGAGCATGGGGTAGGGGGACACGCCCAGCAGCCCCGCCGATTGCAGGACGATGGGGGCCAGGAGCACCGTCGTGGCGGTGTTGCTCATCACCTGGCTCAACCCCGCTGTCAAGACGAAGACGCCGGCCAGCACCGCCAGCGGCCCGACCGCGCCCAGGCTGCTGACCAGGGTGTTGGCGATGAACGCCGCACCCCCCGTGACCTCCATCGCCGTGCTCATCGGCAGCATCGCGGCGATCAGGACGACCGTCGTCCAGTTGATGGACCGATAGGCGCCCTCCGGCGTCACCGCGCCGCCCAGCACCATCACGACGGCGGCCAGGAGCGCGGCCATGACCGGCGGCACGATGCTCGTCACCATGAGAATGATCATGCCGATGAGCGCCGCCGCGGCGATGAACGTCTGCGCGCCGTAGTCCGACACCTGGCGGGCCATCGCTTCCGGCTCACCGACGACGACGAAGTTATCGCCATCCTGACGCATGCGCTCGATGCCCGTCCACGGGCCGCGCACCAGCAGCGTGTCGCCCAACTCCAACCGCGTATCCTGCCGCGACAGCAGCTTGCTCCCCCGCAGCAAGGATAGTACCTGGACGCGGAACTTGTCGGCAATGTCGCTCTGGGCGAGGCTCTGCCCCGCGTAGTCCGAGCGCGGCGCAATCAGCACCTCCGCCACGCCCACCTCCTGCGACACCAACACATTCACGAGGGTGTCGTCGTCGTCGGGCAGATCGTGGACGCTCAACCCGAGATCGGCGGCCGCCTGCTGCACGCGCTCGGGCCGCCCCTTCACGATGAGGAAATCGCCCGGTTGCACAACCGTGGCCGCGTTCGGCAGGTCGAGATCGTCCGACTCGCGCATGGTCTGGCGCATCTCGCGCAGCCACGCCATGCCGGCCGGCCGGCTCTCTGGCCCCGGCCGCTCGACGCGCACGACGGACACGCCATAGCGTTCGCCGAGGCCGATGTCCGCCAGCGTTCGGCCGGCCGCACCGATCGCCTGGCCGACTTCCAGGACGAACAGCCGCGACTGAAGGCTGTAGGACTCGGCCATCTGCTCGACGGCGGCGGCGGCCTCGACGGGCGGCCGCCCGGTCGAACGGTCGGGGAGGAGGCGCGGCGCGAGGAACACCAGCAGGACGACGGCCGCCGCCAGGAGCGGCGCGCCGATGAGGGCGAAGCTGAAGAAGCTGAACGGCGCCATCCCTGCGGCGCTCAGTGTGTCGGATACGACGATGTTGGTGGGCGAGCCGATGAGGGTCAGGAGACCGCCCAGGCTGGCGGCGAAGGCCATGGGAATCAGGAAGCGCGAGGGGATGCTCTTGATGCGCCACGCGGCGGCGACGGCGGCGGGCAGGAGCATGGCGACGGTGCCGGTGTTGCTGAGGAACGCCGAGATGACGCCGGTGCCGACCATGAGGACGACGAGCAGCCGCGCCTGGCTGTCGCCCGCCTGGCGCATGAGTTGCTGGCCGAGCCAGTGGGTAATGCCGGTGCGCGACAGCCCCTCGCCGACGACGAACAGCGCCGCGACGAGAATGACCGTTGTATCGCTGAAGCCGGCCAGGGCCTGCTTGGGCGTGATGACCCCCACCAGGAAGAGCGCCAGCAGCGAGAGCACCGCGACCAGGTCCGGCCGCAGCTTGCTGAACACGAACAGCAGAATCGTCACCGTCAGGATGACGAACGTGATAATCATGCCTGAGCCCATAGTGACCTCACCGGCGCCCGCCTAGGCCGGCGAGCACACGCCGGGAAGGATAGCAGAGCGCGGGTGGCAGGGTCAAGTATGGAGGCTGGTAAGCTGGGCGTGAAGTTCATGAGATGTTTCCTTCGACCGCGCCCTTGACCAGTTAGGGGCTGTCTGGTATTCTTTTTGCACCCAATTCGTCATTCATGATTGCGCAAGAGAAACCACGCATCCCCCCTAGAAAGAGTGCGTCGCGTTGTCACTCTCCGAAGCAGACACCCGCGCCAAACTGATTGACCCGGCGCTCCACAGCCGTGGCTGGACAGAAGAGCATATCAAGCGCGAGGAGACCGCAGGCGCCATTGAGATCGTGGGCGGCAAGCCACGCAAGCGCGCCCGAGGCCGCCTTGACTATACCCTGCGCGTGCGTGTCAACAGCGAGTCGCAGCCGGTAGCCGTCGCCCTCGTCGAGGCGAAAGCCGAGCATCTGCCGCCAGCCCACGGATTGGAGCAGGGCAAAGCGTATGCCGACGGCAAGCGCCTCAACGTGCCTTTCGTCTACGCCACCAATGGGCGCCTGTTCGTCGAGTTTGATCGCTTCACGGGCTTCACGTCGGACCCACGTCCGCTGACCGAGTTCCCGACGCCGGATATGCTGCGCGCCCGCTACGAGCAAGGCGTCGGCTTCAGCCTGACAGAACCTGTCGCTCAGCCACTCCTGGCGCGCTACCCCCTGGGCGAGGCGAGCCGCCGCTACTACCAGGACGCCGCTATCCGCGCTGTGTTCGAGAAGGTCGCGCGCGCAGCGAAGGAGGGCCGCCCCAAGCGCGCGCTGCTCTCCCTTGCCACGGGTTCGGGGAAGACGCACATCGCCGTCAACCTGCTACGGCGCATCGCCGACGCCGGCCAGCTCCACCGCGCCCTCTTCGTGTGCGACCGAGACGAGCTGCGCAGCCAGGCCGCCGGGGCGTTCCAGGCGCTATTCGGCGCGGACGCGGCGACAGTCTCATCGGGCAACGCGCAGAGGAATGCGCGCGTCATCATCGCCACCTATCAGACGCTGGGCATTGACACGGACGACGCCGATGGCAACTTCCTTGTCGCCCACTACCCGCCAAACTACTTCAGCCATATCGTGATTGACGAGTGTCATCGTTCGGCGTGGGGCAAGTGGTCCCAAGCGCTCACGCGCAATCCGGATGCGGTGCAGATCGGGCTGACGGCCACGCCACGGCAGATCGCTACGAACGAGGATACACCGGAGGCGCGGGCTGACGCGCAGATCACGGCGGACAATATCGAGTACTTCGGTCCGCCGGTCTACGAGTACGACATTGGCCAGGGCATCGAGGATGGCTACCTGGCCGCGTGCGAAGTACAACGCCGGCATGTCAACCTGGACGATACCGGCATCAGCCTGGACGATATTCTTGCCCACCACCCGATTGACGCCGACACCGGCCAGCCCGTGACGCGCGCCGACCTGGAGCAGATGTACCAGAAGACGGACTACGAGGACCGCATCCTCTTGCCGGACCGTGTCCTCGCCATGTGCCAGGACCTGTTCCAGCATCTCCGCGACACCGGCGGCCCCGAGCAGAAGACGATCATCTTCTGCGTCCGCGACCGCCACGCCGACGCCGTCGCGACGACAATGAACAACCTGTACGCCGCGTGGTGCGCGGACAATCAGCGGCCGATGCTCGACCACTACGCCTTCAAATGCACGGCGGCGGGCGGCAGCGACTACCTGTCCGAGCTGCGCGGCGCGCCGCGCTCCCACTTCGTCGCCTGCACCGTGGACCTACTGACGACGGGCGTGGACGTGCCGGCGCTGCGCAACGTGGTCTTCTTCAAGTACGTGCGCTCGCCCATCGCCTTCTACCAGATGGTCGGTCGGGGGACGCGCCTCGACCCGTCGACGGACAAGCTGATGTTCCGCGTCTACGACTACACTAATGCGACGCGCCTGTTCGGCGAGGCGTTCCTGGCCCGCCTGACCGCGCCGCGCCGCGCCGCTGAGAGCGCCGGGGAGTACGAGGTACCGGTAGTGCAGGTCGAGGGGTTCGATGTGCGCGTGACCAACGCCGGGCGCTACATTCTGGCGAAGGAGGACGGCGCCGAGCGGTTGCTGACGGTGGAAGAGTACCGCCAGCGCCTCGCCGCCCGCCTCGTCCAGGAGGCGCCGACGCTGGAAGCTCTGCGGGCGGCGTGGGTGTCACGGAAAGGCCGTCAGGCGCTCCTGGATGCCCTGCCGGATGGGGCGCGGGCCGTGGCGCTGATTCAACAGCTCACTGACATGGGCGAGTACGACCTGTACGACGTGCTGGCCGAGATGGGCTATGGGGCCGAGCCGCGCACGCGCCAGGAACGCGCCGAGGCGTTCGTGTACAAGCAGGCCGGCTGGCTGGCGGGGCTGCCCCCGGCCACGGCGACGGCGGTACAGGCGCTCGCGGCGCAGTTCGCCCGGGCGGGCATCGAGGCGCTGGAGAACCCCCACATCTTCGAGACGCCGGAGGTCGTAAAGGCTGGCGGCCTGCCCGCGCTCAAGAAACTGGGCCGCGCGGCTGATATTCTGCACGAGACGAAGGAAAGGCTGCTGGCGGCATGACCACGAACACGCAGACGGCGGCGACGGCTCGCCCCCTACCCCCCGGCTGGCGGTGGGTGAGGCTAGGGACACTACTTGTGCGCCTAGAAACAGGTAGTAGGCCGGCAGGTGGTGCGGCAGGAATAACGTCGGGCATACCGAGCCTTAGTGCTGAACACATGACGCGAGATGGTACGTTCGATTTCTCGCACTTGCGATTTGTTCCCCGTGAATTCTACACTGAGATGCACAGCGGACACATTCAAAGTGGTGATATCTTGGTTGTGAAAGACGGGGCCACGACTGGAAAAACGGCTTTCGTCAGTGCTGACTTTCCGCTAAAAGAGGCGGTCGTCAACGAGCATGTATTCGTATGTGATCCCGATGAAAATTTGGTCGTGCCTAAATACTTATTCTTCTGGCTATGGGGGCCATCTGGACAGACAGCGATAAGGTCCAACTATCGCGGCGCAGCTATTGGAGGCATCAACCAGTCCTTTGCCGACACGATCTTAGTTCCTGTTCCCCCCCTGCCCGAACAGCAGCGCATCGCCGCGCTGCTGACGGAGCAGATGGCGGCGGTGGAGCGGGCGCGCGCCGCTGCCGAGGCGCAGCTGGCGGCGGCGAAGGCGCTGCCCGCCGCCTATCTCCGCGCCGTGTTCGAGAGCGACGAGGCGAAGCGGTGGCCGGTTAAACCACTCGCTGATGTATGCGACCTTCGAGCTGCTCGATCTATAGCGAACGATGGCGACACAGACGTAATGGCTATCACAACGGCTTGCTTAACAGAAAAGGGGTTTCGACCTGCGGGTATCAAGCCTGCCAAAATGTGGGCAAGGGACGCAGCCGAATGTATTGTGGCGACTGGTGAGATACTGATTGCACGAAGCAATACTCCCGAGCTCGTCGGTCGAGTTGCCATGTATGATGGATACCCAAGCGGTGTTGTAGCGTCTGATCTGACAATTCGCATCTCGCCCGGCGCAGATTTGAATCCCGTATTCCTGACGGGTTACCTATCATTCCTGTACCTGACGGGGTATTGGAAAGCGCGAGCTGGTGGCGCCAGTGGGTCCATGAAGAAGATAACCCGATCCCAGCTTCAAGCCGAGTCAATTCCAATCCCCACGCTGCCTGATCAGCAAAAAGTCGCAGCAGGATTGCTCAAGCGAATGAATACTACGGACGCCATGCAGAGATCGCTCGAGGCGCAGATGGCAGCCATCAACGCGCTGCCGGGGGCGCTGCTGCGACGGGCATTTGGACTGGCAACGGAGGGATAACGGATAAACGGATAGGGGTGCGCATCCGTTATCCGTTCCTATCCGTTGCCAGAAGGACAGACACGAGGGCCCTTATGGCTAGAGGAAAAAGCCCCAATGGACAGCCGCGGCTGTTCAACACGCAGCAGTCGCTGAACGGCGTCATCTGGTCCATTTGTGACATCCTGCGCCGCTCGAACTGCGCCGGCGCGCTACAGTACGTCCCGGAGCTGACCTGGATTCTGTTCCTGCGCATCCTGGACGAGCGCGAAACGCTGGAAGCGGAGCAGGCCGAAGCGGTGGGCGCAGACCACACCCCCTCCCTGGCGTATCCTTACCGTTGGCAGGACTGGGCAGCGCGGGCTGGCAAGAAGCGCGTCGAGCTGCAAGTCGCGGAGATGGGCGCGTTCTTCGCCTTCGTCAACGGCGACCTGCTGCCTCATCTGCGTAAGCTCCGCGAGAAGACGAATGCGACGGCCAGGCAGAAGGTTATCAGCGAGATTATGTCGGGTGTCGAGCGGGTCCGCATTGACACCGAGAAGAACATGCTCGATGTCCTGGATCGGGTGGACGGCATTCGCCTGGATGCGGTGGACGACACCCACATCTTCACGCTGTCCCAAGTGTATGAGGGATTGTTGCTGAAGATGGGGGAGAAGGGCAACGACGGGGGCCAGTTCTTCACGCCGCGCGAGGTCATTCGGGCCATGGTGCAGGTCGTCGCGCCGCGCCGCGGAGAGAGTGTGTACGACCCGGCGTGTGGGACGGGGGGCTTCCTGGCGCAGTCCTACGAGTACACACGCCAGGCTCTCGGCGACGACGCCACGCCGGACGAGGTCGAGGCGCTCAAGCAGCACACGTACTACGGGCGTGAGAAAGAGAACCTCATCTACCCCATCGCTCTTGCGAACCTTGTCCTTCACGGCATAGACGCGCCTCATCTGTGGCACGGTAACACCCTGACCGGCGGCGAAATCTACGGCGGCCTGTTCCAGGGGGCGCCGCCTGTGTTTGACGTTGTCCTGACGAACCCACCGTTTGGGGGCAAGGAGGGCAAGGAGGCCCAGACGCGCTTCGCCTACAAGACGAGCGCGACGCAGGTCCTCTTCCTTCAGCACGTCATTGACAGCCTCAAGAACGGCGGGCGCTGCGGCATTGTTCTGGATGAGGGCGTATTGTTCCGCACCAGCGAGACGGCGTTCGTCCAGACCAAGCGCAAGCTCCTGGACGCTTGCGACCTGTGGTGCATTGTCAGCCTGCCGGCGGGCGTGTTCACTGCGGCTGGCGCGGGTGTCAAGACCAACCTTCTCTTCTTCACCAAGGGTCACCCGACGGAGCGCATCTGGTACTACGATCTCTCCAATGTAAAAGTCACAAAGAAGACGCCCTTCACCCTCGACAAGCTGGAGGACTTCTTCCACCTGCTCCCGGCGCGCGCCGACAGTGAGCGCAGTTGGACTGTCACACGCAAGGAGATCGAGAGTAAGAACTTCGATCTGAAGGCGGTCAACCCCAATGCGAAGGGCGACGAGGACACGCGCACGCCGAAGGAACTGCTCGACGTGATACAGGAGAAAGGGCGCGAAGTCGCCGAAGCGCTGGCGACGCTGCGTACCCTTCCATAAGAGGAAGCGCATGAACTCTGCGACGTCTCGCGCTGCGCTGGCGCTGGCGATGCTCGGCCTTGTGGGCGGCAGCATCGCCTGGTACTGGCGCGCTCTGGATCGCTTCCCCGACGACTTCACGCCGCCCCTCGACGCGGCGAAGACGGCGCGCCTCGGCGGGCCGGTGCGCGTCGGCGGCTGGGGTGGCGGTGG
Organism: Anaerolineae bacterium; assembly: GCA_046328535.1. Taxonomy (GTDB): domain Bacteria; phylum Chloroflexota; class Anaerolineae; order Epilineales; family JAHCIE01; genus JBDHWG01. The sequence goes on from JAXLWJ010000015.1 coordinate 76,183, forward strand.
CGGCGGCGTGCGGCGGACGCCGGTCGTCTTTGTCCACGGCACCACGGGCGCAGCGTGGAACTTCGGCGCGGCGCGGCTGCTGTTTCGCCTGTGGGGCTACAAGCCGGATGAGATGTGGGCGCTGACCTACGGCTGGGGCGGCGCGCTGCACGTGGACCCGAACGGCGTCGAGACGCGCGACGACAGCGTGGACGAGAACCTGGCCGACCTCGACGGTTTTGTGACGAGCGTGCTGGCGTATGTCCAGCAGCGCAACCCGGCGATCACCCAGGTGGACATCGTGGGGCACAGCATGGGCGGGGTGCTGGCGCGGAAGTGGATGCAGACCTACGGAACGGCGCGCCTGGTGCGCTCGCTGGTGACCCTCGACAGCCCGCATCACGGCGTGGACCCGGTGGCGCTGCGGAACATGCGCTGCCCGGACGCGCCGACCCGCTTCTGCGAGGACTTCGCGGCCGGCAGCGCGTGGCTGGCGGATCTGAACGCGCCGCCGGAGGTGCCGCCAGGCGTGCGCGCCCTGACTGTCTATGATGGCACGGACAAGATATCGTTCCTGGGGACGCCGCTGTCGCCGCGACTAGAGGGGGCGGACAACATCGCGTACAACCTGGAGCGGGGAGCGCGCGTCACCCACGTGGCGTATGTCTACGATCCCGGCGTCCTGCGCGTGGTGTTCGACTGGCTGCAAGGGGCGCGCTACACATCCTCCGCCGCGTCGGCGTCATCCTCGGTTTCGTTCGGGACGACCGGTTTGTCGAAGGGGGCCGGGCGGAACTGACTCTGGCGCTCCTGAAGCTCGCGCCACTCCTCGGCGGTGACGACGTAGCGCTCGTCGTTCGCTTCGTTGAGCAGCGTCATTGTGCTCTCCATGACGTCAATGTGGAGTACCTTCGCCTGGCCGGTGGCCCACCCGATGCGTGCGCCGGCCTTGGGGAACTGCCCCTTCACCTCGACGTAGGTGTCCTGCTCGAAGGTCAGGCAGCATAGCAGGCGGCCGCACACGCCGGAGATCTCCGGCGGGTTCAAGGGCAGGTCCTGCGTCTTGGCCGTCTTGATGGAGACGCGCGGGAAGTCCGTCATCCACGACGAGCAGCACAGCTCCAGGCCGCACTTGTCTATGCCGCCCAGCAGCTTGGCCTCGTCGCGCACGCCCACCTGCCGCAGCTCGATGCGCGTGTGCAGCACGCGGGCCAGGTCGCGCACCAGGTCGCGGAAGTCCACGCGCTTGTCGGCGGAGAAGTAGATGGTCAGGCGCGTGCCGTCGAAGGAGTACTCGGCGCGCACCATCTTCATCGGCAGATCGTGCTCGCGCACCTTCTGCTTGCTGACGGCCAGCGCCTCGGCCTCTTGCAGGCGGAAGCTCTCCATGAGCGTCAGGTCGCGCCAGTCGGCGACGCGCTCCACCGGCTTTAGCGGCTGCACGACCTCACTGTCGTCCACGTCCCGCGTCGGAATGACGACGCGCCCGACTTCGGCGCCGCGGCTCGTCTGGACGACGACATAGTCGTTGCCCTCGATGCCGATGCCGGCCGGGTCGAAGTAATACACCTTGCCCGCTCGCTTGAATCGAACCCCAACAACAAGCATGCTATCCTCTCAAGGCCACGCCAGCAGCAGCACTTCGAGCGTCAGGCGTGGATTCGCGTTCCGTTCCAACGCCCCGCTCGCTTCGCGCAGCGCCCGCAGCGCCGCCGCGATCTCGGCGGTCGTGCGCCGCTGCGCCAGGGCGTCCAGGAGCGCGCGCTGGTCTATGTTCGTCACCCACTCGCCGCAGCCCGCCCCAGTGAGCAGGGCGTCGCGCCACCAGCTCTGCCACAGTTCCAGCAGGTCGGGCAGGGCGTCCGGCTTCTTGGCAAGCTCCTCGGCCAGGGTCAGGCGTTCACTGCGCTCCGCTGTCAGGGCGCGTTGGAGGCGCTCCAGGCCGGCGCCCCGCTTCGCCAGCAACGCAGGCTCCTTGACGGCGCTGAACGCCCAGCCGATGCGGCCGCCGCTCAGGTGCGCCAGCCGGTCGGCCTCCGCCGCATCCACGCCCCGCGCCCGCAGCGCCGCGCCCATTTCGGCGCTCGGCGTCAGCCCCACCGTGACCCCCTGACAGCGGGAGACGGTCGTCGGCAGGAGGCTGTCGGCGTCCTCGGCGGTCAGGATCAGGACGCCGTAGGGCGGCGGCTCCTCCAACGTCTTGAGGAGCGCATTCTCGGCGGCCTCGTTCATGCTGTCGGCGCGGCTTAGGATGACGACGCGGTAGTCGCCCTGGTACGGGCGGAGGGACATCTCGCGCTGCACCTCGCGCACGGTGTCAATCTTGATCTGGCCGCGGCTGGCGGCCTTGCGCGTCTTACGCTCGCCCCCACCCTCGCCGTCGCCCGCGTCGTCCCCCGCCGCGCCGTCCGGCTCGATCACGCGCAGGTTGGGGTGCTTCAACGCGGCGACGCGGCGGCAGGAGGCGCACACGCCGCAGGGGACGCCCGCCGCGCGCGCCTCAGGGCTGTCGCACAGCAACGCCTGGGCGAAGGCCAGCGCCAGAGTCGTCTTGCCGACGTTGGGCGGGCCGACGAACAGGTAGGCGTGGGCCGGGCTGCCGGCCGTCAGGCTCCGCTGGAGCTGCCGCACAGCCATAGCGTGGCCGACCACAGGCCAGCCGGTCGAGGCGGGAGAGATGTCCATAGACAGTGATTCTAGCACACTGCGGCACGATTGCGAAACAGGCCCACCGCTACCCCTTCTCGCCGGCCTTGTCCTCGGGCAGGGCAATCGTAAAACTCTGCCCCAGCAGGGCGTAGGCGTTTGCGCCCAGGTGGTGTACCGGCCGCATCTCCTCGTCCTCCGGCAGCAGCCACAGAGCGTCGAACGCGGCCGGCTCGACGGCGGCGCGTAACACCTCCCCCACGAACAGGGTGTGGTCGCCGATCTCGAAGGTGTCCGTCAGGGCGCACTCGACCCAGGCCAGGGCCTCCGCGATGAGCGGCGCCTCGATCTCCCTCGCCTCGGCCCACGTCAGCCCGGCCTGGCGGAACTTATCAGCGCCCGACGCGCCGCTGAGCTTGCCGACGCGCGCGACGGCCTCGGCCAGGGCGCGGCCGGGGATGCTCAGGCCAAACTGGCCGCTGCGGCGGATGAGGTCGTAGCTGAAGCGCGTCGGGTGGATGGCGATACCGAGGCAGGGCGGGTTCTGGCTCAGGGCGCTCGCCCAGCCGACGGCCATGACGTTGACCTTGTCACGGTACTTGCACGTGACCAGGGCGACCGGGCCAGGGCTGACGAGGCGCGTGGCGAGCCAGAGGGGGATGTCTTGCTTGGGCATGGGGTCACGCGCCTCCCTTAATCTGGCCCCGCGTCAGGCCGACGACCAGCATATCGAGTTCAAGGACGGGGTTGGCGCCGCTCGACTTGAGCGCCAGGTCGGCCTGGAGCAGGCGGCCCAGTATGGCTTCGAGCTGCGGAATGGTAAATTGCCGCGCCTGGCGCAGCGCCTTCTCGACCACGAAGAGGTGCTGGCCGAGGCGCGGCGCCAGCTCCGAGGGGGCCAGGTTGGCCGTCTGGAGCAGGCGCACCTGGAGCAGGATGCGGAACTGGCGGGTAATCATGAACAACAGGTACAGCGGCGCTTCGCCGTCGTCGAGGAGGCCGTGGAGGAGGCGCAGGGCCGCGCGGCTGTCCCGCGCCGCGACCGCGTCCACCATCTCGAAGATGCTCGTCTGGGCGGCGGCGGGGACCATGCGGCGGATGTCGTCCTCGGTGACGGCGTGGCGCGGGCCGGCGTAGGTCAGCAGCTTGTCAAGCTCCTGGTCCAGCAGGCGCAGGTCGGCGCCGACATAGGCGGCGAGCAGGGTCACGGCGGCGGGCTGGATTGCCCCGCCCTTCACCGTCGCGCGCTCGCCGATCCAGCGGTTCAGGTCGCCCTTGCGCGGGTTCAGCGGCTCGAACTCGGTCACCCGCGCCCGGCTGCCCATCGCCTGCGCCGCCTTGAGCACAGCGTTGGTCTTGCCGATGGTCTTGGGTTCGACGAAGATGAGGTGCGTGGCGTCGGGGATGCGCGAGAGGTAGGCGGCCAGGCCGTCGAGGAAGGCTTTCGCGCCCTCGCCCGGCTCGGCGGTCTCTCCGTCGCGGTCGCCCTTGCGGACGGACAGGCGCGTCAGCAGGCCGTCCACGATGACCACGCGGTTCCCGAAGAAGGCGACGCCGTCGCAGGCCAGCGTGACCTCAGTGAGGGTGACGCGCTTGCCGTCGAGGCGGCTGGTGTTCATGTCGCCCCAGGCGGGGTCAACCAGCTCGGCGCGCAGCCGCGCCAGCGCCTCGCTGCGGTTGAACTCGTTCTCGCCGTGCAGGATGTAGAGCATGGTCGGGCCGATGGACTCAGTGGGCGCCGCTGCCGATTTCGACGCGGTGGACCGGCACGCGGCCCTCGCGCTGCCGCTTGACGTTCTTGAGATAGGCGCCGGCGAAGTCGGCGGAGGTGGTGAATTTCTCCTGCACCTTCGGGCCGAGGGGCTGGGCGACCAGGATGGCGACGGTGCTCGCCAGAATCATGCGCGGCAGCTTGTCCAGCATGCGCTCGTCGCGCGGACCGGCGGCGGCGGTGAACGAGGCGACCCCGGCGAGCAGGCCGGTCACGACGAGGTTGGTGCCGCAGTTGGGGTGGACGACCAGATCGCGCTGGCCGTCGCGCACGCGGCGCATGGCCTCCTCAACTGCCGGGCCGATAGCGTCGGTGGGAATGTCGCCCAGAAGATAGAACCCGCCCCAATCGGAGCGGCCCGCCATGCTGATGTTCGGGTACTGCTCGGCCAAAACGCGAATGGTCGCGTGCTCGATTCCGTGGTTACGCCGTGTCGCAGCGACTGGGCCAGCATCCAATACACTCATTTTTCGTCTCCCGGTTTCTTTTGCGTTACTTTCGCGTTATATATACGGACTCTATGTTTGCACTTTGTGTCTGGTGGGGAGGCTTGGAGGGCGCAGCCCTCCAAACACCCCTTTTCCGCTTCTTCAGTGGGGACTGCGTCCTTGAACGACGCGGGAAGAGGGGATCGTGGGGCCGCAGGCCCCCACACCCCCGCTACACAGCAAAGTACAAAGATAGAGTACGGACAATCTTAAGAAGTGTAGCACTTTACACGCCAGCCGGCAAGGCCCCTGGGCGAGAGCGAGCCGGCCGTGGCGCCGCTGCCGCTCTCGCCTGGAGGCATTATGCGCCGCATCTTCGCGCGGCCCCGCTGGTGGGGCCTGGGCCTGGGGCTGTTTGCCCTGGCCCTCTTCTTCGTTGCCAGCGTCCAGCAGGCCCAGACGGCGACGGCGTCCCTGGGGCGCGCCGACGCCGGCGGCCGACCGGCCGCGTACCCCGGCCCCGGCGATACGCCGGCCCCGTACCCCGCGCCGGCCACGGCCACCCTGCCGCCGCCCGGCAACCCCATCGGGACGGCCACGCCGACGGCGACGCCTGGCGCGGCATATCCTGGGCCGAGCAGCACGCCGGGCGCGTACCCGCCGCCCGCCACCGCCACGGCGACGGCGACCCTGCCGCTCCCGCCGGGCGCAACGGCGACGCTCGTGCCGCCATACCCCGGTCTGACGACCACGCCGCCCGCGTATCCCGGCGCAACACTGACGCCGCCCGCCTACCCCGGACCGACGCGAACTGCCACCCTGCCCGTCCCGACGCGCACGCCGGCGCCGTACCCGTACCCAGGGACGGCGGTCCCGTACCCCTATCCGGGGCTGACTCCCACGCCGACGGGCCAGGCGCAGATTCTGACGTGCGACGAGGACGACTCGACCCACATCTGCCACGGCGTTGTGGCGGTGAAGGTCTTCGTAGACTATCAGTGCAACCGCGTGTTCAACCCGACGGTGGACCTGCCGCTGGCGAACGTGGACGTGGGGGTGCGCCTCGAGGACGGGCGGACGCTGACGGGGCGGACCGACGCGAACGGCGAGGCGGCCATCGCTGGCGTCCAGGTGACGCGCGGCCACCCGGCCCAGGTGCGCGTGGGCAAGCCCACGCCGCCGCCGCAAGTCGTCCAGGGCGGCTTGATGCTCTCACTGTGCGGCAACAGCCCGGCGACGGTCACGCTGACCGATGACAGCTTCTCGACGGAGCAGCGGACGAACGTCGCCTTCCGCTTCGGCGTGCGGTAGCTACTGCCCGGCGCTCACGGTTAGCTCCGTCACGCGGCAGGTGAAGCCCGGGCCGGTCGGACTACAGGCGTAGAACCCCGCCTCGATCTCGTCCGGGCAATTGTGCAGGTGCGTGACGCGCATCTGCCGCCACTCTCTGCCGTCGTCGGCCCACGCCAGCAGGAAATCGTCCCCCTCGCGGCGGATCGTGTACCACATCTCCGACACGGTGGACGCCACATCCTGCGTCGCCCAGTCGGAGAACCCCAGGTTGGTCACGACTGACCCCAGGCGGCTCAGCTGGGGCGTCTCATACTCCACCGAGCACTTGATCCACGTGTCCGCGTCCACCCGCGCCATCAGCCCGCACTGGTCATACTGCGCCGTCGGCGCGAAGGCGACGCGCGCCGTCAGCGTGAAATCGCCGGCCACAGGTGTATACAGGAAGTGGCCGTTGTCGCGGCGGAAGCCGTAGTGGGTGCGCTGCCAGTAGTCGGTGTCCGGCCGCGTCGTGACCTCGAGCGGCGGCCCGGCGGCCCAGGCGGCCGGCTCATTTGACCAGTGGAAGCGTTCGGGGTGTTCGTTGAGCGAGACAAGGGCCATGTGGAGTTCCTCCAGATTGTGCGTGTCAATGGCGGGTGGGGTAACTCCGCACAATAGCGTGGAGACCCCCTGCTGGCGGTGGAGTGACAACTCCACCGCCTCTGGGACGCGCTGGAGATGGCTCTCCAGCGCCAGCACGATGTGCTTTCCACGCTAAACTGCGGAGCTACCGCGAGTGGTTGTCTCTTGCCGCCGCATCTCATTATACTCTTATGCGTAGCTCTTAACTCTATACCCTGGCTGGAGATGGCTTTCCAGCGCCTCCAACGGGCGGTGGAGTTGGCACTCCACCGCGAGCGGAATGCGGCGACAATTGCTGAAGGTTCATGAGTCGGTGGCGTTGGCAGGCGACACCGTAGTATACGAGAATGGCGAAAGGACGCGCAATGCCCAATCTCTATGTGCGAGGTGTGCCTGAGCATCTGTATATGGCACTCAAGGCGCGGGCGCGCGCCGCGAATCGCTCTTTGAGCGCGGAGATTATCACGCTCTTGGCGAGCGTTCTTCACGAGCGAGACGGGCAGGCGACGGACGCCGAGCTCCTCGCCAGCATTCGCCACCGGCGCTGGTCTCCACCCGACGACGCTCCGAACAGCTTGGATCTCCTCCGCGAGGACCGACAGCGATAACATATCCCAAGAAGGTCCATGCCCAATCTCACGCTCCTTCTCCTTCAGATTGTCGTCATCCTGGTCGCCGCGCGCCTCGTCGGCGGCCTCTTCAAGCGTATGGGCCAGCCCCAGGTCATCGGCGAGATGGTGGCGGGCATCCTCCTCGGCCCGTCGCTCCTCGGCTGGCTCGCGCCCAACGTCTTCGCCGCCCTCTTCCCGCCCGCCAGTCTGGGTTACCTGAGCGCCCTGAGCCAGATCGGCCTCATCCTGTTCATGTTCCTCGTCGGTCTGGAGCTGGACCCGCAGCGTCTACGCGAGCGGGCGCGCGCCGCCGTCGTCATCAGCCAGGTCAGCATCATCGCGCCGTTCGTCCTCGGCGCCCTTCTCGCTCTCTACCTCTACCCGCATCTGGCCGCGCCGGACGTGCAGTTCAGCCACTTCGCCGTGTTCATGGGCGTCGCCATGAGCATCACCGCCTTCCCCGTCCTCGCCCGCATTCTCACCGACCGCCATCTGCTGCGCACGCCGCTGGGGATGCTCGCCATCACATGCGCCGCCGTGGATGACGTGACGGCGTGGTGTCTGCTGGCCGCCGTCGTGCTGCTCGTCCACGCGATGGACGGGACGGCCTCGCTATGGCTGATCCTCGGCGGGTCGGCGGTGTACATCGTGGCGATGCTGTTCGCGGTGCGCCCGGCGCTGCGCCGCCTCACCCCGATCTACCAGCGCGACGGCACGGTCAGTCGCGGCCTCCTGGCGCTGATCCTCGTGCTCGTGCTGGCGTCGGCGTGGGCGACGGAGAGCCTCGGCATCCACGCCCTGTTCGGCGCCTTCCTCATCGGCGCGATCATGCCCAAGGAGCATAGCTTCGTGGTGACGCTGTCGGACAAGCTGGAGGCCCTCACCGTCGTGCTTCTGCTGCCGCTGTTCTTCGCCCTCACCGGCCTGCGCACGAGCGTCGGCCTGCTGAGCGGGTGGGAGCTGTGGCTGGACACCCTGCTCATCATCGCCGTCGCCGTCATCGGCAAGCTCGGCGGCGCGATGTTGGCCGGCCGCGCCACGGGGCTATCCTGGCACGACGCCGGGGTGCTCGGCATCCTCATGAACACGCGCGGCCTGGTGGAGCTGATCGTTCTCACCGTCGGCCTGGAGATTGGCGTCATCGGCCCGACCCTGTTCACCATGATGGTCATCATGGCCCTCACGACCACGCTCATGACGACGCCCCTGGTGGACTGGCTCTTCGTCCGCAACCGCCAGCTCGCCCCGGCAGACGCCGCCACATCTGGCATATCTGACGGAACCGACTAAAATTGCTGCGGACTATCCGCCGTCCAGGAGAGGATTCATGCGATTTCAGACTCTCGTGGGGCGACGGCTCGCGGTTGCCCTGCTATTCTTAGCCCTCGCCCTACTCCCCCAGGCCGCCCACGCCGCCGACCCGCGCTCCCCATCAGACATTGATCCGCCCCCGCTGACCGCCGTGGCGCAGAGCGACCCGTTCTTTGGCGTCGTCCAGGCCATCTCCGCGCCCGACAAAGCGCAGGCCGCCGGCGTGCGCTGGGAGCGCCTGGTCTTTAGCTGGCAGGCCCTCCAACCCTTGCAGCCCACCGACGTGCTGGTCGAGCGCGGCTTCCCGCCGGAGAAGATCCAGGCCGAGGTGGCGCGCGGCATCGAGGTCGTCGGCGTCGTCCTGGACACGCCGCCGTGGGCCGTCGAGGACCATCGCCAGGGGCCGCGCGGCGTCCCCAAGGGGCTGGACAAGCCGTGGAACGACCCGGAGAACGTCTGGGGCAACTTCATGTATCGCCTGGCGAAGCTCTACAAGGGATCGGTAGACACCTGGGTGATCTGGAACGAGCCGGACGTCTACGATGGGAACGGCCACGCCTTCTGGGAAGGCAGCCCGGCGCAGTACGCCCGCCTGTTGAAGGTGGGCTATCAGGCGGCCAAGGCCGCCAACCCGAACGCGCGCGTCAACATGGCGGGCATGGCGTTCTGGTTCGACAAGGAAGCGAAGCGCCCGCTGTTCATGCAGGACGTTCTCGCGGCCCTGGCGAAGGACCCTGAGGCGGCGGCGAACAACTGGTTCTTCGACGGTATCATGGTCCACGCCTACGGCAGCCCGCTCAACGCCTACGCTGAGCCGATGATGTACCGCCGCGTCCTGGCGGCCTACGGCCTCGACAAGCCCGTCTGGATCGGCGAGGCCAACGTCGTCCCCCACGACGACCCGGTCGGCAAGCTGGAGCGCGGCTACCAGCGCGCCACCCTCCAGGAGCAGGCGTCCTGGGTGATCCAGGCCACGGCCCTGGCCCGCGCCGCCGCTGTCGAGCGGTTCGAGGTCTACAAGATGCGCGACGAGGGCGCCGACAACGGCATCCACTGGGGCCTTGTGCGAGACGACGGCAGCGCGCGGCCGGCCTATCTCGCCTACCAGACGGCGGCGCAGCAGTTCGGCGGCGCGACGAACGCCACCCTCTTCTGGGGTGGCGCGTCCTTCCCGCCGTCCGCCGGCCAGGCGCAGACGATCCTGAGTTCCGCCAACGACCGCTGGCAGTTCATCTGGCCGTCGCGCCTCGTCGGGGTGCGGATGCAGCGCGGCGACAGCCTGGTGACGGTCGTCTGGAACACGTCGCCGCAGCCGCTCAGCGTGTTCATCCCGACGGATAAGGCGGTGAGCGCCGTGGACAAGCTCGGCCGGCCGGTCGCCGTCGGCCAGGCGAGCGGCGGCTATCGCCTCGACCTCGCTCCGGCGACGCACAACACCGACACGCGGGACAAGTCCATCTACATGATTGGCGGCGACCCCGTCATCCTCACCCAGGCTGGCGCGAGCGCCGACGCCGGGCTGCCGCGCGAGGTGGACGCCTGCTTTGGCGCGCCGGGGCTAGGCCAGGCGGGCTGGAAAGCCGACACGGGTTACACTGTCAGCGGCGGGTGGCTCGACTTCTACCAGGCTAACGGTGGGCTGAGCATCTTCGGCTACCCGCGCAGTTCCGTCATGGTGGACCCGCTGGACGACAAACAGTGCGTGCAGTATTTCCAGCGCGCCGTGCTGGAGTGGCACCCGGAGAACCCGCCGCCCTTCCGCATCCAGCGCCGCCTGCTCGGCGAGATGCTCACCGAGCCGCCCGCGCCAGCTGCGCCGGCCGACGGCCCGAACACCGAGGACATGTGGTACTTCCCGAAAGGTCCGCAGGGCCTCGGCCACGCCGTCAGCAACACCGCGCCGGACGGGACGCGCACCGGCTTCAAGGCCTTCTTCGACAAGTATGGGCGCGAGACGACGTTCGGCTACCCAATGGAGGAGCCGACGAAGCGGGGCGATCTGTGGACGCAGCGCTTCCAGGCGGGCATCATGGAGTACCATCCAGAGTTCGACAAGGACGGCCTGAAACCGGGCACTGACCAGCCGTGGCGAACGTGGACGGTCGAGCTGCGGCTACTCGGCGACGAGTACATCCAGAAGGCCGGCCTGCCCTTCGCGCAGTAGCGGAATGAGGATTAACCAATTATTGCCGCATTCCGCTCGCGGTGGAGTGCCAACTCCACCGCCCATCGGACGCGCTGGAGATGGCTCTCCAGCGCGAGCACGATAACGGCAACAATTAGCAGCGTAGAGACGCGCCATGGCGCGTCTCTACTTCACTCTGCTGTCATGCTGAGTGCAACGAGGCATCTGGGCCACCGCAGTCCAGACCCCTCCTGCGTCGGGGTGACATTCGGAAGGTTCTTGTGTCGGCGCATGCTGCCACGGGCATGGGGGTCTCGCAATGACGACCTTGTGTTTGTGTACCGCCGACTTCAGTCGGCATCTGGGGTGCATGCTCAGAAACGCCCGCATCGGGAGACCCCGGTGCGGGCGTTGTCGCTCCAAACGGGCGCCAGCAATCGGCGCTTACGGCTTGTACTGGCCGCCGGTCTGCGGGCCGGTCTGGCCGGGGCGCAGGCGGTCCTCACCGCCGCTCATGTCGTCCTTCGTCGGACCGCTGGATGTCCCTGTGCTGCTCTGCCCCACCGGGCGGTTCGCGCTGCTCGTACCCTGGCCGCCGTTGCTTTGCATGCCGACGGCGTTCGCCAGGCCCTGCTTCTGCGCCTCGTCCTTGGTCGTCGCCTTCACTTCCTGGACCGCCTGGCTGCCCTCGCGCACCGCCGTCGAGACGGCCGCGTCCGCCACCTGCTGCACCTTCTGGAAGGTCTCGGACGCCTTGCTCGACGCCTGGTCGAGCAGGTTGTCGCGCATGTCGCCCATCAGGCGATGCTCGCGCTGCGTCTCCGGGATGGCGAGGCCGATGGCCGTGCCGACCGCCAGCGCCATCACCCCGACGGCCAAGGGGTTGTCCTCGAGCATCTGCTGGAAGCCGCCCGTCGCGCGGCGGCGGCCGTACTGTGCCGCGTCGCCGACGTGGCCGGCCAGGTCGCCGGCCGTGTCAGTCGCCGAGCCGGCGGCGTGGGCGACGGTGTGCTTCGTCTGACCGGCGACATCGCCGACGGTGTCGGCGGCGGAACCGGCAGCGTGGGCGACGGTGTGCTTGGTCTGTCCCGCGACATCGCCGACGGTGTCGGCGGCCGAGCCGACAGCGCCGCTGACGGCGCCAGCGGCCGAGCTGGCGGCGCTACCGACGGCGCCGACTGCCGAGCCGGCGGCGCCCGCTGCTGAGCCAGCGACGTTGCTCACGGTGTCCTTGACCTGGCCGGCGACCTTGCTCACTGCGCCGCTGGCCGAGCTGACTATGCCCCCGTCCTGGGGCATCTCCATGCCGCGGCGCGTGCGGTTGCTGTAATAGCGCGTCTGAGCGCCGTAGCGGCGCGCGTCGCCGTTGCGGCCGCGATAGCTCTGGTAGTCGGCGTCATAGTCGTCGTAGGATCGGTCGCGGCTCTTGAAGAGGAGCCACCCGATGCCGATGGCGGCGAGAGCCGCGGGAACCGGATTCTCGCGGATGGTATCCAGGAAGCCACCGCTCTGCTGCTTCACCGTGTCCGTTGTATAGTCTGCCATTTGCTGCACCTTCCCTAGGGTAGCCGCGCGGACGGTCTCTTTTGCCTGCTCCGTCGCGTCGCGGACTGTGAGCATCGCCTGTTCCTTCGCCTGCTCCTTGAGTACCGTCGGATTGAGCTTCGCCTGAATGGCGTCAATCGTGGTGCTCATGTCGGCGCGTGTGTCGTCAATCTCCCGCAGTATCTGCTGCGTATCGGCACTCTCGTCGTGGCCGTTGTCCTGCCGATTGGCTAGGTCGCCTGCTGTTTGGCCCATTCTACGTTCTCCTTCAACGATTGGATGGTCTGCTCAGGCGCCATGCTCTGCTGCTTGAGCCGGTCGGAGCCTTGCTTGATCAGCAAGACGCCGATACCGATCACAACCAGCCCCACAATGAGAGCCGACAGCCACAGCGGAATGAACATCGCCAGGCCGACGATGATCGCGGCGAGAACCGCCAGCAGACCGGCGTAGGCCAGCAGTCCGCCGAACACTATCGCGCCGATGTCGTTCCGCGCCTTCGATGCCTTCTCGGTCATCTCGGTCTTGGCGAGCTTGACTTCCGCCTGAACGAGACGGCTCACATCCCGCGAGAGTTGGCTGAACAGCTCGCCGAGGGACATGTCCTGCTTCTGGGTGTACATGGAGCCTCTCCCGTCTACTCGTTATCGGGGAGATCGCCCCGGTAGACCATCGAGTTCGCCCCTGTATCGTACCGCGAGCGAGCCTGCGGGGCGCCGGGCGGCGGGCCGTAGCTGCGCGTCGTGGGATAGTCCTGGGTCGCGGCGGCGTAGGTGGTCTGCTTGCGGTAGCTCCGCCCCGTGTCGTACCTCTGCCCCTCGTCGTAGCCATAGTCGTCCTGGATGCGCGACGCGCTGCTCTTGAGGAAGCGCGCCGCCAGGATGCCCAGGGCGAAGGCCGCGCTCATGAAGAGCACCGGCTGCTCGCGGGCGAAGTCCTCGACATCCGCGACGATGTCGTTGACGTTGCTCTCGCGGAGGTAGCTCGAGAACTGCTCGACGCGGTCGGCGGCCATGTCGGCGACACCGGCCAGCGGCTGCGCGTTCGTCTGCTGGAGCTGCTGGCTCGTCTGCCGCAGGGTGTCCGCGACATCGCCGAGGGAATCGGCGGCCATGCTCTTGCGGTCCTCGATCTGAGAGACCGCCGTGTCCTTGACCTGGCCGACCATCTGCCCGGCCGTATCCTTGACCTGGCTCACGGCCGGCGCGGCCACGTCCTGGGCCTTGTCTACGGCCTGGGACGTGGTATCCTTGGCCTTGTCTACGATGGTACTGACTGTGCTGCGGTCGTTGGGGTTGCTCGTTGAGGGGGTCTGCATCGTGTCGGTGGCCCCTCGATAATTCGGATCGCGTGGCGCCATAGTTATCCTTCCTCTTCTCTCCCTGCGGCCGGCGCTAACTCGATCCGGCCGCTGCCTGTCGCAAAGTAACGCATCTGTAACCGCCTCAAGAGCAAAATGTATGCCAGTGGCCGCGCGGGCAGCCCCAAAACAAAACAGCCCGCGCGATCGCGCGGGTGTCTTTGAGATTGCAGCCAGTAGAGACGCGCCATGGCGCGTCTCTACCCGTCTGGCGCGTCTCTATCTCTCTGGCGCGTCTCTACTGCGCAGCGGGGAACGCGGGGAGGCGGGCGAGGCGCTCGACGCCGACCAGGTGGTGCTGCTCGTGGACGATGATGATGCGGTAGGCGTCGAGCAGGCTGTAGGTCACGAGAGAGGACGCGGGGGAGGTGATGACCGTCTTGAGGGCATCCTTGCTCTGCGTTCTCGTCATGGTTGCGAGAAGCTCATCCTGCTGGCGCAAGAAGGTAGCGACGATATCGCCCGGGACGTCGGTCTGGCTCGGCTGGAAGACTGTGGGCGCGGACAGCTTACGCGCTGCCTTTGGGTCCAGCCCCCAGATCATCAGGCGACCGGTGATGCCTGGCAGCACAGGCACGCGCTCCCACCTGCGCGCCGCCTTCTTGCCGGCGGCCACGTCGGTGAGCGTGGCGAAGTAAGTGCGATTGGCCGTGACGATGTGGTCGAGGTTCTGCCCGATGCTCCATGCCTCGGCGTTGGGCTTCCAGTTGAGCTGCGCCGTCGAGAGCGCGCCGTACTGCGCCGCGACGTTGGCGGCGATGCGGCGGGCCTCTTCCATCAGGGCGGTCAGGTCGGCGTGACGAACGTCCAGGGTCATGTGGTTCTCCCTTGGGTGAGAGCAAGCATCAGTGGGGCGCAGAGGGCCTCGGCGTCGGCGTCTGGCATGGCAATCGCCGTGCTAACGTACCGATGGGTGAGTGTGATATACTTTGCTCACGCCAGGCGGCGCAGCTGTGACGGCGTGAGCAGCCAGCGGAGTGTCCCCTGGCCGACGGACGGCGTCGGCGACGCCACGTCCACCCGCGCCAGGCCGTTCTTTTTCAAGGTGAGGCGCAGGCCCGGGCCGACGAGCATGCCGATGGTCTCGCTGAAGCTCGGCTCGTGACCCACGAGGATGACCTTGCCATCGAGCGGCACACCGCCCATCACTGGCGCGAGGGCCATGTGGAGCCGGTCCAGGTCGAAGTCGAGGCCGAGGAACGGCGTTTCGATGCAGGGCGTTTTGAGACGCTTGCTGACGATATCGGCCGTCTGGGCGGCGCGGGGCAGGGGGCTGGTCAGGATGATGTCCGGCTTGACGAGGGTCTTGAGACCCAGGGCGACTTCCCTGGCAAGCTGGATGCCCTCCGCTGTGAGTGGCCGCGCATCGTCGTTCTCCTCGTAGCCGGCCGCGCCGTGGTCGAAAGCAATGCCGTGACGTAGAAAATAGAGCTGCATAGTCCGTCTCCTGCGATACTGGTTAGTCTCAGTGTATGACAAGGGATGGGGCGTGTCAAGGGGTGAGGCGATGAATGAAGTGACGCTGGCAAAGTGGGCCTACGCGCCGCCGAGCATGGAGCGCGTGGGCATCATTGACCTGGGCTCGAACACGACGCGCCTGGTCATCTACGGCTACGCGCCGGGCCGCGCCTTCCGCATCGAGGATGCGGTGCGCGAGCAGGTGCGCTTGAGCGAGGGCATGGACGAGGGCAACGTGCTGCGCGCCGAGCCGATGCGCCGCGCCATCGAGGCGCTGCGCCTGTTCAAGCGTTTCAGCGAGGTCAACGGCGTCACCGACATCCTGTGCGTGGCGACCGCCGCCAGCCGCGACGCCGTGAACGGGCCGGCGTTCCTGCGCCGCCTGGAGAGCGAGACCGGGCTGACACCGCGCCTGCTCAGCGGCGAGGAGGAAGCGTACTACGGCTACGTCGCCGCCGTCAACAGCCTCCAGTTCACCGACGGCCTCGTCGTGGACATCGGCGGCGGGAGCGCCGAGATGACCCAGGTAGCGCAGCGCCAGCTCGTCCAGGCGCGCAGCCTGCCCCTCGGCTCGGTGCGCACGTCGGAGCGCTTCCTGAAGAGCGACCCGCCGCGCAAGGGGGAAGTCAGCGCCCTCGTGGACCACGTCAACGCGCAGATTCAGGACTTCGATTGGCTCGGCGGCCCCATGATGGTCGGCATGGGCGGGACGATCCGCGCCCTCGCCAAGATTGACCGCGCCATCCGCCAACCCGGCGTCAATCACCTCCACGGCTTCACCCTCACAAAGGCGGCGGTGGACCGCCTGGTGGATCAGCTTCGCGGCCAGACCATCGCCCAGCGCATGAACATTCCGGGCCTGAGCAAGGACCGCGCCGACGTTCTCCTGGGTGGGGCCATCGTCCTGCAACAGATCATGACCGCCGGCCGCCACGCGAGCCTGACCGTGTCGAACCACGGTATCCGCGAGGGGCTGTTCTACGAGCGCTTCCTGAAGGCCGGCGGTGACGGCGCGCTGAACGGCGGGCCACCCTTGCTCGACAACGTCCGCGAGTTCGGCATTCAGAACCTGCTGTCCCTCTACGGCGGCAACCTGACGCACTTCGCCCACACGCGACGCCTGGCCCTGTCGCTGTTCGACCAGCTCCAGCCCGCGCATGGCTACGGCGCGTTCGAGCGCGACATCCTCAGCGCCGCCGCCTGGCTGCACGATGTCGGCATGGTGATAGACTACTGGGACCATCAGATGCACTCCCAGTACATCATCCTGAACTCGCCCATGCTCGGCTGGTCCCACCGCGAGGTCGCCCTCATCGCCCTGCTTGCCCGCAACCACCGCCGCGGCGGGGTCACGTTCGAGGGGCTGGCCGGGGCGCTGGAGGCGGGTGACGACACGCGGGTCGAGCGGCTGGCGGCGCTGCTCCGCCTGGCCGAGTTCCTGGAGCGCGGCAAGACGGGCGTGGTCGCCGACGTCCGCGTCCACAGCGGCGAGGACTGGGTGCAGATCGAGGCGCTGGCGCGGGGCGACGCCAGCATCGAGGTGTGGGAGGCGAGCCGCAACAGCGACCTGTTCCGCAAGGCCTACGGGCGCAGCGTCGAAATCGTGGCGAGCGTCGCCGCCTCGGAAGTGTGAGGTCAGGGGAGAGCAGCTTTTGCGGCTATAGGCAGCTACCGCCCGGGCCGGTAAAGGTGTTGCCACAGAGACACAGAGGGCACAGAGAAAGAAATATGTCATAACCCTCTGTGTTCTCTGTGTCTCTGTGGCTAATCCCCAATTCGCACCATTCAATATGAGCGACAACGGACCACATGAAATACACGTGAATGGGAAGATGAGGGAGGATTGATGGAAGTCGAAGCCAAGTTTACCCTGAGCGAAGAGGGGTTCGAGGCCGCGTCGAACCTGCACGAGATCGCCGGCTACACCCTCGGCCCGGCGCGCACCCGCCACGACCTGGACCACTACGTGGACACGGCCCACATGGACATTGTCAAGGGCGGCTACGCCGCGCGGCTCCGTCAGCGGGAGGGGCGCATGATCGCCACGCTCAAGTCCCTCACGCCAACCACGAGCGCCATCCACAGCCGCGAGGAGCTAGAGACCGATGTCGGCGACGATGGGTGGCATCCGCAGAACTGGCCGGCGAGCGAGGCGCGCGATATCGCGCTGCGGCTGGCGGCGGACGGGCCGCTGCACGAGCTGTTCAGCGTGCGGCAGGCGCGGCAGGTGCGCACGGTGTACCGCAACGAGACTGTAGTCGCCGAGTGGAGTCTGGACCAAGCCACCATCACGGCGGGCGAGCGGACTGAGCCGCTACGCGAGCTGGAGATCGAGCTTGTGCAGTTTGGCACGCCCCACGACCTGAACGCCCTGGCGGCGGCCGTCAGCGCGCTGCCCGGCGTGACCGCCGAGCCGATGTCGAAGTTCGAGCGCGGGATGCGGCTCCGCCTGGGCGACGGCGATGTAGACAAACTAGCCGCGCCGGCCCAGCCGCCGCCGAACGAAGGCGACGACGACGACAGCGGAGACGCACCCGAGACGCTCAAGGATCAGGCGCTGGAGCGCGTGACTCTGGCGAAAGAGGCTGAAGTCGAAGACGATGACGATGGGCCGGACGACACGAAGTCCGGCCCGGGCGTCGAGCCTGACGACACGATGGCCGAGGCGGGGCGCAAGGTGCTGGCCTTCCACTTCCAGAAGATGCTGAAGGAGGAGGAGGGCGCGCGCAAGGGCGACGACATCGAGGCGGTGCATAAGATGCGCGTGGCGACGCGGCGCATGCGGGCAGCGCTGAAGATGTTCGCGCCGTACTACAAGCCGCGCGTCGTGCGCGATTTGGAGGGTGACCTGGCCGACACGGCGCGGGCGCTGGGCCGGGTGCGCGATCTGGACGTGGCCCTGGACCATCTGGACGAGTACGCGGCGACGCTGCCGGCGGAGCGGCGGGACGGGCTGGAGCCGCTGCGGGAGCATTGGCGCAAGGGGCGCGACAAGGCCCGCAAGAAGCTCGTGGCCTGGCTCGACAGCAACCGCTACAAGGGGTTTGTCGCCAACTTCCAGGACTTCGTCGAGTCGCCGGGCAAGGGGCGGCTGAAGGTGAGCGATGACGAGCCGCAGCCGATCCTCGTGCGCCACCTGGCCCCGGCCGCCATCTGGGACGCCTTCGCCGAGGTGCGCGCCTACGACCGCGTCGTCGCCGACGCCCCGGTCGTCGTGCTGCACCAGCTCCGCATCCACAGCAAGCGCCTGCGCTACACCCTGGAGTTCTTCGCGGAAGACCTGGGGCCAAATGCCGAGAGCCTGGTGGGCGCTGTCACGGCCATGCAGGACCATCTGGGCGAGATGCACGACGCCCATGTCAGCGCCGACACGCTGGAGGATTTCCTGGCCGCGCAGAGCCACAAGGGGCGCGAGCTGCCCGCCGTCCAGGACTACCTCCAGTCGCGCGCCGACGCCGAGACGCACTACTACGAGACGTTCGCGCCGGTGTGGGAGGCCGTTGTGGGCCGCGAGTTCCGCAAGAAGCTCGGCCGGGCCGTCGCGCGGCTGTGACCCACCCCTCGCCCGGCCGCGCGCACCTATCCCCCGCGGGCGGGGGAGGGGGCACTCCACCGCCAGCGCGAGTTCATCAGTCAGCTGCCAAAGCCACAGGCCCGCCACAATCGGCGGGCCTGCGTCTTTCCCCGCTCGCCCCTCGTGGGCGAGGGGTTGGGGGAGAGGGGGCGATTCGTCCCCCACCAACCCCCGCCTCGCTGCGCTCGGCTCCCCCTTCCTCCCCCACCCGTGGGGGGAGGAAGGGGGACGGGGGGATGGAGGAGGGGCGGCGGCGCTTACCGCGCCACGTTCCAGCGGAAGTCCTCGTAGGCCTGACCCCGGTTGAAGCTGCTCGGCGTCAGCGTGATCGTCGTCGGGCTGTTCGGGCACGAGTTCAGCGTCAGCCCCTGCGCCCCGACCCACGTCGGTTGCGCCGGACTGTCCGCCATCAGCGTCGCCGATGTCCCCGGCGGCAGCGTCACCCCGCTGAAGATCGCGTTGCCCGCGCTGTCCACCGTCGTCGTCTTCGTCGTCCCGTCCGGCATCGCCAGCATCAGCGTCGTGCCGACCAGCGGCGTGTCACCCGGCGTCCAGAAGACGTTGCAGCCGTAGTCAATGAACGCGCGCACCAGCACGAAGCCGTTGCAGACGGCCTTCGGGTCGTTGAGCGGGCACTGGTACGGGGTCGGGTTGATGACGGCCGAGGCGATGGCGGTGTGGCCGAGGGCGTCGGTGGCCTCGACGCGGGCGGTGGCGGGTCGGGTGGAGGTGTAGGTATGCTGGACGGAGGCGGCGGTGGTGGTCTGGATGGGGGAGCCGTCGCCGAAGTCCCAGCGATACTGGGTGATGGCCGCGCCGCCAGAAGAGGTGGCGGAGGCGGTGAGGGTGGTGGGGGAGAACTGGCTGGCGGTGGACGCCGAGAGGCTAACGGACAGGGCGTCCATGAGCCAGCTCCACGCCTTGCCCATCACCTGCTGCTGTGTCGCAAAGCCACCTGCGTTGTCAATGTTCTCCAAACCGAAGCCCATTGCGATGGAGCGGTACAGGTACTTCTGCATCGGGGCAGCCAGCGTCGGATCGGACGTTCGGCTCCAGGCGATGTTGACGCTCTCCGGCACGCTTACGCCCAGCGGGTGGAAGAGAGGTCGGTTCGTCGAGGCCGCGTTGAATTGGTTGCGGTCCGTGTACGCCTCGGACGCCTCGATGCTGAGCTTACTGCCCGTCGGGTACGGACTGAGGGCGACCTGCATGCCGGACATCGGGCCGGCGCCGTTGGCGCTCGGCTTGGGCGGCATAGCCCCGCCATACAGGTCGGGGTTAGACACGACCAAGCCGAGGTAGTTGTTGTACATGCGGCCCCAGGCCGTGCGCAGGTTGCCGCTCTCCGTGTGGTAAGTCTCAGCCACGTTCTGGCCTGCGACCACCAGGTTGCCGCCGTCGTCCATCCACTGCATCAGACGGGTCAGGTCGGTCGTCGAGAACCCGCTGGTGGCGAAGCCATCATTCTCGCCCGTGAAGATGAGGACGGCCTTGTACGTGTACAGGTCGTTCAGGGACGGGAAGGCTTCCTCACCGATGTCCATGTAGTCGTAGCTCACGCCGAGCGCCTGGAGGGTGCTGGTGTACACCTCAGAGACATTCGGGTATTTGGCAGCGACCGACGAGGCGTCGTCGTCAATCAGCAACACGTCCTTGAGTGTGGCGGGCGGCGCGACGCGGGTCCACAGCGGGATGTGGAGCGTCTGTCCGGTCGCGCTGTTGCTCAACATCAGCATGCCTTCGTACTGTCCAGGCGCGGTGTCCGCCGCCGAGGCGACGGTGACGGTGACGCTGGCCGCGCCGTTGGCGGCGACGTTGAGCGTGCTCGGCGCGACGCTGAACGCGCTGCCCGTCTGCGTCACCGCGAGGCTCCACGCGCTCGCGGCGCCGGTCAGATCGGACGCCTGAACGGTGATGTGGCGCGTTGCGCCGGCGCGCATCACACCGCCGCTGACGCTGGGTATGTCGAACGCCAGGCCGGGCGCGCCGGCCTTGGTCAGGTCAATGCGGCCCGCGCCCATGTCCATGACGCCGGCCTGCTTGCCATCCACAGTCACGACGCCGCTCGTCTTGGCGGTGCTCATGAGCGCCGACTTGATCTGCCACGGCTTCCAGGTCGGGTGGAGCTGCTTGAGCAGCGCGGCCGCGCCGGCGACGTGGGGCGCTGCCATGCTGGTGCCAGAGGCCTGGGCGAAACCGGTAAGGCTCTGGGGGTAGTCGGCGTTGGCGAAGCCGGCCGACAGCACGTTGACACCAGGGGCAGACACATCCGGCTTGATCATCTGATCGGTGGTCGGGCCGCGGGAGCTGAAACCAATGACCACATCTGGCGTGACATCAACGACACGCCCGCTCGGGTCAATCTGAACCGTCGCCTGGCCGGGGTGGTCATTGTAGAAGCTGACCATGCCCGTACCCATCGAGCGCCAGACAAACGCTGACGGGATGGTGACGTCGGCAGCATGGGCGCCAGCTGCCATGTTGATAAGCGTGTCGCCGCCGGCGGCGTTGTTGTAGATGATGGCCGCGACCGCTCCGGCGCGCTGCGCATTCCAGACCTTGAGGCTGAAGTTGCACGAGCCGCGCTGGATGAGGGCGATCTTGCCCGTCAGCGAGCCGGCGGGTATGTTGTTGTTCGGATCGCCGCAGGCCAGTGTCGAGCCAGTGGTGTCCACCTTCTCAATCGGCATGTAGAGATCCGGCCCAATCAGGGTCGTGATTGGCTGGCCGAACTCGGCGCTGCCGTAGGGCTTGCCCGTCAGGTTCGCCGGCACTGGCTGCGGCCCTGTAACGTCCACGAAGCCACTGGCGATATCCTGGGGTTTCGTGGTCGCGCCGACAGCGATGACCTTCGGCAGGTAAGCCGGCTGGCCGGCCGTCGCCGGATCCGGGCCGCTATTGCCGTTGGAGAAGACCACCGTGATGCCGGCGTCCACCGTCGCGTCAATCGCGTCTTCGAGGGGCGAGTGGCCGGGCAGCAATGCGGGGAAGCCGCCCCACGAGTTGTTGACGACATCGGCGCCGTCCTTGACCACATCCTCGAAGGCCAGCATCAGCTCCGGATCGAGGGCGTTGCCGTCCCACTCTGGGTTGCCGCTGTGGTAGAACACGCGGTAGCTCATCAGATAGGCGCGCGGGGCCACGCCCTGGATCGTCTCGGTCACGCCTTCAAAAGTGGCCTGTGTGCCGGCGTTGCACGCGACGATTCCGCCGACGTGCGTGCCGTGGTTCGTCGCTTCCGGCACGCCAGGGATAGGCAGGTTGTCGCCGGGGACGGGCGGGTCCTCCGGGCGGAAGTACGCCCGCGACACGATGACCTTGTTATTGGTGAAGCGCGTGTCGCCCTTGGGGTAGCCGGGCGGCGCGGTGTAGCCGGTGTCGGTGAAGCAGGCGTTGCCGACGTAGTTGCTGCCCTCGTAGCGGACGTAGATACCGCCGTCAATCACGGCGGCCTTGACACCGGCGCCGGCGTTGGCCTCGCCGCCCAGCGACGCCCACATCGTCGGCGCGCCGATCCAGTTCACGCTGGAGAACAGGTCCAGGTGGTAGGCGCGCTCGGGGCTGACGGCGGCGACGTTCGGCAGCTTGCGCACGGCCTTAGCCTGCTCCGCCGACATCTTGACGGCCATGCCGTTGAACGTCACCTGGTAGGTGTACTCGACCTTGGCGCCCGGCGCGACCTTGCTGATGCTGTCGGCGGCCGCCTTCTGCTGCGTCTCCAGGAACGCGGTGTACGCCTTGGCGGCGGCGTCGCTCGTGTCGAGCTTGGTCTGGCCCGTCGCCTGGGCCGAGGTGGCCTTGAAGCCGGAGATGCCGCCGTCGTACTTGGCGACCGGCGGGTCTTTGAGTTGAACGATGTAGCGTTGCGGGACGAACTTAGCCGGGTCGAAGCCCTGGGGCGACTTGGGCGCGGTGGGCGCTTCGTCGCCGACGCTCGAGCCCGGTGATGGGGGCTGCGCGCTCGCGGTCGCGGCGGCGGCGAGGAGCAACGCCAACACCGCGAGGAGGCTCAGCCAACGAATGACACTCCGTCTCATTGTAGATACCCTCCATGTAATCGTATCGTTGGTGAAGCGATCAGGGGGACACGGCGGATTATATCACCGGAAATGGCCGCGTCAAGGATGTTTCGAGGCGGATCGGGCCGACTGGAAGTCGGCGCTACACATCCCTCGTCTCCCGTAGCGCCGACTCAGTCGGCTCTCCGCAAGCCACAGGCCCGCCACAATCGGCGGGCCTGTGCTCTCTCGCCCACGAGGGGCGAGGGGTTGGGGGAGAGGGCGGCGATCTGTCCCCCACTACCCCCGCCTCTCGCTGCGCTGGCTCCCCTTCCTCCCCACCCGTGGGGGGGAGGAAGGGGACGGGGGATGAGGCGGCGGCGCTTACCGCGCCACGTTCCAGCGGAAGTCCTCGTAGGCCTGACCCCGGTTGAAGCTGCTCGGCGTCAGCGTCACACTCGTCGGGCTGTTCGGGCACGAGTTCAGCGTCAGCCCCTGCGCCCCGATCCACGTCGGCTGCACCGGACTGTCCGCCGTCAGCGTCGCCGATGTCTGCGGCGGCAGCGTCACGCCGGTGAAGATCGCGTTCCCCGCGCTGTCCACCGTCGTCGTCTTCGTCGTCCCGTCCGGCATCGCCAGCATCAGCGTCGTGCCGACCAGCGGCGTGTCACCCGGCGTCCAGAAGACGTTGCAGCCGTAGTCAATGAACGCCCGCACCAGCACGAAGCCGTTGCAGACGGCCTTCGGGTCGTTGAGCGGGCACTGGTACGGGGTCGGGTTGATGACGGCCGAGGCGATGGCGGTGTGGCCGAGGGCGTCGGTGGCCTCGACGCGGGCGGTGGCGGGTCGGGTGGAGGTGTAGGTATGCTGGACGGAGGCGGCGGTGGTGGTCTGGATGGGGGAGCCGTCGCCGAAGTCCCAGCGATACTGGGTGATGGCCGCGCCGCCGGAGGAGGTGGCGGAGGCGGTCAGGGTGGTCGGCGAGAACTGGCTGGCGGTGGACGCCGAGAGGCTAACGGACAGGGTGTCCATGAGCCAGGCCATCGTCTTGGCCGCGACCTGCTGTTGGGTGGCGAGGCCGGCGGCGTTGTCAATGTTCTCCAGGCCGAAGCCCATCGAGGCGCTGCGGTAGATGTACTTCTGCATCGGCGACTCGAGCGTCGGGTCGGACGCGCGGCCCCACGAGATGTTGGTGTCGGCGGACACGGTCGCGCCCAGCGGGTGGAAGAACGGCCGCATCGTCTCGGTCGCCATGTACGTGTCGGTGTCCGTCATGGCCTTGGTCGCCTCGACGGTCAGGCCGCTGCCGGCCGGCGACGCGGTCAGGGCGAGCTGCACGCCGGACATGGGGCCGACGCCGTTAGCGGACGGCTTCGGCGGCGTCGCGCCGTTGTACAGATCCTCAGTGATGGGCGTCAGGCCGAGGTAGCCGTGGTACAGGCGGGCGCGGCCGAGGCTCGGTGAGATGAAGCTGGCGTTGCTGTCCGTGGTGTCGGCGAGGTCCTGGCCCGACATCCACAGCCGGCCGCCGGCGTTCAGCCACTCCGTGAGCCGGTCCTGGTCGGCCGTGCTAAAGCCGCTGGTGTCGAAGCTATTGTTCTTGCCAGTGAAGATGACGACCGCCTTGTAGCCGGCGAGGGCGTTGAACTGCGGGAAGGCTTCCTGGCCCACGTCCAGGTAGGTGTAGCTCACGCCGAGCGATTGGAGGGTGCTGGTGTACACCTCGGAGACGTTGGGGAACGAGCTGTCAATGGACGAACCGTCGTCGTCCACCAGCAGCACGTCGGCGGTCTGCGTCGTGGGCATGACGCGCAGCCACACCGGCAGGTGGATCGTCGTGCTCGTGGCGCTGTTGGTGAGAACGACCGAGCCTTCGTAGTCCGCGCCCGCCGCGCTGGCGGCCGCCGCCACGGTGACGGTGAAGCTAGCGTTCCCATTGGCCGCGACGTTGAGCGTCGGTGAGCCGACCGTGATGCTGAAGTTCGCCGTTGTCGCGCTGTCTCCGGTCTGGGTCGTAGACACGCTCCACGCGCCGGCGCTGCCGCTGACGTCCTTAGCATTGACGGTGAAGGTGCGGCTCTGGCCGGGGGCCATCAGGCCGCCGCTGATGCTCTGCGGGTCGGTCGTCAGGCCAGGCGTGCCGGCCTTGGTCAGGTCAATGCGGCCCGCGCCGCGGTCGAGAACGCCGGCCTTGACAGTCTTGCCGGTATTCAGGAATACCGCTTCGGTCGCCGTGGACATCAGGGCCGACTTGATCTGCGTCGGCGTCCAGGTGGGGTGGAGCTGCTTGAGCAGGGCCGCCGCACCCGCGACGTGGGGCGTCGCCATGCTCGTGCCGGAGGCCGAGCCGAAGCCCGTGAACGGCTCCGGGTAGGGACCTTCGCCATAGCCCGACGAGAGGATATCCACGCCAGGCGCGGCGACGTCGGGCTTGAGCAGCCAGCCCTGGGAGGGGCCGCGCGAGCTGAAGCCGGCCATGATGTCGCCGACGTTCGGCGCTGGGTGCGGCTGGTAGGTGTAGCCCACCTCGGCGTCGCCGGGGTGGCTGTTGTAGAACGTGCGCATATTCAGGCCGTCGCTGCGGCGCATGAACCAGGAGGGAATGGTCACCTCACCGGCGTGGGCGCCCGGTCCCATCGCCTGCAGGTTGTCGCCGTTGGCGGCGGAGTTGTAGACGAGGGCGGCGACGGCCCCACCGCGCTGGGCGTTGAACACCTTCTCGCTGAAGGTGCAGGTGCCGCGCGAGATGAGCGCGATCTTGCCGGTCAGCGAGCCGGCCGGGAACGGGCTAACGTCGCCGGACAGCGAGCAGCCGAGGGCGCTGCCATTGGTGGCGACCTTTTCCGCCGGCACATACGCTGCGGCCGGGAACTGCGTCGTGATCTGCGGGCCGAAGTTGGCCGGCCCCACGTCCAGGTTGGTCAGATTCGAGGGTACCGGCGGGGGCGCGGTCACGTTGAGAACGCCGGGCGAGATCGTCGCGTTCTTGGTGACGGCGGCCACGGCGATGACCTTGCCGGAGATAGCCGGCGAGCTGACGGTCGCCAGGTCCGGGCCGGCGTTGCTGGCGGCGAAGACGCCGACGACGCCCGCGTCCCACGCCGCCTCGGCGGCCTGGATCATCGGGTCGGGCCAGGCGAGCGTATTCTGGTAGGTCGCGCCCCACGAGTTGCTGATGACGTCGGCGCCGTCCTTGACCGAGTCTTCGATGGCCTTGACCAGCTCGACCACGTAGGCGTTGCCGTTCTGGAAGTCCTCGGGACTCTGGCTCTCGTAGAACACGCGGTAGTTCATGAGGTAGGCGCGCGGCGCGACGCCCGAAATCGTCAGGTTCGCGCCCTGGTACGTCACCGGCGTGTTGGCGTCACACGCGACCGTGCCGGCCACGTGGGTACCGTGGGGGCTGGTGTCCGCGACACCCTGAATCGGCGTGTCCTCGCCCGGGATGGGCGGGTCGTCGGGGCGGAAGTAGGCGCGGGCGACGATGACCTTCTTGTTGGTGAAACGGGTGTCACCCTTGGGGAAGCCCGGCGGCATGGTGTAGCCGGTGTCGTTGAAGCAGATGTTGCCGGTGTAGTTGCCGCTGGCGTCGTAGCGGACGAAGATGCCCGAGTCGATGATACCGACCTTGACGCCGTCGCCGGCCTTGTCCTGCCCGCCCAGCATCGCCCACACCGTGGGCGCGCCGATCTGCTGCGGCGTCGAGTACATCTGGAGCTGGTAGGGGACATCCGGCGTGACGGCGCGGACGTTCGGCAGCTTGCGCACGGCCTTGGCCTGCTCCGCCGACATCCGCACGGCGACGCCGTTCAGGACGACCTGGTAGCTCTGCTCGACCTTGGCGCCCGGCGCGACCTTGCTCAGCGTCGAGGCGAACGCTTTTTGCTGCGACTCGAGATACGCCGCGTAGGCTTTCGCGTCGCCGCTGTCGGCGTCGAGCTTGGCCTGCCCGGCGGCCTTTGCCGAGGTTGCCTTGTAGCCCGCGACGCCGCCATTGTACTTGGCGACGGGCGCGTCCTTGAGTTGAACGATCCAGCGCTTGGCCGGATAGGTTGCCAGGTCAAGGGTCGGGGCCGCGGGGGCTTTCGAGACCGCCGGCTCGTCCGCGCCGGAGTCGGCGTCGGGCGGCTGGTGCGCGCTCGCGGTCGCGGCGGCGGCGAGGAGCAACGCCAACACCGCGAGGAGGCTCAGCCAACGAATGACACTCCGTCTCATTGTAGATACCCTCCATGTCATCTTATCTCTATTCACACGACGGGGGGACGGAGGGATTATATCATCAATGCCTGAGAGGTCAAGTGATTGCGACCGTAGGCGCCGACGACTCACGATACAGCAGGTGACGCATTGGGGTGGTTTCATACTTGTCACCCGCCCGACTAGTCGGACTTGCGCCAGGTAGTTCTATTCACCGCCTACGGACTCACCGTGATTGTACCCATCTCGACGGCGTCCCCCGCGCCGCCGTCGGTGATGGGGAGGCGCGCGCCCGTCGCCGGGTCGTAGAGGCCGACGCGCAGCGGGTACACGCCCGGCGCCGCGTCCGGACGGATACGCAGTGCGTGCGGGTCGGCGATGGTCTGCCCGGCGCGCCAGGTCGAGGTTGGCGCGCGGCCAGCCAGCGGCGGCGCGTCCGCCTGCGCCACGAGCGGCTCGCCGTCGCCGACGTGGACGAAGACGGTGTAGTCGGCCGGCAGCGGGCCATCCGCCCGCCAGTAGAGCGTCAGGGGAACCGTGTCGCCGGGCCGCGCCGCCGTGACGCCAAGATCGTACCCCAGCAGCCGCGCCGCGCCGCCGAGCGTCGCGTCCTGCGGGTTGGGCGGCGACCAGCCGTCCGGCCGCACGAAGACGCTACCGAGCGCGACCGAGTCGCCGGCGGGCTGGCCGTT
>JAXLWJ010000016.1:0-102423 GCA_046328535.1 Anaerolineae bacterium
AGTACTTTTCCAAAATCCGTTTCGCCTGCACTGGTACGACGCGCTGCTTCCGGTCAATCTTACTGTACCACTCGGCCTGCTAACAATTCACGCACGCGCGTCGCACACACTGACTGAGACACCCACGACTCGCTTTTCTTACGTCAGCCGCTAAAAAGCGCGGCGGCCTTCGAGGGCGCGCGAGAGCGTCATTTCGTCGGCGTACTCCAGGTCGCCGCCGACGGGCAGGCCGCGCCCGAGGCGCGTCACTGCGATGTTGAGCGGCTTCAGGAGATTGGCGAGGTAAGTCGCCGTCGCGTCGCCTTCCATGTTCGGGTTCGTGGCGAGGATCACCTCGCGCGCCGGCTCCCGCCGCAGCCGCTCCATCAGTTCGCTGATCTTGAGGTCGGCCGGGCCGACGCCATCCATCGGGGAGATTGCGCCGTGGAGGACGTGGTAGAGGCCGCGATACTCGCGCGTGCGCTCGATAGCGATGACGTCCAGCGGCTCTTCCACAACACAGATGATCCCGTGGTCGCGCCGCTCGTCGGAGCAGATCGCGCACGGGCTGGTCTCGCTGATGTTGAAGCACTCGCGGCAGAGAATGATGTTCTGCCGCAAGTCGCGCAGGGCGTCGGCGAGGGCGTCCACCTGGTCTCGTGGGGCGCGGAGCAGGTAGAACGTCAGCCGCGAGGCCGTCTTCGGGCCGATACCGGGCAGGCGGCTGAACTCTTCGACGAGACGCGCGACAGGTCGAGCCACAGTACTCATACAACTTCCCTCAGTAATGGCGTTCTCAACTCAGAACAATTATAATACTAACACGTCTCAATGCAAGTCAACCAACTGAGTTCAAAGCAAAGTTGCTGGCCTATACTCATAGGGGCTGGTCGCCCGCCGACGCCACAGACTCAAGTCTGTGGCTGATAGTAACGAAGCCTGCTCAAGCAGGCTCGCCAGTCCACTTTAGTGGACTTTGCCCTATCAGCCTGGCACTTGAGTGCCAGGCGTCGCCTGGGGATTGGACCGGCTAGAACAGCCCTAGCCCGCTCAGCGGCCCGGTCACCGCCTCCATGCGCTTCGACGCCATGTCCTGCGACTTGTCCACGCCCTGGTTGACGGCGGCGACGATCATGTCTTGCAGCGTCTCCACGTCCTCCGGGTCCACCGCTTCCGGATCAATCTTGATGGACACGACCTTCTGGTGGCCGTTCATGACCACCGTCACCGCGCCGCCGCCGGCCGTCACCTCGACGGTCTCGTTCTCGAGCGCGGCCTGCGCCTTCGCCATCTCCTCCTGCATCTGCTGGAGCTGGCGCATCATCTGCGACTGGCTGCCGCCACCACCGCCGCCCATCGGCATGCTGCTGCTGCGGCTCACGGGCTTCCCACCCTTCTTCGACATCTCTACCTCCTTCTAATTATCAATCCAATGAAATCCCCGTAATCTTGCCGCCCATCTTGATGGCTTCCTTCACCACCGGGTCGTCGGCCGCCTGCTCCAAGGGATTCTTCGTTCGCTCGGCGGCGATCTCTTCCTTGGTCTTGGGCGTGAGTTTGCACACCAGCTGCACCTTCCGCCCCAGGGCATCGCTCACCGTCTTCTCCAACAGGCCGCGCTGCTTCGGCTCTTCGAGGCGCTTGTGGTGGAACGGGTAGTAGACGCCGATGGTCACGCTGTCCGCCGCGGCGTCGAGGGGGTAGCAATCTTTCAGGAGGGCGGCGAGCTGGCGGTTCTGCCCATGCAGGATGGCGATGATGTGCTCCCACTGCCCGTGCAGCTCCGCCAGGTACGGCCCCATGTCGTCCGCCGTGATGTCCGCCTGCCCCATCGGCTCTATGTCCGCCGCCATATCCGGCGCGACCTCTCGTGGGGCGGCCTCCGGCGTCGGTTCAGCAGCCTTTTCGACGGCCACGGGAAGGGCCGGAGGCGTCGAGGTGGCGGCCGGTACGGCAACGCTCGGCCGTGGCGGGGCGGCGGGCGTCTCGCGGACACTCGGCGGCGGGGGCGTCGTGGCGGTGGGCGCGTGGGACAGGTCGAGGATGGCCTCGACGACGGCCAGCTCGAGCGGCAGCTGCGGCTGCAAGCCGCCGCGCTGCGCCTGAGCCGCGTCGCCGAAGACCCTGATCGCGCGGACGAGGGCGGCCGGGGGGATGCGCCGCGCCTGGGCGTCCATGCGCTCCAAGGCTTCGGGCGTGACGTTGAGCAGCGCTGCGCTGCCGTGCTGGATGAGCAGCAGCCCGCGCAGGTATTCGAGGAGTTGCGCCGTGAGCTGGCGCGGGTCCACGCCGCCGTCAATCGCCTGGTTGATGACGCGCAGCGCGGCCGAGGAGTCGCGAGCCGCGATGTGGTCGGCCAGGACCTCGACTGCCGCGTCGGCCGCCGTTCCCAGTACCGCCTGCACCTGCGCCAGCGTCACCGTCTCACCGCCAAACGCGACCATCTGGTCGAGCAGGGAGATGGCGTCGCGCATGCCACCCTGGGCGTAGCGGGCGATAGCTTCGAGCGCCGCCGACTCGACCTGAAACCCCTCCTCGGCGCAAATGTGGCTCAGGTGCTCGATCATCTCGCCGAGGGGGATGCGGTAGAAGCTGAACCGCTGGCAGCGCGACAGGATGGTCGCCGGAATCTTGTGGGACTCGGTGGTCGCCAGGAAGAACAGGGCGTGGGGCGGCGGCTCTTCCAGCGTCTTCAACAGGGCATTGAACGCCGACGTGGAGAGCATGTGGACTTCGTCAATGATGTAGACCTTGTAGCGCGTCTCGGTCGGGGCGAACTGCACCTTTTCGATCAGGTCGCGCACGTTATCCACGCTGGTGTGGGACGCGGCGTCTATCTCGATGAGGTCGAGGGAGCGGCCTTCGGCCAGGCTGCGGCAGGCGTGGCACACGCCACACGGACGCTCGTCGGGCGAGGGCGCGGTGCAGTTGACGGCCCGCGCCAGGATGCGCGCGATAGTCGTCTTGCCCGTGCCGCGCGGCCCGGCGAACAGGTAGGCGTGAGCGACGCGCCCCGCCGCCAGGGCGTTGCGCAGCGTCTGGATGATATGCGTCTGGCCGACCACATCCTCGAACGTCTGGGGCCGCCAGCGACGATAGAGGGCTTGCGCCGCCATGCCAACTCCTCTCGCGTGTCGCCGAAGTGTAGCACCGCGCCGGGCGAAATGCAAGCGTTAGAACGCGTGTGCGAGGCGGCCTACTGCCAACTCCACGCCGCGTCCACGGCGTCGGCGATCCGCGTCGGCTCGCCGCTCACCGCGTCCACCACGTACAGCCCGCTCCCGCCGCCGTCCTCGCGCGCCGTGTACACCAGGGACTTGCTGTCCGGGGACCACATCCGCATCGAGCGCAGATACTGGTCGAAGTAGGGGATCACGGACATGAGGCCGGTCGTCGGCGTGAACAACGCCCGCGTCCGCGTCTCGCCAGTCGCCACGTCCACGACCGTCAGCTTGAGGCGGGCGACGCCCTGGTCGTCCGCGTTGATCGCCAGATACGCCAGTTTCGTGCCGTCCGGCGACCAGAAAAATGACAGGGCGCTGTCGTCGCCGAGCGTGCGCTGGCCGCTGCCGTCCGGGTTCATCACGCCGAGTTTGCCATAGGCGATCTGGCCCAGGCCCTCCAGCGCCGGCGAGTCGCTCACGATGTAGGCGATGTGCCCGCCGGTGGGCGACCAGGCGAAGGACACGCCGCCGTCGAAGGATAGCAGCGAGCGGGCCTTCGCGCCGTCGGCATCCGCCGCGACCAGCTCGTTACCACCGCCCGCCGCCGCCCGCCGCGCGTAGACAATCGTCGCGCCGTCGGGCGACCAGTCCGGCGCTAGAAAGAGCGCCGGCGCCTCCTCGACCGGGGCGCTCTCGCTGCCCCCCGGCTCAAAGAGGCTCACCCGCGCCTCCGGCGAGAGCGGGTTGCGCAGCCCGCCAATATGGGCGGCGAGGCGGCGGCTATCCGGCGACCAGACGAAGTAGAACGGTGAGCCTGTCGCCTGCGAGGGGGCATCGGTCTGGCCGAGGGACGCCAGCCGCAGCGCCAGGCTGCGCCCGGCGCTCTCGAGGAAGGCGAGGCGGCGGCCGTCCGGCGACCAGTACAGGTAGAACGGCTGCGCGTCGCCGGACTTGTGGAGTACCTGGGGCGCTCCGCCGCCGACGGGCGCGGCGACGAGCTGCGTATCCGTCGCGCCGCCCTGGGACTTGACGTCTATGAACGCCACGTAGCGCCCATCCGGCGACCACGTCGGGAAGCGATAGAGGCGGCTCGCGCCCGGCCCCGCTCCGCCGTCGGTCGTGAGCGCCTGGGGGTCGGAGCCGTCGGGGCGCACGGTGTGGATGTTGCCGTCCACGCCGAGGTAGGCGATGCGATTGACAGCGGCGGAGCGCCCAAGAACGCCAGCGGGCAGCCCGGCGAAGGTCGGGCGGGCGAACAGCCACGCGCCGCCCGCCGCCGCGACGCACACGCAGGTCAACAGCGCGGCGCACCCGATCAGCGCGCCAATCACGACGAAGGTGCGAGAGGACGGCGGAGAGTTGGACATGGGGCAGCTCCTTACGCTGACAGCGTGCCGACAGCATTGCTGTCGCCTTCCCAGACATGAATACCCTACCGACCTCACCGATAGCCGGTGGGATATTATCCAACCATTGATCCTACCTCGCAAATCTGGCGGACGACCGCGCACCGTGGAGCAGCGCCTCCATGACACCTGGCGCGCCGCCGCCCCCGCTGCGCTTGACACGCGGTAACCGGGCTGCTATCATCTGGCGCGTGCCGTCCCCCCCAACGCTGCCTGAGAGGCCCATGCCCAAGCGCCCACCCGCCGCCATCCATGCCTATTACGCCCAACTGGATAACTACCGCGTCCTCGGCGTCGAGAACGAGCTGGGGCTGCGCGAGGCCTTCAAGACGCTGCTGGAGGAGGGCGGCCGCGCCCAGGGCTGGACGCTCATCGTCGAGAAGAGCCACTCCCGCCGCGCCCGCCCCGACGGCACGTTCGTGGACGAGTTCAAGCTGCCGCGCGGCTGGTGGGAGGCGAAGGACACCAAAGACGACCTCGACACCGAGATTCGCCTGAAGGCCGGCCGCGGCTATCCCCTCAAGAACACCATCTTCGAGGACACGCAGCGCGGCGTGCTATTCCAGGATGGCCGGCGCGTCCTCGATGCCGACCTGACCGCGCCGGCCGAGTTGCAGGGCCTCCTCGACAGGTTCTTCGGCTACACCGAGAGCCACATCGAGGAGTTCCACCAGGCCGTGGATGCGTTCCGCGACCAGATCCCCGACCTGGCCGAGGCGATGGAGCGCATCATCGAGGGCGAGCGCCAGGGCAACCCGGCCTTCGTCGCCGCCTTCGACAAGTTCCTCGACCTGTGCCGTGCGGCCCTCAACCCCAACATCAGCGTCCAGGCGGTCGAGGAGATGCTCGTCCAGCACCTGCTCACCGAGCGCCTGTTCCGCACCGTCTTCGACAACTCCGACTTCACGCGGCGCAACGTCATCGCCGCCGAGATCGAGAAGGTCATTGACGCCCTGACCAGCCGCCACTTCAGCCGCGCCGCCTTCCTCAAGCGCCTCGACCCGTTCTACCTCGCCATCGAGGACGCGGCGCGGGGCATCGGCGACTACGCCGAGAAGCAGGCGTTCCTCAACACCGTCTACGAGCGCTTCTTCCAGGGCTTCTCGCGCAAGCAGGCCGACACCCACGGCATCGTCTACACGCCGCAGCCCATCGTGGAGTTCATGGTCAACAGCGTGGACGCCGTTCTGAAGCGCGAGTTCGGCAAGCGCCTGTCGTCCGAGGGCGTCGTCATCCTCGACCCGGCGACCGGCACCGGCAACTTCATCGTCAACATCGTCAACAAGCTCGACGGCTCGGCGTTGCCCCGCAAGTACGCCGGCGAGCTGTTCGCCAACGAGATCATGCTGCTGCCGTACTACGTGGCGAGCCTCAACATCGAGCACGCCTACTTCGAGCGCACCGGCCGCTACGCCCCGTTCGAGGGCGTGGTCTTCGCCGACACGCTGGACCTGGCGCGGCCAGTGCAGCCGAGCTTCGCCCTGTTCAGCGAGCACAACACCGAGCGCGTTCAGCGCGAGAAAGACGCGCCCATCACCGTCATCATCGGCAACCCGCCGTACAACGTCGGGCAGCAGAACGAGATGGACAACAACAAGAACCGCCGCTACGACGAGTTGGACCGGCGGGTGCGGGCGACCTACGCGAAGGACTCGCGGGCGACCAACAAGAACGCCCTGGCCGATGTCTACGTCAAGTTCTTCCGCTGGGCGACGGACCGCCTGGAGGAGCGCGACGGCATCGTGTGCTTCGTCAGCAACAACTCGTTCGTGGAGGACACGGCCTTTGATGGCATGCGCAAGCACTTGTTGCAAGACTTCACCCAGGTCTACCACCTGGACCTGCACGGCAACGTGCGCAAGAACCCGAAGCTGTCCGGCACGACCCACAACGTCTTCGGCATCCAGGTCGGCGTCGGCGTCACCGTCGCCATCCGCAACCGCCAGAATGGGGTCCGCGTCCTGCGCTACCACCGCGTCCCCGAGATGTGGCGCAAGGAGGACAAGCTCGCCTACCTGGCCGAGGCGAAGGACCTAGACGGCGTGGCCTGGCGCGACCTGACGCCGGACGCGAAGCAGACCTGGCTGACCGAGGGCATGCAGGCCGACTACGACGACTTCCTGCCCATCGGCTCGAAGGAGACCAAGGCGGCGCGCGGCCTCGACGCCGAGGCCATCTTCAAGGAGTACGGGCGCGGCGTGGCAACCTCGCGCGACGACTGGGCCTACGACTTCAGCCGAGACAATCTCATTAAGGAAATCAGCCACTTCATCGAGAGCTACAACGCCGAGGTGGACCGCTGGAAGCGGCGGCCGGACAAGTCGGTGAACGTGGACGACTTCGTCACCGACGATGAGACGGCGCTGAAGTGGAGCCGCGACCTCAAACTAGATTTGCAGCGCGGGCGCTACGCCGAGTTCTCCGAGGCCAAGATTCGCCACGCGCTGTATCGCCCGTTCGTGCGCATGTTTGCCGGCAGTACTTGTATTCGATCGCTTCATCGTTGAACGAGCTTACCAGACACCAAAGTTCTTCCCAACACCAGCCAGCGAGGGTGAGAACCTCGCTCTTGCGTTGCGGAATCGGCGATCGAAGGGCTTCGGGACGCTGGTGACGACCCAAATCCCCACGGACATTGCCTTCGGCAGAAGCTTCGCAGGTCTTTCCCCTCTACGTCTACGACGAGGACGGCGGGAACCGCCGCGACAACGTCACCGACTGGGCCTTGCAAAAATTCCGGGCGGCGTATGGGGCGGGCGTGACGAAGCGCGCCATCTTCGACTACGTCTACGCCGTCCCTGCACCACCCGACGTACGCGAGCGCTACAAGGACAACCTCAAGCGCGAGCTGCCGCGCATCCCCCTCGCCGCCGACGCCGCGACGTTCCGCCGCTGGGCCGACATCGGCGGGCAGCTCGCCGCGCTGCACCTGGGCTACGAGAGCGCCGCCGAGTACCCGTTGGAGTATCGGGAGAACCGCAACGTGCCGTTCACGTGGCGCGTCACGAAGATGCGCCTGACGCCGGACAGGAGCGCCGTCGTCGTCAACGAGGCGCTGACGCTGGCGGGCATCCCATCGGACGCCTACGATTACCGCCTGGGCAACCGCTCGGCGCTGGAGTGGGTGATTGACCAGTACCAGGTGACGCGGGACCGGCGCAGCGGCCTGGTGAGCGACCCGAACCGCGACGACGACCCCCAGTACATCGCGCGGCTCATCGGGCGGGTGATTACGGTGAGCCTGGCGACGCAGCGCCTGGTCGCCGCCCTCGCCGCCGACGGCTGGCCGGTGGGCGCGGCGGTTGAGTGAGAGCGGCTCGTCCCTCTCCCCCTACTCGCCGCCGTTGTGCTACGCACTGACGCCAACGGCGACTCCCCCCTCGCCCCTTGTGGGCGAGGGGGGACAGGCCCTTCTGGGGTGGGGCCACAACGTCCCTCCTCCATCCCCAACCCCTTCCTCCCCCCACAAGTGGGGGAGGAAGGGGAGCCGAGCGCAGCGAGGCGGGGGTTGGTGGGGGACGAATCGTCGCCGCCTCCCAACATCGCTTCCTAAGCACTTGACAGCGTTCGGGTTCAGCATATCATCCAGGCGGTCGCCAACAACCGTGCGGTCATCCGTGAGACGAAGGAGCATGCCATGGAACCGTTTATTGGGCAGGTTCAGCTTTTCCCGTACAACTTTGCGCCTAGCGGCTGGGCATTTTGCGAAGGACAACTCCTCCCAATTAGCCAGAATATGCCTCTGTTTTCCCTCCTCGGCACGACGTATGGAGGGGATGGACGCACCACCTTCGCTCTGCCAGACCTCAAGGGAAAAGAGCCGCATCCCAACATGCATTACTGCATTGCCCTGATGGGTGTGTGGCCGCCAAGAGACTAGCGAACTCACGGCTCCCCCCTCGCCCACAAGGGGTTCAAGGGCGGACAGGTGCAAGGCGGCGGTGGCTCGTCCCCACCAACCACCCGCTGCGCGCTCGGCACCCCCTTCCTCCCCACCTGTGGGGGAGGAAGGGGAAGGGGGTTGGGGGGATGGAGGGAGGACGCTGTGGCCCCACCCCACAAGGGCCTGTCCGCCCTTGAACCCACGGGGAGAGGGGGCCAGAAATGGGACAAGATCGCCCCGAAACTCGCGCCAGTCCGCCCTTGAACACTATGGGGGAAGGGACAGGGGGATGAGGGGGCGGGAACGTAGTAACGACTTATGAACTTTAACTAATTGTTGCCGTTATCGCGCTCGCGCTGGAGAGCCATCTCCAGCGCCTCCTACGGGCGGCGGAGTTGGCACTCCACCGCGAGCGGAATGCGGCAACGATCCGATAAGGTTTAGTAGTCGGTCTTCAGTCCTCGGAAGCGACTGGAAGTCGCTACTACAATTTCTCCGGCGGGCTACTTCTTCGTGGGCTTGGGCGGCGCGTCGCCGTTCTTGCCGTCCTTGCCGTCGGCGCTCTTGTCGCCGCCGAGCTTGATGCTGTTGACGCCCTTGCCCGACGCCGAGGTCGGCTTCGCCGGCGCGCCCGTGTCGTCGCGCAGCTTCGCCAGCGCGTCCTCCTCAGCCTTCTTCGCCGCCTTCGGGTCCTTGATGGAGCGCGTCTGCTCGGTCGCGGACGGCTTCGCCAGGACGGCGTCGGCGTCGGGGCCGTCGGCCGTCGGCGCGGCCGATGGCTTCGGCTTCGCCCCGGCGGCGCTCCCCTTCGCCCCCGCCGCCTTCGGCGCTTCCTCTTCCTCGTCGCTGATGTCCTGGGCCGTGCGCGGCGACAGGTTCGTGACGCTGGCGACGAAGTCACCCGGCTTGAGGTTGATGGCGCGCGAGCCGCGGGTCGGGCGGCCGCGCCTGCTTGATGCCCTTGACCTCGGTGCGGATGACGATGCCGTCGCGGGTCATGATGGCGATCTCGGTGGCCGGGTCCACGATGAGCGCCCCGACGATGGGGCCGGTCTCGTCCAGCTTGTTGACGTCGAGGGTGCGGACGCCGCCGGTGGCGCGGCCCTTGCGCGGGTATTCCTCGATGGGCGTGCGCTTGCCGAAGCCGTTCTTGGTCACGATGAGCAGGTCGTGCTGCGGGCGGGCGATGGCGACGGCGGCGATCTGGTCCTTGTCGTCCAGGCGAATGGCGTTGACGCCGGTGGCCGTGCGGCCCATCGCGCGCACCTCGGTCTCCGGGAAGCGCAGCGCCTGGCCGTTGGCGCTAATCATCAGGATGTCCTGGGTGCCGTCGGTCAGCTTGACCCAGTTGAGGGCGTCGCCCGCCTCCAGGTTGAGGGCGATGATGCCGCTGGGGCGGACGGCCTCGAACTCCGACAGCTCGGTGCGCTTGATCTTGCCGCGCCGCGTCGCCATGACCAGGTAGTGGGCGCCGTTGTTGCGCGGGACGGGGAGCATGGCCGTGACGGCCTCGCCCTTGTCCAGGGCAATGAGGTTGATCAGCGGCAGGCCCTTGGCGGTGCGGTCGGCCTCCGGAATCTGGTGCGCCTTGATCTGGAAGACGCGGCCGCGGTCGGTGAAGAAGAGGACGCCGTCGTGGGTATTGGCGGCGCGCAGGTCGTAGACCACGTCCTCCTCGCGGGTGATCATGCCGGTGATGCCGCGCCCGCCGCGCCGCTGGGCGCGGTAGGTGTCGGCCGGAACGCGCTTGATGTAGCCGCGCTGTGTCAGGCTGATGATCACGTCCTGGTCATGGATGAGGTCTTCATCGGAGAAGGTCTCGGCTTCGTCGGCCATGATGCGCGTGCGCCGCGCGTCGCCGTACCTCTCCTTGAGCGCCTTGAGGGTCGTCTTGATGAGGACGAGGATCTTGCGCGGGTTGGCGAGCAGGTCTTCCAGGTAGCCGATGAGCTGGATGACTTCCTTGTACTCGTCCTCGATCTTCTTGCGCTCGAGGGCGGCGAGGCGGCCGAGCTGCATGTCGAGGATGGCCTGGGCCTGCACGTCGCTGAGCTTGAAGCGCTTGACCAGGTTGGTGCGGGCCGTATCGCGGTTCTGGGACTTGCGGATGATGCCGATGACTTCGTCCAGGTTCTCCAGGGCGATGCGCAGCCCTTCGAGGATGTGGGCGCGCTGGCGGGCGCGTTCCAGGTCGTACTCGGAGCGGCGGCGGATCACTTCCTGGCGGTGCTCGATCCACAGGGCCAGGGCGCGCTTGAGCGGCAGGACGCGCGGCTGCCCGTCCACCAGGGCGAGCATGTTGACGCCGAACGTGCCCTGGAGCTGGGTGTGCTTGAGGAGCTGGTTCAGCGTCGTCTTGGGGTTCGCGCCGCGCTTCAGCTCGATGACGACGCTCATGCCGCGGCGGTCCGACTCGTCGCGCAGGTCGGAGATGGTGTCAATCTTGCGGGTGCGAACCAGCTCGGCGATGCGCTCGATGAGCGTGGCCTTGTTGACCTGGTAGGGCAGCTCGGTGACGACGATGCGCTGGCGGTTGCCCTTCATGTCCTCGATGTAGGCCTTAGCGCGCATGACGATGCGGCCCTTGCCGGTGGCGTAGGCGTTGCGGATGCCCTCGATGCCGAGGACGGTCGCGCCGGTCGGGAAGTCTGGGCCGTGGACGAGCTTCATCAGGTCGTCCACGCTGATGTCGTCCATCGTATCCCAGTTGTCAATCAGGTAGAGACAGGCGTCGGCGATCTCGTTGAGGTTGTGGGGCGGGATGTTGGTCGCCATGCCGACGGCGATGCCCGCCGTGCCGTTGAGCAGCATGTTGGGTGCGTTTGACGGCAGGACGGTCGGCTGTTTCAGCGTATCGTCGAAGTTAGGGTAGAAGTCAACGGTGTTCTTGTTGATGTCAGCCAGCATTTCCTCGGCGATGCGGGCCAGGCGGGCCTCGGTGTAGCGCATGGCCGCCGGCGGGTCGCCGTCCACGCTGCCGAAGTTCCCCTGGCCGTCCACGAGGAGGTAGCGCATGGAGAAGTCCTGCGCCATGCGCACCATCGCGTCGTAGACGGCGCTGTCGCCGTGGGGGTGGTACTTGCCCAGCACCTCGCCGACGATACGGGCGCTCTTCTTGTAAGGGCGGTCGTAGCGCAGGCCCATGTCGTACATGGCGTAGAGGATGCGGCGCTGCACGGGCTTGAGGCCGTCGCGCACGTCGGGCAGCGCGCGCGACGTGATGACGCTCATCGCGTAGTCGAGATAAGCGCCCTTCATCTCGGATTCAATATCAATCGGGCGGATGATGCCGATTTCCATAGCGACTCCTGCCTTGCCATTAGCACATTTGAACACTTAATTATACATGATTTTGGTCAAAAGGGCCAGTTGACGCGCCCCTTGAGTCTCGTATAATCCGCTTACGCTCAGGCCGCCGCGCCTCTCATTGATTTAGTCATTGCGGTGGAGCAAGGTGGTGGGCCGGGCAGCTCCGCACCATAGCGTGGAGACCACCTGCTGGCGGCGGAGTTGTCACTCCGCCGCCTCTGGGAGGCGCTGGAGATGGCTCTCCAGCGCCAGCACGATATGCGCTTGCACGCGAA
The DNA here is from genome assembly GCA_046328535.1 of Anaerolineae bacterium. Classification (GTDB taxonomy): domain Bacteria; phylum Chloroflexota; class Anaerolineae; order Epilineales; family JAHCIE01; genus JBDHWG01. The sequence continues at coordinate 12,017 of JAXLWJ010000016.1, forward strand.
ACTGCGGAGCTACCGTCCGCGGACTCAGCGCCCGGGCCACTGTCCTGAGAATGAGCCTGGGCTGTCATGCCAAGGCACGAGGCATCTGGGCCGCAGTCCAGGCCCCTCCTATCGTCGGGGTGACAGGCGGAGGACGTCGGGGCGACAGCGTATTTTCAACCGTCTGGTGGTGGACAGATGTTCATAAGGTAGTAACGACTTCAGTCGTTTCCCAGGCCGCAGAGCCGACTGGAAGTCGGCGCTACAGGGAACGAGGGATGTGTAGCGCCGACTTCAGTCGGCATCTGTGGCGCACCTTCCATGACGCGCACCGTAATAGAACCGCATTTAGACCAAAGTGGACCATCCTTTCCGCCCGGTGAATGGTTCTTGTCTCCGTTGAGCCGCACTTTCCCATATTATGTGGGCTATATATTGGCCGATTTCGTTCAATCTCGAAGAGGAGATAGCCATGCGGAAACTGGTTCTTGCGACCCTGGTCATCCTCATTGTCCTCACGGTGACAGCCTGCGCCGGGGGGGCAACAGCGCCGGCGGCGCCAGCCGCTCAGCAGCCAGCCCAGAGCGCGGCTCAGCCGGCGGCGAAAGCCGGCGCGGAGAAAACGGTCACGATTGGGTTCACCACGTCCCAGACTGGCTCCGCCAACCTGGAATCGGGGCGGCAGACCAACGGTTTCAAGCTGTGGATGGATGAGATCAACAGCAAAGGCGGGCTGAAGCTCGCCGACGGCACGGTGCTCAAGTTCGCCGCGAAGTCGTACGACGACGAGAGCAAGAAGGACCGCGTCCAGGAGCTGTACACCAAGCTCATCAACGACGACAAGGCCGACTTCCTCATCAGCCCGTACAGCAGTGGCCTGGCCGATGCCGTCGCCGTGGTCGCCGAGCAAAACGGCAAGATCATGATCACGGCGGGCGCCGCCTCCGACTCCACCCACCAGCAGGGCTACAACCTGGTCTACCAGACGTACACGCCGGCCAGCCGCTACCTCACCGGCGCGATTGACCTGCTCGGCAAGCTCGACCCCAACGCCAAGAAGCTCGCCATCATCCACGAGAAGGACAAGTTCTCGACGGACGTGGTGAACGCGGCGGCGAAGTACGCCCAGGACAAGGGCTACAACGTCATGATCAACGAGGGCTACGACACCGGCACCGCCGACTTCTCGGCGTTCATCAACAAGGTGCCGGCCGACGCGGACGCTATCATCGGCGGCGGCCACTTCGTGGACGGCTCGACGTTCGCCAAGCAGCTCGCCGAGAAGAGTACCAAGGCCAAGTTCATCTCGCTGCTCGTGGCCCCGCCGGAGCCGAAGTTCGCCGAGATTGGGGCCGCCGCCCAGGGTATCGTCGGCCCGTCGCAGTGGGAGCCGACGGTCAAGTACAGCGCCGACGCCGCGAAGGCCGCCGGCATGGAGTGGTTCGGGCCGGCCGTCGCCGACTTCGTGAGCGCGTACAAGGCGAAGTACAACGAGGAGCCATCCTACCACGGCGCGGGCGGCTACACCGCCGGCCTCATCCTCCAGCGAGCGCTGGAGAAGGCCGGCTCGACGGACAAGGACAAGGTCAAGGCCGCGCTGGACAGCATGAACATGATGACGATGTTCGGGCCGACCAAGTTCGACACGGACAAGATGCACGGGCTTCAGACGGGCCACGACATGGTCTACGTGCAGTGGCAGAAGGGCGCAGACGGCAAGCTGATGAAGCAGGTCGTGTGGCCCGAGGCCAGCAAGACCGCCAGCGGCGTGTACCCGCTCCGCTAACCCAGGCCGAGGTATCGCCGGGGGATGGACGTAAGGGAGCGGCCCTCCCCCGGCTGCGTTTTCGACGATCAGGCATCCCTGGGAGAGACAATGGATAACCACCTGCTCCAGTCCGTGGTTGACGGTTTCTTGCTCGGGTCCGTGTATGGGGTGGCGGCGATGGGCCTGACGCTCATCTGGGGTGTCATGCGGGTGATCAACCTCACCCACGGCCCGCTCATCGTCATCGGTATGTTCGCCACATACCTGATCTTCACCAACTTCGGCCTCAACCCGTATGTGGCCCTCATCTTTGTCGCCGCCCTGGGCCTGCTCTTTGGGTTGGTAATCTACTTCATCGCCGTGCAGCGTGTCATCAACGCGCCGTACCTGTCCAGCCTCTTATCCACCTACGCGGTGAGCATGATTATTATCGGCGTCGGCACATTCATCTTTACGTCGTCGCCGCAGAACATTGACTACAGCCTCGGCACCCTGGCGCTGGGGGCGCTGAGTATGCCGGCCAACCGCGTCGTCGGCGCGATCACGGCCTTCCTCGTCGCCGGGCTGCTCTACCTGTTCCTGAACCGCACCCGGCCCGGCAAGGCGATCCGCGCCGTCGCCAACAACCGCGCGGCGGCGGAGCTGATGGGCATCCCCTCCAACCGCATCCTGGCGCTGAGCTTCGGCATCGGCGCGACGCTGGCGGTCGTGGCGGGCGGTGTCATCGCCACCTTCTTCCCGTTCACCATCCTGAGCGGCGGCGACTACCAGCTCAAGTCGTTCGTCATCGGCGTGCTGGGCGGCCTGGGCAACCCGGTCGGCGCGCTCCTGGCCGGGCTGCTGCTCGGCATGGTCGAGGGCGTCGTGCCGATGTTCATGCCCGTCGGCTGGGTGCCCGTCCTGGAGTTTGTCCTGTTCATTGCCGTGCTGGTGTTCTTCCCCAACGGCCTGTTTGGAGCGCGACGACGATGAGTACAGCCACTGAAGCCCTGACCAGGCGCCAAGGAGGCCCCGCGATTGGGACCATCGGCGCGACCCTGCGCAAGCCGTCGTTCTGGGTTGTGATGGGGCTGCTGCTCATCGTGGGCGCGCTCCCGCTCGTGACCGGGAACAACACCCTGCGCGAGTCCATGTTTACCGTGCTGATGTTCGCTGGCCTGGCCGCCAGCCTCAACATCCTCATGGGGTACACCGGCTACGTCAACTTCGGCAACATCGTGTTCTTCGGCCTCGGCGGCTACGTCGGGTTCTACGTCATGAGCGCCCTCGGCTGGAATCTCTTCCCGGCGCTACTGGTCGGCGGCCTCGTCGCCGGCGGCCTGGCGGCGCTGCTCGGCCTGGCGCTGCTGCGGCTGCGCGGCGCCTACTTCGCCCTGGCGACCATCGGCGTGAACGAGGCGGCGCGGGCGTTCGTCGCCAACTTCGAGCCGTTCGGCGCTTCGACGGGCATGCACATCAACTTCGGGGTGTACACCCAGTATGGCGGCGCGGCCAGCGCCCTGCAACTGAGCTACATCCTGATGCTGATCCTCGCCATCGTTGTGGCCTGCGTCAGCTTCTTCGTCAAGGACTCGCGCCTGGGCCTGGGCCTGTTCAGCATCCGCGAGGACGAGGACGCGGCCATCGTGATGGGCGTCAACCCCTGGCGCTACAAGACCATGGCCTACGTGCTGTCGGCGATCTTCCCCGGTATCATCGGCGTCATCTTCTTCTTCAAGAACGGCAACATCGAGCCGCTCGATGCCTTCCCCTTCCAGCGCTCGCTGGAGGTGCTGGTCATGGTGATGCTCGGCGGCAACGGCACGGTGCTCGGCCCGATGCTGGGCGCGGGCATCTACCAGGAGATGCGCGGCTTCCTGCTCACCAATGACCTGTTCAAGAACTTGCAGCTCGCGTTCGCCGGCCTGGCGCTGCTCCTCATCGTCCTCTTCGTCCCCGCGGGCCTCGTCGGCTGGATCCGCGGCCGCTTCCCCGTGACCCGGAGGTGGCTCGAATGATGCTCAAAGTCGAGAATATCAGCAAGCGTTTCGGCGGCCTCCAGGCCCTCAGCGAGGTGTCGTTCGAGTTGCCAGAGGGCCAGATTCTCGGCCTTATCGGGCCGAACGGCGCGGGCAAGACGACGATGTTCAACGTCGTCAACTCGGTCTACCCGTCTGACACCGGCCGCGTCGTCTTCCGCGGCGACGACATCACCAAGGGGCCGCCCAACAGGGTGGCGCACCTGGGTATGGCGCGCACCCACCAGGTCGTCCGCCCGCTCAACGACCTGACCGTCCGCGAGAACGTCATGGTCGGGGCGTGCTTCGGGCGTGAGCACAAGCGCCTCAAGGACGCGGCGGCGGTGGCGAACGAGGTGCTGGCGCGGGTCGGCCTGGCCGAGCGGGCGGACCAGCTCGCCGGCAGCCTCAACGTCGCGCAGAAGAAGCGCCTGGAGCTGGCCCGCGCCCTGGCCGCCCGCCCGTACCTGCTGCTGCTGGATGAGGTGTTGGCGGGGCTGAACCCGTCCGAGGTCGTCATGATGGTGGACCTCATCAAGCGCATCCGCGACGAGGGCGTGACGATCCTCATGATCGAGCACCTGATGCACGCCGTGATGAACGTGTCCGACCGCGTACTCGTGCTGGACTTCGGCAAGCTCATCGCCACCGGGACGCCGGACGAGGTCGTGAACAACCCCCAGGTCATCGAGGCGTACCTGGGCGACCCCAAGCTGGCCGAGAGCCTGATGGGCAGCGACGAGGACACGGCCGAGGCCGCGCCCGTCGAGGGAGCGTGACGCCATGGCCGTTCTTGAAGTTGACAACATCACGTCGGGCTACGGCGAAGTCCAGATTCTGTGGGGCGTCTCGCTGAAGCTCGAGCCGGGCAAGCTCACCGCCCTCGTCGGCTCCAACGGCGCGGGCAAGACGACGATGCTGCGGACGGTGTGCGGCCTGCTGCGGGCGTGGCAGGGCAAGGTCACGTTCGACGGCGCGGACATCACGCGGATGCCGGCCTACGCGCGCGCGTCCGAGGGCCTGACGCTCGTCCCCGAGGGCCGCCAGCTTTTCACCGACATGACCGTCCACGAGAACCTCGAAATGGGCGCGTTCACGAAGCGCTCCCAGGCGCACATGAAAACGAACCTGGAGCGCGCCTACAGCATGTTCCCGCGCCTCAACGAGCGCCGCTGGCAGAAGTCCGGCACGCTCAGCGGCGGCGAGCAGCAGATGCTCGCCGTGGCGCGGGGGCTGATGGCCGAGCCGCGCGTGCTGATGCTGGACGAGCTGTCGCTGGGCCTCTCGCCGCGCCTGACGCTGGACCTCTTCGCGTCGCTCCAGCAGCTGAAGCAGGAGGGCGTGACAATGCTGCTGGTCGAGCAGAACGTGGCGATGGCGATGGCCGTCAGCGACTACGCCTACGTCTTCTCCGAAGGCAAGGTGAAGTTCGAGGGGCCGGCGCGGGCGCTGGCGAAGAAACCCGAAATCCGCGAAGCCTACCTGGGAGTGTAAAGCGCAGCAGCGGCCGAACTTGGGCCGACTGAAGTCGGCGCTACAAGGCATAACCCGTAGCGCCGACTGAAGTCGGCTCCCCCGTTTTGCGCCATCCCCGCCGGGCGCTATACTCTCCTTAGGACTTGCACAGTTGAAGAGTGGAGGAACACGGTGAGACTCCTGATTCTGGGCGGCACGGTCTTCCTGGGCCGAGCGCTGGTGGATGCGGCGCGGGCGCGGGGCCACGCGGTGACGCTGTTCAACCGCGGCCAACATAACCCCGAGCTGTACCCCGACGTGGAGAAGCTGCGCGGCGACCGCGACGGCGACCTGGCGGCCCTCGCCGGGCGCGAGTGGGACGCCGTTATTGACACGTGCGGCTACGTGCCGCGCATCGTGCGCGCCTCCGGCGAGGCGCTCGCCGACCGCGTCGGCCGCTACGTCTTCATCTCCACGATCTCGGTCTACGCCGATTTCAGCGGCGAGGGTCCGCGCGAGGAGTCGCCGGTTGGGATGCTCGCCGATGAGACGGTCGAGGAGGTCAACGGCGAGACATACGGGCCGTTGAAGGCGCTATGCGAGGCAGCGGTTGAGGCGGCGCTGCCGGGTCGGGCGCTCATCATTCGCCCCGGCCTCATCGTCGGCCCCTACGACGTCAGCGACCGCTTCACGTACTGGCCGCGCCGCATCGCCCAGGGCGGCGAGACGCTGGCGCCGGCCGCGCCGGCCATGCCGGTGCAGATCATTGACGTGCGCGACCTGGCCGAGTGGACCATCCGCATGGTGGAAGAACAGCGGGGCGGCGTGTACAACGCCACCGGCCCGCGCGACCCGCTGACGTTCGCCGACGTGCTGGACGAGTGCCGCGCCGTGACAGGCAGCGATGCGCATATCGTGTGGGTGGACGAAGCCTTCCTGCTGGAGCAGGGCGTCGGGCCGTGGATCGAGATGCCGCTGTGGATACCGGACGGCGAGATGTCGGCCCTGGCGAAGACCGACATTCGCCGCGCTTTGGACGCCGGCCTCACGTTCCGCCCCCTGACGACGACCATCCAGGACACACTGGTGTGGGATGCGGCGCGGCCGCCGGATATCGAGCGCCGCGCCGGGATGGCCCGCGACCGCGAGCGCGCCCTGTTGGAGGCGTGGCGGCACGAGAGTCACTAGAGGGTTCCCTCTTTTCCCTACACCGTGGGGGTCAAGGGCGGATAGGTCTGGTCCCTCTCCCTGTGGGGTAATCTCGGATGTGCCAGACAGCTTGCTTGTGTCGGGGTCGTTCGTAGGGCGAGGGAAAGGCGATCTCGACGGCGAACTGAAGTCATTCCAACTTTGAACATCTATTCGGATGACCGGCGAATCATGTCTGGGGCGGTTGTGCGCTATCGCACACCTGTGCTATACTCATAGAGATGTCGTTAGATCGAACGCCGGCGCCCGTCGGCCTTTTGTTTCAGGAAGCGTGATCATGCAGGAACAGTTGATTATTCGCGGCGCGCGCGAGCACAATCTCAAGAATATTGACGTCGAGATTCCCCGCAACAAGCTGGTCGTCATCACCGGCCTGTCCGGCTCCGGCAAGTCCACCCTCGCCTTCGACACCATCTTCGCCGAGGGCCAGCGGCGCTACGTCGAGTCGCTGTCGGCCTACGCCCGCCAGTTCCTCGGCCAGATGGACAAGCCGGACGTGGACTCCATCGAGGGCCTGTCGCCGGCCATCTCCATTGACCAGAAGGGCGTCTCCCACAACCCGCGCTCGACCGTCGGTACAGTGACCGAGGTCTACGACTACCTGCGCCTCCTGTTCGCCCGCGTTGGCATCCCCCACTGCCCCATCTGCGGCCGCGTCATCAGCCAGCAGACGCCGCAGCAGATGGTGGACGACATCCTCAACCTGCCCGACGGCACGCGCATCCTCCTCCTCGCCCCGCTCATCCGCGAGCGCAAGGGCCACCACCAGCGCGTGTTCGAGGATGTGCGCAAGGCGGGCTTTGTGCGCGTCCGCGTCAACGGCGAGATGCGCGACGTGAACGAGGACATCGAGCTGGACCGCTACAAGCAGCACACCATCGAGGCCGTCGTGGACCGCCTCATCGTGCGCCGTGGCGACGACCCGCAGGCGACGGACGACCATCGCGGCCGCCTGACCGACTCCGTGGAGACGGCGCTCAAGCTCGGCAGCGGCGTCATGATCGTCAGCGTCCTCAGCGACACGCCGGAGGACCGCCTCTACAGCGAGCACTTCGCCTGCCCGGAACACGGCACGACCATCGGCGAGATCGAGCCGCGCACCTTCTCGTTCAACACCCCCCACGGCGCCTGCCCGACGTGCCAGGGCCTCGGCACCAAGCTAGAGATTGACCCGGAGCTGATCGTCCCCAACCCCGACCTGTCGCTGATCGAGGGCGCGGTCGCGCCGTGGTCGCGCAGCGACGGCGACAACGAGGGCTACTATGCCCAGCTCCTCGCCGGTGTCGCCGAACACTACCACTTCTCGGTGGAAAAGCCGTGGCGCGAGCTGACCGAGGAGCAACAGAAGATCGTCCTCTACGGCAGCGGCGGCAAGACCATCCGCCTGAATTACCGCAACCGCGCCGGCCGGCAGCGGGTGTACGACACGACGTATGAGGGCGTCATCCCCAACCTGGAGCGGCGCTACGGTGAGACCGACTCCGACTGGGTACGTTCGGAGATCGAGGAGTTCATGAGCTCGCGGCCGTGCCCGACGTGCAACGGCGCGCGCCTGCGTCCCGAGGCGCTCGGCGTGACCGTGGACGACAGGAACATCGTCACCGTCACCCAGATGTCCATCCGCGAGGCGCTGCCGTGGGTACGGCGGCTGCGCGGCGCCCCCCCTCCCCCCGCGTCCACAGGCGAGGGAAGAGGGAAGGTTCACTCCGCCACCTCGTCACTCCGTCACTCCGTCACTCCGTCACTTTCTCTGGAAAACGGCCACACGGCTTCGCCCCTCTCGAAGCGCGACAGCCTCATCGCCGAGGGCATCCTCAAGGAGATTGACGCCAGGCTCGGCTTCCTGGTCAACGTCGGCCTCGACTACCTGACCCTCGACCGCCGTGCCGGGACCCTGGCGGGCGGCGAGGCGCAGCGCATCCGCCTGGCGACGCAGATCGGCTCGCAGCTCATGGGCGTGCTGTACATCCTGGACGAGCCGAGCATCGGCCTGCACCAGCGCGACAACACGCGCCTCATCCAGACGATGCTGCGTCTGCGCGACGTGGGCAACACGGTGCTGGTCGTCGAGCACGACGAGGAGACGATGCGCTCGGCCGACTGGATCATTGACCTGGGGCCGGGCGCGGGCGAGCATGGCGGCGAGGTCGTCGCCGCCGGGCCGCTGGACGCCATCCTCCACAATCCGGACTCGCTGACGGGGCAGTACCTCAGCGGTGAGCGCGAGATTGCTATCCCCAAGCGCCGCCGCCACGGCAGCGGCTACGCCCTGGAGGTGCTTGGGGCGCGGGAGAACAACCTCAAGACCATTGACGTGCGCTTCCCGCTAGGGACGCTGACGTGCGTGACCGGCGTCTCTGGCTCCGGCAAGTCCACCCTCGTCCTCGACGTGCTGTACCGCGCCGTGGCCCAGAAGCTCTACCGCAGCCGCGAGAAGCCGGGCGACTACGACGGCCTGCGCGGGCTGGAGCGGCTGGACAAGGTCATTGACATTGACCAGTCGCCCATTGGTCGGACGCCGCGCTCGAACCCGGCGACATACACGAACCTGTTCAACCAGATCCGCGACCTGTTCGCCGGCCTGCCCGAGTCGAAGGCGCGCGGCTACAAGCCGGGGCGGTTCTCGTTCAACGTCAAGGGCGGCCGCTGCGAGGCGTGCCAGGGCGACGGCATCATCAAGATCGAGATGCAGTTCCTGCCCGACATCTACGTCCCGTGCGAGGTGTGCCACGGCGCGCGCTACAACCGCGAGACCCTCCAGATCTCGTACAAGGGCAAGAACATCGCCGAGGTGCTGGACATGACGGTGGACGAGGGCATCGAGTTCTTCGACGCCCTGCCCGCCCTCAGGCGCAAGCTCCAGACGCTGTCCGACGTCGGCCTGGGCTACATCCACCTCGGTCAGTCGGCGACGACGCTGTCGGGCGGCGAGGCGCAGCGCATCAAGCTCGCCAAGGAGCTGTCGCGCGTCGCGACGGGCAACACCCTGTACATCCTGGACGAGCCGACGACCGGCCTCCACTTCGAGGACGTGCGCAAGCTCCTCGGCGTGTTGCAGCGCCTGGTGGACAACGGCAACACCGTGCTGGTCATCGAGCACAACCTGGACGTCATCAAGTCGGCCGACTGGATTGTGGACCTGGGGCCGGAGGGTGGCGCGGGCGGCGGGCGCATCATCGCCGAAGGCACGCCGGAGGACATCGCCCACGCCGAAGGCTCCCATACCGGCGAGTTTCTGCGGCGCGTCCTGGAAGGGCGCTGGCAGCCCGCCAAGGTCACGCTGGAAGCATGAGCGAACGCGCAATGGTGTGGTAGAGACGCGCCATGGCGCGTCTCTACGGTAACGCAATTGGGTAGAGACGCGCCCTGGCGCGTTTCGACGGTTTTGGCTTGCGGCCAGCCGCGTTCTACATTATCATAGAAGCACGCAGCTTCCGCTGCGTCCGTCGGCAAGGGTATTTCTCGGAGGACCGATGCCCACCCGCTACTGGATCGTGACCACCTCGCCCGACAACATGGCGCGCACCGCCGCCAACGGCTGGCGCGTCCAGGGCTTCAAGAGCCGCCAGCGCAAGAACGTGATGGAGAAGATGGCGCCGGGCGACCGCCTGGCGTACTATCTGAGCGGCGCGAAGAGCATCGGCGCGCTCGCCACCGTCGCCTCAGACGGGTTCGAGGAGCACACGCGCATCTGGGTGAGCGAGGGGAAGCCCGACGAGGACTACGCCTGGCGCGTCGAGATCAAGCCGGACCTGACTCTCAGCGAGAGCGAGTGGGCGCCCGTCGAGCCGTTCAGCCAGGAGCTGGCCCACATCCGCAAGTGGCCGGCGGCCAACTGGACGCTGGCGTTCCAGGGGAACCTGCGCGAGATCAGCGCCGACGACTTTGCCATTCTCGAGCGCCACGTCCGCCAGGCCGCCGAGACAACCGCCTGACGCTTATTCATTCGGAGGCCGCATGGTTACAGCCATTGTTCTGGTGAACGTCGAACACGGTCACTTCGACCGCATCGCCCAGTCGCTCGTCGCCCTCAAGGGCATCACCGAGGTCTACTCGGTCGCGGGCGACTATGACCTGGTAGCGGTGCTGCGGACAGGGACGAACGAGCAAATCGCCGATCTCGTCACGCGCCAGATCCTCGCCATCGAAGGCATCACCCGCACCGAGACGCTCATGGCGTTCAAGGTCTACTCGAGCTACGACCTGGAGCACATGTTCTCGATTGGAGACGAGGAAATCTAGCCGGGCCGGCTCGACATACTCCCGCCGATTCGCACTGAGGAACGGGCATGGCTCAGAAAGTGACGATGGAGGATGTTGCTCGCCAGAGCGGCGTCTCGCTGGCAACCGTCTCGCTCGTGATCCGCGGCCGCCCCGGCATCAACGACGAGACGCGGCAGCGGGTGCTGGAAGCGGCGCGCGCCCTGGGCTACCAGAAGCGTTCGCCGGCCGACGGTCATGCGGCACGGACGGCACAGACCGTGGGCGTGCTCATCAAGGGGCGCGCCGATGACGCGCCCCTCGCCAACCCGTTCTACGCGCCCCTGCTGGCCGGTATCGAAGCCGCGTGCCGCAAGGCGCGCCTCAACCTCCTGTTCGCCACAATCCCCGTCAACCTGGACAACCATCCCACCGAAGTGCCGCGCCTGCTCGAAGAGGGCGACGTGGACGGCATCATGCTGGTCGGAGCGTTCGTGGACGAGACCGTCACCCGGCTGGTCGAGCGCCGCGCCCTGCCCCTCGTCCTCGTGGATGCGTACACCGAGGCCTGCTACGACATCGTTGGCGCCGACAACTTCCGCGGCGCCTATCAGGCGGTCGCCTACCTCCTGGACCACGGCCACCGCCGCATCGGCCTCGTCGGGACGCAGCCCGACGCCTACCCGAGCCTGCGCGAGCGCCGCCGCGGCTATATCCAGGCGCTCGAAGACTACGGCGTCGCCGAGCGTTATTTCGGGGACTGCCGCATCGCCAGCGACGAGGAACTGGACGCGGCGGTGCGGCTGCTGCGCAGGCAGCCCGACATCACGGCGATCTTCTGCGGCAACGATCACGTGGCCGTCCGCGTCTACGAGGCGGCGCAGATGCTCGGTCGGCGCATCCCCGACGACCTCTCCATCGTCGGGTTCGACAACGTGGACCTGGCGCTGTACCTGGCGCCGCCCCTCACGACGATGCACATAGACACGCCGAGCCTCGGCGCGCTGGCCGTCGAGGCGCTGGTGCGCCGCATCGAGTCGACGGACGCGAGCTGCATGACCACGCTGGTGCGCCCGCGCCTCGTCGAGCGTCAGTCCGTCCGCTCCCTAGACCCAGTTCTCGAAGTGCAGGCTTGAGATTCGACCGAAGTGGTCTGTGTTATTGGTGACTAAAGTCAGGCCGAACGTGTGTGGCTTCTACGGAGCGATCATCCTCCCAAGCGCCGAAGGACTCCCAGAACTTGCCTGTATCAGCAGTGACCCCATTGCCTTGAGCCGGCTCCACAAATACGACCACGACGCGATAGGGCCCGTGGACAGGAGCCGCTTCCAGAAGTTCAACATGTTCCCCGTCGTAGATCGCAGGTACAGACACGAGCGGCATTGCGTCCTCCTTCGCGCATGGCTAGGTGATTAGCCTACGCTCGATAACCAATGGAGCCAAGTATACTCAGCGCGCCACGCCCAGCCAATCGGCTTCACGCGCTGAGCGGTCGAACTGGTAGCGCAGGAAGAGGTGGCTCGCGGCGCGCTTCACGCTCATCAGGGTTCCCCACCGCGGATCATCCGGCGCGAACACCCGCCCCATCACAAGACCGGGGCGGTCGCTCGCGCCGTCGCGGCCGGCGACCTGGGGCGCAAGCGTCAAGAACAGCTCGTCCAGGCAGCGCTCGGCGAAAAACTCACCCATCAGGCGCGGGCCGGCCTCGACCAGGATCACCTCGCTCGGCCGGGTACGTTCGGCGCACGCCAGGATGGCGCGCGCGCTGACAGCGTCGTCGGCATCCACCACCGCGATTTGCACCCATGACGGCAGGCTGGCGGACCCCATGGCCCGCGCGCCGGCAGGCGTCGTCACAATCAGCACCGGCGCCTTCCCCGAAAGGAAGACGGGCAGCGTGAGGTCCAGGTCGCCGCGCGCTGTGACGAAGACGTTCAACGGCGGCGCCTCTTTGGCGAGACTGGCCCGTAGACCCCGAAACTCCTCGGCTAGCGGGGGATAGATGTGCTCGGCTGTCCATATCGCGCGTGGGACGGCGCGCAGCGTGCCGGCCCCGACAATGATCACATCCGCCAGGGCGCGCAACAGCCCCATCAGCATGCGATCGTGCCGGTTGGCGCCGCTGATCTCGGCGCCCCCGGATTTCCCAGGCGCGTCGAGCGAGACAACACCATCCAGCGTTGTCACAAAGTTGCCCATGATGAAGGGCTGGCCCGGGCGCCGTGGCAGCCGGAGATCGCCGTAGATATCCCGCAGGCCCGGCGGCAGTGGGACCGCCGGCCCATCCTCGGCGTCGTAGAGCGTCTGGAATGGCGTGAGAGCAGTCATCGTTGGATACCGGCTGCGACAAGCATGCGGAGCGCCGCCGGGGAGTCGCCGTCGTGCGCGCACCGCCAGAAAGTCGTGGAAGCGAGTTGACAGAATAACGCAAATCCCGGGCTTTGTCAAGGGGTTCGTGAGCGCGGGGTAGGATGGCGTCAAAATCCGGGCGGGCCTCTTGTTCCCCTCTCCCGCTCTGGGAGAGGGCGGACAGGCCCTTCTGGGGTGGGGCCACAGCGCCCCTCCTCCATCCCCCAACCCCCTTCCTCCCCCCACAAGTGGGGGAGGAAGGGGGAGCCGAGCGCAGCGAGGCGGGGGTTGGTGGGGGACGAGCCACCGCCATCTTGCACCTGTCCGCCCTTGAACCCGCTCTGGGAGAGGGGGCAGGGGGTGAGGGACGAGCGCCAGGCCCAGTAAGTGGTCAATCTTCCACCTGACGGCGTGAAACCTTTCCCCGACTCTTGTGTACAACACGGCCCGAATCAAGGTATAATAGGGGTATGTGTCTCGCGAACGACCGCGTACCAAATCTTGGAGACATCCAATGGACATTACGAAGCAAGTCACGAACACCAAACTCATCGAATGGGTGAACTCGTTGGTCGAGCTGTGCAAGCCCGACCGTGTACACTGGTGCGACGGGTCACAGGAGGAGTACGACTCTCTGTGCGAGCAGATGGTCGAAGCAGGGACGTTCATTCGCCTCAACCCGGAGAAGCGCCCCAACTGCTTCCTTGCCCGCTCTGACCCCTCCGACGTTGCCCGTGTCGAAGACCGCACCTTCATTTGTAGCCTGAGCCGCAACGACGCCGGCCCGACCAACAACTGGGTGAACCCCAAAGAGATGAAGGAGACGCTGACCCGTCTCTTCGACGGCTCGATGCGCGGGCGGACGATGTACGTCATCCCCTTCAGCATGGGCCCGCTCGGCTCGCCCATCGCCCAGATCGGCGTCGAGGTGACCGACTCGCCCTACGTCGTCGTCAACATGCGCATCATGACCCGCATGGGCCAGAAAGTTCTCGACGTGCTCGGCGACGGCGACTTCGTCCCCTGTCTCCACTCCGTCGGCTCTCCGTTGGAACCGGGCCAGCAGGACATTGCCTGGCCGTGCAACAAGGAGAAGTACATCGTTCACTTCCCCGAGGAGCGCGCCATCTGGTCCTACGGCAGCGGCTACGGCGGCAACGCCCTGCTCGGCAAGAAGTGTCTCGCCCTGCGCATCGCGTCCGTCCTGGCGCGGGATGAAGGCTGGCTCGCCGAACACATGCTGATCCTGGGCGTCGAGGACCCCAAGGGCCAGAAGACTTACGTGGCCGCCGCGTTCCCCAGCGCCTGCGGCAAGACGAACTTCGCCATGCTCATCCCGCCCAAGCCGTTCGAGGACGAGGGCTGGAAGATCAGCACCGTCGGCGACGACATCGCCTGGATCAAGCTCGGCAGCGACGGCAAGCTGTACGCCATCAACCCCGAGGCGGGCTTCTTCGGCGTCGCGCCGGGCACGTCGTACAAGTCCAACCCGAACGCGATGGAGTCCATCAAAGACAACACCATCTTCACCAACGTCGCCCTCACCGACGACGGCGATGTGTGGTGGGAGGGGATGACCAAGGAGAAGCCGGCCCACGCGATTGACTGGAAGGGCAAGGACTGGACGCCCAGATCCACGACACCGGCGGCGCACCCCAATGCCCGCTTCACCGCACCTATCAGCCAGTGTCCGTCCATTGACCCAGAGTACGACAACCCGCGTGGCGTGCCGATCTCGGCGTTCATCTTCGGCGGCCGCCGCACCAACGTCGTCCCGCTCGTCTACCAGGCGTTCAACTGGAACTATGGCGTCTATGCGGCGGCGACGATGGGTTCCGAGATGACGGCGGCGGCGTTCGGCACCATCGGCCAGGTCCGCCGCGACCCGTTCGCCATGCTGCCGTTCATCGGCTACCACATGGCCGATTATTGGAACCACTGGCTCAACTTCGGCCGCCAGATTCCCAACCCGCCGCGTGTGTTCAACGTCAACTGGTTCCGCAAGGACGAGCAGGGCAACTTCCTGTGGCCCGGCTTCGGCGAGAACATGCGCGTCCTGAAGTGGATCGTCGAGCGCGCCCGCGGCCGCGCCGTCAGCGTCGAAGGCCCGATTGGCTGGATGCCGCGCTACGAGGACCTGGACTGGCGCGAGCTGGACTTCTCCCGCGATCAGTTCAACGCTCTGATGACGGTGGACCGCAAGGTGTGGGAGCAGGAAATCCTGTCGCACGAGGAGCTGTTCATCAACCTGTACGACCGGCTGCCGAAGGAAATGCTGTTCCTGCGCCAGCTCATCCTATCCGGCCTGTGGCGCTCACCCGAGCACTGGGATCTCACCACAGATCACGCCTAAGAGCAAGGGGCGAACACCCCTACTAGCGCAGCCGACAGTCCGATAGCTTACTTCCGCTCCCCAGATGCCCGACCGGCGCCTGGGGAGCGTTGTGTTGACTGGACAGTCTTGCCGGAGGAAAGGACTAGCGCCGAGCGGGCAACATATCCCGCATGAGCCAGAGGGCGATGCCCAGCAGGGTCAGCGGAACGGCGGCTGTGAGCAGCGCGACGCCCGCGCCAAACCCCTGGTAGACCCAGACGATCCACAGGTCAATGTAGCGGCCGGCGAGCAGATTCTGTATGTGCGTCGGTATCGCCGAGATCTGGGGCACGTAGAGGTAGGCATCCTCTGGCGCGAGACCCATCCGCAGCCAATCGAAATAGACCTCGTTGAGGTTGATGGCAACGCCCGCAACTTGCACGACGACGCCGAACGCCACCAGCGCGGCGAGGATGACCAGGCGCCACGACCGGCGGAACACGTAGGCGAGGGGGATCATCAACAGCGGCAGCGGGGCCAGGAGGTAGCGCGGGCCGTAGGACCAGCCGCCGTGCCAGTACAGGTAACTGCTGAACACGAGCAGGTAGACGGCGAAAATGGACAGGAAGAGGATGGCCTCGCGGCGAAACCCACGCCAGAACTCGTCGAAGGCGAACGCCGCCAGCAGGAGGGGCGGGGAGTAGAGCAGGATGCTGCGCCCCGGACTCAACAGGTAGCCATACAGGCCGACCCAGAGCGGCGTCGAGAAGCCGGGCGCGACTTGCGGCCCGAAGTTCAGGGCGCTGCCGTACTTGATCACGTTGAGGTAGAGCAGGACGGCCAAGGCCGCCGCCAGCGGCACGCCGAAGGCCGCCAGATAGGGCAGACGATCCACGATGACGGAACGCGCCCAGCCGGCCTGGAGCCGCGGCCAGCCCTGCGCGGTGATTCCAAGCCGGTCCCGCCACGGGGCCGCCGGGCTGGCGTCGTTGAGAGCGGGCATCGGGACAAGGAGCAGCATGTAGATCAGCAGGAGCGGCGTCAGCGTCACGACATTCGACCGCGTCAATATCCCCACCCCTAGCGCGCCCCCGGCCACAAAGGCGTGCCACGGCCGCAGCCGGCGCCGGTGGGCGAACAACACATACACCGCGGCCAACACGGCCAGGGCCTCCAGCGGGTGCTGGAAGTACTCCCGCGCCATCACCCAGCACAGCGTGCCAAAGCCCAATACCACGGCGGTGGCGACCGCGACGCGCTTCGAGAACCCCATCTCCATGCAGAACAGGGCGACGAGGATACAGATCAACGGCGTGATCAGCTGGTTGAAGAGCGACACGAAGAAGATCGTCACCGCGCCGGCATAGTCGCCATCGCCGTGGCCGGCGAAATACTGCTGCACTGCGTCGGGACTGACGTTGCCGACGAACTTGCCGACAAGATAGAGCGGGATGGATAGGATGGATTGCGCCGGCACATAGGGGGAGTAGGCCAAGCCATCCGCCGCCGGGACGCTGTTGCCCAGCGGCTTGATCGCCAGGGAGCCTCGCTCCACGATGCTCTGCGTGGTCAGGTAGACATGGACGTGGTCCAGGCTAATGAAGTGTCCCGGGGCGGACAGAAGGTAGACCGAGAGGAATAGGAGGTAGAGGGCGACCAGCGTGTGTTTGGGCAGCATGGCAATCGAAATCTTGGGCGAGATTGGCGGCCTGGCGCCCATGAGTGGACCAGGGGCCAGTCTCCGGCTCAGTCCCAGAGTCTACACCCAGCGGCGCGATTCGACAAAACGCTCGCCGTGGATCCCGCTGGACTGACCTTCCCCATGGCGCTATACTGAGTGGGTAACGCAATTTAGTGTGGAGACACCCCTTGCTGGCGCTGGAGAGCCCAAGGCCCCGCCCCAACTCGATATGCTGGCCTGGGCCTTGCTTCATCCGGGTAAGCCTTGAACGACATTATGAGGGACTATGGACACGCCCACAGCAACCCGGCCAGACGTCAGGATCGAAACGCCCGATTGGGTGAAGGACGCCGTTTTCTACCAGATCTTCCCCGACCGCTTCGCCAAGAGCGGGCGCGTGGCGAAGCCGAACAATCTCCAGCCGTGGGGGGCGCCGCCGACGGTCGAGGGCTACCAGGGCGGCGACCTGCTCGGCGTCGTGGAACACCTCGACTACCTGCAAGAGCTGGGCATCAACGCCATCTACTTCACCCCCATCTTCCAGTCGGCGAGCAACCACCGCTACCACACCCACGACTACGAGAAGGTAGACCCGCTGCTCGGCGGCAATGCGGCGCTGCGCGAGCTGGTGGACGAGGCGCACCGCCGCCACATCCGCATCGTGCTCGACGGTGTGTTCAACCACGCCAGCCGCGGCTTCTTCCCGTTCAACGACATCCTGGAGCACGGCCCACACTCGCCCTGGCTCGACTGGTTTACAATTACAGGCTGGCCCCTCAGCGCCTATGACGGCCGACGGCCGGCCAACTACGTGGCGTGGGCGGGCAACCGCGCCCTGCCGAAGTTCAATACGGACAACCCGCAGGTGCGCGAGTACATCATGGGGATCGCCGAGTTCTGGCTGCGGGAGTTCGGCATTGACGGCTGGCGGCTCGACGTGCCGGCGGAGATCAAGACCGCCGGGTTCTGGGAGGAGTTTCGCCGCCGCGTCAAGGGCGTGAACGCAGACGCCTACATCGTCGGCGAAATCTGGCGCGAGGCCCGCGAGTCGCTCCAGGGCGACCGCTTCGACGCCGTCATGAACTACATCTTCGCCGCCAGCGTCATCGCCTTCATCGCCGGTAAGCGCGTCAGCCCCTCGCTGGTCAAGGGGCGCTCGTATGACCCGCACCCGGCGATTGACGCGGCGCAGTTCGGCGCGCGCCTCGAGCGGCTGCTAAACCTGTACGACTGGCAGGTCACGCAGGCGCAGCTCAATATCCTGGACAGCCACGATACAGCGCGCCTGCTCAGCCTGGCGCGCGGCGACAAGGCCAGCGTGCGCCTGGCGACCCTGCTGCAGATGACCTACCCCGGCGCGCCGTCCATCTACTACGGCGACGAGATCGGCCTGCGCGGCACGCTGGAGTACGACAAGCCGCACCAGGACCCCGACGCGCGGTGGGCGTTCCCGTGGCACGACCGGGGCGCGTGGGATACCGACCTGCTGGCGTTCTTCAAGGCCGCCATCGCCCTGCGCCACAGCCACCGGGCGCTGCGGCGCGGCCACTTCTACCAGCTCTACGCCCAGGGTGACGTGTACGCTTTCGCCCGCCACGACGACCACGAGACAGTGGTCGTCGCGCTCAACGGGGGGGAGGGCGCGCGGGCGGTGACGCTGCCGGTGGGGGCGTATTTCCGCGATGGCGTCGCCCTCCAGCCGCTGCTGACCGCGAGTGGCGCGGCGAGCATTCACGAGCGTCCCCTTGTCGAGGACGGCCAGGTGCGCCTGACGCTGCCCGCGCGCGAGGGAGTGGCGTTGGCGAACGGATGACGTATAAGCTCTATGTTTGCACTTTGTGTCTGGTGGGGAGGCTTGGAGGGCGCAGCCCTCCAAACTAGCCCCTTTCCCCTTCTTCAGTGGGGGCTACGCCCCTGAACGACGCCGGGGAGAGTGGGGGTGTGGGGGCCTGCGGCCCCCACACCCCCGCTGCACAGCAAAGTGCAAAGATAGAGGTAGAAGTTCACGTCGGCAACAGTATGGGCTATTTGCCTACGCTAGACGGTGCAACGACAGCCGCAGTGCAAATCAATTGTGACCGGGGATTGGTAGACCTGCGTTCCGCCGGGCTGAAAGTGTGTGACCAGACTTGAGCGAGGATCATGCACGATGACATCAAGTACGCCCTGGCCGATGTAAAAGGGCGCGCCTAACGCCAGGTCTTTGTACTCGTAGCCTGCGTTGACGATCTCGATGACGGCCAAGGGGAGCGTGACCAGCGCCTCGTCTACGTCCGGAGGGTCGCTACAAAAGATGGCGATATCGGGCCGGCGGTAGGAGCCTTCGGGGAATCTGACCAGGACATCGGAGAGGTGAACGCACACACAGCGCTGCTCACTCTCTGCATCGAAAATGGGGCGGATCGTGGCGCGAATGCGGTCAATCGCTTTCTGATGGCGCGCGCCTGGCATCGGCTCCCATGTCGGCACCCCAGCCGTGCGTTCCAGGCGCACCAGCCCATTCTGGACCAGCGTTTCCAATTGCTGCGCCAGATTCGAATTGTCAAGCATCTGCGCCTCCCTCATAGCATGACGCCACAGAGTGTCTCAAGTCATCCCAATTGTAGCATAGCCCGGTTTGCTTTCGGCAACGCGCTGCCGCCGCTACCCGCCGCCTTGTTCCCCCCCCTATATGGTGAAACCTTCACCCACGGTGAAGATATTGAGTCATTTGACGCAAACGATTTCGTGATACAATCGTAACTGAAATTGGCACGGGCGCGCCGACCAAATCTATTGGCGCGCTCGGTTTTGGTTGCCTACCGAAAGAGACTCTCAAATGGAACAGCGAATCGGCATCCTCACCGGCGGCGGCGATGCGCCGGGCCAGAACGTGTGCCTCAAGGCCATCGCGTACCGCGCCATCGAGCATGGCTACGGCGTCCTCGGCTTCCGCAAAGGCTGGGAGGGCCTGCTCAACTACAACCCCCGCGACGGCCAGAGCTTCGCCCAGAACATCCTCGGCTTAACCCGCGTTCGTACCCGCGACATTGATCGGCTGCCGGGCGCGTACCTCCATTCCAGCCGCGTCAATCCGGCGCGCACCCCGCCGGACACCGTCCCCGCCTTCCTCGGCGCGCCGGCCGGCGCGACCGTAGACCTGACGCCCCACATCAAGACGGTGATCGCGGCGCTAGGCCTGGAAGCGCTGATTGTGCTCGGCGACAGCGAGGCGTTGGCGTATGCCGCGCATCTCGCCGCCGAGGGCGTCCCTGTCATCGGCGTGCCGAAGAGCGTCCACAACGACATCAACGGCTCCGATTACAGCCTGGGCTTTTCGACGGCGCTGGGGCGCGGCGTGCGCTTCATCCACGAGATGCGCGCCATGGCCGCCTCGCGCGAAGAGGTGGCCGTGGTCGAGGTCGTGGGGCGCACAACCGGCCTGACCACGCTGCTCATCTCGCACCTGGCCGGCGCCGACCGCATCCTGATCCCCGAAGTCCCCTTCGACCCGCCGAAGCTGGCGGCCCTCCTGCTCGACGACAAGCGCAGCAACCCGAGCAACTACGCCATCCTGACCGTGGCCCAGGCCAGCCGCGTCAGCCCGGAGCAGATGCGGACGTACCTGCCGGAGCTGTCGCGCCTGGCGAACTCGCGCACGCTGGCCGAGGCGATTGCGGTCGGCGAGCGCGAGCGCATCGAGACCGAAATCCTCGAGGACCTTGCCACGATCGGCAACCGCGGCCAGCACGTGGCGGGCAGCGGCGCAGTCGTGACCGAAATCCTCGAGAACATTACCGGAGAGCGCATGCTCTTCCAGCCGCTGTCATACCTCATTCGCAGCGGCGACCCCGACGGCCAGGATCTGCTCGGCGCGATGAACTTCGCGGCCCTGACGATGAAGCTGGTGCTCGACCGACGGTATGGGCGCGTCGTGTGCTACCGACGGCAAGAGAACTACGTGGACATGCCGCTCGACGTGGTGACACAGCGCGCCGGGAACATAGACGTGGCCGAGTTCTACGACGCCGAGACGTTTACCGCTCGCCCCGCCATTATCTGGGCGGCGCGCGTGTAGCGCAAAGGAGTCCCTATGGTGACGATCGCGCAACAGGCCGCGCCCGTCGTTCAGGTCAGCGACGTCGTGAAGTCTTTCGCCGTGGGCAACTCGACGATTACGATTCTCAAAGGCGTCTCGTTCCAGGTGAAGCAGGGCGAGTTCGTTTCGATTGTCGGGCCATCCGGCAACGGCAAGTCCACCCTGCTCAACATGATCACCGGCATAGACCGCCCGACCAGCGGCGAAATCATCGTGACGGGCCAGCCGGTGCATAAGATGAGCGAAGACCAGCTCGCGGCGTGGCGTGGGGCGAATGTGGGCATCATCTTCCAGTTCTTCCAGATGCTCCCGGCCCTGAACCTGCTGCAAAACGTGATGCTGCCGATGGACCTGACCGGCAAGTATCGCGGGCGCGAGCGCCAGGAACGCGCGCTGCACCTGCTCGAAATCGTCGGCCTGGCCGAACAGGCGCACAAGCTGCCCAGCATGGTCTCCGGCGGTCAGCAGCAGCGCGCCGCCATCGCTCGCGCCCTCGCCAACGACCCGCCGCTGCTCATCGCCGACGAGCCGACCGGCAACCTCGACTCGCACACATCCCACGACGTGTTCGACCTGTTCACAGAGGTGGTGAGCAAGGGCAAGACGATGGTGATGGTCACCCACGACAAAGAGTTGGCCGCGCGGGTCCCCCGCGTCGTCGAGGTACTCGACGGGCGCATCGTCCGCGACGAGTACATCGGCCACCCGGAGTGGGCCGGGTTCTAAGGAGGGCACATGGGCGTCCTGTGGTACAAGGTCTGGTTCGATATCTGGCACTACAAGACGCGCACGGTCCTGGCGGTGCTGTCCATCGCGGCGGGTGTGTTTGCCATCGGCGTCGTCTTCGGCATGGTGGACCAGCTCCTCGCCGGCATGGACGCCGCCCACCAGGCGGTCCACCCCTCCCACATCCAGATGTACCTCAACGACTACATTGGGGCGGATGTCGTCCGCGGCCTGAAGCGAGCGCCCGGCGTGGCGGATATCGAGCCGTTCAATGTGGTCAACATCACCTATCGGCCGAAGAGCGGCGGCGACCTCAAACAGGGGGCGCTCGTCCTGCGCGAGGACTGGAACAACCAGCGCATGGACACCCTTCAGCTGCGGGAGGGGACGTGGCCCGTTCGCAACGGTGTGGGCATCGAGCGCCTGTCCAGCAGCTTCTTCGGCTTCGACATCGGCGACAAGGTCACGTTCGAGCTGGACGACAAGCAGCGGACGTTCAACATCATCGGCAAGGTGCGCCACCCCTTCGTGCCGCCGCCCCAGTTCGGCGGCCAGGCGTACTTCTTCATGAGCCGCGATGCCATGACGCGCTACGATGTGCCGGAGAACAAGTACAGCGCCCTCTACGTCACGGTCACGCCCTACAGCGCCGAGAACGCCCGCGTCGTCGCGACAGACCTGAAGGATCGCCTGGGCAAAGACGGGGTGACGGTCGGCGCGACCATGTACCAGGACCCGAGCCGCCACTGGGGCCGCATGTACGTCGAGGGCATCAACATGGTGATGCAGATACTCGCCGTCGTGTCGCTCCTGCTGAGCGTCGTCCTGGTGTACAACACCCTCACCGCGCTTATCACGCAGCAGACGAACCAGATCGGCATCCTCAAGGCCATCGGCGGCCGCTCGGCGACCATTCTGCGGCTCTACCTGACCGACGTGCTCATCTACGGCCTCCTGGCGCTGTTCATTGCCCTGCCGCTGGGCATGTTCGCGGCGTGGGGGGTCACGCGCTGGTTCCTCAACCTCTTCAATATTGACTACGACACGTTCCGCTTCTCCACCACGGCGGTGACCCTGCAAATCCTGGCCGCGACCGCCGTCCCGCTGCTGGCCGGCCTGGCGCCGGTACTCGCCGGCGCGCGGGTCACCGTCCGCGAAGCCATCGCCAGCTACGGCCTCGGCGGCAAGTTCGGCTCGAACCGCTTTGACAGACTCATCGAAGGCATTGGCGCGCGCCTCCTGCCGACCCACTACGCCACCGCGCTCGGCAACATGTTCCGCCGCAAGGGCCGCCTCATCCTGACCCAGTTCGTGCTGGTCTCGGCCGGCGCGATGTTCCTCATCGTGATGACCCTTAGCTCGTCCATCACGGAGACGATGGACAACTTCTTCGCCCGCCGCCACTACGACGACACATTCTATCTCAGCGGGACCTTCCGTCAGAACAAGGTGATGAACGTCGTCAACGCCGACCCGACAGTCGCCAACGCCGAGGCGGACCTGACCCTGTCGGCGACGGTGCTCAAGCAGGGGCAGCGGCTCAAGGAGGCCGGGCTTGGCACGGAGGTCCACGGCATCGTGCCGGGGCGCGAGTTCACCGAGGAGCCAATCCTCGCCGGCCGCTGGCTCCAGCCCGGCGACGGCAACGTGCTCGTGTTCAGCAAGCGCGGCGCCGACAAGAACGGGCTGGCGCTCGGCGACACGGTCACGCTCAACCTGGGCGAGGCGGGCAAGGCCGATTTCCAGATCATCGGCCTGTACCAGCCGCTCTCCGGCGACGTGGGCTTCTCGACCGAGACGATCTACACGCCCATCAACGCCCTCTGGGACGCCAGCAAGGAGTACCCGCGCGTCAACCGCGTCCTGGTGCGGACAACGGCCCACGACGAGGCGAGCCAGAACACGACGCTCAAGAACATCAAGGCGGCGTTGGAGGATCAGAGCGTCAAGGTCGGCTTCTCGCAGACGGAGGCGGAGAACCGGCGGCAGACCGAAGGCTCGTTCAGCATCGTGACGACCATGCTCCTCGCCCTCGCCACCATTGTCGCCGTCGTCGGCGCCATCGGCCTCATGGGCGCGCTGTCCATCGCCGTCGTCGAGCGCACGAAAGAGATCGGCGTGCTGCGGGCGATTGGCGCGCGCTCACCGACGATCATGGGGATGTTCGTGATGGAGGGCGTCCTGCAAGGTCTCTTGAGCTGGGGGCTGGCGGTGCTGATCTCCCTCGTGTTCAGCCGCCCGATGTCGAACCTGCTGGGAGAGACGATCTTCAAGCTGCCGCTGGACTACCGCTACAACTGGCAGGCGGTCGCCATCTGGCTCGCCGTCATCCTGGCGCTGGCGACCCTGGCGTCCATCGCGCCGGCTCGCTCCGCCACGCGCATCAGCGTCCGCGACAGCCTGGCTTACGCCTAGCGCAAGGACAACGGACCTCGTATACTCGTCCCACGGTTAGTAACGACTCATGAACATTGCGGAATTATTGCCGCAATCGTGCCGGCGCTGGAGAGCCATCTCCAGCGCTTCCGATGGGCGGTGAAGTTGGCACTCCACCGCCAGCGGAATGCGGCAACGAGTTGAGGTTCATCAATCGTTTCCCAGGCCACAGAACGACTGCTGCAAATTAACCATTAAAGCGCGTAAATCGTTATGTCATGCTTCGCGTTGCTCAGCATCCCGGTCGCCTGCGGGTCTCACCGTAGGATGAATAGAGGGGACGGGGTCTGGTGGGCAGGTCACGACATGGTCCAAGAAATTCGTCACTTATGTGCGCCAATCGCTTGAAATTGACAATCTATTGGGGTATAATGGCCTATATAGGGTTGACGCAGTGCGTGATGGGAAAAGGCCCGCGTCGGGTGGGCCCCCCCTGCTCGGTCGCCCGCAAAGAGAGGTCGTACCATGTTTACCACTCACACGCATGTGGGAACGCGCGAGTTTGATATCAACTGGATCATCGTCCTGATCGCCGTCGCCGCCCTTGTGCTCACGGTCATGTACACACCGACGTGGCAGATGCCGCTACCCTCGGTTGGCCCGGTCGTCCCCGGCATGCCGTGATCCGATTGCCCGACCGCCCTTCGACCAATCCATTTTTGCAGCGAGCAATTGGTCCAAATGAAAAGTGAATATCCGAGCTATGCGTCGAGGCCGCCCCTCCTTCAATGGTGAAACGAGGGGCGGCCTCTCATTTGGGGAGCGCGCCTAGCTGTTCGGGATGTCTTGCGGGGCCATGACAAAAGCGTACTCGGCGGCGTACAGGCCCGCGATGACGGCCAGCCCGGCCAGCGCGGCCAGGGGAACGCCGAAGCGCGGGAGTAGCAGGCCAGCGGCGAGGAGCAGCATGGCAACGATATGGCCGACGCCGATGTTCCCGCCCCAGAACCAGCCGGCATAGCGCCCGCCGCGAATGGCCTCGCTGGCGCGCGCCGCCGTCTCACTGGCGTGGGCAATGCCATGCTCGCCCATAAGTGTCAGGATCAGATCGAGGAACAGGCTGACGACCAGGATGTTGACCACGAGCGGCAAGACGCCCTGCGGCACGACGATGACCACCGCCAGCGCGAGCAACATGGCGGCGCCCGCCATGACCGCCTGCACCAGGAAGTGCAGCGGCAGGGCGCTGCTTTGCCACAGGTCGCGGCCCTCGGCCTGGGCGAACAGAAACGCTGTGTAGACGGCGGCCAGGACGGCCAGCGGCGCGCCTAGCCAGGCGAGAAACCATTGGATCAGGAGAGCAATATCTTCCCGCAGCCAGCCCACCGTGCCAGCGAGTGCCACAATCAGCCACAGACCGGCGACCACCCCAAAACCGAGGAGGACGAACGCGCCGCGCGCGAGCCAGCTCCGCCACTGGGGCCGCGTCAGGATCGTCACGAACATGCGCGGCTTCGTGAGGTCGAAGACGAGCAGGGCAGCGGTGGCGGCCAGAAACGCCAGCGCCACCACGAGCACCGGGATGGGGAACAGCGGCGCCGACAGGGTCAGCCCGAAGCCGACCAACACCGTCAGCAGAAGGTACAGCCCGCTGGCGATGGCTTTCGTGACCAGGTAGGCCGGCACCGGCCAGCGCCAGGGGGCCTTGTGCTGGGCGTTGTACGTTGTCTGCGTCATCCCCTCGGCGACGCGCCCGCCCATCACAAGGGCGCTGCCGCCCGCGCCCAGCCCCTGCGCTTGCGGCGCGCGTATCGGCGTCCCATTCGGGGCTTGCCTCCCCTCTCCCCTTGTGGGAGAGGGGCCGGGGGTGAGGGCAGCAGTCGTCCCCACGATATCCGCCCACACGAACGTGTCGCGCATGTGCGGGACGGTCGGCGTCAGCGTCGCCTGGTCGGCGTCCACGTAGAACACCTTCGGCGCCGTCCCTTGCTCCGGCTTGCGCACCGTGACCGCCTCCCGCGCTACGGTGCGGCTGATGACGCTGTGCGGGTCGTCGAGGTCGCCGGCGATAATGGAGTGCGTCGGGCAGACGATGACGCACGCCGGCTCGAGGCCGATGTCGGTGCGGTGGGCGCAGTAGTGGCACTTCGCGGCGCTGTGGGTCTCCGGGTCCATGTAGATGGCGTCGTAGGGGCAGGCCTGGAGGCACGCCTTGCAGCCGATGCACACGGCCGGGTCGAACTCGACGATGCCGTCGGCCCGCTGGTACATCGCCGTGACCGGGCAGATGCGGACACACGGCGGATTGGCGCAGTGGTTGCAGCGCGTGACCTGGAAGTGGCGGCGCGTGTTGGGGAAGGCCCCGCTCTCGACGTACTTCACCCACGTGCGGTAAACGCCGAGGGGGACCTCGTTCTCCATCTTGCACGCGACGCTACAGGCGTGGCAGCCGATGCACGTCCGCCCATCAATCACAAAACCGTAATTCGTCATCCGCCTCTCCCGCGTTTGCTCTCTTCGGCGCAGGCAGGGAGCCTAAGACATTGACCACGGAACACACGGAATTCACGGAACGAGACGGGAACATGACTTGTCCTTTCCGTGTGTTCCGTGTGTTCCGTGGTAGACCTCTTAGCCCACAGGCACACTCGCGTGACGTCGGCCCACCGCGCGCGTTCATATTAGCACCAACACGGGCAGCTACGCAAATACGTTTTGCTGCTATAATAGCCGTTCGTAGCCGTTCAGCGAACGGGAACGCAGGAGAAGACTTGGAGGGGCTTGCCCCTCCAAACCACCCCGACAAGAAAAGTGCAAGGATAAAGGGAGTCGCGACTATGGCGCTTGCAGATGAATTGGCTTTCATGGATGCGACAGCGCAGGCCGAGCTGGTGCGCACGGGGCAATGCACGCCCCTGGAGCTGGTGGACGCGGCCATCGAGCGCATCGAGCGCGTGAACCCGGCCCTCAACGCCGTCATCACCCCCCTCTACGACCAGGCGCGCGCCGCCGCCGCCGGCCCCCTGCCCGACGGCCCGTTCAAGGGTGTGCCGTTCCTGCTCAAGGACCTCGGCGCGACCCTCGGCGGCGTTCCCCAGGCGTCCGGCTCCGCCTGGCTGGCCGACTTCGTCCCGCCCCACGACAGCACCCTTGTACAGCGGCAGAAGGCCGCCGGCCTCGTCATCGTCGGCAAGACGAACGCGCCGGAGCTGGGCATCCTGCCGACCACCGAGCCGGCCCTGTTCGGGCCGAGCCGCAACCCGTGGGACACGTCGCGCTCGACCGGCGGCTCCAGCGGTGGGTCAGCGGCGGCGGTCGCGGCGGGTCTTGTCCCCTTCGCCCACGCCAATGACGGCGGCGGCTCGATTCGCATCCCGGCGGCGTGCTGCGGCCTCGTCGGTCTGAAGCCGACCCGCGCGCGGACGCCGGTTGGCCCCGAGGTGGGCGACATCATCGGCGGTCTGGTGTGCGAACACGCGGTGACGCGCACGGTGCGCGACTGCGCCGCCCTGCTGGATGCGACGGCCGGCCCATCGGTCGGCGACCCGTATTGGGCGCCACCGCCGGCGCGGCCGTTCAGCCAGGAGATCGGCGCCGACCCGGGCCAGCTACGGATCGCCTTCGCCACCCGCTCGCCAAACGGCGTACCCGTCCATCCGGACAATATCAAGGCCGTCGAGGCGACGGCCAAGCTCCTGGCCGACCTGGGGCATATCGTGGAGGAGGCCAGCCCGACGATTGACGGGAATATGTTCACCCAGGCTTTCGTTGGCGTGTGGGCGTCGGGCATCGGCTGGAACATTGACGCGCTCGCCTACGCCACGGGCAAGAAGCCGACGCGCGAGCAGTTCGAGCCGCTGACGTGGGGCCTGTACGAGATGGGCCGCAGCACCAACGCCCCGACATACATGCTGGCGTGGACCGGGCTTCAGCAGATCTCGCGCCAGATCGGCCACTTCCTGGAAGGCTACGACGCCTGGTTGACGCCGACGCTGGTCGAGCCGCCGCCGCCCCTGGGGACGTTCAACTCGCCGCCCGACAACCCGCTGTTCGGCCTGTTCCGCGCCGCTGCCTATGTTCCCTTCACGCCCCTCGCCAACGTGAGCGGCCTCCCCGCCATCAGCCTGCCGCTGATGTGGAACGAGCAGAACCTGCCCATCGGCGTGCAGTTCTACGGGCGCTTCGGCGACGAAGCGACGCTCCTGCGCCTGGCCGCGCAGCTCGAAGAGGGGCAGCCGTGGGTGAACCGCCGCCCGCCGGTCTCGGCGTAGGGGGCCGTTTGGTAAGACGTTCGTCTGCCAGGCGTCTGAGTTGTGGGCAGGTTTTCGCTGCCGTGGAAGAGGACGTTGTTTATGTCAGTTGAAGCCTATTGCATGAAATGCCGCACGAAGCGGCCGATGGATAACCCCGTGGCGGAGTACAACGCCGCCGGGCGTCCCGTGACGCGCGGCACGTGTCCCGAGTGCGGCACGGCGCTGTACCGCATGGGCGAAACGCCGACCCACGCCGACGCGCCGAAGCCCGCGCCGACGGCGGCGCCGGCGAAGAAGGCCACCCGCAAGGCGGCCGCCGACAACGGTGTCGAAGCGCCCGTCGGCGAGACGGTCAGCGGACCGGGCGAGGCCGTCGAGGCGTACTGCGTCAAGTGCCGCGAGAAGCGCACCATGACCGAGCCGCGCGCCGAGATCACGGCGACCGGCCGCGCCGGCACGAAGGGCGTCTGCCCCGTCTGCGGCACGACCCTCTACCGCCCCGGCGAAACCCTGGCCCACGTCCTGCTCCCCCGGCCCAGCGCCGAGGCCGCTCAGGCGGCGCGGCAGGCGGCGAAGCGCACGACGGCCAAGAAGACGTCGGCCAAGACGGCGACAACGAAGACGGCGACAACGAAGGCGGCGACAACGAAGGCGGCGCTGGCCAAGACGACATCGGGCAAGAAGGCGACCGCCAAGACCGCCGCGAAGAGTACGGCCAAGACGAGCGGCGCGCGCAAGTCGGCGAATGGAACGGGGCGCGGCGCCTATCGCGGCGGCTCGTCCTTTGGCGACGCGACGATGCGCGGCGGCAAGCTCGTCATCGTCGAGTCGCCTGCCAAGGCGCGCACCATCGGCAAGTTCCTCGGCGGCGGCTACCGCGTGCGGGCGTCCGTCGGCCACGTGCGCGACCTGCTCAAGTCGCAGCTCAGCGTGGACGTGGAGCACGACTTCGAGCCGAAGTACCGCGTGCCAGATGACAAACGCGACATCGTGAAAGACCTGACCGCGATGGCGAAGGGCGCCGACGAAGTCTTCCTGGCGACGGACCCCGATCGGGAGGGCGAGGCGATTGCCTGGCACCTGATGGAGGCGGCCAGGATTGACCCGGCGAAGATTCAGCGCGTCGAGTTCCACGAGATCACCCGCTCGGCCATCATGGACGCTTTCAGCCACCCCCGCGCCATCAACATGGGCCTGGTGGACGCCCAGCAGGCGCGGCGTATCCTCGACCGCCTGGTCGGCTACAAGATTAGCCCCATCCTGTGGGACAAGGTGCGCAGCCGCCTCTCGGCCGGTCGCGTCCAGACCGTCGCCCTGCGCCTGATCGTCGAGCGCGAGCGCGAGATCCAGGCGTTCATCCCCGAAGAGTACTGGTCGCTGGAGGCGGAGCTGGCGAAGATCATGCCCAGGAGCCACAAGGGCAAAGCGCCGTCGTTCCGCGCCCGCCTCATCCGCATCGGCGCGGAGAAGGCCGACCTCAAGAAGGAGGCCGACGCCCGCGCCATCGTGAACGCCCTCGAAGGCGCGACGTACACCGTCGCCAAGGTAGAGCGCAAGGAGCGCCGCCGCTACCCATCGCCGCCCTTCACCACCAGCACCTTGCAGCAGGAGGCGTCGCGCCGCCTCGGTTT
The DNA here is from genome assembly GCA_046328535.1 of Anaerolineae bacterium. GTDB lineage: Bacteria > Chloroflexota > Anaerolineae > Epilineales > JAHCIE01 > JBDHWG01. The sequence continues at coordinate 42,033 of JAXLWJ010000016.1, forward strand.
CGGCGCGAAGAAGACGATGACCGTCGCCCAGCAGCTCTACGAGGGCATTGACGTGGGGGCGGGCGGCGCCGTTGGCCTCATCACCTACATGCGCACCGACTCGGTCAACGTCTCGCGCCAGGCGCAGGACGAGGCGCGGCAGTTCATCACCCGCCGCTACGGCGAGGGCTACATGCCGCCGGAGCCGCCGCACTACAAGACGCGCACGAAGGGCGCGCAGGAGGCCCACGAGGCCATCCGCCCGACGTCGGTGTTCCGCGAGCCGGCCTCGGTGCGCGAGCACCTGAGCCGCGACCAGTTCCGCCTGTACGAGTTGATCTGGAAGCGCTTCGTGGCCTCGCAGATGATCCCCGCCCTGCTCGACGTCACGACGGTTGACGTTACCGCGCCGGCCCGCTACACGACGACGGACGAGAAGACGCGCAAGCCGCGCGTCGAGGAGCGCGTGGCGACCTTCCGCGCCACCGGCTCGATCATCAAGTTCGAGGGTTTCCTGGCGGTGTACGAGGTCAGCCGCGAGAAGGAAGACGCGCCGGATGAGGGTGAGGGGACGCTGCTGCCGCCCCTCAGCGTGGACGAGGTCCTCAATCTGCTGCGCCTCATTCCGGAGCAGCACTTCACCGAGCCGCCCCCGCGCTACACCGAGGCGACGCTGGTCAAGGCGCTAGAGGAACACGGCATCGGCCGCCCCAGCACCTACGCCCCCATTATCACGACCATCCAGCAGCGCGGCTACGTCGAGCGCGAGGACCGCCGCCTCATCCCAACCGAGCTAGGCTTCATCGTCTGCGATCTCCTGGTGGAGAACTTCCCCGACGTGTTCGACGTCGGCTTCACCGCCGAGATGGAGAGCCACCTGGACGAGATCGCCGACGGCGAGCAGGCGTGGGTGCCGGTCGTGCGCCAGTTCTACGAGCCTTTCGCCGTCCGCGTTGCCGCCGCCGAGGCCCACATTGATAAGGTGGCGCTCGCGCCCGAGGAAACCGGCGAGGTGTGCGAGAAGTGCGGCCGGCCGATGGTGGTGAAGTTCGGGCGCTTCGGCAAGTTCATCGCGTGCAGCGGCTTCCCGGAATGCCGCAACACGCAGCCCTATTTGGAAAAGATCGGCGTCCACTGCCCGCAGTGCGGCGGCGAGCTTGTCGAGAAGCGCAGCAAGCGCGGCCGCGTGTTCTACGGCTGCGCCAACTATCCGGCGTGCAACTTCGCCGCGTGGCAGCGCCCCCTGCCGCAGCCCTGCCCGAACTGCGGCGGGCTGCTGACGCAGGCCGGCAAGAACCGCGCGAAGTGCAGCCAGTGCGGCCAGACGGTGGATATAGACCGGCTGGAGCCGCGCGAGTCGCCGGTTCCGGCGCCCGCCAGCGCCTCAGCCGCGTAAGACAGCGTCAATGGGTAGCGAGCGATAGGAGGCTGTAAAGATGGATATTAAACTGACGCCCGATATCGAAGAGGCGCTTGCCAACGAGGCTAATCGCCGTGGCACGACGGTTGAGACCCTGGCGCTTGACTATCTGCGCGAGCGGTTCGTGGCGCCTGGGCCGGTTGACGAAACGGGCGATGGGGAGACACTGGCGGACTTTCTTGGCGACGCCATAGGCTCACTGAGTAGCAACGAGTTCGTCGTGGGTGGCGCACAAATGTCTGTTGAGCCTGGGCGACGCTTCACGTCTAGCATGGTGGCGAAGCGTGAGCAAGGCCATCTATGATCCTCGCCGATACGGGTCCGCTCCAACAGGTATTCACTCTGGATAGCCATTTTCGTGTGTACCGCCTGATCAACGGCGCTGCCCTTACGCTCATCCCTTAGTCGGCATCTATGTCAGCGTTAGCAGGAGATAGGCGGATGAGCTTGCAAGATGCGTTGCAGCGCGCCCTCGACCACCACAAGCCCAGCATCGTCGCCCTCAGCGAGGACCTCATCCGCATTGCCAGCGAGAACCCGCCCGGCGTCTCCTACGCTGCGTGCGTCGCCCGCCTGCGCCTGGAGCTAGACCGCCTGGGGCTGAGCTACGAGGTCCTGGCCGCGTCCGGCGACCCCGACCGCCCCCGCGACAACATTCTCGCGTCCCTCGGCGACAGCGGGCCGATGGTCGTCTTCCACGGCCACTACGACGTTGTCCCCGCGCAGCGCCGTGACCAGTTCGCGCCGCGCATCGAGGGCGGCTGGCTGCACGGTCGCGGCGCGGCCGACATGAAGGCCGGCCTCGCCAGCATGATCTACGCCGCCTATCTCCTGAAGGAGGTGGGCGTTGCGCTGCCGGGCCGCGTCGGCCTGTGCCTGGTGGCCGACGAGGAGACGGGCGGCCAGGGCGGCTCGCGCTACCTGGCGGACATCGGACGGCTAGGTCAGGACGCGGTGGCGATGCTCACCCAGGAGCCGACCGGCGACGTGATCTGGAACGCCAATCGCGGCGCGATTACGCTGCGCGTGACCACGCGGGGCAAGGCGGCGCACGTCGGCCTGCAACACGAGGGCGTCAATGCGTTCGAGGACATGCTCCGCGTGGCGTCGGCGCTCCAGGGCCTGAAAGCCGAGGTCGAGCAGCGCCGCACCGCCTATCGCGTCACGCCCCCCGAAGCCGCCCCCTCCATCCTCATGCTCGGTGGCGAGGCGCAGGGCGGCACGAACTTCAACGTCGTTCCCGACATGTGCAGCTTCACCGTGGAGCGGCGTTTCAACCCGGAAGAGGACCTGGCCGTCGAGAGGGCGCGGCTGTTCAGCCTGTTCGACGGGCTGCGGGCGCAGGGCATCCGGCTCGACGTGGACGTCCTGCAAGAGGGCTACTCCTGCGGCGTGGCCGAGGACCACCCGGCGGCCGAGGCGCTCGCCGAGACGGTCGCCGAGGTGACCGGACAGCGCCCGGCGTTCGAGATGTGCCCCGGCATCCTGGAGATTCGGTGGTACGCGCGGCGGGGCATCCCCGCCTTCGCCTACGGACCGGGCCGCCTCGAAGTGGCCCACGGGCCGCACGAGGCCGTTGCGCTAGAGCGCGTCTACCAGCACACTGTCATCTACGCCCTCGCCGCCCACCGCTTGCTGAACCACTACGCGGCGCACCCCTGGCCCATCTCCCACTCGCAATCTTCTCCACATTAGTTCTTAACAATGTCTGAACACCGAGGCGGTACAATCAGGCTGTCGCAGGCGACGTCCGAGTCGCATAGTGTCAGCCTGCGGCAGGAGGAGACTCGTGCCGACATTGCTGCTCGCCGCTAACGACAGCGCCACGGTGGACAGGTTGGAAGCGGACTTGCTCGCCCAGGGATACGAGGTCGTCACGGCGCTGGACGGCCGCGCGGCGCTCGAACGCGCCAGGGCCATTCGGCCCGCCATCAGTGTTCTCGACAGCCGTATGCGCAACCCGGATGGTATCGAGGTTGCGCGGCGCCTCCGCGCCGCCGACGCCGTACCCGTTCTCTTGCTGACAACGCCAGACATGGTCGAACGCAGCGCCGCGTGTCTGGCGTCGAGCGTGGACGACTTCGTCGTCGCGCCGTTCGTGACGGCAGAGCTTCTCGCTCGGATAGACGTCTTGTTGCAGCGGGCGGAAGGCGCGTGTGACTGCGCCGCGCCCCTGACGTTCGCCGATCTGCGCCTCGACCCGGCGATTGGCGAGGGCTGGCGGCGGCAGCGGCGCTTCACGCTGACGCCCCGCGAGGCCGAGTTGCTCGCCTTCCTGATGCGCCAGGCGCGACGCGTGGTGACGCGCGAGACCATCCTGGAGGAGGTTTGGGGGTACGATTTTGGCGGGCAGAGCAAAGTCCTCGGTGTCTACATCGGCTACCTGCGCGCCAAGACCGAAGCCGGCGGCGAACCTCGGCTGATTCAGACGGTGCATGGTGTCGGCTACGTGCTGCGGGAAGGGGACTAGCCGACCATCCAGGACGCGCTCTTGCCAAACTCTTGCGCTATTTTCGACGGCCTTTCAGCATGATCCCGTATGCTACACCTTGACTCGCGCTGCTGAGTGCGACGTTTCACAGACCTGTCAAGGTGAAGAAAGGATGGGAGCATGGATCATTTCACGAAGCGGATGGCCGTGGGCGTGTTGGCGGTGGCGTTGGTCGCTGCCCTACTCGTCGGCGCCTTTGTGGCGAACACGGCCCAGGCGCATGGCGGCCCGGGCGGTCGCGGTGGCGACCCGGCGGGGGATGCGGCGATCGTGAACGCCGCGGCGACGGCGCTCGGCATGACGACGGCGGACTTGACGACGGCGTTGCGCGCCGGGCAGACCCTGTCGCAGATTGCCCAGTCGAAGAATGTGGACCCCAACGTCGTCGAGAAGGCTATCGTGGACGCAAAGAAGGCCGAGATTGATCAGCTGTCGGCCGACCTGACCCTGGACCAACTGTTCGGCGAGCTGAGCGGCGGTTTCCGGGGTGGGCCGCCGCCCAATGGCACGCCGCCGAGCGGAACGCCGTACCCGATGCACCCGCCGCGCCCGACGGCAACGCCGTAAGGCGGCCCGGCGCCGGTAGGGCCGACCCGCGGGTAGTTCCGCGGTTCGGCGTGGAAAAGTACATCGCGCTGGCGCTGGAGAGCCATCTCCAGCGCCACCCAGAGGCGGCGGAGTTGTCACTCCGCCGCCAGCAGGGGCCTCCACGTTATTCGTCTGTCAGGCGGGGATCGCTATCAAGGGGCGGCGGGGGCGGCGGCCCGCCATAGTCAATCGAGAGGTCATAGGCAACCGCCTCGTAGACGGCCGCGAGGGCGGCGTGCAGATCGAGTGTCACATCGGCGTCGGGCGCGCGCAGCGGCGTCGGGATCAGCGGCAAACGGTCCTCAAGCGCGATGGGCCACACCTCGACAGTGGCCGCGTGCGCTCGCGTCAGCGTGACGAGATAGGGCGACGGCGGAATACGCGGGTGCGCCAGGGGCCGGGTTCCCCGCCGGATGAGGTCAATCTCCACAAGATGCACACCGGCGCGGTACAGCCGCCGCCGTTTCTCCCGATAGACAGACAGACCCGGCTCCCGCTTATTGACCGGGGACAGAATCTCAAGCCCTGTGATCAGCTCATTGTTCGCCGCATCCCGAATCTCGATGCCCGTCAGGTGGACTTCGACCGGCAAGGGCAATCCAACGACGAGCGGCGCGACGGGACGCGGCGCGGTCAGCCTGGCCGGCGTGTCCTCGCGTATCTGGCGCTCCTGGGACCTCGGCCGCAGAATCTCGACATCGGGATACATGATGCCGATGTCCGCCTCCGGCGACGTGTCCTCGACGACGTAGACGGCCAGGCGCGCCGCGTAGCGCGGACGCAGCAGCGGCGTGAGCTGCTGGCGAATCTGCGCCGCGAGCGCCGCGTGAACGTCGGGCCACAGGTGGCCTTCGAGGTACGGGTCCATTCCCGGAAATGGTGAGGGCATGGCACGTCTCCTATGCCGTCATGCTGAACACTGTCATGCTGAGTGAAACGAAGCATCCCCTGGCGGGGAGACTCTTCGCTTCGCTCAGAGTGACAAGGGGCGCCTGATGCGCCCTATTATACAGGCGCTACGTCGGGATGACGATCAGCTCCTCCTGCGGCCGGGCGAAGAACTCGACGCCGCTGTCCAGCAGCGCCACATCTTCCTCAACGCCGACGAACATCGTTCGCCCGCCCCACTCCGGGATGGGTGTGTGGACGCCTAGCTCCACCGAGTACCACTCGTTCGCCTGGATGGGGTAGCCCACCCGGTCGCCGTAAGCCGTCGGCCAGTTCACCGCGATGCGCGCCGCGATGCCGTGGGTCGCGTTGCCGATGGAGTGGCTGTAGATGCCGACCTGGGGTTTTGTGACGGCGCCCTTGCGCCCGCCGGCGGCCGGGTACATCACCTCGTACCCCTCGCTCTCCGCCCAGGCCATCGTCTTGTCGAACACCTTGTAGGCGATCTCGCCCGGCGTCATGTTGGCGATGAGCCTGTCGCGCACCCGAATGGCGTCGGCGTAGGCGCGGCGGAAGCTCTCCGGCGGCGCCTTCTCCCCCTCGCGCAGGACATATGCCGTTCGCTGGTAGTCGGAGCGGTAGAGGTCGAAGGCCAGGCCCGCGTCCATCGTGACCACGTCGCCCGGCAGGATGGCGTGATCGGGCGTGTTGACCGGCAGGGGATCGCCCGCGCGGTAGATCACCAGCCCCGGCAGAAACTCGCACTCCAGGCCCAGCTCCCGCGCCTTCGCCCGCATGTGCCAGTGAATGTCGGCCGGCGTCGTGACGCCCGGCTGAACGACGCGCGGGCTGAAGCCCTCGTCGAGCCACGCCACCGTCCACTCGCACAGGCGGCGGTACGGCCCGAACTCCTCCGGCAGGCGCGTCGCGCGGAAATCGCGCGCCACCAACTCGGCGCTGACCAGCCGCGCCGTGTAGTCCGGCCCGATGGCGTTTTCTAGATAGCCCTTCAAGGTCGCCGTCAACCCGTCGGCCATCGGCAGCGTGGGCGACATGTTGATGCCGATGCGCTGGGGGTTGCGGGCCTGGACGACGTCGCGCAGGTAGGGCGCTAGCCCCGCCTGGTCATAGCCGTAGTACGTGACGATGTCGTACACGTCGCGGAACAGGTCCTCGCGCTGCTCGTGGGAGCCGATGAAGATCTTCTCAGGCACGGCCCCGCCGTTGTCGAAGAAGACGTAGGCGTTGCGGACGCCCGGCCACCCGCCGCCGATGTCCATCAGCAGCGGGTCGGCGTTGAATTCGCGGCCGATCATGATCCACATGTCAATGCCGTGGCGGCGCATGGCGGGCAGCATCGTGCCGTTGAGCTTGGCCCGGATGATGCGCTTGCGCAGCAGGTAACGCTCGCGCTCACCGGGGATACCGAGGGACTCGCGGGTCAGGGGGGCAGGGACTTGCGGGGTAGGCATTGCGGTGCGCTCCTATGGTTCGTCGCGGGTGGTAGGGCCGGGATTCTACCGCGTTTGCAGCAGAGTGCAACAAATCGCGCATTCCACAATGGGGTATTTGACCGCGTGGCCGTTATGCTGTAAAACCTATCCCCAGGAGGATAGGACATGGCAAACCCAGCTTACACCGTCTGGATGCACGGCAACAGTCTGCAGGTCGAGTTCCCGGACAGACTGGCCGAGCTATGGCGGACCGGCTTCATCGGACGTATCGTGGGCCAGCCGGGAACGGAGAACTGGGTTCACTTCGCCATCCCGACGCCGACCATTGCCGGCAGCCAGCGCCTGCGGGCCATCCGCGTCGCCCTGGTGTTCCGAACCGACTCGCCGGACGCCGTGCTGAACACGGTGCATGTCTACGACGGCGACCGCCGCATCGCCGAGCACGACAACCTGCGGCTCTACGCCGACGCCGGCTGGCAGACCTTCGACATCCCGGGCGATACCTACATGCGCATGGCGATGGGCGTATCCCTCGGCGTGAGCTTCGGCGTCGAAGCGATGGGACACGGGTTTGATGTCATCTCCGTCGGATGTGAGTTTGTGTAAGAATCAGTAGAGACGCGCCATGGCGCGTCTCTACACAAGCAATCGCGCGTCTATACTAGCGCATGATGGCCTGGGCGATAAGCGTGGCGTAGGCGTGGGCGCCCTCCGGCCGCAGGTGGATGCCGTCGTTCCAGAAGTACTCCGGGTGCGCCGCGCCAACGCTGTTCCAGTCCACGAGGACGACGTTCGGGTAGGCGGCGGCGCTCTCGGCGAGCATGCGATTGTTGGCGTCCTGCCACGTGCGCGGGACTTTGTCGTTGACGATGACCACGCGCTTCGTGTTCTGTAGCACGTCCATCAGCGTTTCGAACTGGCGTGCGTTGAACGTGCCGTTGCTCCCCACGTGAACGACGACGGCCTGGCCGAGCTGCCCCGCGTCGCGGCGAGCGCGCAGGATGTCAATCGCCTGGCCCGCCTGCCGCCCCACCGCCGCATCCACGTTCACGCTGCCCATGACCCGCTGAAACTCAGGCACCGCCCCCAGCATCACCGAGTCGCCGATGGCCGTCACGCGGATGGTGGCGGGAACGATTGGCGGGGCCGGGGCGGCGGCTGGTGGTTGCGCCGCGCCCGCCGTAGCCGGCGGCGTAGGCGTCGCGACGACCGCCAGGGCCTCCGCGCCTTCGACGCCCAGGAACTCGGCGGCGATCCAGCCCTCACTGCTGTCGCCCGTGCGCACCTTGTACCAGACGTTGTCGGCGGTACGCCCGATAACCGTCACCCGCTCATCCACGTCCAGCACCTTGACAACGCCGAAGTCGCGGCTCGGCCCCTGGCGCACGTTGACGGCCACGTGGGCGGTCGCCTCGCGGGTGGGCGTCTGCGTCGCGGTCGGCGTCGGCCCGCCAGATGTCCCCCACGGGTGGCCCGGGCCTTCACCGACGGGCGGCGGCACCAGCTCCGGCGTGGCCTGGGCGCTGCCCGACCCGGCCGAACTGCCGATCTCCTGGCTTATCTCCGGCGCGATTGTGGGCGCAGCGGTGTCGTCTACGCGCATCACGACGGCAGCGGGCAGCCCGGTCGACGTCGGTTTGGCCCCCACCTGGGCGGGAGTGTCGGCCGCAGCCGCTAGGTCCGTCGAACCGGGCTTCACACCCGCCCCGGCATCGGCCGAGGGCGCGGGCGTCGCATCAAAGGTGTCAATGGCCTGGACGGCCAGGTAGGGCGGCGGCGCCGGCTCGCGGGCCGTCGCTACAGAGACGCTAAGGGCGGCGACGAAGATCGTCAGCGCCGCCGCGATCGCGGCCCAGCCGAAAGTGAGGCGGCGGCGTTGCGTCCCGCGCGCCGTGCGCAGCCTGGCCCAGGCGCGGCCGAGGAAGCCGTTGCGGATGGGCGTCTCAATGGCGCGGAAGGACAGCTCGGCTAGAAGGAAGGTGAGGGCGAGGCGGATGGCGAGCAGCGTCCAGCCGCCGATGGTCACGTCAAGCTCCGGCCGCGTCAGCATGAAGACAGGCCAGTGCCACAGGTAGATGCCGTAGGAGCGCAGGCCGATCCACCGCAGCGCCCCCCAGCCCAGGATGAGCGGGAAGACCTTCGCGCCGGGGTGAACGACGGCGGCGATGGCGACAGCCGTGATGAGGCCGACCAGCAGAAAACCGCCGTGGTAGAGGAACGGGGTGAACTCGTCGAACTTCAAGCCGGCGACGAGGAGGGCGGCCAGCGCCGCGAACCCGACCACGTCGAGGGCGACCCGGTGGCGGCGCGCCGTCGGGCGGCGCAGGCGGAAGGGCGACCAGACGAGCGCCAGAGCCGCGCCGAGCAGGAAACCGGCGGCGCGCGTGTCCGTCCCGTAGTAGATGCGGGAGGGGTCTACGTCGGGCTGGTAGAGTATACCCATCCAGACCGACGAGGCGACGGCCGCCCCGACGACCAGAGCGATCGCCAGGAGCCGCTTGCCGCGCCACAGCAGCCCCAGCATGCCCGCCATAATCAGCGGCCAGAAGAGGTAGAACTGCTCCTCGACGGCGAGGGACCACAGGTGGCGCAGGAGGGACGGCCGCCCCACCGCCTCGAAGTAGGACTTCTGGCTGATGATGAGCCACCAGTTGGTGACGTAGGCAATGGCGGCCGCCGCGTCACCGCGCAAACTTGCCACTTCATCGGGCAGGAACAGGACGGTGATTGTCAGGACGGCGGCGATGAGGACGAAGACGGCGGGGAGCAGACGGCGGGCGCGGCGCAGCCAGAACGACTTGAGGTCTATGCGGTCGCGCTGCTCCCACTCGGCCGCGAGGAGCGCGGTGATGAGATAGCCGCTGATGACGAAGAAGACCTCGACACCCAGGAAGCCGCCGGAGAGCCAGCCCATGTCGGCGTGGTAAGCGATGACGGCGAGGACAGCCACCGCGCGCAGACCATCGAGACCAGGAAGATAGGGCAAGCGAGGCCCGCCGTTTCCCGCTTTCGGTTGCGCTGCGACGGTCTGAGAGGTTCGTTTCGCCATTCGTTCTCCGACAGCAAGCGGCGCAACATGTGCGAGGCGCTTGTGTCTGGTACTATTATACCCTACTTTTGCCTGATTGCCCTTAACGAAATGAGTCTATCGGCAGGCTCTTGTCGTGGTGGGTGAGGCGTTTCGCGCCGGTCGGCGTGACCAGCACCGCATCTTCCAGGCGCACGCTCGTCTCGCCGGGGACGTAGATGCCCGGCTCGAGCATCAGCACCATGTCCGCCTCGATAATCTCCACACTGTACGGCACAATCCGCGGCGCTTCGTGGCTCGTCACGCCAACGCCGTGGCCGCTGTGGTGGCCGTAGACGGGGTAGCCCGCGTCGGCGATGAAGCGGCGCATGGCGCGGTCTATCTCGCCCGCCACCGCGCCGGGCCGGATCATCGAGATGCCAAGCTCCAGCGCGCGCGCCACCGTCCGATGCATCGCCGCCTGGCGCTCCGTCGGCCAGCCGCCGTAGTACGTCGCCGCGCCGTCGCTCCAGTAGCCGTAACGGATCGTGCTAAGGTCCACGATGAGGGAGTCGTGCGGGCGGATGGGGTAATTCAGCGGCCAGCCGCCGACATTATTCTGGCGGTAGCCGACGACGCAGTCGTTGCCGAGGGGGACCCGCTCGCCGGCGGCGCGTTGGATGGCCGCGTGGGCCTCGCTCCACACGTCAATCTCGCGTTGGCCGACGCGAGTCGCTCGCCGCGCCGCCGCCTGGCCGATGCCGGCCAGGGCGAAGTTGTCCATGAGCCTGACCAGCTCCTCCGCCGTCTTGACTGTGCGCAGCGGCGCCAGCCAGCCGTCAGCGGCGATCAAGGCCACACGATCCGGCAGGGCATCCCGCAGCGCGTGCCACAACGCAATCGGCAGATCCCGCTCCTCGACGCCGACTTTGCCCGCCCGAACCCCCGCCGCCGCGACGACCTCCGCCAGGAGATCCGCCAGGTTGATTGGTCCGCGCAGCGACGTGTCAATCGAAGCCCCTTCGTAGGCCACGACTGCGCCATCCGGTTCAGCGGCGAAGCCGGCGGCGTCCGCCACCTGGCTCTCCATGACCAGCAGCGTGAAGTGGCCGTCGGCGTACCAGACGAGCGGCGGACCGCCGGCGGCGAAGCTCACGCCAACCTGGGGCGCGGGCGCGAAGCCGGTCAGCCAGGTGACGCTGGCGCGGCTGGCGAACAGGGCCGCAGCCACGCCCTTCGATTTCAACAGATCGCGTGTCCTGGCGCGCTGCTCCGCGTGCATCTCACCTCCCTCAGGCGGGGGTGTCGACCGGGGCCGGCACGGCCTCGACAATCTCTTGCAGGATTTGTTCCGGCGTGCGCCCGCGCAGCTTCATCTGGCTGGAGAGAATCAGGCGGTGGGTGAGGACGGGCGCGGCGAGCGCCTTGATGTCGTCCGGCAGGACGTAGTCGCGGCCGAGAAGGGCGGCGCGGGCCTGCGCTGTCTGGTAGAGCGAGAGCGAGCCGCGCGGGCTGGCCCCCAGCTCCACCGCCGCGTGGGCGCGCGTGGACTGGACGATGCGCACGATATAGTTGCGCACCGACGCCTCGACCCGCACCGACTGCCGCGCCCGCGCCAGGGCCACCAGCTCCTCGGCCGGCAGCACGTTCTCGACCTCGACCATCGGGTCCTCGTGCTCGAAGCGCAGCAGGATGTCCTCCTCCTCCGCCACGCTCGGATAGCCGAGGCGAATGCGCATCACGAAGCGGTCCATCTGCGCCTCGGGGAGCGGGAACGTTCCCTCCAGCTCGATAGGGTTCTGGGTGGCGAGGACGAGGAACGGGCGCGGCAGCGCCATCGTCTCGCCGTCCACGGTGACCGTGCGCTCCTGCATCGCTTCCAGCAGCGCCGACTGGGTACGCGGCGTCGCGCGGTTGATCTCGTCGGCCAGGACAATCTGGGCGACGATGGGGCCGGCGCGGTACTCGAACTCCTGGGATTTCTGGTTGAAGAAGTTGATGCCGACGACATCCGAGGGCAGGAGGTCGGGGGTGAACTGGATGCGGCGGAAGGAGCAGCCGAGGGAGCGGGCGAGCGCCCGCGCCAGGGTCGTCTTGCCAACGCCCGGCACGTCCTCGATGAGCACGTGGCCCTCGACCAGAAGCGCTATCATGAGCTGATCAATGACGTCGGGCTTGCCGACGATCACACGCTCGATGCTGGCCCGAACGCGGCCGGCGGCGGCGGCGATATCGGCGGGGGACGTGAGGGTCATGAGCGGAGCCTTTCCAGGCAAAGAAATGGCGCGCCCGCCGCGCGAGCGCGCCTCAAGTATACCACGCTTCTCCTCGGTTGACATCGGCGGTACGGTACTCTAGAATAGCGGGCGATTGCCCACGTCTACCCTCACTATGGAGATTATCCATGAGCATCACGCCCACCCCGCCGGCAAGCCCGCCGCCCCAGGTGAGCCGCACCGAGGTCATCCAAACAACAGTCAGCACGCGGGGCTTCTGGAGCCGCGTCCTGATCTCCTGGCTCGTCAGCGCCGCCGCCATCGCCGTCACGACGTGGATTCTGCCGGGCCTCCACGTTCAGGGGGACACATTCACAAAGCTGCTGACGGTGCTGCTCCTGGCTGCGATCCTCGGCTTCCTCAACGCCATCCTGCGTCCGATCCTGTACTTCGCGTCGTGCGGCTGTATCGTTCTGACCCTCGGCCTGTTCATCTTTATTGTCAACGCGGCCGTCTTCTGGCTGGCGGCATCCATCACGCCGAACTACACCGTGGACAACTTCTGGTGGGCGCTGCTGGCCTCGATCATCGTCAGCCTCATCACGTTCGCCGTCAACTACTTCGTCTACCGCAACGACACCACCACGACGGTCGTACGGAGCTAGTCAAAGGCGCTTCTTCGATTAGCCGGCTTCTTTCGCGGCGCCGTTCGCAGGGGCAGGGGCGGCGAAGATCATGCGGCCCTGGGGCGTTTGCAGGAAGCGCGTGACCGTCACGTCCAGGTTGGCGTTCATGTAGCGCCGCCCGTTCTCGACGACGATCATCGTGCCATCCGGTAGGTAGCCCACGCCCTGGCCCAGCTCCTTGCCCTCCTGGATGATGCGCACGCGGAGCGACTCGCCCGGCAGTACGACAGCCTTGACGGCGTTCGCCAGCTCGTTGACGTTGAGGATGCGGACGCCCTGAAGCTCGGCGACGCGGTTGAGGTTAAAGTCGTTGGTCAGAATGGGGCAGCCCAGGCGCTTCGCCAGGCGAATGAGCTTGGCGTCCACCTCGCGCACATCGTCGAAGTCGGTGTCGGTGATCTCCACCGACACCCGGTCATCCTTCTGTAGCTTGCCGAGTACGTCCAGGCCGCGCCGCCCACGGTTGCGCCGGACGGTATCGGCCGAGTCCGCGACGTGCTGAAGCTCGTTGAGGACGAAGCGGGGAACGAGCAGGGTGCGCTCGACGAAGCCGGTCTGGGCGATGTCTGCGATACGCCCGTCAATGACAACCGACGTATCGAGGAGAACATACGAACTGTGGGCCACCTCGGCGCGGGCGCGGCGGTTGGCCGGCAGCAGGTTCATGAGGTCACGGTAGCGCGCGAGGCCGACCATCAGGCCCAGGTAGCCCAGGGCGACGGAGATGAGCACCGGCGCGACATTGCCGAGGGAGAAGGGCAGGAACTGCGCAGCGTAGGCGAGGGGCAGCGACAGAAGCAGGCCGACGCCCAGCCCGATCGTGCCGCCGAGCAGCATCTGAATCGGGATACGGCGCAACTCCTTCTGGAGCGCAATGAGTGGGTTGAGGACGAGCCGCTCGGTGAAGAGGAAACCGAGCAGGCCGCCGATCAATGCCACAACATACTTGAGGTAGGGCAGATTCCACGGAATCTGCGCCTCAATCGCGGACCCGATGCTCCAACCGACGGCTGCTAAGACCAGCAGACCCAGTATGCGGAGCATCCACTTGACGAGGGTGAGGCTCACAATACCTCCCACCCGTCTCTAACCTGGACGTACCGGGGCGTCGTGTATGTGCAAGATAATAGCACTGCGCACCTAGGCGCAAGATAAAAGTACCCACCCCCACAGATGAGTTACCACATGGCAACGACAGGCCCCCAACAACGACACCGCGGACCAGGAAAATAGAGATGCGGGATAAATGCGGCGGATGAATAAAAGGGATAAATGCCGATTGACTTCTGTCTAGTCATAGTGTAGCACACTCGTAAGGCATTGTCAACGACTCGATTTTGTTCGCGCTTGACACCTTTATTAGTTGGTATATAATCCCAACTAACCGCTCAAGGCCGTCAGAAAGGAGGCGTCACAACTCATCATTTTGACATCGCCGCGACGTTTTCCTGACCAGTATACCCATTAGTCACTCTCTGTAAGGAGGAGAAAATGTCTCACAAATCGGCTCGATCGCTGCTGACCATCCTCGTGCTGGGGATTGTCGCGCTTGCTCTGTTTGGCTGCGCCGGGGCCGCGCAGCCTGCCTCAGCCCCGGCCGCTGCGCAACCCACGACCGCCCCGGCCGCTGCCCAGGCCCCGGCCGCTGCGCAACCTACGGCCGCTGCCAAGGCCCCGGCCGCTGGCGGTAAGGCCGCGGTTGGTGTCATTCTACCGACGAAGGACGAGCCGCGCTGGCTGCAGGACCAGGCGGTGTTCCAGAAGGCTGGCTGGGAGCCGCTCTTCAGCCAGGGTGATAGCGCCAAGGAAAAGGCCAACGTCGAAGCGCTGATCAGCCAGGGCGTCAAGGTGATCATCATCACCCCGCAAGATGCGACGGCTGCCGCTGCAGCGGCGAAAGAGGCCAAGGATGCCGGGATCAAGGTGATCTCCTACGACCGCCTGATTCGTGACACCGATGCCGTGGACTACTATGTGACCTTCGACAGCGGCGCGGTGGGCGCCGCCTGGAGCGATTTCCTGATCCAGCAGGCCGGCAGCACCAAGGGCAACCCGCTTTTCATCTACACCGGCGCGGCCTCCGACAACAACGCCTTCCTCTTCTTCGAAGGCGCCTGGGAGAAGATCCAGCCCAAGATCGCCGATGGCACCTTCGTCATCAAGAACTCCAGCGAGGCCGTCAATCTGCAGAGCAAGCCCAAGCTGACCCGTGACGAGCAAGCCAAGATCATCGGCCAGACCACGACCGACTGGAAGTTCGACACTGCCAAGAACCTGGCGGAGTCCAACCTGACCAAGGCCGCGGCGGCCGACAAGGCCAACGCCTTCATCCTCGCCCCGAACGACGGCACCGCGCGCGCGATTGCCGACGCATTTGGGGCCGACAAGGATGTGAAGAAGTACTACATCACCGGCCAGGACGCGGAGAAGGCCTCTGTGCAGTACATCATTGATGGCAAGCAGTCTATGACCGTTTTGAAGGACGTCCGCACGCTGGCGGCGGATGCCGTCGCCGCGGCCAACGCCTTCGTGGCCGGCAATGCCCCGGAGAAGACCACCACCTACAACAACGGCAAGGTGGACGTCGCGGCCAAGCCGTCCCCCATCGTGACCGTCACCAAGGACAACGTCAAGAAGGCGCTGATCGACTCTGGCTACTACCAGGCCAGCGACTTCAAGGGCCTGCAATAAGGGAACCTAGTTAGCCACACAGGAATAGTGATGAGTCGTCATCACTATTCCTGATGGCTATTCGAGTGGTGGCGCCTCGAGCCTTCGGCCACAGGCCCTGTGGTTCGGGAGCTTCTCGGGGCGCCACAGCTTGTGCTCAAACCAGGTCTTGCCAACGACCAAATGGTCACCCGATACGTCATTAGGAGAGCTAGCCATGTCGAGCCAACCTCCCATTCTAGAGATGAAGAGCATCAGCAAGTCTTTCCCCGGTGTGAAAGCGTTAAACAATGTCAGCTTTCAGGTCGCCGAAGGCGAGATTCATTGTCTGGTTGGCGAAAATGGCGCCGGTAAGTCCACCCTGATGAAGGTGTTGAGCGGTGTCTATCCCCACGGCTCTTATGAGGGCGATATCCTGTTCCGGGGCCAGGTGCAGAAATTCTCGGGCATCAGCGACAGCGAGCATGCCGGCATCGTCATCATCTATCAGGAGCTGGCGCTCGTCCCTGAGATGACAGTCTACGAAAACATTTACCTCGGCAATGAGATCAAGCGCGGCTTCACCGTTAACTGGAATGAGACCATCAAACGAGCGAACGAGGCGCTCCGCCGAGTCAGGTGCGATGTCAACCCGGAGACGAAAGTTAAGCATCTGGGCGTAGGCAAGCAGCAACTGATTGAAATCGCCAAGGCGATGAGCAAGGATGTGAGACTCCTCATCCTGGACGAGCCGACCGCGGCGCTGAACGAGGATGACAGCGAGAACCTGTTGCAGCTGATCCGTGAACTCAAACAGCACGGTGTGACGTCCATCATGATTTCACACAAGCTGAAAGAGGTCATCGCTATTGCCGATACGGTCACGGTATTGCGCGACGGCCAGACCGTTTGCACCCTGGACGCTCACAAAGGCGAAGTGTCGGAGCCGGTGCTGATCAAGCACATGGTCGGCCGCGAAATCAACAACATCTACCCGGAGCGACAGCGCAATCCATTCCGAGCGGCGGCGGTGGCCGTGGACGCGGCGAAAGCGGCCGGTGTGAAGGTCATCGCGTATGACCGGCTGATCCCCGACACCGACGCCGTGAATTACTACGTGACCTTTGACAGCCTCGCCGTCGGCGCGCAGCAGGCGCAATATCTGGTGGACCATGCGACGGGCAAGGACAACCCGTTGTATCTGTACGCGGGCGCCGCCAACGACAACAACGCCTTCCTCTTCTTCCAGGGCGCGTGGGGCGTCTTGCAGCCCAGGATCACCGATGGCACGTTCGTCGTCAAGAACTCAAGCCAGGCGAGTGCGCTCCAGGGGGAGGTGACGCTGACACGCGCCCAGCAGCGCGCGATCTTCAATCAGATTGCGACCAACTGGGATCGTCAGACGGCCAGCATTCTGGCGCAAGCCAACCTCACCAGCGTCACGGCGGCCGACAAGGGCCATGTCTTCATCCTCGCGCCCAATGATAACACCGCGCGCGCGATCGCCGACGTCTTCGCGGCCGACCCGGACGTCACGAGTTACCTGATCACCGGACAGGATGCCGAGGAAGCCTCTGCCCAGTACATCATGGACGGCAAGCAGTCCATGACCGTCTTCAAAGATGTCCGCACTCTGGTGCAGGCCGCTGTGGACGCCTCGGTCGCTCTGCTCAAGGGGCAGGCTCCCGTAGCGAGCGGTATCGTCAACAACGGCGCGCGAGATGTCCCGACGGTAGAGTCGCCCGTTGTCTCGGTGGACAAGACGAATGTCGAAGCTACGCTGATTGCCTCCGGCTACTACCAGGCGAGTGATGCTGCTGGCGCGACGCCAGCGCCGGCGCGCTCGGGCAGCCCGGCGGTGGGGGTCGTTCTACCGACGCAGGCCGAACCGCGCTGGATCCAGGACCAGGCCCGTTTCCAGGCTGCGTTCAAAGCGGCCGGCTACAATGTTGAGATTCTCTTCAGCCAGGGCGACGCGGCCACCGAGAAAGCGAACGTTGAAGCGCTGGTGGCGAAGGGCATCAAGGTGCTCATCATCTGCCCGCAAGGCGGCGGCGAAGTCATGCTTGAGGTGAAGAACTGGAACGTCTACGACCCTGCGCTCGGCCGGGATATCCTCAAGGACGTGAACTTCAACGTCAGGAAAGGCGAAGTCGTTGGCTTCGCCGGCTTGATGGGCTCCGGCCGCACGGAGCTGGCCTTGAGCCTGTTCGGAAATCCGTTGGGCTATCGCGTCAAGGGCGACGTCTATGTCGAAGGCAAGAAGGAACACTTCACCCACCCGCGGGCAGCCATTGACGCGGGTGTGGCGTATGCGACCGAAGACCGCAAGGCCGCCGGCCTGATTCTGATCCAGGACGTGAAGCAGAACACCACCCTGGCGAACCTGGAGGAAATCGCTCCGCGCGGCGTTGTGGACGGCAATGCCGAGATCAAGGTGGCAGAAGACTACCGTCGCTCGCTCAATATCAAGACGCCGAGCATTGAGCAAAAGGTCGGCAACCTCAGCGGCGGCAATCAGCAGAAGGTGTGTATCGCCAAGTGGCTGTTTGTCAAGCCCGGCCTGCTCATCCTGGACGAGCCGACGCGCGGCATTGATGTCGGCGCCAAATACGAGATTTATACGATCATGACCCGCCTGGTCGAGCAGGGCATGAGCATCATCATGATCTCGTCGGAATTGCCCGAGGTTCTGGGCATGAGCGACCGCGTGTACGTCGTTTCAGCAGGCAGGATCGCCGGCGAGCTGCCCATTGAGGAGGCAACTCAGGAAAAAATCATGCAGTTGGCTACGAGCTAAGGGGGAACCAGCGCGTCCGCCGCCCATTGCGACGCACGAGATAGGGTGCGGCCTCGCCAAGCCAGCGAGGAGCGCGACCTCATCTCACAGACTGGTGACGCGGGGCGTACTTTCAACGGCGAAATCATGATCCAGGAGGCTCACGATGAGTGTACAGCAAGTCAGTCCGGTTGGGACCACGGGTGGCCCTGGAGCCCCAATGTCCTTCACGCAGAGTCTGGGGAGAATGATCCGGCTGAACATCCGCGACTACGGCATGTATATCGCCCTGTTCGCGATCTGGATCTTCTTCACGATCACGACGAACGGCCTCTTCATTTCACCACGAAACATCGCCAACCTGCTGAATCAGACGGGTTACATTGCCGTGATTGCCGTCGGCATGACGCTGGTCATCGTCATCCGGCATATTGACCTGTCGGTTGGTTTCCTCTCCGGTTTCCTCGCCGCCGTCGCAGCCATCGGCATGAAATCCTACGGCCTGCCGGCCCTGGTCGTCATTCCGGCCGCGCTCGCCCTGGGCGTCCTGGCTGGATCGTTGACCGCCTACATGGTGGCGCAGTTGAAAATCCCGGCCTTCGTCGCCACGCTGGGTGGGTGGCTGGTGTACCGCGGCCTCCTCCTACTAGCTCTTGCGGCTTCAGGCACGATCATCATTGAGAACGACTTCTTCAACGCCATCGGCAACAGTTATATCCCCGATATCCCTGGCCTGGCGTTCATGCCGGAAGTCCACAAGTTGACGCTGCTTCTCGGGCTGATCGTCATTATCTTATTCATCGTTAACGAAGTCAGAAGCCGCCGCAACAAGATGGCCTATGGGTTCGAAGTACTCCCGACGAACCTGTTCATCCTCAAACTGGCGTTTTTGTCGCTTGTGCTCGCTGCTCTGACGTGGATGCTCGCCGGCTACAATGGCCTCTCGTGGACCGTGGTCATCATGCTGATTGTGGTGGCGGTCTATCAGTTCATGACGACCCAGACGGTGCTCGGCCGACATATCTACGCCGTCGGTGGCAACCCGGAGGCGGCTCAGCTAAGTGGTGTCAACGTCAAGCGAATCACCTGGTTCGTCTTCGCCAACATGGGCTTGCTGGCGGCTTTGGGCGGCATCATGTTCGCGTCCCGCCTGCGCTCCGCCACGCCGCAAGCGGGAACGCTGCTGGAATTGGACGCGATCGCGGCGGCGTTCATCGGCGGCGCCTCCCCTGCCGGCGGCATCGGCACGGTCCTGGGGTCCCTCATCGGCGCGCTGGTGTACATGTCACTGACGAGCGGCATGAACCTGATGGGGACGGACATTGCCCTCCAGTACGTCGTCCGCGGCTTTGTGCTGGTGCTGGCCGTGATCTTCGATTACACGACCCGCCGCCAAAGCCGGTAGGCTCGCCGTCTGGCTCATATAGGTTACAACAAAGGGCAGCACGCCCGGTTCGCCGTGCTGCCCTTTGTTTGCCAGGACAACCACCCTAATTAGGCCTGGCGCGGAGACTGGCGGCCGCAAACGATAAGGCACGCACCCATGGCAGACAACGCGCAAGCGAAGCAGGCGAGCTGGGCCGTCATCGGCATGCTGGCGGCAGCCCAGTTCATCATGGTCCTGGACACGACGGTCATGAACGTGTCCATCACCCAGATCGTCGAAGACCTCAACACGACCATCGTCGGCTTGCAGACGGCCATCACGCTCTATACCCTTGTGATGGCCGCCTTCATGCTCACCGGCGGCAAGCTCGGCGATCGCTGGGGCGCGCGGCGCGGCTACATGGTGGGCCTGCTCGTCTACGGCGCTGGCTCGCTGACCACGGCGCTGTCCCCCAATCTCGGTGTACTCATCGTCGGCTGGTCGTTCGTCGAGGGCTTCGGCGCGATTCTCGTGATTCCGGCCATCGCCGCGCTCATCGCTGTCACCTACACTGGCCGCCAACGCGCGCTGGCCTACGGCATCCTGGGCGGCGTCAGCGGCGCATCGGCGGCGCTCGGCCCGCTCATCGGCGGCTGGGTCACGGCCTACTACACCTGGCGGCTCGTCTTCGCCGCTGAGACCGTGGTCGTCCTGGTGCTCATGCTCTTCCTGCGCTTCATCCCCAAGAAGGAAGGACGGCGCGGCAAGATGGACATTCTCGGCGTCGTCCTGTCCGCCGCCGGCCTCGGCCTCGCCGTGTTCGGCATCCTCATGTCGAGCCAGTGGGGCTGGATTGCGCCCAATGCCGCCGCGCCGGTCACGCCGCTGGGACTGTCGCCCGTGTTCTGGCTCATCATCCTGGGTCTCGTCTTCCTCGCCCTCTTCGCGCGTCATGAGCGGTCGCTGACGGCGAAGGGCGGCGAGCCGCTGCTCGACATGCGGCTGCTGGAAATCCCGATGATGCGCGCCGGCCTGACCACCCTGCTCTGCCAGCAGTTCATCATCATGGCGACCTTCTTTGTGCTGCCGCTCTACCTCCAGACGGTGCTCGGCTTCGACTCGCTGGAAACAGGCAAGCGGCTGCTGCCCCTGTCGCTGTCCCTGTTCGTCTTCGCGCTAGGCGGGGCGCGGCTGGCCGGGCGCTACTCGCCCAAGCGCATCGTCCTCGTCGGCCTGATCCTGATGCTCATCGGCGAAGTCGGTCTCGTCGCCTTCATCAGCCCCGACCTGCGCTCCGTCGGCTTCGCCATCTCCCTGGCGTTTGTCGGCGCCGGGTTAGGCTTGCTGGCGTCCCAGCTGGGCAACGTCATCATGTCGTCGGTGACGGCGGATCGGGGCAGTGAGGCGGGCGGGCTGCAAGGGACATTCCAGAACCTCGGCGCATCCCTCGGCACGGCGCTCGTCGGCTCGATCCTGATCGCCGCCCTCGTCGCCAACTTCCAGAAGACCGTGCTGGCCGACCCGGCGCTCGCCAGCATCGCACCGCAGATCGCGGCGGCCGCGGAAAAGAACGCCAACTTTGCCAGCGTCGAGCAGGTGAACGCGGCGGCGACGCAGGTCGGGATGAGCGCGGCGCAGGTGGACGCGGTCACCGCGGCCTACGCCGAGGCGCAGATCATGGCGCTCAAGGTGGCCTTCGCCGCCATCGCCCTGTTCGCCCTGCTCGCGCTGTGGTACGTCGAGCGGCTGCCGAATCTGGCCGCCGGCGCGGCCCCGCCGGAAGGCAAGCCATCGCCGGCCGAAGCAACGTAGCGGGTTGTAGTGGCGGGTTTTGAACCCGCCCTGCACTGGTTTTCCAAGAGTTCACCACGGAACACACGGAACACACGGAAGGGTTTTGCTCTTCCCTTCCGTGTGTTCCGTGGTTTCTTCTTCGCTCAGCGCGGGATGATGGGCAGGAGGATGTGGGAGGGGTGCGCGGCGTCGTGCAGGACGGTGTTGCGCGCCGCGCGCAGCTCGGCGTCCTGGCCGAACGGCGCGCCGGTGTTCGGGTTACGGTCCCAGCGCGGGAACGACGCGCTGGCGATGTCCAGGCGAATGCGATGGCCGGCCTTGAACACGTTGGCCGTCGCCCACAGGTCCACCGTGATCTCGACCGGCTCGCCCGGCGTGAGCATCTGCGGCGTCTCGCCGTTGCGGTAGCGGGCGCGCAGGATGCCATCGGCGAGGTTTTGCGCGAAGCCATCCGGATGCACATCCACCAGCCGGGCGACGAAATCCGTGTCCAGCCCATCGCTCGCCACCCACAGCTTCGCCACGACAGGTCCCGTCACCTCCGTGTCGTGCTCTAGCATGGCCGACGTGTACACCAGCACGTCCGGCCGCGCCTCGATCTCGCGCTGGTCCTTGACGCCCTGGTAGAACAGCGGGTGCATCAGGTTGGAGCCGCCGAGAGTCGGCGTCGGCGCCGCCGGGTCGTAGACATACTGGTCGGCCGGCTCGTGGCCCGGCGGCGTGGTGGACAGGCTGCCGTCGCCGCCGGGCGTGTTGGCCGCGCCCGCGCTGTGAAGGTAGTAGGGCGTATAGCGCGTGCGCGCCAGCGGCCACTCCCCCTCATCGCGCCAGACGTTGTCGCCCATGACGAACAGCTTGACCGGCGGCTCGTGGGTGATGCCGTTGTCAATGCCCTTGAGCCAGTAGTCGAACCAGCGTTGGGTCAGGCCGGTGAGGTCGGTCTGGAGGTTCATGAACGCCATGTTGGCGACGAACCCGAAGTCTTGCTGCCCGACGACGTGGCTGTAGTTGACGTGGGACCACGGGCCGATGAGGAGCCGCGCCTGCCGCGCCTCGGGCGTCGCGCCGCGCTCGCGCAGGGCGGCGAAGTTGTCAATCGTCCCCTGGGTGAAGATGTCGTACCAGCCGCCGACGTTGAGGCTCGGTACAGTCACGCGGTCCTGGCGCGAGCCAGGCGAGGTCGCCGCCGCTTCTTCCGCGCTGTAGGGATGGGCGATGAACCGCTCCAAATCGGCGACGCCGACATCCACCCGCTTCAGCGGCTCGAAGTCCTTGAGCGGCAGCGACCAGTAGCCCTCGGTGCGGAGCGTGTTGATCTCATTCACCAGCCGCATGGCCGCCGCGAACTGCTCATACAGCGGCGCCTGGGCGTAGCGCCTGATGTAGGTCTCCAGGGCAATTGTCCCGATATTCCAGCCGGCAATCGTTCCCAACTCCATCGCCCCGCCGCGCCACGACGTGCCGTCGCGGGTGTCGTGCCAGGTGATGGACGGCACGATGGCCTTGAGGGAGGGCGGCGCCTCGACGGCGGCGGCCCACTGGGTGAAGCCGAAGTACGACGCCCCAAACATGCCAACCTTGCCGCTCGCCCCCGGCAGCCGCGCCGCCCACTCGACGGTGTCGTAGCCGTCGTGGAACTCGTTGCGGAAGGCGCTGAACTCGCCCTCGGAGCGGAAGCGTCCGCGCACGTCCTGGGTGACGACGATGTAGCCCGCCCGCGCCATGCGCACGGCGTCGAGAAAGGGCGAGACGCTGCCGTAGTCCTTGCCGTAGGGCGTGCGCGTCAGGGCGACCGGGTACGGGCCGCCGCTCGCCGGGCGGAAGATGTTGGCGCGGAGTACTGTGCCATCGCGCATCGTCGCCGGCACATCGAACTCAGTCACGATACTATTGGAGAAGTCCTGGTCCGCCATATACCTTCCTTGAATATGATTTGCAACGCCAATCCGCAAAGAATGACAAAGGTTGCAGGCGTCGTAGTAACGACTTTAGTCGTTTCCCAGGCCGCAGAACGACTGAAGTCGTTACTACACAACACGCCATCTCACCTTTGATAGCCGCGCTACCCCGTGTTGCGCAGGCCCGCCGCAATGCCGTTCATCGTCGCCGCGAGGGCGTAGTTCAGCGCGTCGCTCGCCTCGCCCTGGCGCTTGCGGCGCAGCAACTCGATCTGGATAAGGCTCATCGGGTCCACATACGGGTTGCGCAGCTTGATCGAGCGCGTGAGCACCTGATTGCGCTCCAGCAGGCTCGTCTGGCCGGTGATGCGCAGCACCACGCCCGCCGTGCGCTCGTACTCCTCCAGCAGCATGGCGAACACCCGCTCGCGCATCGCCGCGTCCGGCGCCAGGTCAGCGTACAGGCGCGCAATGGACATGTCCGCCTTGGCGAGACCCATCTCGACGTTGCGGATGATGTCCTCGAACAAGGGGAAGTCGCGCAGCATCGTCTGGAGCATCGCCTCCCGCGCCGCGTCGCCGCCAATGAACGTCTCCACCGCGTGGCCGACACCGAACCACGCCGGCACCAGATGGCGGCTCTGCATCCAGCCGAAGCCCCAGGGGATGGCGCGCACGTTGTCCAGGTTCAGGCGCTCCTTCTGCGCCGCCCCGCCGCTCGCCACCGCCGACGCGCCGGCGCGCTTCGCCGGGCGTGACCCGATGCGCACCTGCTCCATCTCCTTGAACGGCGTCGCCACCTCGTAGTACTCCAGGGTGTCGTCGTTGTCGGCGATGCGCGACCGATAGAACGCGAAGGCCGTCTGCGACATCTCCTCCATCGCCGCCTCCCATTCCGGCAGCGGCGGCGTCTTCGGCGAGCCGGTGCGCGTCAGGGCTTCGAGGGCGGCGGCGACCATGATGTCAATGTTGCGCTCGGCCAGCACCGGCTCGGCGTACTTCCAGTTCAGCACTTCGCCCTGCTCGGTGATCTTGATCGCGCCGCTGAAGGCGTTGACGGGCTGGGCGACGATGGCGCGGTGCGTCGGGCCGCCGCCGCGCCCCACCGTCCCGCCGCGCCCGTGGAACAGCCGCAGGCGAATATTGCACTCGTCAGCGACGGCGTGCAAGCCGCGATGGGCCTTGTAGATCTCCCAGATGCTCGTCAGCATCCCGCCGTCCTTGTTCGAGTCGGAGTAGCCGAGCATGACCTCCTGCTGGCGGCCCCACGAGTCGAGGTACGGCCCGTATTCGGGCATCGTCCACAGCCGGCGCATCACGCCGGGCGCGGCGCGCAGGTCCTCGATGGACTCGAACAGCGGCGCGACCATCAGGCCGGGGTCCTTGCCGTCCGGCGACCCCATGATGTTGACGCCGTTCAGCTCGGCCAGCCACACGACCGTCAGCACGTCCCGCTCCGACTGCGCCCCGCTGATGAGATACGTCCGGATCGCTTCGGGCGGGTACGTCGCCTTCAGCTCGGCGATGAGGCGCATGGTGTCGCGCAGGGCGATGGTCTCCGGCGCGGGCGGCGCCGGCAGCGCCCCCTCTCCCAGCGCCGCCCCGCTCGTCAGGTCGGCGACAGCGCGGTTGTGGACGCGGGCGTGCTGGCGGATGTCGAGGGTATGCAGGTGGAAGCCGAACGTGTCCACCTGCCGCAGCAGCGGGTCCAACCACATGCGCGCCAGGCGCTCGCCGTTGTTGGCGGCCAGGCTGTCGCGGATGAGGCGCAGGTCAGCGGCGAACGCGGCGGCGTCGGGGTAGGCGTCACCCTGGGCCGGCGCCTCGCGGGCGGCGTTGAGCCGCTGCCAGACCGTCGCCAGGTAGCGGCGGTAGACCTCGTCGGGCGCGCGCATCTCCTCCCGCCCATCCCCGCGGCGGGCGTCCGGCCAGGCGGCGGCCGAGGCCAGGAGCGCGTCGGACACGCCGACCTGCTGCGTCGAGGTACTCAGCTCGCGGAACAGCGTCTCCAGCGCGGCGGCGTAGGACTCGATGATGGTGTGCCGCGCCCGGCGCAGCGCCTCCCGCGTCACCTCCGGTGTCACGAACGGGTTGCCGTCGCGGTCGCCGCCGATCCACGACCCGAAGCGCACGACGCGGGGCAGGTCGCGCGGCGCAAGCTCGACACCGTAGACGGCGCGAAAGTCGTCGGCCCACGCTTCGTAGGCGCGGGGCAGGGTCTCGATCAGCGTCGGGTAGTAGTCGAGGCCCATCTGCACCTCGTCCAGCACCGTCGGGGGGCGGCGGCGCACCTCGTCCGACTCCCACAGCCCGGTGATCTCGGCGGCGATGACCGCCTCGCCCGCCGCCGCCTCGGCGTCGCTCAGCGGCAGCCGGTCCAGTTTGTCCAGCGCCTCGGAGATGCGCTGGCGCTTCAGCAGAATGGTGCGGCGGGCGACCTCGGTGGGGTGCGCGGTGAACACGGGCGCGACGTCAATGCAGCGCAGCCAGGCCAGCGCGTCCTCCGCCGAGATGCCGGCCGCGTGCATGCGCTGGAGCGTGCCGCGGAAGGAGCCGGGCTGCGGCGGCCGGTCGGGGAAGAGCTGCGAAGCGCGGCGGCGGCGCTTGCGGTGCGCCGTCTCGGCCAGGTTGTTCAGCTCGAAGTAGATGGCGAAGGACTTGGTCATCTGGTAGGCGCGACCCAGGTCAATGTCACGCACGATGTCCTGGATGCGTCCCGACTCGTCTATGCTGTGGACGGCCGGCTCCTGCGGAGCGCCGTTGCCCTCGCGGTGCTTTATGCTCAGCAAGCGCAGCTCCTCCACGCCGTCGTAGAGGCCCTGCCCCGCCTGTTCTTTCATGACTTCGCCCAGCAGTCGGCCCAGGTTGCGCACGTCGCGGCGCAGCGGGGCTTCCTTGAGCTTCGGATCGTCGCTCATCAGCTCCTCGAGGCGAGCGAGCTGATCGTCTGCGTGCCAGAGCGGCTCTGTGGTCACACGACTGTCCTTCCTACCGTATGCCGTGCCGACTGAAGTCGGCGCTACGGGTTGGGGCGAGTGCTTTTGTGTGTAGCGCCAACTTTAGTTGGCTCTGGGTAAAGTCTACGCGAATGCCGGGCCGCGACAAACGTGTTTTGAGATGCGCGAGAGAACCGTCGTATTGAAGTGCGCGTCTTACTTATGGTATAATGGCTGCCTATCAACATCTCTATGTTTGCACTTTGTGTCTGGTGGGGAGGCTTGGAGGGCGCAGCCCTCCAAACGCCCCCCTTTCCCCTTCTTCAGTGGGGACTGCGCCCCTGAACGACGCGGGGGAGAGGGGGTTCGTGGGGGCCTGCGGCCCCTTTTGGCGGTTGCCGCGTGGCTCTACCTCCGTGGGGCGAGACGTGGCAGGCAACCGCCAAAACCCACACCCCTACTGCACAGCAAAGTGCAAAGATAGAGAACATCTGAAGCCACGCGGGAAGAGGAGACTACATGACGACGATCCAGCCGCTGCACGCCGGCGCTAAGATTGAGGGGGCGACTGACTCCGGGCAGTACTTCCACTATATGGCGGAGTTCGTCGGGTTCGACGAAGAGGATGTGGAGACGATCAAGCAGACGAGGCCGATCATCGAGAAGCACCTGCCCGACATCATCAACCGCTTCTACGCTCACCTCATGGCCTACCCCCCGACCCGCAAGTTTTTCCTCAAGAAGGATGGCTCGATTGACGAGCCGTACCTCGAGCTGCGCATGCGCCACCAGGCCAACTTCTGGCTGCGCACGTGCGACGGCGTCTTCGACGACGAGTACGCGACCTACCTGGACTACGTCGGCCGCGCCCACACCTCGCGCGGCGCCGACCCGCGCATCTACATCGCCGAGCGCTACGTCATCGGCCAGATCGGCTACATGTCCCACGCCATCGCCCTGGCGATCACCCAGGAGCTGCGCCACGTTGACGAGGACTTCGAGACGCGCGCCCTGGAGGCGTGGAACAAGCTCATGATGGTCATCCTCGAGCTGCTCGCCCGCGCCTACGGCACGGAGAAAGACGCCGAGCAGTTCGCGCCGCTGGAGCAGGTGGACACCGCCGAGGTCGAGCGGCTGGCCCACGAGGCGTATCGGCTGGAGCACGACAAGGACAAGGATGTGCCGCGCCATGCCGTCGTCGTGGCGGATGTGAGCGAGTTTCCGGGCGAGTCGTCGCGCAAGATCGTCCAGGCCGAGGGGCTGTCCATCGGCATCTTCCACCACAACGGCCACTGGCACGCCCTGCGCAACAGCTGCCTCCATCGCGGCGGCCCCGTCTGCACCGGCCCGCTCCAGGGCGACGTCATCACCTGCCCGTGGCATGGCTTCCAGTACAACCTCATGGACGGCCACCTGATGACGGATCCTAGCGCGCGGCTAGACACGTATCCGGTGCATGTCGAGGACGGCCATGTCATCCTGATGCTGCCCGACCAGCAGGCGCAGCAGGCCGCCTACGCCGCGCAACCGGCCCCCGTCGCCAGCGCGCCGCAACCCCCGCCGGCCCCCCGTCCACAGCCGCAGCCAGCCGCGCCCGCCGCGCCGGCCAAGCTCGCTGCCAACGAGTTCCGCGTCGCCGACATCGCGCCGGACAGCATCGGCGTCGTCCAGGTGGAGGGCGAGGACGTGGCGGTCTACAACTGCGGCGGCACATTCTACGCCACATCTACCACGTGTACCCACGCCGACGGGCCGCTGGACGAGGGCGACCTGGAGGGCTGCATCGTCACCTGCCCCTGGCACTTCTCGCGCTTCGATGTGCGCGACGGCCACGTGGTCGAAGGGCCGGCTAAGACACCCGTCCAGACGTACAAGGTGACCATCAGCGACGGCATCGGCCGCGTTGAAAATCCTTGACCGACAGCCAGATACCTGGCCGGGGTAGAGGGGGAGAGACAGATCTGAGGTCTGTCTCTCCCTTCTTTTGGCTCAGGGAAATGACCAACTGCGCCGTCCCCCCAGCGCACAGCGCGATATTCTGGCCGCGCAACGCGCAACCTTTGGTTTTCGTTAACGTATTGCAATTCAGTTGACAAAGGCTGCGCGACTTCTGTATACTGCCATCACGCAGTGTTTCAATTCGCAAACGCTCCTATACATGCATGGCGCATGCGCTTTCGTTCGTGTGCGCCCCCACACGTTTTAGAGAGAGTGTGAGATGCACCAGATTCGGCTCACCGCCGACAAGATCAGGGCGCGGCTCGCCCTTCTCAAGCGCCTCCTCTATCGCGAGTGCCGCTCCCTGCCGCCCTTCCGCTATCACCTGGGGTCTGACCCACTCGTCGCGCCGGATGTAGACGACAGCGCCTGGCCGATGGCCGCGCCGGGCCAGGTCTGGGGCGTTCCGCGCAGTGAGTTCACCCTGCGCACGACCTTCTGCGTCCCCGACGGCTGGGCGGACGCGGTCCTCTCCCTGCCCATCGGCGTCGTGCGCGACGACTTCGTCCACCCCGAGGCGCTGACCTACATTGACGGCCGGCCGTGGATGGGGGTGGACCAGTTCCACTACGACCTGCGGCTGCCGCCGTGGGCGCAGACTGGCGAGCACACCCTGGCGCTCTATGGCTGGTACGGCCGCCGCGATGACTACGCCCGCATGGGCGAGCCGAACCTGAGCCGCTTCGATGCGCCGACCCGCGACCTGTACATCACCGCGACGGTCGCCCTCGAGACAGCGCAATTGCTCGACAAGGACGACCCCACGCGCCACCACCTCCTCAACGCCCTCGACCGCGCCATCATGAGGCTCAACCTGCAACAGCCCATCGGCGACGAGTTCTACGCCAGCGCGCGCGTCGCCCTGGCGGCGCTGCAAGAGGGGCTGGCCGCCGCCGGGCCGCCGCTGGACGTGGACATCATCGCCACGGGCCACGCCCACATTGACGTCGCCTGGCTGTGGCCGCTGCGCCAGACGCGCCTCAAGACGGCGCGCAGCTTCAGCAACGTCCTCGGCCTGATGCGCGAGTTCCCGGAATTCCACTTCACCCAGAGCCAGCCGCAACTCTACGCCTTCCTCCAGGAGGACCAGCCAGAGATTTTCGAGGCGGTCAAGGCGCAGGTCGCAGCCGGGCGCTGGGAACCGACCGGCGGCATGTGGATCGAGGCGGACTGCAACATCAGCGGCGGCGAGGCCCTGGTGCGCCAGGTCATCCTCGGCCGCCGCTACTTCGAGGAGAACCTGGGGACGCCGGGGACGCCGATTCTGTGGCTGCCGGACACGTTCGGCTTTCCCTGGTGTCTGCCGCAGCTCATCAAGGGCGCCGGCCTCCAGTACTTTCTGACGAGCAAGATGAGCTGGAGCCAGTACAACTGGCTGCCGTACGATAGCTTCTGGTGGCAGGGGCTGGACGGCACGCGCATCCTGAGCCACTTCCTGACCGGCCCAAGCACGTGGAAACCCTCCCCCAATCACTATATCACGACCTACAACGCCGAGCTGAACCCGTGGACGGTTCACGGCGCGTGGACGACGTACCAGCAGAAGGAAGGCCCCAACAAGCTGCTCGTGGCCTACGGCTACGGCGACGGGGGCGGCGGGCCGACGCGGGAGATGATCGAGATGGGACAACGCGAGGCGGCGCACCCCGGCCTGCCGCGCGTGCGCCAGGCCAGCGCCCACGAGTTCTTCCAGGGCCTCGCCGCCGAGGCCGACGGCCTGCCCGTCTGGAACGGCGAGCTGTACCTGGAGTACCATCGTGGGACGTACACCGGCCAGGCGCGGGTGAAGCGCGCCAACCGCAAGAATGAGATCGCCCTGCACACCGCCGAGTTCCTGGCGGCGTGGGCGGCTGCCGCCGGCGATTCCTACCCTCACGCCGACCTGCGCCACGCCTGGCAGCTCCTCTGCCTCAACCAGTTCCACGACATCCTGCCCGGCTCCTCCATCGGCGCCGTCTACGAGGAGAGCTTGGCGCAGCACGCCGAGATCACCCGCATCGCCTCGGACATCACGGCGGCGGCGCGGGCGCGGCTGGCGGCCCTGGCCCCGGCCGGCGCGATCCTCGCCGCCAACCCGACCTCGTTCTGGCGGCGCGAGCCGCTGTTCGTTCCGGAGACCCTGGGCGTCATTCCGCCGGCCGGCAGCCAGCCCACCGTCGGCGGGTTCCTGGTCGCCCACCCCGGCCTTCCACCGTATGGCATCGCTGCCCTGACCGGCGCGGGCGGGCCGGCGGACACGGCCGGCGCGGGCGTCGCGGCGGCGGGCGCGTGGCTGGAGAACGGCGGGCTGCGCGTCGAGCTGGACGCCAACGGCGACATCACCCGCGTCTACGACAAGGCGGCGCGGCGCGAAGTCCTGGCGCCGGGCCAGCTGGGGAACGTGTTCCAGGCCTTCGAAGATCGGCCGCTGGCGAACGACGCCTGGGACATTGACATCTTCTACACCGACAAGCTGTGGCTCGCCGACGGGGCGACCTCGATTGAGGTGGTCGAGAACGGGCCGCTGCGGGCGACGCTGGAGATTCGCCGCCAAATTCTGCACAGCGCGTACACCCTGCGCGTCTCGCTGACCGCGGGCAGCGGGCGCCTCGATTTCGACACCTATATTGACTGGCGCGAGCGGCAGACGCTGCTCAAGGTCGCGTTCCCCGTGGACATCCTCGCGCCCCACGCGACCTACGACATCCAGTTCGGCAACATCGCCCGCCCGACCCACGCCAACACGAGCTGGGACTGGGCGCGGTTCGAGGTGTGCGCCCACAAGTGGGCGGACCTGAGCGAGGGTGACTACGGGGTGAGCCTGCTGAACGACTGCAAGTACGGCTACGACATCCACGACAACGTCATGCGCCTCACCTTGCTGAAGAGCGCGGTGTCCCCGGACCCGGAGGCGGACCAGGGCGCGCACACCTTCCGCTACAGCCTCCTGCCTCACGCGGGCGACTGGCGCGGCGCAACCATCGCCGAGGGCTACGCCCTCAACGTCGAGCCGGTGGTGTGGGCCGGGCAGGGCGCGGCCGCCGGCGCGTCAGCGCCTGTGTCGCTCGTGTCGGCGGATCGGCCGGGCGTGGTGATCGAGACGGTCAAGGCGGCGGAGGACGGCCGGGGCATCATCGTGCGGCTGTACGAAAGCCACCGCGGCCGCGGCGAGGTCACGCTGACGACGGCGCTGCCATTGGTCGCCGCCGAGCGCACGAACCTCGTCGAGGAGTCCGAGGGGGCGCTGCCGGTCGAGGGCAACACGGTACGCTTCCCCATCCAGCCCTACGAGATCGTCACCCTGCGCCTGCTACCTGCGTGAGTCTCGCCCCCGATCAGGGTGAAGAGGAAAGTAACGCAGAGGCGCAAAGACGCAAAGGAAGAAAACGGACGTGTTTTTCCCCTTTGCGTCTCTGCGCCTTTGCGTTACCCTATTCTTTGCACGCCGTCTACAGCGTGTCAATTCGCGCGCCGTCGGCGTCGAAGGCGTGGAGGCGCGCCGGATCGAAGCGCAGCCACAGCCGGCCGGGTGGCGGGGCGTCGGCGTCTGCGAACAGCCGCGCGACAACCAGCCGCCGACCGAGTCGCCCCGTGACCAGCGTTTCCGCGCCCAGACTCTGCACGACCATGACCTCGCTAGGGATAGAATAGTCATCCGGTCGCGCCGCCAGCGTCACGTGCTCCGGCCGAATCCCCAGCGTGCGCGTGTGGGCGGCCCGGCCAGCGGTACGCTCCAACAATGGCGCAATATCCACCACGACATCATCCGCGTCGTCCAGAACGAACACGTGGCTTTCCGGATAAACCCGGCCCGGCAGAAGATTCATCGCCGGGCCGCCGAGGAATGCTGCGACGAAGGCGCTCTGCGGCCGGCGGTAGACCTCCAGCGGCGCGCCAACCTGCATGACCCGCCCCTCGTCCATGACGGCGATGCGGTCCGCCAGCGCCATCGCCTCTGCCTGGTCGTGCGTGACATAGACCATCGTCCGGCCTAGCTCCTGCTGGAGGCTCTTGAGGGCGGCGCGCGCCTCGAAGCGCAGCCGCGCGTCGAGGTTGCTCAGCGGCTCATCGAGCAGCAGCGCGTCGGCCGGCTGGAGGAGGGCGCGGGCCAGCGCCGTGCGCTGCTGCTCGCCGCCCGACAGCTCGCCGGGGCGCCGCGTGAGCAGGCTGTCTAACCCAAGCCGCTGCGCCATCTCGCCGACGGCGTCGGCGATTTCGCCCCGCGGGCGGCGGCGCACCTTCAGCGCGTAGCCGACATTCTCGGCGACGGTCATGTGGGGGTAGAGGGCGTAATCCTGGAAGACCATCGCCACGCGGCGCTCGCCCGGCGCGACGCGCGTAACATCGCGCTCGCCAATGCGGATGTGGCCCTGGTCGGCCGTCTCCAGCCCGGCGATCAGGCGCAGCGTCGTCGTCTTGCCGCAGCCGGAGGGGCCGAGGATGGCGAAGAAACTGCCGTCGGCGACCTCGATAGTGACATCGGCGACGGCAGGTTTCTGGGCAAACGTCTTACTGACGTGTTCGAGGCGGATATGAGCCATGCGGGGATACTGGTGGAAGCGCGTCCAACCACCTGACGCTCCCCATATTATACACGGCTACGGCGTCTGGCGCACGATGGGCGGCAGGCTGTGCAGGTAGAGGTACACTGCCCGCAGCTCGTCATCCGTCAGCGCCGCCGAGTAGCTCTTCCACGGCATCTGCTCCGGATCGAGGGCGTGGCCCGTCGGATCCGTCCCGCTGCGGATCGTCTTGATGAAGTCCGCTTCGCTCCACTTCGGCACCAGCACGGTGAGGTTCGGCCCCGGCGGCGGGCCGTTGCCGCCCGGGGCGCCGCCGGCGAGATCGGCGCCGTGGCAGTCGCGACAGCCGAGGATGCTCGTCGTGTACTTGCCGTACTCCTGCGTCACACCCGCCGGCACGCCGGCAATCGGCTGCGTAATCGGCGGCTGCACCGAGGTCTCCACCTGGCCCGCGCCGAACAGGAGCATGCCAAACGGGGCCAGGGACTTCGGCGGCGTTTCGCGGCTGACCGGCGGCTGGGAACGCAGGTACGCCACCAGGGCGGCGGCATCCGCGTCACTCATGTTGTGGAACGCCTCGGAGGGCATGACGACCAGCGGCTTCCCATCCTTGTCTACACCCTCGCGGATGGCGCGCACAATCTCACCGTCACTCCAATTCTTGAGCGGGCCGCCCGGCGTCAGGTTGGGGGCGTAGACTGTCGCCAGGAAGTCTGGAATCGTGCTTTCCGTGCCGCCATCGAGGACGGCGGTGTGGTTGCTGGAGTGGCAATCGCCGCAGAGAATCGCGTAGCGCCCCATGCGCGCCAGCTCCTCGGGCGAGGCGCTGGCCTTGATGGCCGACACCGGGTTGGGCTGCGCCGTGTTGATCTTGACCAGGGCGATCACGCCCAGGATCGTCGCCAACCCGAAGACAACGGTCAGGAACCCGGCCAGGACAACGGTGAGCCATTTGAGCGCGGGGCGCGGAATGCGAAAGGCGAGTACTGTCAGCGCAGCGAAGATGAGGAAGGGGATCAGGAACAGGAGAAAGGTCACGATGGTCTGGGACATGCGGCGGCATCCTCCTAGGTAACTCTATGAGTGGTACACGCGGGGAAGGCGTAGTATACTCAACGCGCGCCACCCCGTCTAGTCAACGCAGCGCCAGGCCCGCCGGATTTCTAACATTTCACCACAATTTCACGAAGGAGATGTCCATGAGTGACGAGACTCTGGCAGCGTCCCTCGCGCCCGACGCATTCTTCGACCTGACCGACTTCGCCCACCGCGCCCTGTTCGATGGCAAGCAGTACGTCTGGGAAGCCATCGCCGTCATCGGCGAGTACATTGACGGCTTCTTCGCCGGCCTGACGATAGACGATGGCATCCTGGGCGACGTGGAAGACGGCGTCGTCATTCGCGGCGAGCGCATCGCCGTCGCGCCGGGCGCGGTGATCGAGGCGGGCGCGCAGATTCGCGGGCGGGACATCGTCATCGCCGAGGGCGCCGTGATCGAGGCGGGCGCGTACATCAAGGGGGAGAAGGTCTACATCGGGCCGGGGGCGCTGGTCGAGCGGGCGTGGCTGAAGGGGCAGCGCATCATCGTCGACCGCAAGGCGAAGGTGCTGGTCAACACGCGGCTGCGCGACAACGTCATCATCGGCGAGGAGGCGGAAGCCGGCTTTGCCGCCGACATCAAGAACGCCGTCTTCCTGCCGCGCGCCGCCGCCGCCCACTTCGTCTACGCCGGCGACTCCCTCGTCGGGCGGCGGGTGAACCTGGCGGACAAGACGACGCTCTCCAACCTGCGCCACGACGGCCGAGCGCCGAAGGTGCGCGTCGGCGGCGAGACGCTGGACAGCGGCCTGCGCAAGTTCGGCGCGGTCGTCGGCGACGATGTGCGCACCGGCTGCGTCACGACGCTGAACCCCGGCACGCTCGTCGGTCGGGGTGTCTGGACCTACGACCACACGGTCCTGAGCGGGGTCGTCGCGGCGCACCAGATCGTCAAGCACCGCCAGACGAACGAGGCAACCGAGCGGCGGTAGAGTCGCCGCTGCGCGGAAGAGCCATCTCCCACGCCAACGGGGGGCGGTGGAGTTGGCACTCCACCGCGAGCGGAGGGAGACGAACGAGGCAACTGAGCGGCGGTAGAGTCACCGCTACGCCAGCGCCGTGCTCACCGCCTCGGTCAGGCGGCCGTCGGCGACGAGGCGGCGTATGCACTCCAGCGCCGCATACATCGGGGCGTCCTCCTCGATGAACGGCGCTTCGCTGCGAATCAGATCGTAGGCGGCGCGCGTCCCGCGCCCCAGCGCCTTGTCCGCGCCCATCACCTGGCGGCGGAAGTCGCAGCCCTGCGCCGCCGCCAGCAGCTCGATCGCCAGGATACGCTCGACGTTATCCAGGATGCTGTGCAGCTTCAGCCCCGCCGTCACGCCCATGCTCACGTGGTCCTCGACGTTGGCCGAGGTCGGGATGGTGTCCACGCTGGCCGGGTGCGCCAGCACCTTGTTCTCCGTCGCCAGCGCCGCCGCCGTGTACTGCACCACCATGAAGCCGGAGTTCAGCCCACCATTGCGCGTCAGGAACGCCGGCAGCGTCTGCGTGTTCGACGCCTCATCCGTCAGGCGCATGATGCGGCGCTCGGAGATGGCGCCGAACTCGGCGACGGCCAGGCCCAGGTAGTCCATCGCAATCGCCAGCGGCTCGCCGTGGAAGTTGCCGCCGGACAGCACCGTGATCTCACCCGTATCGTCGTCAATGAACAACAGCGGATTGTCGGTCACGGCGTTCAGCTCGATGGCAAAGGCCCAGCGGGCGTAGGCGATGGCGTCCCGCGCCGCCCCATGCACCTGGGGGATGCAGCGCAGGGTGTAGGCGTCCTGGACGTTGGTCGGGTCGTAGTCGCGCACGAGTTCGCTGCCGTCCAGGAGCGTGCGCAGATACGCTGCGCACCCCTGCTGGCGCGGGAACGGGCGCAGGCGGTGGATGCGGTCGTCGAAGGCCAGCGGCGTGCCGTGGAGCGCTTCGAGGCTGAGGCAGCCCGCCACGTCGGCGACCTGGCTCAGGCGCTCGGCCCGCGTCGTCCCCAGGACGCCCAGGGCGCACATCACCGCCGTCCCGTTGGTCAGCGCCAGCCCTTCCTTCGCCTCCAGCGTCAGCGGGGCCAGCCCTGCCCGCCGCAGCGCCTCCGCACCCGGCAGGACCTCGCCTCGGAACTCCGCCTCGCCCTCGCCGATGAGGGGCAGCGCCATGTGGGCCAGCGGGGCCAGGTCGCCGCTCGCGCCGAGGGAGCCTTTGCGCGGGATGACCGGGTGGACGCCGGCGTTGAGCATGTCGAGCAGGAGTCGCAGCGTCGCAGGTTGGATGCCGGAGTGGCCCCGCGCCAGGGTGTTGGCGCGGATGAGCATAATGGCGCGCGTGGTTGCGGTGTCGTAGGGGTCGCCCACGCCGACGGCGTGGCTGACGAGGATGTTGCGCTGGAGCTGGCGCACCTGGCCGCTAGGGATGATGCGATTCTTGAACGCGCCGAAGCCGGTCGTGATGCCATAGGCGACGACGCCGTCGGCCAGGAGGCGCTGCACGGCGTCCGCCGCCCGCTGCACGAGGACAACGGCGGCGTCGGTCAGGGTGACGTGGGGCGCGCCGGGCGCGCCGTAGGCGACGGCCAGCACGTCTTCCAGGGTCAGGGACGCGCCGTCCAGGGCGAGCGTCGCACTCTCAACCGCCATGCCTCACCTCACAATGTTCCCGGCCTTGATGACGCGGCCGACGAGATTGCCGCCGAACTCATAGGCCAGATAGCGGTAGTCCGGCCCGTCCACCACCAGGATGTCGGCCTGCTTGCCCACCTCGATGGAGCCGACCCGACCCGCGACGCCGGTGGCGTGGGCGGCGTTGACCGTCGCGGCGACGAGCGCCTCGGACGGCAGGAGCCGCCCGTAGCGGCAGGCAATCGCCATGACCAGCGGCATCGAAGGGCAGGGCGCGGAGCCGGGGTTGATGTCCGTGGCGAGGGCCACCGCCGCGCCCGCGTCCACCAGGGCGCGCGCGTCGGCATAGTCGGCGCTGCCGAGGTTGAAGTTGACGGCGGGCAGGACGACGCCGACGGTGTCCGACGCGGCCAGCCGCGCCCTATCCGCCGCCGTCGTCGCGTCCAGGTGGTCCACCGAGGTCGCGCCCAGCGCGACGGCCATCGGCAGGCCGCCGAGGGACACGAACTCGTCCACGTGCGCCTTGACGCTCATGCCTAGCGCCTGGCCCGCCGCCAGCACGCGGCGCGACTGCTCCACGTCGAAGGCGTTGCGCTCGCAGAACACGTCCACGAAGCACGGCGTCCCCTCGGCGGCGAAGTGGGACGCGCGGTACCAGGCGGCGGCGGCGGGCAGCATCTCGCCGATGACGAGGGCGACGTAGTCGTCGGGGCGCTCGC
Source organism: Anaerolineae bacterium (assembly GCA_046328535.1). Taxonomy (GTDB): domain Bacteria; phylum Chloroflexota; class Anaerolineae; order Epilineales; family JAHCIE01; genus JBDHWG01. The sequence goes on from JAXLWJ010000016.1 coordinate 79,101, forward strand.
GGTACTCCGGCGGCAGGGCGTGCGCGCCGAGGAACGTCGGCACGAGGTCCACGTGCTGGGTGAGGTCGAGTTGCGCGATGGCCCCCAGGAGCTTCAACTCCGTCGCCGTGTCCAGGCCGTAGCCCGTCTTGACCTCGGCGGTCGTCGTTCCCAGGGACAGCATCGTGTCCAGCCGCGCCTGGCTCTGGGCCGCGATCTCCACGAGGGACGCTGCCCGCGTGGCGCGCATCGTGTCCACGATGCCGCCGCCCGCCGCCATGATATCCAGGTAGGTCGCCCCCGCCAGGCGCATCTCGAACTCCGCGATGCGATTGCCGGCGTAGACAACGTGGGTATGCGCATCCACGAAGCCGGGGCAGACGACGCGGCCGGTCGCGTCAATGGCGCGGCGGGGGGTAACCTCGGCGCGCACGTCGTCGGTCTTGCCGACGGCGACAATCGCGCCATCGGCGACAGCCACCGCGCCATCGGCGATCACGCCCACGTCGCGCATGGCCGCGCCGCGCCGTGGCTCCCCGCCGCCGCCCGCGCACGTCACGAGTTGCGCCGCCGAGTGGATCAGCAGATCAACGTCCATAGGCTACTCCAACATCGGAATCTGCACCCTGTGCGCCTTCGCGAATTCGACGGCCTCCGGGTAGCCCGCGTCGGCGTGGCGGACGACGCCCATGCCGGGGTCGCTGGTCAGGACGCGATCCAGCCGCCGCGCCGCTTCCGGCGTGCCGTCGGCGACGATGACCTGGCCGGCGTGGATGCTGTAGCCGATGCCGACGCCGCCGCCGTGGTGGATGCTCACCCACGTCGCCCCGCCGACGGCGTTGACGAGGGCGTTGAGCAGGGGCCAATCGGCGATGGCGTCGGAGCCGTCGCGCATGGCCTCGGTCTCGCGGTTGGGGCTGGCGACCGAGCCGCTATCCAGGTGGTCGCGGCCGATGACGATGGGCGCACTGACCTCGCCGTTCGCCACCATCTCGTTGAAGCGCAGCCCCGCCCTGGCGCGCTCGCCGTAGCCGAGCCAGCAGATGCGCGCTGGCAGGCCCTGGAACTCGACCTGGTTCTGGGCCATGCGCAGCCAGCGCAACAAGTGCTCGTTCTCCGGGAACAGCTCCATGACAGCGCGGTCCGTGGCGTAGATGTCGGCCGGGTCGCCGGACAGCGCCACCCAGCGGAACGGCCCCTTGCCCTCGCAGAACAGCGGGCGGATGTAGGCCGGGACGAAGCCGGGGTAGGCGAAGGCATCCTTGACGCCGTAGTCGTAGGCGCGCTGGCGGAGGTTGTTGCCGTAGTCGAAGACGACGCTGCCCTTCGCCTGCCACGCCAGCATCGTCTCGACGTGGCGCGCCATCGAGGCCATCGCCCGCTCGCGGTAGCCGTCCGGGTCGTCGTGGCGCATGATCGTCGCCACCTCCGGCGTCAGGCCGGCGGGGATGTAGCCGTACAGCACGTCGTGGGCCGACGTCTGGTCGGTCACCACATCCGGCACAACGCCCAGGTCGTACAGGCGCGGCAGCACCTCGGCCGCGTTGCCGACGAGGGCAATGGACTTCGGCGTGCCGCTCGCCCGCGCTTCCTCGGCCCACGCCAGCGCCTCCTCCAGCTGGCCTGTCGCCGCGTCCACCTGGCGCAGGCTCAGCCGCCGCTCGACGCGCCACGGGTCCACCTCCACGAGCAGGCCGACGCCCTCGTTCATGGTGATGGCGAGGGGCTGCGCGCCGCCCATCTCGCCCAGGCCGGCGGTCACGACGAGCCGGCCCCTGAGGCTGCCCCAGCCGTGCTGGCGCGCCAGCGCGCCGAACGTCTCATACGTGCCTTGCAGGATGCCCTGGGTGCCGATGTAAATCCAGCTTCCGGCGGTCATCTGGCCGTACATAATAAGGCCCTCGCGCTCCCAGCGGTCGAAGTTCTCCTGCGTCGCCCAGTGCGGCACGATGTTGCTGTTGGCGATGAGGACGCGGGGGGCGTCGGTGTGGGTGCGGAAGACGGCCACCGGCTTGCCCGACTGCACCAGCAGCGTCTCGTCGGGCTGGAGGGCGCGCAGCGCGGCGAGGATGGCGTCGAAACACGCCCAGTTGCGCGCCGCCCGCCCGCGCCCGCCGTAGACGATGAGGTTATCCGGATCGAAGGCGACCTGGGGATCGAGGTTGTTCTGGATCATGCGGTAGGCGGCCTCGATCTGCCAGTTCTGGCAGGTCAGGGTTGTCCCGCGCGGGGCGTGTATCGTGCGCGCCATGCTACGCTCCTTGTTGGTCGGCGAAAGCCGCGAGAAAGTGATAGAGGGCGATGGCGGCGAGGCGGGCGGTACGGCCGTCCACGTCGTAGGTCGGGTTGACCTCGGTTAGCTCGATCAGCCGCGTGCGCGGCTCCGCCCCCGCGATCTCCGCGATATGGCAGAACTCCTCCCCCGTCATGCCGACCGGGTTCGGCGCGCTGACCCCCGGCGCGTCGGCCACGCGCACCACGTCCATGTCCAGCCCCCAGAAGACAGCGCGCGCCTGGCCCTCGGCCAGCACGCCCTGAACCACGCGCGCCAGCCCGGCCACGCGCAGCTCGCGCAGGCTCCAGCAGCGCACGCCCGTGTCGGCGAGGTATTGGCGGTAGACGGGGGAGTTGGCGAACGGCTGCTGGCCGATCTCGACGAAACGCTGTGGGGCGAGCAGCCCGGCGTCGAGGAGCTGGCGGTAGGGCGTGCCGCTGTTGCGCGGCGTGTCGGCGCGAACATCGTAGTGGGTGTCCACGTTGAAGGCCAGCACATTACCGCTTGTGGCGCGGGATAAGGCGGCGACATCGGGGTAGGCCAGGTCGTTGCCGCCGCCGAGGCTGACGACGATCTTGCCGTCGTCGAGCAGGCGGCGCACGACGGCCTCATGCAGGTCGTGGGTGTCTTCCAGGTGGGGGAGAATGCGGGTGTCGCCGAGATCGAAGAGGGGAAGCGCGGCCAGCCCATCGGTGGCGAGGCGGTACAGGGCGCGGCGGATCTCGGTCGGCGCGGCGCTCGCGCCGAGTCGCCCGCCGTTGCGCCGCACGCCCTCGTCTTGCGGGCAGCCGAGAATGACGACGCGGGCCGCGTCGTACTCCGCCGGGTCGCGGCGGACGATCTGGCCGAGACGGACATCGTTGGGGTCGCCGCGCGAGAAGAAAAGAGCAGCCTCCGGGCGGAGTGTCTGGCCGAATAGACTTAACTGGCTCAACGCGGCGCCTCCTGGCGAGCGGCGCGGACGTCGGCGCCCGGCCTGGCACTAGGATAGCAGAAAACGCCCTGTTTTGCCAGCGTGTGGTATGATTGGGCGCATGAGCGACACACTTTTGATGGGCCTGGACATCGGGACGACGCACTGCAAGGCCGTGGTGTACACACCGGACGGGGCGCAGGTGGGCATGGGGCGGGCGCGCACCCCGACGATCATTCCGTCGCCTGGCCTGGCCGAGTACGCGCCGGACGCGCTGTGGGACACGATCCTCGGCGTCATCCGCGACGCCCTGGCCCAGACGGCCGCCGCCGGCCGCGACCCGCGCGCCATCGTCGGCCTTGCCGTCGCCAGCATGGGCGAGGCCGGGGTGCTGCTGGATGCGGCGGACGAGCCGTGCAGCGTGATGCTGAGCTGGCACGACACGCGCACGCTGGAGGAGAACCGCTGGTGGATGGAGACGTTCGGCGGCCGCCGCGTCTTCGGCATCACCGGCCTGACGCCGCAGCCCAACTTCACGATGGCGAAGTTGCTCTGGATCCGCCGCCACCACCCCCAGAGCATGGCCCGCGCCGTCCGCTGGCTGCATATCGCCGATTGGGTGGCCTATCGCCTGACGGGCGCCGCCGCCACCGACCCCTCGATGGCCTCGCGCACGATGGGCTTCGACCTGTCTACCCGCGACTGGTCCGCCGAGCTGTTCAGCGCCGCCGACATTCCCATCACGCTGATGCCGCCCGTCGTCCCGGCCGGGACGGTCGTCGGCCATGTCACGGCAGCGGCGGCGGCCCTCACCGGCCTGGCCGCCGGGACGGCGGTGGCGGCCGGCGGTCATGACCATCTATGCGGCGCTTTCGGCGTCGGCGCGACACACGTCGGGCAGGCGCTCAACTCCATGGGAACGGCCGAGGCGCTGATCATGGTGCTGCCCCTGCCGCCGCTCACCGACGAGATGTACGCCTCGCGCGTTCACCTGGGCGCGCACACCGCGCCGGACGTGTACTACACTGTTGGCGGCCTACCCGCGTCTGGCGCGACCCTGGAGTGGGCGTGCAACCTCATCACGCCAGACCTGCCGCGAGAGCAAGCCTACCGGCGGCTGAACGACCTGGCCGAAGGCGTCCCGCCGGGCAGCCTGGGCGCGACGTTCCTGGCGCACCTGCGCGGCGCCGGCCCGCCCTACAGCGACCCCATCGCGCGCGGCGCGTTCATCGGTCTGACGGTCGCCACGGGACCGGCGGAGATGGCGCGGGCGGTGTTCGAGGGCATGGCCTACACCTGGCGCACGGCGCTGGACAACATCGAGACCACGACCGGCGAGCCGGTGCGCGATATTACCGTGATTGGCGGCGGGGCGCGCAACCGCGTGTGGGTGCAGGTGAAGGCGGATGTCGCGGCCCAGCCGCTGCACGTGGTCGAGGTGGAAGAGGGGACGGCGTGGGGGGCGGCGGCGCTGGCCGGGGTGGGCGTCGGCGTGTTCCGCGACGCCGACGATGTGACGACCCACGCCCGCTTCGCCCGACGCACGATCGAGCCGGACCCGGCGCGCAGCGAGCGCTACCAGCGCCTCTACCGTGAGATCTACGGACCGCTGTACGGCCTGCTCAGGGACGTTCATCACCGTTTGCGGCACATAGATTGACCATCCCCGCCGCGTTGCCTATACTTGCGGCCATGCAATCCACCGCCGCTTGGAGGTAGAGAATGCTCCTGCAGGAGCAGTGGGGGCCGGTCACGATCCTGCGCATGACCCGCACCATCTTCGGTCGGCCCGTGCGCTGGGTGAATGCCTTCTATCTTGACGGCCTGCTCATTGACAGCGGCCCATACTGGACACGGCGCGAGCTGCTGGCTGCGGCTCGGCGGCTCGGCGTCCAGCAAGTCTACACAACCCACGAGCACGAGGACCACTGCGGCGGGAACGGCGCGCTGTACGCGGCGCTGGGCCTGACGCCCCAGGCCGGCGCGGCGACCGTTCCGCACCTCATCGCTCCGCCGCGCATCCACCTGTACCGCAAGATCGTGTGGGGCGACGCCCCGCCGACGCCGGCGCAGGCGGTCACCCACGTCGCCACCGCTCACTATCACTTCGAGATGATCCCGACGCCGGGCCACAGCGCCGACCACACCGTTCTCTACGAGCCGACGCAGGGCTGGGTGTTCTCGGGCGACCTGTATCTGCACGAGCGGGCGAAGTACATCCGCACCGACGAAGACCTGGCCGCGCTCATCGAGTCGCTACGCCGCGTCGCCGCCCTGGCGCCGCGCGTGCTGTTCTGCGCCCACGCCGGGGTCATCGAGGCGCCGGGGGAGGCCATCGTGCGAAAGCTCGCCTACTGGGAAGAGCTGCGCGTCAAGGTGGCCGCACTGCAAGAGCAGGGCAAGCCGCTGACAGACGTGACGGCGGCCGTCATGGGGCCGGAAGGCTTCTTGACGCGCTTCTCCCACGGCCACATCTCGAAGCTGAATCTCACCCGCGCCCTCGTCGCGCTCCCCCACGGACGCTAAGTGAACTTACTCGTTCTCCTGTTTCCCGCCCTCTACCTCGTCGGCGCCATCGTCTGGGTGCTGATGAACCGACGCGGGTCGGCCTACGCGCCCTGGGTTCCTGTCGCCGCCACCGTCGCCGCCCTCGCGGCGGCCATCGCCCTCGCCGGTAACAGCGCGCCACTGACGGTCTTACGCTGGGAGCCGACGGCGGAGTTTGGCGGCGCCATCACGTTTGCCAGCGATCCACTATCGAGCGCGTTCGTCGTGCTGATCGGCGTCCTGGCTCTGGCCGCCGCCTTGAATAAGGAGAGCGACGCCACGGCTGGTGGGCCGCATCTTGTGACGGCGGCGCTGCTCCTCACGGCGGCCGCCGTGACGTTCGTTCTCGCCAACAACCTCCTCACCCTGGCGTGCGCCTGGGTCTGGCTGGACGCGGCGTCCATCATGGCGCTGCGCTGGCGGCAAGATGATCCCGCGCCCAAGGCGCTGCGGGTGCAGGCCTTCTCCCTGAACTACCTGACCGGATTGACGCTGTTCGTCGCGGCCGCCGCGACCACCATCGCCGGACCGATGCTCGCTGGCGCGTTCTGGGCGCCCGGCATGATCGCCGGTCTGCCGGCGGCGCTGCTGGCCCTGGCGGCGGGCGTTCGCCTCGGCGTGTACCCCTTCCACCGCAACAGCCCGGACGCCGGCTCCGGCCCCCTGGCGGCCTGGCTGCGCCTCGTGCCACTCGCCGTCGGCGCGTACCTTCTGGCGCGCGCGGCATCCCTCGCCATCGGCCCGCCCCTGACCGGCGTCTTGTGGTCCATTCTCATCGCCGGCTCGGCGCTCGCCGCGGCGGGCATGGCGGTTACGGCGGCCACGCGGCTGGACACGCTGCGCTGGCTCGCCGCTTACGCTGGCGCGACGCTGGCGCAAGGGGCGACGGTCGGCGGCGCGCTGGCCGCGCCCCTCACCATCATCGGCGGCATCGCCCTGACGCTGGCGATGGGCGCGCTGTTCCTCGCCGAGTCGCTGCCGCCAGCGCGCTGGGCGCCCTGGGTGCGCGCCTTCGCAGCGCTGACCCTTCTCGGCTTGCCGCTGACCCTGGGTTTGACTTATCGCTGGGGCGTGTACGGGGCCGCGATTGACACCGATGCGGCGGCAACAGCCGTCCTCATGGCTTTCGCGGCGGCGATCGCGGCTGGCGCGCTGTGGTCCATCGTCCGCTCGCCCGCGTCGCCGGCGCCGGCCGCCACGCCCGACGCGCTGCCGACGGTGGGCGTGGCCCTGCTTGCCGTTCCTATCGTCATCCTGGGCGTTCTTCCGTCGGCTCTCCGCACGCCCCTGGAGGCGGCGGCCGGCCAGCCGACACCGGATACACTTGGTAGCTGGCTCTCCACCACCGGCAGCGCCGTGGCCGTCGGCCTCCTGATCGCTGTCCCCATCGCCCTGGGCTGGGCGCTGGCGCGCGTGCGAGATCGGCTCGTGGCGTCGCCGGCCCTTCAGCGCGGGCGCAGCTACCTGGCGTTGGACTGGCTGTACAACCTGCGCTGGCAGCCGGGCGGACTTGTCGGGCAAATCTACCGCAGCTTCCGACAGCTCTTCGAGGACGAGCGATACGTCGGGTTCATCGCCGTCCTGGCGCTGATCCTGGGGCTTATCCTGCTATCGCAGCAGCAGCTGCCGCAGTAAGCGTAACGTTATGGAAGCCTACCTCACCCCTGTCAATTTCTTCCTCGCCCTGGTGGCGACGACCACCCTCCTGGCAGTCATTATCCAGTGGCGGCTCAGCCTGATTGTGCTGCTCGTGCAATACCTGATTACGGCGGCATTGCTCGCGGTCTACGTGTCCATCCAGGCGGCGGCGCTCACTCTCTTGAGCGGCGCGCTCGTCGCCTCCGTCCTCTTTGCGAGCGCCCGCGTCGTCGAGGCGCATCCGGGTAATCCCGGCTTCGTTCCGGAAGGTCCGCGCCGCGCCGCGGTCTGGAGCGCATCCTTGACAGGGCTGCTCCTGCGCGCCCTGGCGCTGGCCGTGGTCGGCACCGGCATCCTGGGGACGGCGCTCGGCCAGGTCGGGTTCGAGGGCGGCGCGGCCACGCTCGTGCCGGCGGTGTGGCTGGCCGTCGTCGGTATCCTGTTCGTCGTGATGGCCCGCGCCACCTTCGCCGCCGGCCTGGGCCTGATTACGCTGCTCATGGGCCTGGCGGCTTTCTACGTCGCCGTCAACGAGTCGCCGATCATCCTCGGTCTGCTCGCCATCATCCAGGTGCTCGTCGCGCTCGCGATTGCCTATGGCATGGGGCAGCCGGAGACGGACGGGGTATGACCCTCTTTCTGATTGCCCTGGCGATCCCCATTGTGGCGGGGATCGCGGCGCTCCTGGCGCGCAGCGTGCCGCGAGTCGGCGGCCTGATGGCCGTGGCGGCGGGCGGCGCGAGCCTTATCCTCGCCAGCCCTCTGCTCAACACGGGAACCGAAACTCTCGATCTGCCCCTCGGCGTCAGCGTGCAGTGGGCTGCGCCGACCAACCTCTTGATCCTCGCCATGTGGGTCGCCCTGATCTGGTTCGGCCTGCTGGAGTTTGCGCAGCCAGGGCGCAGCTTCGTGATGCCGGCCACGCTCCTTGCGACCGGCCTCGCCGCGCTGGGGGTGGCCGTCAACCCGCTCACCGTGGCGGTTCTCCTCGTCGAGATCGCGGCGTTGGTCCTGGTGTTTCCCGCCCTACAAGGCCCAATACGGCAGGCGTGGGGGTCGTTCGGCTACCTGACGATCAGCGTCCTCTCTGGCGGGTTGACGCTCGTGGGATTGTGGCTCATCGACTCGTACACCGAAAGCCCGCTGACCGACACGGCGCGCGCCGCCGCCACGGTGCTGGCCGTGGCGGTAGGGCTGACACTGGCCCTTGTACCGCTCCAGTTCTGGCTCTCGCACCTGGCCGACACGGCGCCGCACCAGGTTCTCGCCTGGATCGCCATTATCGGGCAGACCGCCGTCATCGGCATCTTGACCCGTATCCTGACTGACTACCAATGGCTCTTGACGGTCACGCCCCTCATTCAGACCCTTGTGCTCGGCGGCATCCTGAGCAGCTTTTTCGGCGGTCTCCTGGCTTTGACCACATCCACGCCTCGGCGGTGGCTGGCCTACGGCATGGTGTATACGATGGGGCTGGTGGCCGTCGGCATCGGCCTGTTCAATCTGGCCGGCGCCCAGGGCGCGGCGCTGGTGCTGACGGCGCGCGCGTTGGCCCTGCTGATGGCGACGGCGACGTTTCGCGCCGTCCCGCGCACCGTGCTGAAGTGGGAAGATCTGCGCGGGCTGGCGCTGGCGCGACCGGTCGCAGGCTGGGCGCTCGGGCTGGCCGGGGCGATCCTCGCCGGTGTGCCGTTCGTCATCGGCTTCCCAGGCACGTGGCTGACGTTCCGCGCCGCGTTCGCCGCCGCGCCCGAACTGGGCTTCCTCCTCGTCCCCGGCGCCGCGTTCATGGGGTTGAGCATGGTGCGCCTGATCGCCAACCTGGTGCGGCCCGACACCGACCTCCCGCCGGGGCGCGTGTCACCGGCCCTCACGGTCCTCATCCTGGCCCTGGCCGTCGTCGCTCTGTTGGCCGGGTTCTTCCCGCAGCTCGTTCTGTCGCCCATCTCTGCCAGCCTGTCCACCCTCCCCTACCTCCCCGCCCGCTAACACCCCCTAGAGATATAGAAACGCAAAGGCGCAAAGAAGAGAAGAGTTAAGCTCAGTCTTCCTTTGCGTCTCTGCGCCTTTGCGTTTCCTTTCTCTTTGGCTCCAACCAAAAAGGACGCTCCCGAAGTAGGAAGCGGCCTTCTCGTGACTGTCGTAGCCCACAGACCCATCGTCCGTGTACGTTCCAGGCTATGATATCGTGGCCGCTGGCGGGGTAGCTCCGCAGTTCAGCGTGGAGGAGCTATCGCGCTGGCGCTGGAGAGCCACCTCCAGCGCCTCCGAAGGGCGGTGGAGGTGACACTCCACCGCCAGCAGGGGGTCTCCACGCTAAACTACGGAGCTACCGCAGGCGGCGGCGCGGGAGTCGTCGGGCGGCGGCGCCAGCGGCGGATGACCCACACCAGGACGGCGAGCGGCACACCCACCATCACCAACACCGGCACGCCCATGATCGCCACCCAGATGCCCGCGTTGACGAGACCCTGGAGCATCAGCAGCATCGCGCGGAAGGCATCGCGCGCCGTCTGGAGCGGCGCCCACGCATCGTCCACGATCGGCCGGCTGACCGGGCTGGGCAGCAGGGTGACGGCCAGCGTCGCCATCGCCGTGGACTTGTCCAGGTAGGCGATGCGGCCCTTGATGCGCTCGATGTCCGCGCGGATGCCCGTCAGCTCGCGGTACACCGCCAGGACATCGTCGGCGCGGCCCGATTTCTCGCGCGTCGTCGTCAGCAGCGCCAGCAGCTCCCGCTCCGTCGCTTCGAGGTTACGCAGCCGCGCGTTGAGGTCGGTGTACTCCTCGGTGACATCGCTGCTGGAGATGCGCTCGTTCTCGCTGCGGCTGCCCACGCCTTTGATGTCGGCCAACACGCCATCGAACTTGTCGGCCGGCACGCGCACGGTGACCGTCCCGCGCAGCACCTCGTTCTCGCGGTAGAGATTGGCGTTGGTCACGTAGCCGCCCGCGCCCTCGACGATGCGCTGGATGCGGCCGCGCGCCTGCTCGGCGTCGCTGACGACGATGCTCAGGTCGCCGTTGCGCACGATGAGGCGGCTATCGGCGGCGGTGGGAATGGCGTCACTGCTCTCCGGCGCGGGCGCGGCCGCCCCGCCACTGACCGGCGCGCCGGCGGCTTTCCCGGCGGCGTCGCGCGCGGTGGACGGCGGCATGGGCGCGACGGGCGCTGCGGCCGGTATGCTCTGGGCGACGTTGGATGTGGGGTAGCTGCTGCTCGACTGGCGAGCGCAGCCTCCCAGGGCCACGCCCACCAGCATGATGACAAGCACGAATGGGATGAGTCGTGTCGCGCGCATGGGGTCCCTCCTGGTCTGTGCCGTGGATACGTCTTGCTATCCCGGAGACGAGGGACGCGGCGCGAAAGTTCCAGCCTCTTTCATCCTGTGCGCCTTTGCGCCTTTGCGTTTCTATCCTCTTGGGACTCAGGGGGATTCTGTGACGCCCGACATGCTGTTGGCAGCCATCTCGGCGTCATCCGGCGTCCGCAGGAGCGCCATGAACAGTAGGCCGACCAGAGCGCCGACGCCGGCCAGCGCCATCATCAGGCTGCGGGGCGCCCAGCCCTGGTCATGGGCGTAACCGACGAGGAAGCTCGACATGGCGAAGCTGAGGGTAAAGCTGGCATTCTCAATGGAGAAGATGCGCCCCAGCAGGCGGTTCGGAACGTTGTACTGGACCAGGGTCGTGCTGAACACCCACTGCGTGCTGCTGCCCATCGCGCCGAACCCGATGCCGAGCAGCGCCAGCGGCAGAATCGGGGCGAAGGACGCCGAGAAGTAACCGGCCGCGCCGACCAGGCACGCCGGGCCGAGGCTGCGCCGCAGGTAGCGCCAGGACGACCCGCCCAGCCGCTCCGCGATCACCGGGCCGATGGCGGCGCCCACGCCGCGCACCCCGTACATCAGGCCAATCGTAATCGCGCCGCCGACGCCAATCGGAAAGACCTCGTTGCCCATCAGGGTACACACCAGGGCGATGCCGCTCGTCATGCCCCAGATGGCCTTGCTGAAGGTGTAGACGGCCGCGCGGTGGTGGTCGGCCAGGAAGCGCACGCCTTCGCGGAACTCCTGCCAGCCCGATGTCGTGCGCACGAGCGACGTGTGGCTCTCATGGGCGTGGATGGACATGATGATCAGGGCCGAGCCGAGGAACGACAGAGCATCCAGGATGAACGAGGCGTCGCTGCCGAGCAGCCCGGCCACGATGCCGCCTAGCGCCGCGCCGAGCGCCAGCATCACGGACCACGTGCTGCCGGATAGCGTGTTGGCGATGACCAGCTCATCCTCGCTGACGACGGACGGCACGAAGGCGCTGCGGGCCGGCTCGAAGAAGGAGGTCACGCTGAATTTCAGGAAGACGGCGACGTAGGCCAGCCAGACCATGTCGGGCGAGCGCACGAGGAGCAGCAGGAGGACGATGGGGATGCGCAGGAAGTCTGCGGCGACCATGACCGTCTTGCGCGGCAGGCGATCTACGACGACGCCGGCGAACGGGCCGATGAGGGTCTGCGGCACACCCTGGCACACCAGAACAATCGCCACGGCCTGCGCCGAGCCGGTGAGGCGGAGTAGGAGGCTGAAGAGGGCGATGCTGTCGAACCAGTCGCCCAGCTCGCTCACAATCTGGCCGTACCACAGGCGCCGGAACGCTGTGTTCCTGCGCAGAAGACCGCTATAGCTGACCGACGTTGTCATCGCACACCCCGCTCGTTGGGCCGTCATTGCGAGACCCCTATGCCCGTGACGGCATGCGCCGACGGAAGAAACTTCCGAATGTCACCCCGACGAAGGAGGGGTCTGGACTGCGACGGCCCGCTGTCAACGGATGGGCGCAGCGGTGCATATTCAAGCGGATAGTCGACCCGCCTAGCGGGAGCGAGTCCCCGCAAGGCGGACTATCGCTTATCCCCCATCTGGCGCTGAAGCTGATGGCTTGCGGCCCGATGCCTCGTGCCTGCTCAGAACACAGACGGCGTCGCTGCGAGGAGGACGATAGGACGACGAAGCAGCCTCCCGCTGGGCGACAGGACGCACTTTCGCCGCATAGCCTTGCCCTTTGCCACGGCGGGGGATTGCTTCGCTGTCGCTCGCAACGACGGCTTGGCAATGTTCTCGCGCTGGCGCATGCCGCTACGGGCATAGGGTTCTCGGCATGACAGCCCAGGCTTATTTTCAGAGGGGCGAATGCGAAGCAATCTCTCGCCCTTGCGAAAGGCAGTCTGTGCAGCACGGGCGTGAGTTTCACCTCGCGCGAGATTGCTTCGGCGGCAAGGCCCGCCTTGCAATGACGCCATAGTTTATGTTGTGAGGAGCGTAGGGCGGTATCTGGGCCGCCGTCCAGCCCCCGGCCTCCCCAAAGTCTAGTCGAAATCGGGTTACAATGCACCAGGGGCGGAGACAAAACCAGCGCCGGATGGGCGCATGTACCCATCCGGCGCAGAGAGTGTTCGTGAAGTGAACGGGCTTACTTGATGTCTACGGTCGCGCCGACTTCGACCAGCTTGGCCTTAGCCTGGTCGGCCTCTTCCTTGCTGACGCCGGTCTTCAGCGTGGTGGGCGCGCCCTCGACGGCGTCCTTCGACTCCTTGAGGCCGAGGCCGGTCAGCTCGCGCACGACCTTGATGACCTGGAGCTTCTGGGCGCCGACGTCCTTGAGGACGACGTCGAACTCGGTCTTCTCCTCGACGGGGGCCGGGGCTTCGGCGGCCGGCGCAGCGGCCGGGGCGCCGCCCATGGGCATCGCCATCGCCATCGGGGCGGCGGCGGACACACCCCACAGCTCCTGGAGCTGCTTGGACAGGTCAGCGGCCTCGGCGAGGGTGAGGCCGTTCAGTAGCTCGATAATCTGGGACACGCGCTCGGTAGCCATGAGTGATTGCTCCTTCTGATGACGGCGTAGGCCGTCTGTAGATACGTAGATTCGTCATTGTCATGCTGAGTGCAGCGAAGCATCCCGACCGTTCGGGAGAGCGTTCGCGCCGCTCAGAGCGACAGAGATAGATGGGTCAACTGCTCGCTTCGGGCGCGCCCAACTGGTCGGCGCGCTGCTGGATGATGGACACAAGGTCGCGGCGGGTGGCGTCCAGGATGGTCACCAACTGCTGCATCGGTCCGTTGATGACGGTCACCAGGCCGGACATCGGCCCGACAATCGCGCCGACGATGCGGGCGCGGCTCTCAGGCAGTGTTGGCATGGTCACCAACTGATCCACCTGGTCGCCCTTGAACACGCTCTGGCCCAGGATAGCGCCCTTCACGGTCATGATCTTGCTGTCCCGCACAAACTGGTTCAGCACCTTGATCGTGCCAGGGATGTCATCGCGGACGAACGTCAGCGCAGTTGGGCCGGAGAGCAGGTCTTCTGGCGCGGCGCTATTGGTCTGCCGCAACGCGATGGACATCAGCGTGTTCTTGGCGACGATGAAGTTTGCGCCCTTGTCGCGCAGCTGGCCGCGCAGCTTGTTGACGTCGGCAACGGGCAGGCCGCGGTAATCCGACAGGATCACGACCTGGCTGTTGCGCAGCTCGTCCGTCAGAGCGTCAAGCTCGGCTTGCTTCTGATCTCGTGACTTTGGCAAGGCTCTCACCTCCTCGACTAAGGATTGGCTCTATCTTTGCACTTTGCTGCGCCGTCCCCACTGAAGAAGGGGAAAGGGGGTAGTTTGGAGGGCTGCGCCCTCCAAGCCTCCCCACCAAACACAAAGTGCAAACATAGAGGATTGGGTGGCTTGAGGCCAGGGGCCAGACAACAAAAAAGCCTGCATGCCGGGCGACATGCAGGCGAAAGTCTTCCTGGGTCAGGGAGAAACGCTGCGGTCGTCGCCTCGGCAGGATATTAAGCCATTCGGCGCCTGCTGTCCTAAGCGGAACCGCGATAACTATAGCACAGCCATGCTGCGTTGTCAAATAAAGTGTCGTTGCGAGCGGAGCGCAGCAACCTCCCGGCCGGTGATAGCCACGCCATAGCTGCTCAGGCTGCCTGTTGCAAGGGCGGGAGATTGCTTCGTCGGGCGATAGCCCTCCTGCTCAGAAACTTCACGCCCTGCTGTCATGCTGAGTGCAACGAAGCATCCCCGCGCTCCGGGAGGCCCTTCGCGCTGCTCAGGGCGACAGCCGACGTTTCTTGTGTCGGCGCATGCCGCCACACGGCATTGGGGTCTCGCAATGACCGCAGGGCTACTTCTTCGTGGTAATGTCGGCCTCGTGGGTGATGATGATGGCCTGGGCGATGTCCTTCATCGGCCGCCGCGTGTCCATGCTCATCTTCTGAATCTTGCGGAAGGCGTCGGCCTCATTCAAGCCCTGGCTCGTCATGAGGATACCCTTCGCCCGATCCACGAGCTTGCGCGTCTCCAGCGTCTCCTTCATGCTGCGGTTCTCTTCCCGCAACGTCTCAAACTCCTGGAACCGCGCGACGCCCACCTCGATGGCCGGGGCCAGGTCGTTGGGGCGGAAGGGTTTGGTGATGTAGGCGACGACGCCGGCCTCCTGGGCGCGCTGGATCAGCGCCTTCTCGCTGTAGGCGGTGACAAGAATCACCGGCGCGACCCGCTCCTCCGTCAGCACCTTCGCCGCCTCGATGCCGTCCATGTCTGGCATCTTGATATCCATCACGACGGCATCGGGGCGGAGCTGCCGCGCCAGATTGACCGCGCTGCGGCCGTCGCCGGCCGTGCCGACCACGAGATAGCCGAGACCATCCAGGGTCTCTTTCAGGTCTTGTAGGGTTAGAATTTCGTCATCGGCGATAATGACTCGACGGCGTTCCACGTGACCTCCTCATCCTTAAACGGCGGCGCCGCTGCGGCGCACCGGTTTCGCCTGAAACCGCACCTGCGCCACTGGCCGCCATCCAGAGTTGTTGCTAATATCAAACTCACCCTGAAGCCCCTCGCGGGTCAGGGTGTTGACCAGGGCCAGACCCATGTCGGGCGAGAATCCTTGTGGCGCACCCTGGCCGTCATCCCGCACCTCTAGCTCGACGGTGTTGCCGCGCTGGCCGATCTTCACCCACACGTTGCCGCGCGGCTGCCCCTCGAAAGCGTGCTCGACAGCGTTGAGCACAAGCTCGGAGATGACCAGGGCGGCGGGGGTGGCGCGCTCGCCGGGGATGAACACGTCGCTCCCCTCGACGTGAAACTCTACGACCAGCGGCGGCGGCACGAGGGGCTTGAGCAGGGTCACCAGGCGCTCGGACAGCGCCCGCAGATTGACCCGCCGCTCGTTGGGGTCGAACAGGAACTCGTGGACCGCCGACACGCTCAGGATGCGGCTAATCGACTCTTCCAGCGCCATGCGCGTCTCGGCGCTCTCGGCGCGGCGCGCCTGCATTCGCAGCAGGGCGATAATGGTTTGCAGGCTATTGCGCACGCGGTGTTGCAGCTCGAGCAACATCTCGGTCTTGAGCTTCAGCTCGCGCGCCCGCCGCTGCTCCTCCGTCGCGTCGTGGATGGCGATGATGACACCCACCGGCCCGCGCGCGCCCTGGGGGATCTGCGTCCAGCGCCGCCAGTTGTTGCGCGGCTCGCGGTAGCCGATGAGCGGGATCGCCTTCTTGACCCAGAAATGGCCCTCTGGCCGCTGCTCCTCCTCCTCCGTGCATGTCAGCTCGGTCAGCGCGTGGGCCGCCAGGGCCGCATCGCGGTACGGAATCTCGTGGAGCGAGATGTCATCCAACTGGCGCATGAACCCGGCGCGGTTGTAGATGCTGGTCGCCAGACCGCTCGCGTATTGAATACGCAGATCGCGGTCCACCACCAGGATGCCATCATGCTCGCTGAACGGCGACAGTTTGTCCGCGCCATACAGCTCGCCCCGCGCCGCCATGCGCTGAAGCTCCAGGATGGCCTCGCGGAAGGTGGGCTGGCGGTGGCGCTGGCGCTCGTCCTGGATCAGGGTGCGGTCGAATGCCAGCAGCCCCACCGGCTCCCCGAACGCGCCAAGGACCGGGTAGACGATGCGGACGATGTTGGCGTGGGAGTGGTTGGCCGACGTCGTGGCCGCGCGCCGCCGGTGAGCCGCCTGGGAGAGCGCATCATCCTCGGCCAGGTAGGCCACGGAGCCAACGATGCTCTCCGGCCAGATGGGCGGCACGGAGTTAGCGCGCGCCTGCGCCACGATTCGGGCGCGCTGGCCGCCTTCCAGTCGGTAGAGGAGCGCGTCGGCGCGGCTCAAGTCGGCGACGATCGCCATCGCCTCGGCGACGCGCGTTAGAAGTTGTTCGCCTGTCTCCTGCTGAAGCTCAGCGGGAGCGATTTGGGATATCTCAAGCATGATAGCGTCACCTGCGCCATTGCTCGGTGCGGACACACCCCCGCCCCGCAAGTGTGACGAGACTGCAAGAGCAGGGCCAGGGGCGCGTGACTCCCCTGTATTATAGCATCCTGCACCACTCCGGACCCAAAACCCGCTCATGTCCCTTAGGGCTGCGTCAAAGTGCGGGCGTCCTCCCCTCATCCCCGTCCCCTTCTCCCCTTGTGGGAAGAGGCAGAGCCTCGTCTCCCCCTCTCCCGTTCTGGGAGAGGGGGCAGTGAGGGTTGGGTGGCTCATTTTACCAGACACGGGTCAAAGTCAACGCCTCCTAGACAGCGCCGAGCCATCTCGAACTCGGCAGGTGGTTGGTAGCCTAAGCTGGAGTGCAAACGCTTGGTGTTGTAGACATCCTCGATGAACCGCCCGATGTTCGCTTCGGCGTCGCGCGCCGTGCGGTAGTCGTTGAGATAGACCTCCTCGGCATGAGGTCTTGAAGAAGCTCTCGGCCTTGGCGTTGTCATGCGGATTGCCTTTCGCCGACATGCTGATGCGCGCCTTGGCGTGCGTCAAGCGCTCGATGTAGGGCGTCGAGGCGTACTGCACTCCGCGATCAGGTGATGGATCAGCCGGGGCGACCAGACGCCGTGCCGCCATCTCAAGAGCGTGGAGGTCGAGCAGGTATCGATGGTCGTCGAGATGCCAACCGACGCAATAGCGCGGTAGGCATCCGAGGATGGCCGCCAGGTACACGAACTGCTGCGGCTTGGTGAATGCCAGGTGATATCGGCGACAAACGCCTGGTTCAGCGGTCAGCGTCGCCCAGCAGGTTCGGATAGGTCGGGTGAGCGTGCTGGGAGTTGGTCGTCACGACGAAGTGGCGCTGAGCGACAGAGGAGAGCCTCTTGCCGCATGACGCGCAACACGCGCTTTGTAGTTGACGACGTGCCCTTGGCGCTTGAGTTCGGCCGTGACCCGACGGTAGCCGTAGCTACGGGAAGGCCAACACGATGTCCTCGATGAGATCGCGCAGAGGACATCCGCCTCGGCTTGCTCTGGTGCCGCGAGCGCTCGTAGTACCAGGCGCGGTTGGCGCCGAACACGTCACACAGGCGTTCACAGCCAGCGTCGGCTGCTCGACCAGAACTTGGTGGATCATGCGGTGGCGCTCTCAACTTTGAGCGCTGCAACGCCTTTTTAGGAGCTTGTTCTCAAGGCCAATTGACCGCAGAACTGCTCAGCTCGGCGATCCGTGCTTGCAGCGCTTCCGCCTCGTTAGGCACTTTCGGCGCAAACGCCGCCTCGCCGCGCTCAGTACACTCAACGGCTCGCCAGCGGGCGAGCAGGTATTGGCGAGTTGGTGCTCTCGGCAAGCTTGTGCTGGTCGCTTCTCGCCTGTGGCGATCTGGCGGCAGATCTGGAGCTTGAACTCCCGTGTGTGTCGTCGTCCGTTCTGCTTGAACCCTCTCCTTGAGCCATAGTGTATCATCGTGGTGCTCTCAGGAAAAGTTGACTTTCAACCGTGTCTGGCAGGGGGGTGAGGGTCTCCGCGTCGTGCGACTTTGACGCAGCCCTACAAATTCCCGTTGCGACTCCTTCGTCAGGCCGGTTTGTGCTATAATTCGTCAACTCATGGTTTATCCTTCGAGGAGGATTGGATGAAGGAGTATAAGACCGCAAACATCCGCAATGTTGTCCTGCTAGGACACGGCGGCTCTGGCAAGACGTCGCTAGCCGAAGCGATGCTCTATGCGTCCGGCGGCTCCACCCGCCTGGGCAAAGTCGAAGAGGGGACGACCGTATCCGACTTCGAGCCAGAGGAAGTTCGGCGACATATTTCGATTAGCTCGGCAATTGTGCCGGTCGAGTGGAACGGCCACAAGATCAATGTCATTGACGCGCCCGGCTACACCGACTTCGTGGGCGAGGTGAAAGGCGCTATTCGCGCCGCCGACGCCGCCCTGATCCTGGTGGACGCATCCTCCGGGGTCGAGGTCGGCACGGAGCTGTCGTGGGGCTACCTGGACGAGGAAAAGCTGCCGCGCGGCATCGTCATCGCCAAGATGGACCGCGAGAATGCGCGTTTCGAGCAGGCGCTGGCTGCGTTGCGGGAAGCGTTCAACGCCAACTTCGCCGTGATCCAAATCCCCATCGGCGCCCAGCATGACTTCAACGGCGTCGTAGACGTCTCCAACGGCCACGCGATTGTGGGCGACAAGGCGCAGCCTGGCGAAGTCCCGGCGAGCATGAAGGCCCAGTGTGATCAGGCGTACGAGACGCTCGTGGAGGCCGCCGCCGAGGGCGACGACGAGTATCTGATGAAGTTCCTCGACGGCGAGACGCTGACCGAGGACGAAGTTCATCGCGGCCTCCATCTCGCCGTCAAGGCCGGCAAGGTGGTGCCCGTGTTCGTCGTCGCCGGGACAGCGATGCGCGGCGTTCAGGCGCTCATGGACGCCATCATCACCTACCTCCCCTCGCCGGAGGAAGCCATCGAGCGCGTCGCGGCCAAGCCGAACAACGGCGACAGCGTCACCCTGAAGGCCGACCCGGCCGGGCCGCTCGCCGCGCAGGTGTTCAAGAGCGTCGCCGACCCCTACGGCAAGCTGTCCTACTTCCGCGTCTTCTCCGGCACGATCTCGTCGGACAGCCGCGTGTGGAACGCGCGCTCCGAGACCGAGGAGCGCCTGGGCCAGCTCCAGGACCGCCGTGGCAAGGAGCAGATCTCCGTAGACAAGGTGATCGCCGGTGATATCGGCGTGGCGATGAAGCTCGACCACACCAACACCGGCGATACCCTGAGCAGCGACCGCGCCCACGCCCTCATCCTGCCTGCCATCACCTACCCCAACCCCGTCTACATGGCGGCCCTCTCGCCGCGCACCAAGACCGACCTGGACAAGATGGGCGGGGCGATCCAGCGCCTGGTGGAAGAAGACCCGACACTGCGCGTGCGGCGCGAGGTGGAAACGGGCGAGACGATCATGGAGGGCATGGGCGAGTCGCACATTGACGTCGCCATGCGGAAGCTCCAGCAGAAGTTCGGCGTCAATGTGGATAGCAGTGTGCCGAAGGTCCCCTACCGCGAGACGATCACCCGCAAGGTGGAGCAGCAGGGGCGGCACAAGAAGCAGTCGGGCGGTCGCGGCCAGTTCGGCGACGTCTACATCCGCTTCGAGCCGCTGGAACGCGGGGCCGGTTTCGAGTTCGGCGATGAGGTCGTGGGCGGCTCGGTGCCGCGCCAGTTCATCCCGGCCGTCGAGAAGGGCCTGCGCGAGGTCGTGGACCAGGGCGTCGTGGCCGGCTATCCCACGGTGGACTTCCGCGCTGCGCTGTACTACGGCTCGTCGCACCCGGTCGACTCGTCTGAAATGGCCTTCAAGCTGGCCGCCCACATCGCGTTCAAGGAAGGCTTGCCGAAGGCCGGCCCCGTGCTTCTCGAACCGATCATGCACGTCGTGATTACCGTCCCGCAGCAGTACGCCGGCGACATCATGGGCGACATGAACCAGCGGCGCGGGCGCGTGCTGGGCATTGACCAGCAGAGCAACAAGGCGGTCATCGAGGCCGAGGTGCCTCTCGCCGAGATGATGCGCTACGCGACCGACCTGCGCTCGATGACCCAGGGCCGCGGCATCTACACGATGGAGTTCGTGCGCTACGAGGAAGTGCCGCAGCACCTGACGTCGCAGATCGTCGAGGCGCGCAAGAAGGAGCTGGCCGAAGAGCGCGGCTAAAGCAGGCCCTTGACAGCGGCAGAGATGTAGTAACGACTTCTAGTCGTTTCCCAGGCCGCCGAACGACCGAAGCAACAATTCGCCACAGAGGCACAGAGGACACAGAGGGTTCAAGTATACTATTTTCTCTGTGACCTCTGTGACTCTGTGGCACTCTCGTGTTGATAGGAGTTTGAGCGAATGATTGACTCAGCGAATTTCCCCGGCCGCGGCAAGGTCGCCGTGCTGCGTACGCGACCCGAGACGGTGCTCGACGATTATGGGCGGCTGATGCGCCTGGCGGGCTACGAGGCGGCGCTGCCCAAAGACCGCGACACGTTCCTCAAGATCAACATCTCGTGGCAGACGTGGTACCCGGCCTGCTCCAGCGCCCCGTGGCAGGTGGAGGGCGTCGTCCGCACCCTGCTCGAAGACGGCTACAGCCGCGAGAGCCTGATGGCCGCCCACAACAAGACCGTCGTCGTGGACGCTTACGTCGGCGAGCGCAACAACGGCCACAAAGCGGTCGTGGACAAGTACGGCATCGAGAACGTCCACCTCTACGAGCCGGAGGTCGAGTGGGTGCGCTACGAGCCGAAGACCGAGATGCTCGTCCTGGATAAGATATTCCCGGAGGGCATCCTCATCCCCAAGCCGTTCCTCGGCCGCAACATCATCCAGCTGCCCACCGTCAAGACCCACGTCTTCACGACGATCACCGGCGCGATGAAGAATGCCTTCGGCGGCCTGCTGAACGAGAAGCGCCACTGGACCCACGCCGTCATCCACGAGACCGTGGTAGACCTGTTGGCGATCCAGCAGGAAATCCACAGCGGGCTGTTCGCCGTGATGGACGGGACGTTCGCGGGCGACGGGCCGGGGCCACGCGCCATGCGCTGGCACGAGAAGGACATCATCCTGGCGTCGGCCGACCAGGTCGCCATTGATGCCGTGTCGGCCCGCATGCAGGGCTTCGACCCGCTCGACCTGAAGTTCATCCGCCTGGCCCACGAGCGCGGCCTGGGCGTGGGCGACCCGCGCCAGATCGAGATCGTCGGCGACACGGATGTGCTGGACGAGCAGTGGGGCTTCATCCAGGAGGACACCTTCGCCAGCAAGGGGCAGAAGCTCATCTACCACGGCCCGCTAAAGCCGCTAGAGAAGCCGCTGCTGCAAAGCCCGGTCGTGCCGTGGTCCTACGTCGCCTCCCGCGCCTACCACGACGCCTACTGGTACCCGCGCGTCGGCCACGACCGCGTCCAGGACGCCTACAAGACGAAGTGGGGCCAGATGTTCAAGACATATGTGCCGGGCGAGCCGGAGGACGACGGCTACTGGAAGCGGGCGGCGATGTACGCCGGCGTCGGCCTGGCCGGTGTCGCCGCCGGCGCATACCTGCTGAACCGCATGAGCAAGGGCAACGGCGAGCAAGAGGGTACTGGCTCTGAGCAGTGAAGGAAGAGGAGCAGATGCCCATGATAGCCAACCGAGAGCAATTGCATCGTCTTGTGGACCAGCTACCGGAAAGTGAGATGGGAACGGCCCAACGGGGGCTTGAGGCGCTCACAGCTCTTGGGAACGACCCCTTCGTCCAAATGCTGCACGATGCGCAGGAGGATGATGAACCGCTAACGCCAGACGAGGCGGCGCTCGTCGAGGAAGGGCGCGAGCAGCTTCGCCGCGGCGAAGGCCGGAGCCTGGAGGAGATCCGCTATGGCGAGCGTTGATCTCGACAAGGCTCGGCTGGCGGCATTCTGCCAGCGCCACCACATACGGAAACTCGCACTCTTCGGCTCGGTGCTTCGTGACGACTTCACGCCAGAGAGCGATGTAGACGTGCTGGTAGAGTTCGAACCGGGACACACGCCTGGGCTTGCGTTCTTTGAGATGGAGGACGAGCTTTCGAGTTTACTTGGGAGAAAGGTCGACTTGAATACGCGTGGATGGCTCAGCGAATACTTTCGTGATGACGTAGAAGCCGAAGCACAAGTTCAATACGATGCTCCTCGCGCTTGACATCGCCAACGTCCACATCGTCATCGGCCTCTTCGACGGCGAGCGCCTCGTCGGCCACTGGACCGTCGCCTCGCGCGCCGAGCGCACGCCCGACGAGTACTACGTCCTCCTCGACAACCTGCTCCACGTCCGCGAGGTCTCCCTCAAGGACGTGGACGGCGTCGTCATCGGCTCGGTTGTCCCGCCGCTGACCGGCACATTCCAAACTATCGCCGAGACCCTCGGCTGCAAGCCCGTCGTCGTCGGCCCCGGCACGCGCACCGGCGTCCGCGTCCGCATTGACAACCCCCGCGAGCTTGGCCCCGACCGCGTCGCTAACGCCCTGGCCGCCATCCGGCTCTACGGGACGCCGGCCATCGTCGTAGACTTCGCCACGGCGACGACATTCGACGCCATCAACGCGGCCGGGGAGTACGTGGGCGCGGCCATCGCCCCCGGCATCGAGATCGCCGCCGAGGCCCTGTTCCGCCAGACGTCGCAGCTCTTGCTCGTCGAGCTATCGCCGCCGCCGTCGCCGGTCGGCCGCAACACCGTTCATTCGATCCAGTCGGGGCTGGTGTATGGCTACGTCGGGCTGGTGGAAGGCATGGTCGCCCGCATTCGCGCCGAGTTGGGAGAGAACGTCCACGTCATCGGGACGGGCGACCGCGCGCCCCTGGTCGCCGCCGAGAGCAACGTGCTGGACCTGGTAGACCCGAACCTGACGCTCACCGGTCTACGCCTCATCTGGCACATGAACCGGCCTTAATTGGACCGCCAGACTCGTAATATCTGCGAGATTTGCGAGTCACACTGGGTGGAGACTAGAATTTCCCTGTGAGGCCCGCGCACCGACCGATCTGGCGGTGACATAGGGCCCTGATATTGCTCTTATCTGCTTGTGGTTTCCCTTCGGCATCGCTTGGATCCGGTCTGGACCGAGACGGTAAGTGCCAGGGGGACGATGGCGCGGCGACGCTGCCCGCTTGTTTGTCCTCCCCGCTCC
>JAXLWJ010000017.1:0-93509 GCA_046328535.1 Anaerolineae bacterium
GCCGTGGAGTGCCAACTCCACGGCCCGTGGGAGGCGCTGGAGATGGCTCTCCAGCGCCAGCGTAATTGCGGCGACAATTCGGTAAGGTTCATCAGTCGTTTCCGCGGCCTGGGAAACGACTGAAGTCGTTACTACACAAGACGCGGTCGCCATCACAGCCCTGCCATCGGGCGCGTCACACATCAGCAGCGGCGTGCCCGATACGGACACGCCGCGAAATTATAGCACACTTGACTCAGGAGAATATGAGAGCGCGATTAGCCCCGCACCATCTCGACGACCGTCACGCCCTCGTCACCCTCGTAGCGGTCACCGGCGCGGAACGAAGCGACGAGGGGGTGGCTCGCCAGCAGCTCCCGCGACGCTTTGCGGAGCGCGCCCGTGCCTTTGCCGTGGATGATGCGCACCTTGTGAAGGCCGGCCAGGTAGGCGTCGTCTAAATAGTCCTCGATGAGGCGCAAGGCTTCTTCGGCCCGCTCGCCGCGCAGGTCCAGCTCCATCTTGACGTCGGCCGCCGGGGCAATGGTGGTGACGTGGATGTCCTGGGGCAAGGGAGCGCGCCGGGCGGGGGCGGCCAGCGGCTCCAGGCTCGTCACGGGGACTTTCACGCGCAACGCGCCCACCTGCACCTCGGCGCTCGCGCCGTTGATGCTGATGACCTCGCCAATCGCGCCGAGCGTCGCCACGCGCACCGGGCTGCCCGGCGCCAGGTCCGCGACGCCGGGGGCCGCCGGCGCGGGCGGCATGGCCTCGGGCGCGACGTCGTCGGCCAGCCGTTCGATGCGCTCCATTAAGGTGTTGATCTCGGTGGGCGCGGCGACGTCGCGGCGGGCGCGGCGCAGCTCGGTGCGCAGGTCCTTCAGCTCCTCGCGCACCAGCTTCAGCTCAAGCTCCGCTTCCTCGCGCGCCCTGTTGAGGATGGCGACCCGCTCCCGCTCGGCCTCCGCCAGGCGCTCCTTGAGCGCGGCCTCGGCGTCGCTCATCTCCTTCTGCCGCCGCTCGGCCTCGGCGCGGGCCGCGAATGTCGCCTCGCGCGCGTCCTTGATGTCGCCGAGCATGTCCTCCATCGCCACGTCGGCGTCGGAGAGCCACTGCCGGGCGCGCTGGAGGACGGCGCTCGACAGGCCGAGGCGCTGGGCGATGGCGAAGGCATTGGAGCGGCCCGGCAACCCGATGGTCAGCTCGTAGGTCGGCGAGAGGGTGTCCACATCGAACTCGACCGAAGCGTTGACGACGCCGGGCGTGCCGTAGGCGAACGCTTTCAACTCGGAGTAGTGCGTCGTGCCGACGACGGTGATCTTGCGCTCCAGGAACGTTTCCAGGATGGCCCGCGCCAGGGCGGAGCCTTCGACCGGGTCAGTGCCAGCGCCCAGCTCGTCGAGCAAGACGAGGGAGCGGTTGTCTACCTGGCGTAGGATCTCGACGATGTTGCTCATGTGGCCGGAGAACGTCGAGAGGCTCTGCTCGATGCTCTGCTCGTCGCCGATGTCGGCGTAGACCCCGCTGAACGGCGTCATCGCCGAGCCGTCGGCGGCCGGTATCTGCAACCCCGCCTGGGCCATGAGCGTCAGCAGGCCGACTGTCTTCAGCGCCACGGTCTTGCCGCCGGTGTTCGGCCCGGTGATGACCAGAATGCGGAAATCGTCGCCGACATACACGTCAATCGGGACGACCGTCGCCGGGTTCAGCAGCGGGTGGCGGGCGCGCATGTACTTGAAGCGCGGGCCGTTGACGACGGGATAACGCTCCTCGGCCGGCGCATCGCCGTTCTTGCGCGCCGCCTTGCGCCGCTCCTCGAAGCTGCGGGTGCGGGCGCGCATCAGCTCCGGCGACACGGCGCGCAGGGTAAAGCTGTAGCGGCCCTTAGCGAGGGCCAGGTCCAACTCCGCCAGCGCGGCCACGGTCTCCCTCAGCGCGTCGGCGTCGCGGGCGACGAGGGCGGTCAACTCGCGCAGGATGCGCTCGATCTCGCGTCCCTCTTCGCTCACCAGCTGCCGCACCTTGTTGCCCGCCTCGACGACGGCCAGCGGCTCGACGAACAACGTCTGCCCCGACGCCGAGACATCGTGGACGAGGCCAGGGATGCGGCCTTTGAAGTCGGCCTTGATGGGGATGACGTAGCGCCCGTCGCGCTCGGTGATGATGGCGTCCTGCATGTACTTGCGGGCGTCGCTGGAGCCGAGGAGGCGGTGCAGGCGGTCCATGACCTGGGAGCGGGCGACGGCCAGATCGCGGCGGATGCGCGCCAGCTCCGGGCTGGCGGTGTCCACAACCTCGGCGCTGTCGTTGATCGCCATGCCGATGGCCTGGTGCAGCGCGGGCTGCTCGGACATGCGCTTCAGCAGCGCAGCCATGTGGGGCAGCCGATCCTCCAGGCGCGCCATCTCTTTGCGCAGGCCGCGCACGGCGCGCAGCGTGTCGGCGACTTCGAGCAGATCGGGCGGCTGGAGGGTGGAGCCGATGACGGCGTGGCGGATGTGGCCGCGGATGTCGCGCGCCCCGCCGAGGGAGACGTCGCCCTTGTGGGCGATCCACTCCTTGGCCTCGGCCGTCTCCTCTTGCCGCCGCGCGACTTCGTCGAAGTCGGGGCTGGGCGCGAGGGTCAGCGCCAGCTCGCGGCCGGCGCTGAACGACGTGTGTTCGGCCAGGTGGCTCAAGACTTTATCGAATTCGAGAACTCTCAATGAGCGGCTATTCATAATCCGTATCCAATATCAAAACGTAAGTCACGACCTCAGTCGTTCCCCAGCTATCTATTCTAGAAGGCGACGCGGCCTACGTCAAAGGGCATTCGGCCTATATTTAGACGCCGGTCATCCCCCAAACGTACTACTCGGCGTATAATTGCCATGTGACCGAATTCCCTGGTGGCATGGAGGTTGAAATGACCGAGCTACTTCAGCGGGCGATTGCCGAGGTTGAGAAACTGCCCGACGACGTGCAGGATGCCATCGCGGCGCGTATCCTGGCTGATCTCGCCGACGAGCAAGCCTGGGACGCGAGGTTTGAGAGCACGACGGACGAGCAGTGGGATAGCCTGGCGAATCTGGCGCGGCGCCGCACTTGAGTACGATTCGCTTCTCAAGCGGTTCTGAATTAAAGGGCGAGGCCAGATGGCCCCGCCCTTTGCGTGCACAGGAGGATAGGTTACTGGAACAGGGTGGCGATGGGGAGGGTGAAGCCGGCGAGAGCGCCGTCGCCGACCAGGGTGTCGTCTATGCCGAGCTTGGCGAAGGCGGTCGCGGAATGGAAAACGAGGACGGAGCGCGTGTCCGGCTCGACAATCCAGACCTGCTCGACGCCGATGGAGAAGTAGTCGTCAATCTTGGTTCGCACATTCGACCACAGGTCCGTCGGCGACATGATCTCGACGGCAAGCTCCGGCGCGGCCTCGATGTAGGTGTCCGGCATCTCCGGTAGGCGCTCCTTCGAGAAGACCGCCACGTCCGCGGCGCGAACGCGGTCGGGGTTGCGCCGGATGTAGATACCAACTCCCCCGGTCATCACGCATCCAAGTTCGCGCTCCTCGACAAAGTCGTCCAACTTACACGCGAGCTTCAGTTCTACTTTCCCATGCAAGGCGTCGGCCGGAGTCCTTTTGATGATCCTCCCATCAATCAGCTCCGCTGGGCCGATGTCGCCCATCGCGTAAAGCTCCTCGCCTGTGACGAGCTTTGGCTCCGTCGGCGTCGCAACTATCATAAGATGCTCCTCTCACGGGTTCACGAACAGGTCCACCGGCTGGAATGCGACCACGTCCACGAGGCCGCGGTCGGTCAGCTTCAGCTCCGGGATGACGGGCAGGGCCAGGAAACTGAGCGCCATAAACGGCGAGTGGAGGGCGACGCCCAGGCCCCGCGCGGCGGCGTCGAGGCGATCCTGCTGCTCGCGCACGACGGCCATCGGCTGGTCGGACATGAGGCCGGCGATGGGCAGGGGCAACGCCGCCAGGGTCTCGCCGTCGGCGACGACGCACTGCCCGCCCTGCATCCGCGCCACCTGGAGCGTGGCCGCCATCATGTCGGCGTCGTTCGTCCCAACGACCACGATGTTGTGGGAGTCGTGGGCGACGGAGGAGGCCAGCGCGCCGCGCGTCAGGCCGAAGCCCTGGACGAAGCCGAGGCCGACATTGCCGGAGGCGTGGTGGCGCTCCACGACGGCCAGCTTGAGCATGTCGCGCGCCACGTCGGCGACGGCCAAGCCATCCTCGGTCTTAACGGGCATGACCAGGTGGCGCGTGACGATCTGGTCGGGGATGAGGCCGATGACGCGCGCCGCCGCGCCCAGGGCCGGAATCTGGAAATCCTCGACGCGCACCTGGTGAATGTTGACCGTCCCGCGCAGGCGGACGGAGCGAGACGATGTTGGCACGACGAGTTGGCCGTTCTCGGCGACAAGCTCGCCGCCGCGATAGACCTGGCGGGCGCGGAACTCCTGCAAGTCGTCGAACACAACCATGTCGGCCCAGCGGCCCGGCGCCAGGCCACCGTAGTCGCGCAGCCCGAAGTACTCGGCGACGTTGATGGTCGCCATCTGGATCGCCAGGATCGGGTCGAGGCCGAGGCTGACGGCCTTGCGCAGCATGAAGTTTACGTGGCCCTCGTCCATGATGTCGGCGGGGGTGCGGTCGTCGGTGGCGAACATGCAGCGGCGCGCGTTGGCCGGCGTGACCAGGGGCAGCAGCGGCTCCAGGTTGCGGGCGTTGGACGCCTCGCGGATCATGATGTGCATGCCCCGGTTGAGCTTGACCTGCGCCTCCTCGACGGTGGTACACTCGTGGTCGGAGCGGACGCCGGCGGCGATATAGGCGTTCAGGTCGGCGCCCATTAGGCCCGGCGCGTGGCCGTCCACCCGCTTGTCGGCGGAGATGGTGAGCTTTTCCAGCATATCCGGGTCGCGGTGGATGACGCCGGGGTAGTTCATGACCTCGGCCAGCCCCAGTACCCACTTTTCCTTGAGGAACGGATAGAGGTCGTAGCTGCGCAGGCGGGCGCCGGACGTCTCCATGTCAGTCGCCGGGACGCACGACGACACCATGACGTAGACCGACAGGGGGTTGAACTTGCTGGCGTCGAGGATGTAGCGGATGCCGTCCAGGCCGAGGACATTCGCCAGCTCGTGGGGGTCAACGACGACGGTGGTGACGCCCTGGGGAACGACGGCGCGGGCGAACTCGGCGACGGTGACCATCGAGCTTTCGACGTGCATGTGGGAGTCGATCAGGCCGGGGGTCAGGTACTTGCCGGCCAGATCCACCTCGACGGGCGCGTGGTAGCCCGGCCCCACGCCGGCGATGCGGCGACCGGCGACGGCGACATCGGTATCCTCGATGGCACCGGAGTAGACGTTCACCAGGCGGGCGTTGCGGAGGACCATTTCCGCGGGGCGCTCGCCGCGCGCGACTTGAATCAGTTCATCCAGGTTCATGGCGGCCTCGTCGGGTTTGATGTGCTGTGGCAGCCTGCCGGCTGTGGATTCAGGGCCGGCCCCAGGCTATTCCCGTTATTATAGCCCGGACCCAGCGGCGCGGGCAACGTCGGGTCGCGGCGGCGCAATTCGCCCGCGCTGTTGAGGCGGCCTATAATTGTAAAGATGTTCTATGCGAGCGAATGAGAGGCATGACCGAAGACCTTTATGCCGTCATGGACGTGGCCCCGACGGCAACCCAGGAGCAGATTGACGGCGCGTACCGGCGGCTGGCGCGGCAGCATCACCCCGATGTCAACCCCGCGCCCGAGGCCGTCGCGCGTATGCAGGCGATCAATAGCGCCTACGCTGTGCTGCGTGACCCCGAACGCCGCGCCCAGTACGACCGAAGCCGCCTGGGAGCGCCGCGCGTCGCCGCGCCCATGTCGGCGGCCCCGGCCAGCGGCGGTTACGCGCCGCCCCGCCGCCCGCGCGCCGGGGTCGAGCGTCGCTCGGGGACCCCGGACGAGATGCCGAAGGTCCTCGCGGCGATCATTGGCGTCGGCCTGCTGATCTTCTTGCTGACGGCGGCGTGGATCGTGACTTCGGCTCGGCGCGTCGCCGAACAGCGCGCGGCCAGCGGGTTCCCCGCCGCCGTCGCGGCGGGCATCGGCACGCCGACGCCGCGCCCGCCCACACCCACGGCGACCGTCCCCGTGGCAGCGGTTGTTGCGCCCGCGCCACGTCTGGAAACGCCCACGCCAGGGCGAGTGGTCGTGAGTGCGGCCGCCTCGCCGACGGGCGCTCCCTCGGCGACGCCAACCGCCGACACGCCGACGGCAACGCCGACCGAGACACCCACGGCGACGCCGAGCGCCACGGCTGCGCCCAGCCAGGCCGGCCCGCCGCTGGCGTTGGCGGTGTCCGACCTCTACAACGAGCAGGAGAACCGGGCGGGCGGGCGGCGCTTCCAACTCAAGCTGGCGATTGCCAACGAGGGGAAACAAACGCTGAACCCGCCGTGGCGGCCGCGCTTTCTCATCTATGCCGGCCAACGCCTCAAGGGCTGGGTGGACGCGAGCTACTACGGCGCGGACAGGGGCGGCGTGGATCTGGCGCAACAGCCGGCGGTGAAGCCGGGCCAGGAGGTGACGTGGGCCTGGTACACCGTCACCGCTGGGCCGGACGAGTGGGTGCGCCAGGTTGAGTTTGACGCCCAGGGCTGGCGCTGGGTGTGGACGTTCGACAACAACTTCCAGAATCCGGAACTGAGCGTGAGCCGTCA
Organism: Anaerolineae bacterium; assembly: GCA_046328535.1. Lineage (GTDB taxonomy): Bacteria > Chloroflexota > Anaerolineae > Epilineales > JAHCIE01 > JBDHWG01. Next base: position 6,692 of record JAXLWJ010000017.1, read on the forward strand.
GTAACGCCGGCCCGCGCATCCCCCCTGACTTTTGCCCCTCGGAGCATATATGGATCTGTCTCATCTCAACCCGCGCCAGCGTGAGGCTGTCGAAGCCGGCGACGGCGCAACCCTGGTGTTGGCCGGCCCAGGCAGCGGCAAGACTCGCGTGCTGACCTATCGCGTCGCGCACCTCGTGTCGGCGCGCGAAATCTCGCCGCGCCGCATCATGGCGGTGACGTTCACAAACAAAGCGGCGCGGGAGATGAAGGAGCGCCTGGAGACGCTCATCGGCGCTCAGGCCCTCGGCGAGCTGACCATCGGCACGTTCCACGCCGTGTGCGCCCGCATCCTGAGGATTGACGGACAGTACGTCGGGCTGGAGCGGGCGTTCGTCATCTACGACAGCGACGACCAGACGGCGCTGGTGAAGCAGGCCATCATTGACCTGAACCTCAACGACAAGCTCTACCGGCCGGGGGCGATGCTGGCCGCCATCTCGACGCTCAAGAACGATCTGATCGAACCGGAGGGATTCACGCCGCGCAGCCACCGCGAGGAGGTTATCCGCCGCGTCTACGCCCGCTATCAGGAAGCCCTCGCCAGCGCCAACGCGGTGGACTTCGACGACCTACTGATGAAAACGGCGCTGCTGTTCCAGCAGAATCCGGCGGTGCTGGCGCGCTACCGTCAGCGATACGTCCACATCCTGGTGGACGAGTTCCAGGACACCAACAGCGCCCAGTACCTCCTGGTCAAGCTCCTTGCTGGCCCGGATGGCAACATTTTCCTCGTGGGCGACGAAGATCAGTCGATCTACAGTTGGCGTGGCGCCGACTTTCGCAACGTGATGCGCGTGCGCGAGGACTACCCCGAGGCGCATCTCATCGTCTTGGAGCAGAACTATCGCTCAACGGGTACGATCCTCGACGCGGCCCACGGCGTCATCCAGGCCAACATTCAGCGCCACCCGAAGGAACTGTGGACCGAGAATGACACGGGCGTGCAGATCACCCGCTACGAGGCGTACAACGAAGGTGAGGAGGCCGACTATGTGGTCGGCGAGATCCAGCGCCTCGTCGCCCGCAAGCAGGCGCGCCTGGGCGAGATGGCGGTCATGTACCGCACCAACGCCCAGTCCCGCGTTCTCGAAGACGCCTTCGTCCGCCGCAGCGTTCCCTATAAGCTCGTCGGGGCGACGCGCTTCTATGAGCGGCGCGAAGTGAAGGATGTGCTGGCGTATCTGCGTCTGGCCCACAACCCCAGCGACACCATCAGCCTGCGCCGCGTCATCAACGTGCCGTCGCGCGGCATCGGCGACAAGACCGTCGCGTCACTCCTGGCCTGGGCCGAACGCCTGGAGATGACGCCGTATGCCGCGCTGACGCTGCTCCGCGCGGCTCGCTCGGCGGCGCCGCCGCCCATGCCCATCCCGCCGCCGTTCGACAAGCGGGCGGAGTCGGCGCTGCTGTCGTTCGAGCACCTGGTCAGCGAGCTGGTCGCGGCCAAGCACGCGCTGGACGTGCAGTCCCTGCTCAATCTCATCCTCGAACGGACAGAGTACGAGACGACGATTCGCGACGGCACCGAAGAGGGGGATAGCCGCTGGGAGAACGTGCTGGAGATGCGCACCGTGACCGGGGTGTACGCCGGGCTGCCGCCGGAGGAGAGCCTGCCGACGTTCCTCGAAGAGGTGGCGCTGGTGGCCGACGTGGACGAGATCGACTCAGCGCGCGACAGCGTGACGCTGATGACGCTGCACGCGGCGAAGGGGCTAGAGTTCGGCGTGGTCTTCTTGATCGGGCTGGAAGAGGAGATTTTGCCCCACAAGCGCAGCATGGACGAGGGCCAGGCGGACGCGCTCGAGGAGGAGCGGCGGCTGCTCTACGTCGGCATGACGCGGGCGCGGGCGCGGCTATATCTGGTACATGCCTTCCGCCGTACCATCTTTGGCGCGAGCAACCTGACCAACCCGTCGCGCTTCTTGAAGGACATCCCGCCGCACCTGGTGCAGGCCCACGTGGGGCGGACGGTGGGCAGCGCCACGCGGCCGACCACCCCATCGCGGGCGAGCCGCCAGCCCATCCCGTTCCCTTCGGCGCGGGAGGCGCGGCCAGGGAAGGGCGCCGACGCCGGCTCTGCGCCAGCCGGCAGCCGCAACGCCTATAAACTCGGCGAAGGGGGCGGCAGTCCGGAGGGGCCGGCCACGTTCCGCCCGGGTGACAAGGTCACGCACCCCATGTTCGGCGAGGGGACGGTGCTGAACAGCAAGCCGAGCCGCGGCGATGAGGAGGTGGAGGTCATCTTCAAGGGCGGGGCGAAGCGGCTGCTAGGCAGCTACCTGACGCGGGTGGACGCGAAGGGCAAGCCAAAGGGATAGCTGGCGGCGGAGTGACAACTCCACTGCCGTGGGGAGGCGCTGGAGATGGCTCTCCAGCGCGAGCGATATTGTATCCGGCTGAGGGTGGAGTGACAACTCCACCCTCAGCGTTTGATGACTACTTGCACGCCGTTGTGAGCGTCACCGGCGGGCCGGCGTTGAACGGGATCGCGCCACCCTTGCCGTCCGTCAGGCGCACGCCCCTCGTGTCGAACGTCGTCGCGCCGCATCCCGTGACCTGGAACGCCACCTGGGCCAGGGCGCCATCAGCCGGGCGCTCGGCCTCGCCGACCTGCGCCGCCTGGACAAAGATCGCGCCGTTGGCGGCGGTGTTGCGCGGCGTCAGCGTGTCCTGGGCGAACAGCGCCCCGGCCTGGGTCGGCGCCGGCAGTGGGCTGGCGGTGGTCGAGCGGAGCTGCTTCGTGTTGTACGACTGGCGCACCTCCGCGCCGTGGACATTGCTCGCGTTGCTGAGCGTCAGCGTCGCCGTCACCACGTCGCCGATCGCGTAGGCGTCCTTCGCCGGGCTGAGCGCCCACTGCGCCGTGGGGTCACTCGGCCCCGGCTCGCGGGCGATCTGCACCGGACGCTCCTGCTGGACTTTGCTCAAGGCGGGCGGCAGCAGGGTCAGCGCCTTCGTCTGACCGCCGGTCGGCCCGCGCTTGTCGTAGTTCTGCGTCACAAGCACGAGGTCGAGCAGGTCCACGCGGCCGTCGGCGTTCAGGTCCGCCTTGGGATCGGCGGGCGGCTGGCTGTCGTAGGCGCGCGCGACGAGGGTCAGGTCGAAGATGTCTATGACCTGGTCGCCGTAGGCGTCGCCGCCGGTCATGGTCAGGTCGCCCAGGACCGTTGTCGGCTGCGTCGTCTGGAACTGCCCTTCGACGGCCAGGTAGCCGGGCATGTCGAGGCGCAGGACGTGGGCGCCGAGGGGGACGTTGGTGAAGGTGAAGCGGCCATCGGCGTCTGTCTCGACGTGGACCGAGCCGCCGTCCAGCGTCGCATAGACACCGTTGTGGCGCTTGCGGCCTTCGAGGCGCACGCGCCCCGTGATGGAGCCTGTGCCAGCGGCCAGCGTATCCGCGTAGGTGTAGACGGCGGCGAAGACGGCGAGCAGGGTGAGGGCGACAATGGCGGCGAGGCGAGGCGCAGGTGGGGTACGCACGGCTTACTTTCCTTGCTCTTCCCAGAGCTGGCGTGTCATTTGGATGTGGCCGAGGTGTTCGGCGGCGTGCTCGATGGCGTGCAGCAGACAGTACGCGGCGGTGTTTTGCTCGGCGCGGCCGGTCATGGTGGTGTAGCTGCGCGTCACACTCAGGTCGGCGTCCGATAGCATGGCCGCCGCCTGGCGAATAGCGGCCAGCTTCTCCGCGTACCACGCCTTGACGGCCGCCAGGTCGCCCTCGGAGCGAAACTCGGCCGGCCGATCCCGCGTCACGGGCTGTCCGGCAGCGGCGCCGACGATCCACCACTCGGCCGCGGCGGCGGTGTGGATCGCCAGGACGTACATCGTGTTGGCGTCGGGGAAGGGCGGCCGCCAGTTGAGAGCCTGGGGTGGGACCGCCTCCATCTCCGCCAGGATACTGCGGCTCAATCGCTCGACCGCCGACACAAATTCTTGGGCAAGCACGGTATCTCCTTGAGGCGACACGCTGGCATGACAAATGAAGCACGGCTTGTAGTATAGCGCCGTTCGCGCGGGGACGCAACGGCGACGTCCCTGTGGTCTCCCCGCTAGCCGGGGGATGCTTCGTTGCACTCAGCATGACAGCCGGGCGTGAAGTAGAGACGCGCCATGGCGCGGCTCTACGCTGCCGCCTGCGGGGCATCCTCACGGATGAAAGTTGCGTCCCCGTCTCCTGTAGCGCCGACTTCCAGTCGGCTCTCTGCGGGGCCGGCATCGTCGTTGCCGGGCGACGACACGGCCCGAACCAACTTCCATTGCAGTGGAGCGAGGCATCTGGGCCAACTATCGAGGGCAGGCACGGCGGCCTGCCCCTACGGCGCTCGGAGGGGGGCAGTTAAGCGTGTTTTAAGAATCGGGGCGTTCAGGCCATATCCTTTTGCCTGAATGTACGTTTTCTAATCTAGGTGAATGCAACCTTGTCTTGTTGCGAGAAGAAGGAGGCGCCATCAGCGGGGACTCTTCTTCTATGGCTGAGCCGGGCGGAACTGAGAGGCCGCTCGTCTCGACAGTGGCATCGTAGGACCATATATCAAAGGGAGGTTAGACACAATGAGACGAATTCTCGTCATCGCCGTTCTGGCGCTGGCCCTGGCATTGGGCCTCGCGCTGGGTGTTGCGCTCGCTTCAGACAGCGGCGCGGCGCAGGCCAGCCCGACACCTGGCAACTATGTCCAGCTGCCGGTGCTCGGCTACATCGGTAACACCAAGGCGGGCTTGGACTGGATCATCGAGGCGCAGAACGTCGGCTCGACCTGGACCAAGATCGCCTTGCTGCTGTTTGCGGAGAACTCTGGCTTCTGCCAGCCGCAGGCGCAGAACCCATTCAAGATCGAGTGTACCGGCTTGCTCAAGCCTGGCACGAGCTGGGTGTGGACGAGCGCGCAATTGCCTTCGACGGCCAAGAGCGCCATCGCCATCAGCTACAACCCGTTCCCGCAGCAGGGCAACGAGTGGTGGCGCTGCGAGCAGTGGACGACCGACCTCAACACCCGCCGCTGGCCTGAGGGCTGGCCGAGCGTGACCTCGACCCCTGGGCAGTTCCCGTTCAACTGGAACCCGTTCTACGGTCAGCCCATCGCGATCGAGGTCGTCCGCAAGGTGCCGGGCAACGTCACGCCATCCTACTATATGTCGGATGCCTATAGCGGCATCAGCGCCATGCAGGAAGGCCGCTACGACCCGCTGTTCGGCGGCTTCGCGTACTACGCCCCGGTCGTCTACTCTGGCTACAACGGCTGGAACAGCTGGCTGTACATCCAGAACAGCGGCACGGAGTGCACGAGCATCGAGCTGTGGTTCAAGGATCGTGACAGCTGCCTCCGCGCGCAGATCTGCTCGGTGGCGCAGGTATCGCCTGGCTACACGGCGCAGTTCAACGTGGCGGGGTGCGTGAGCACCGGCTTCACGGGCAGCGTGTGGATCCGCGCGTCGCAGCCGCTGGGCATCGTGGTGGATCAGATCGGCCAGGACGTGCTGATGAGCTACACCGGCGTCGCGGCTGAGCTGTGCTACGTGTTCAACGGCCAGTGCCTGGACGCGGGTGGTGGGTCGCAGGTGGCTTACGGTCCGCTGATCTACCGCGAGACCAACGGCTGGGCGACGGTCATCCACGTGCAGAACATGAGCAGCATCGTGGCGGCGAAGGTGAAGGTGTACTTCGTCGACCAGAGCGGCGACATCATCACGACGCTGGTGGACTGGATCTGCCCGCGGGGTGAGACGGAGTTCCCGCTGGCGCTGGTGAACAACCTGCCTGGGCAGTACGTCGGCGCGGTGCGCGTCGAGAGCCAGGCGTGGGAGTCGCCTGGCGACCCGGCGGTGAACGCGGTGCCGATCGCGGCGGTGGCGGAGTTGCTGCAGTACAGCAGCCCGACCAAGATTCTGCAGGCGACGGCGTACAACCTGTTCCCCGAGGATCAGGGCTACTACTGGCAGATCGGCCAGGGGGATGCCAGTGGTCTGCAGGGCGGCGTGGCTGTGATCGGCATCCCGTCGTTCGCCAAGCGCGGCAACCAGCCGCTGAACCTGACGACCGACATCGCCATCCAGAACCTGGTGCCGAAGCCGGGCTTCACGGACTTCGTGGTCTACGTGTACGACCAGAACGGTCTGCTGGACTACGTGTGCGAGAAGCTGAACGAGAAGCAGGTGGAGTACATCAACCTGGACAACTGGGGCTGGATCCAGCCTGGCTTCCTCGGCAGCGCCGTCATCTCGGCGGTGTACTGGGAGCATGACGTGATCACGGGTGTGCCGGTGTTCGGTACGCAGAACCCGCAGATCCCCGTCCTGCTGCGCAACGTGGTCGGCCTGGCTGCGGTCAAGGTCGAGCGCTCGGTGCCGGTCGCGCCTGGCGCGGTGCCGCCTGGCGACATCACCGGCGCGAGCGAGGGCTTCCCGATCCCGCCGGGCTTCGACTTCGAGGGCTACATCCCGCAGTGCCCCGGCGTGCCGACCTCCTGCGCCCCGGTGCCGATCCTGATCCGCGTCTGCTCGACGTATGGCCTGAGCGCCCGCGAGGGCGACGGTGGCTTCACTGGCGTGCCGGCCATCCTCGTGACTGACGAAGAGAACCCGCTGACCGTCCTGTTCTGGGTGCCGAACCATCCGACCAACGGCATCGAGCCGGCGTTTGACAACAATGGCAACTTCATCGGCTACTATGTCCAGCAGGCGACTGGCCCGAACATCGTGGGTCTCGGCGCGGATGGCATCATCAGTGGCCGCCGCTACCGCATCCGCATCGGTGACTTCGAGCACAACCCGCCGCTGACGACCGACTTCCTCGGCTACTACACGGCGACGTGGAACGGCCTCAGCGCGCGGATCCCCGGCATTGACACGGTCGTCCTGGTTCCGTGCCAGAGCGGCGCGGCTGGCGGCGTGACCCCGCTGCCCTACGTCGTGACCGTCAACCCGCCGGCCGGCGTGATTGAGGGCTACGAGTTCACTGGCGCGGCCCCGCTCGGTGTTGGCCCTGGCGTCCTGCCCGGCACCACCGACCCGGCGTGGCTTGGCGCTCCGCTGAACCCGCAGGCTGGCAAGTACATCGCCCTGTGGCTGGCCCCGACGGCCGCCAACCAGAGCGGCACGTTCCTGCAGGCGGTTCGCACGAACACGGAAGGCTACTTCCAGTTCCCGAACGTGAACCCGTGCCTGGTGTACGAGCTGAAGTTCGTCAGCGACCTCAACGGCACGACGACGGACGCGGTGATCCCGGCGATCCTGGCGACGATCCCTGGCCAGAAGTACATGGTCTCGCCCGCCGCTGGTATCTTCCCGCCTGGCCCGCTGCCCCTGGGTGGCGTGGTTCCCGCTCCCTGATCCTCGGATCAGAGGCGGACGGCTGACGGATAACTGAACAGTGTGTGGCGTGGGGGTGGGCGCGAGCCTGCCCCCACTTTCAATTGGAGAGAGAGACCCCCCCGGCCCCCCGTCCACAGGGGAATGGGGAACGGGTATTTTGTGAAACGACGCGGGCGCGCCTATAATGGCGTCTGCTATGGCATCTCTATCCCCCTGGCGGGGGCGCGCGCGTCGCTGGCTCGTTCCCGACGGCCTCGTCCTTGCCGCGCTCGCCGTGTTCCTGCTGGCGATGTTCTGGCCCGTCACCGTTGGCGGGCGGAGCCTCGTCCCCTTCGACGCGCTCTATCAGAGCCTCCCCTGGTCCGCCTTCGCCGCCGACCACGGCGTCACCGGCGTCCAGAACCCGCTGCTGACCGACCTCCTGCTCGAGAACTACACCTGGAAGTCGTTCATCACGCGGGAGATCGCAGCGCGCGAGCTGCCGCTGTGGAACCCGTACCTTTTCGCGGGCGCGCCGTTCCTGGCCGCCGGGCAAAGCTCCGCCCTCTACCCCCTCAGCGTCATCTACTACGGCCTGCCACTGTGGCTGGCCTACGGCTGGTTCACCGTCGTCCAGGTCTGGCTGGCGGGCGCGTTGACCTATGCCTACGCGCGGCGCGGGCTGCGCCTGGCGTGGGCGCCCTCGGCGGCGGCGATGGCCGTCTTCGCCCTGAGCCAGCTGTTCCTGGTCAACCCTGTCCATCCGATGATTCTCGCCGGCATGGCCTGGCTGTCCCTGATTCTGCTGGCGCTGGAGCGTGTCTTCGAGCGGGCGCAGTCGGGCGCGGGGCTGACGATTGGGCTGGCGGCGTGGCTGGCGGTCGGCGCCGGGGCAATTGGCTGCGTGTTCCTCGCCGGGCATGTGGAGATTGCTCTCTATACCCTGCTCGTCGCGGCGTACTATGGCGCGGCCCGCCTGGTCGTCGCCTTTCTGGGGCGCGGGCCAGACCGGGCGCGGCGGCTGGCGCGGGGCGCGGGGGCGATGGGCGCGATGGCCGTGTTGGGCATCGGCCTGGCGGCGGTGCAGATTCTGCCGCTGTATGAGCTGGTGAGCCAGAACTTCCGCCAGGCGGCGGCGAGCCTGGCCGAGGTGCGCGGCTACGCTTTCCCGGCGCGCCATATCCTCGCCTTTCTCATGCCGGACATCTTCGGTAACCCATCGCACCACGGCTACTTCGACATCTTCCAGGGCGCGTGGGTCGGCGAGATGCGCAACCGCGCCGGCGCGGTGGTGGACAACACGGCGTGGGGCATCAAGAACTACGTCGAGGGCGCGGTCTACGCCGGGCTGCTGCCGCTGCTCCTGACAGTGGTGGCGATTTGGGATGGAGTCGCGTCCCTCTCCCCCCACCTCCCTCTCCCACATGGGGCGAGGGGGGGAAGAGGCGGAGAAGAGGCGGCTCTTGCCCCCTCTCCCTCAATGGTTCAAGGGCGGACAGGCCCTTCTGGGGTGGGGCCACAGCGCCCCTCCTCCATCCCCCCAACCCCCTTCCTCCCCCCACAAGTGGGGGAGGAAGGGGGAGCCGAGCGCAGCGAGGCGGGGGTTGGTGGGGGACGAGCCACCGCCATCTTGCACCTGTCCGCCCTTGAACCCTCAATGGGAGAGGGGGGTAGGGGGGTGAGGGCGGGTTTCACGTGGATTTTCGCCCTGCTGGCGCTGGCGTCGCTGCTGTTCATGTTCGGGACGCCGGCCTATGCCCTGCTGTACGTTCTGCCCGGCTTCAGCCAGCTTCACACGCCGTTTCGCTGGGTGTACCCGTACACGTTCAGCCTGGCGATACTGGCCGCGCTCGGCTGGGCGGCCATTGCGCGCCACCGCCGCCTGACGACGTGGCTGGGCGCGGCGGCGGCGGCGCTCGGCGCGCTCGGGCTGCTGGGTGTCGCCGTGGGGTACGTGATGCGCGGGCGGCTCGTACCCCTGGCGGCGCTGGCGGTGGAGCGCCTGGCGAAGGCGGGCGATGTTTTCGGGAGTGGGCCGGCGTTCCTGTCGTACGAGGGGCGGAGCGTGCTGCCGTTCGCCGTGTTCCTGACGCTCACCGGCCTGGCGCTGGTGTGGCTGGCGCGCCCTCACCCCCTTCCCCTCTCCCACATGGGGAGAGGGGGAGGAGAGGGCGGCGTTCGGCGCGGATACCGGCGCTGTCCGGCCCCCTCTCCCTATGGAAGAGGGATGGGGTGAGGTCTTCAATCTGGCGATGGCGCAAAGACCCCCTCCTACCCCCCGTCCACGGGGGGGAGCAGGAGACCCTCACCCAACCTCTCCCACAGGGAGAGGGGCCAGATAGGGGACTCTCTCCCCCTGCTGGCGGGGGGAGATGGTGGGGGGGGGGGGCCGTATCCCCTGGCCGAGCTTGGCGGCGCTGGCGGTGCTGGCGGCGGACCTGTTCGTCGCGTCCTACGGCTTCAACCCGGCGGTAGACCCGAAGCTGGCCGATTTCACGCCGCCGGCTGTCGCCTTCCTTCAGGAGCGGCGGGCGCAGGAAGGCCCCTTCCGCATCACCGTCCTCGGCGACAAGAGCGTCCTCGCGCCCAACCTGCCCATGCTCTACGGACTGGAGGATGCGCGCGGCTACGACTCGATCATCCTGCGCGACTATGTGGATTTCTCGCGCCTGATTGGGGAGCAAGACCTGCTGTTGTTCAACCAGGTCGCGCCGCTGCGCAAGGCGGAGGCGCTCGACTCGTCCCTGCTCGACGTGCTGGGGGTGCGCTACGTCGTGACGACCAGGGCTGTTGAGCGGCCCGGCTGGACACTGGCATACGACGGCGAGGTGAAGATCTATCGCAACGAGGACGCGAAGCCGCGGGCCTTCTTCGCCAGCGACGCGCCGGGCGGCATCCGCTACCCATTGGCGAGCGCGCCGCGCGGCGTGTACAGCATGCTGTCGGGCGTGGATGCGCGGCAGGTGACGGTGCTGGACCCGACGGGCATGGACGAGGACGCGCTGCCGCCGCCGCCCGCCGATCTGCCAAAGTCGCCGGCGGCTACGTCGAACCGCATCACATTCCGCCGCTACAGCCCCTCGACGGTGGAGATGGATGTGAGCCGCGTCGGGCAGGGCGGACTGCTGGTGCTGGCCGACAGCTTCTTCGGGGGCTGGCAGGCGCACCTGGCCCCGGCCGATAACCCGAGCACCGAGACCGACGTACCGATTCTGCGCGTGGACGGCATCTTCCGCGGCATTCCGATTCCGCCGGGAACGTGGCGGCTACGCCTGGTGTACTCGCCGATGTCGTTCAAGCTGGGCTTGTACCTGTCGTTCCTGTCGTTCGCCGTCCTGGGATTCTTGCTCGGCTTCGCGGCGTGGCGGCGCGTCTACGGCGTGGGCCACGAGACGGACACGGTGCGGCGCGTCGGCCGCAACTCCCTCGCGCCGATGCTGACGACGTTGAGCAACAAGGCGGTGGACTTCGCCTTTGCGGCGCTGATGCTGCGCATCCTGGGGCCGGCGTCGGCGGGCGCGTACTACTTCGCCATCGCCATCGTCGGCTACCTGGACATCTGGAGCAACTTCGGCCTCAACCTGTACCTGACACGCCACGTCGCCCAACACCGCGACGAAGCCGAGACAACCCTGGCCCAGACGATTGGCCTGCGGCTGGTGTTGTTCGGTCTGGCCGTGCCGCTGCTGTTGCTGTTGGGCGCAGTGTGGTTCACCTTTTTCGGCCTGACGATGGAGACGGCGCTCACCATTGCCCTGCTCGCCATCGCGCTGATCCCGGGCAACATCGCCGGCGCGCTCAGCTCGCTGTTCTACGCCGAGGAGCGCATGGAGTACCCGGCCGGGTTGACGAGCCTGACGACGCTCATCAAGGTGAGCCTGGGGGCGCTCGTTCTCCTGCTCGGCTGGGGCATCGTCGGCCTGGCGGTCGTCGCCATCGTCTCCAACATCATCACGGTGGGCATCCTGTGGCGGGCCGGGTCGCGGCTGTTCTTCCGCCCCCGCATCCGCTTCGCCCCGGCGGCGGCGTGGGGCATCGTCGTATTGGCTTACCCGCTCATGCTCAACCACCTGCTGAACTCGCTGTTCTTCAAGGTGGATGTGACGCTGCTCCAGCCGATGCAGGGGGATGCCGTCGTCGGCTACTACTCGACGGCCTACAAGTGGGTGGACGCCCTGCTCTTCATCCCGGCATACTTCACCCTGGCGATCTTCCCGCTGATGTCGCGGTACGCCAGCGAGACGCCGAAGGGGGCGGACGGCCCGCGCCACGACACGCCCCTGGCGCGGGCGTATGTCCTGGCGATACGCTTGCTGCTCATGATTGCCCTGCCGGCCGCCGCCCTGATGGCGTTCTCAGCGGACGTCCTGATCGGGCTGCTCGGCGGCGCGGCGTTCCTGCCCTACGGCGCGATTGCCCTGCGCATCATGATCTGGTTCCTGCCCTTCAGCTTCGTCAACGGCGTCACGCAGTATGTGCTGGTCGCCGTGGACGAGGCGAAGTGGATCACGCGCAGCTTCCTGATCGCCGTCGTGTTCAACGTCGTCGCCAACCTGATCTTCATCCCGCGCTACAGCTTTGTCGCCGCCGCCGTCATCACGGTGCTATCCGAGATCGTACTCATGGTTCCGTTCATGATGGCGGTGCGGCGCTCGGTCGCGCCGGTCAACCTCCTCGCTGTTGCGTGGCGGCCGCTGGTAGCGACGGCGGCGCTGGTGGCGGTGACCGGGCTGCTGTGGGGCCGCGTCCCGTTCCTGGTGGCGATTGCGGCCGGCGGGCTGGTGTACCTGGTCGGGCTGGTCGTCGTTGGCGGCATCACGGCCGAGGACCGCCGCCTGGCCCGCCGCCTGCTGCCGAAGCGGCCGGTGGCCGTCGAAGAGGCGCAGGGAGCGGAGGCGCTCTAGCACATTTGTTTCATCTGTGGTATGCTTTATGCTAGGTCCGGGCGATGGACTTGCGTCCACCACCAGACTGATGAAATTACGCTGTCACCATGATGGCCGTAGGGGCAGGCCCCCGTGCCTGCCCGCGCACGGGAGGGGCATCCACGGGGGGATGCCCCTACAGGCGACCCAGATGCCTCGCTGAGATGAAAATAGCGCCGCTTGTCGCCCTGAGCAACGCGAAGGGCCTCCGAAGCGCCGGGGGATGCCTCGCTGCGCTGCTCAGAACACAGACGGCGTCGCTGCGAGGAGGACGATAGGACGACGAAGCAGCCTCCCGCTGGGCGACAGGACGCACTTTCGCCGCATAGCCTTGCCCTTTGCCACGGCGGGGGATTGCTTCGCTGTCGCTCGCAACGACGGCTTGGCAATGTTCTCGCGCTGGCGCATGCCGCTACGGGCATAGGGTTCTCGGCATGACAGCCCAGGCTTGTTCTCAGGAAGGCCGTCCAGGAACGCGCAGGGAGTCGAGATAAGGGCAACGCAAAGGCGCAAAGGCGCAACGCCGCCAACAGACTGAAGATTTATCTCTCTTTGCGTCCTTGCGCCCTTGCGTTAAGGGTTATTTTCAGAGGCGGGAGGAACAAATGCCACAGCCAACGCCGTCCACGCTCGACGTGATCTATGAGAACTGGCAGGGCTATCAGGAGAAGCTGCGCAACTGCATCGCGCCGCTGACGAACGATCAGCTCTCGCTCCAGCCAGCCCCGCACCTATGGCCGCTCGGCCAGATTGTGCAGCATATCATTGCTGTCCGCGCCGGGTGGTTCAGCGCCACCTTGCAGGATCCCGACACCGCGATGGACGAGTACATGATGTGGGGGCAGCGCGAGTCGCCCGCGCGCAGCGCCGCGGAGCTGGCGCGCGGCCTCGACGAGACGTGGGCGTTCATCGCGGCTCGCCTGCATCGCTGGACCGCGGCGGACTGCGCCAGGACCTTCCCGGATGAGTGGGACGGTCAGACGTATGAGGTCTCGCGCAGCTGGGTCATCTACCACGTGCTGGAACACGATCTGCATCATGGTAGCGAAGTCTCGTTGATCCTGGGCATGAACGGCCTGCCGGCGCTTGATCTATGACAGGGTTGAGCATCAATATCGAGACAGCGCGCCGCTTCATCCTGGGCAAGCAAGGCTTGTGGCCGGGGCGGCGCTGGCGTGGCCTCAGCGGGACGGCGCCGGCCATGCGCGCCATGGCCTACTTGCAGCTCGACCCGCTGCAAATCATCGCCCGCAGCCAGGACATCAAGCTGCACAGCCGCGTCCTGGACTACGCGCCGGGCATGTGGGAGGCTGTCACGTACCAGCAGCGCCAGTTCTTCGACTGGGGCGGCTGGCTGGCCGTCCGCCCGATGGACGAGCTGCCGCACTGGCGCGTGGTGATGCGCCGCGAGCGCGATACCAACGCGCGTCTGCACACCATCGCCCGTGATCACGCCGACGCCATCGTTGAGATGCGGGCCGTCTTGCGCGAACGCGGCGCGGTGAGCAACCGCGACTTCGAGATGGCGACGCGCACGCGCACGCAGAGCTATCGCGGCCGCAAGGATAGCGCCCTGGCTCTGTATTATCTCTGGCTCACTGGCGAAGTCATGACGCACCACCGCGATCGCTTCGAGCGCGTCTACGCCCTCACCGAGGCCGTCGCGCCGGCGCATCTCATTCGGGAGAGTGACGATGCCGAGGTGGACCGCTTCTTGCTCCAAAAAGAGGTCAGCTTCGCCGGACTGTCGCGGCTGAACCGGACGAGTGACTCGTATCGGCGGGGCGACCCGGAGAGCGCGGCGAAGAAGCTGCGGGAGGCGATGCTGGCCGACGGCGACCTCGTCGCGGTGCAGGTGGACGGCTGGAAGCAGGTCCACTACGCCCTCGGCAGCGACGCTGAACTCCTGGGCGAGTTGGCGGCCGGCCGCGTGCCGCCGGCGTGGACCCCATTGGGGCCAACGACGACCGACGAGGTCGTATTCCTCGCCCCCCTCGACCCCGTCAGCGCCCGTGGCCGCGCCAGGGTTCTCTTCGGCTTCGACTACGTGTGGGAGGTCTACAAGCCGGAGCATCAGCGCAAGTTCGGCTACTACACCCTGCCGATATTGTGGGGCGAGCGCCTCGTGGCGCGCTTCGACAGCAAGCTCGACCGCACGACGAACACGTTCGTCATCTTGGGGTTGTGGCTGGAAGATGGGGTGCTCGGCGACGACGAGGCATTCGCCGAGGCTCTGGCGCGCGGCTTCGCGCGATTCGTGGCGTTCCTCGGCGCGAGGAAGCTAGACGCAGGGGCGATCCGCGAGCCGCTGCTGCGCCAGCGCGTCGCCCTGGCCGGGGAAGCGCATCAGGAGGCGGCGCGTGCCGATTGAGCGTGTCGTCAATGCGATTGGCGCACAGCAGATCGTAGCAAGGAGAGGTTCATGAGCGCAAAGAAGGATACGCAGGCGTCTACTAAGGACGCCCCGGTGAGCGGGGAGACGGCCGAGGGGTTCTCCGCCGAGGAACGCGCCGCGATGCAGGAGCGCGCCCGGGAAGTGAAGGCGTCCTCGCGGCGCAGTTCGCGCGCGGCCAAGGCGGACGGTGAGAGCGACGTGCTGGCGAAGATCGCCGAGATGCCAGAGGCGGATCGCGTGATGGCCGAGCGGCTCCATGAGATCATCAAGGCCGCCGCGCCCACCCTGTCGCCGAAGACCTGGTACGGGATGCCGGCGTATGCCAGGGACGGCAAGGTGGTATGCTTCTTCCAGAGCGCGGCCAAGTTTAACACGCGGTACGCGACGTTGGGCTTCAGCGACGCGGCGACCCTGGACGACGGCGCGCTGTGGCCGGTCGCCTTCGCGCTCAAGGAGCTAACGGCCGACGACGAGGCGCGGATCGAGGCGCTGGTGAAGAAGGCGGTGGGCTGAGGATAGGATGACTCTCTCCGAAGATGCGGTCATTGACATCGTTCATGCTGAGCTTGTCAAGGATTATCAGTTGAAGTTGCGGTTCAGCGACGGTGTCGAAAGGGTAGTTGATTTTGGGCCGTTCCTGCATAATAGCCGGAACCCTCTCATTCGCGCCTACCTCGATCTGGAGAGGTTCGCGGCATTTCGCATTGAGCAGGGCGACCTGATCTGGGATGACTACGGCCTGTGCTTCCCCGTCGCCGACCTGTACGAGGACCGCGTGTAGAGCTGGCAAAAACGCGATAAGCATGAGCGTCGTCGGCAACGGACCATCAACGTCCGTCGCCGACGACGCTTTGTTGTTGGGCCGAGTCCAGGCGACTCATTCGCCGGCGCTCGGCTCGTCTTCCTCGCTCTTGACCGTCGGGACGGCGTCGGCGGCGCGGCGGACGCGCTGCCACGCCGCCTGGGCCTGGCGTAGCTCCGCCGCCGACGGCTCGATCTCGTGGTAGTGGGCGTCCACATACGCATCCGTGAGCAGCGACAGGTCGGCGGCGGCGGTGGGCAGCAGCCCCTGAAGCTGCGGTAGGTACTCGTAGGGTGTGTCGTCGGGCGGGCGTGGCGCGCCGCGCGCGGCGGCCAGCACTTGCAGGCTGGCGTAGATGTGGCGGACCGAGTCCGTGGCGATGCCGGGCCGCTGGCGGCGGAAGCGGCCGAGCAGCCGGTCGAACAGGCCGCGCGCATCGTCGGCGAACGCCTCGGCGGACCAGACTGACTCGCGCAACTCTGGCACACCATCGCGGTCGGCCTGCCGCCGCTGCCGCGCCCAGACCGTCAGCAGCCACAGAGCCAGGACGATGACGGCGGCCAGGGCGAACCACTTGGCGCTGTCGAGGACGACGGGCGGCACGTACCGTTCCCACGCCGGCGGCTCCTGGTTCTGCGGGGCCTGGAACTGCTGCGGGGTGAAGCGGAGCATGCGCTCGGCGACCGGTTGCAGCGCCGCGATGAGGAAGAGGATGAGCGGCTCGAGGATGCGCGCCAGCAGCGCGATGATGGCGATGAAGACGAAGCTGAGCACGAACCACAGCGGGGAAAGCCAGCCCATGATGGTGCGGATCGTGTCGGGTGTGAAGACGACGACGGCGACCGCGCCGATGAGCATGACAGCCGTCACGGCGGCGGCGAGGATGAGCGCCCACGTGCGGTTGAAGGGCGTGACCACGCCGCCCAGGCTGCGGCTGACGTCCTCGACGCGGGCCAGGGCCATAGCGACGAGGGCGGCGGCGAAGAAGAGGAAGATGATGGCGATCAGGTCGAGGTGAACGAACGCGCCGAGAATGACCGTCCAGAAGAGCATGACGACGCCGAGGCGAAAGCGCAGGCTCGTGACGCCCATGCCGAACCCGTCGCGCACGGCGTCCACGCAGCGCCACCACAGAATGAACAGGCCGACGGTCAGGACGACCGCCGCGCCGTTGAACGACCGCAGGCCCAGCACCAGGGTGACCGGGCCGCCGATGCCGGGCGTGAGCCACGACGCGAGGACGATGGAGACGAGGGCGCCGACGGCGACCGGCCAGCCGACCGCGCCGGCGCTGCCGCGCTCGACGTTGAGGTAGCGCGCGACGTACATCGCCAGGACGGACAGCGCCCACACGAGGAAGAACGAAGGGCCTTCGACCGGCCGCGCCAGGTAGGCGAACGCGACGCTCCACGCGGCGTAGTACCACGCCGCGCCGAACGTGGCCGTCGCCAGGCACAGCAACTCGCGCCGCAGACGCAGCGACGTCATGCGCCGCTCCCGGATGAGGTAGGGAACGCAAAGGCGCAGAGGCGCAAAGGAAGACAAGACCTCTGATCTCTTCCCTTTGCGTCTTGGCGTCTTTGCGTTTCAAACCTCTCCAGTGGGATTAGGAACGCAAAGGCGCAGAGGCGCAAAGGAAGACAAGACCTCTGATCTCTCTCCTTTGCGTCTTGGCGCCTTGGCGTTTCAAACCTCGCCCGACCAGGCTCTCGCGTCATAGGGCGTCCTCGCCGACGGCGGGGCGGCGGAAGAGGGTGTCGGGGTCCAGGGCGGCCGGCTGCTCACCGTAGACGAATTGGGCGCGGGGCAGGTGGTGAATGATGACGCCGGGTAGCTCCGTGTCGGTGTAGTCCGGGTCGAGGGAGACGAGGACGATGCGGCGGCCCGCCCGCGACAGGCGCACGATTTCGGCCAGCAGATCCGGCGTGACGATGGCGGTGACGATGACGAACGTCGCCCCCCACGGCATGCGCGGCGTCTCCCGCGCCAGCAGCGTTTCGATGCGCTCCGTGGCGAAGGTGGAGACGGCGGCGAGCGCCTCCAGGATGCGCGTCAGCGTGCCGGGGTCGCGGCTCGGCATGACGCGGATGGGCTGGTCGGAGCGGGGAACGGCGCCGTTGGCGACGAGGCCGACGGCGCGGCGGCGCTGCGTGGCGTGGTAGGCGATGGAGGCGGCGACGGAGATGGTGTGTTCCTGCACTTGCGGGTCAATGCCCCACCAGGGCTGCGGGAACGTGGCGATGTTGAGCAGGATCGCCAGGCGTTGGGTGATGGTCGGCTCGTAGACCTTCGTTTGCAGGCGCTGCTGGCGGGCGCTGGCCTTCCAGTGGACGTGGCGGAACGAGTCCTCCGGGTGGTAGTCGCGGATGCCAATGGTGCGCAGCGGGTCCTCGAATATCTGGAGCGGGGAGCGCGACTCGCCGAACGGCTCCTTGCCGACGAAGCCTAGCTCGGCCAGGGGGACGACGGCCGGGTAGACGATGATACGGTCCAGGTGGGAGACTTTGGCGCGGTTCTCGAACATCCCGAACAGGTCGCCGCCGGTCAGGTAGGCGGGGCCAATGAAGTAGAAGCCGCGTTTCGGACAGTGGAGGGTGTACTGGCGAACGACGCGCTCGTACCAGCGCAGCGAGAGCACGTTGGTGAGCGACTGGATCTCGCCGCCCTTGGCCTGCGTCATCTGCCGCTCGGCGATGCTCACGCCACGGGGGAACGTGTCCTCGACGCTGAGCCACGGCGCAGGTAGGGGCTTCTGGTTCGTGGTGACAAGGTTGACCGTGGTCGTCTCACCGGCAAAGACGCGGCTGTCGCCGAGCTTGCGCTCGTAGTGGACGGCGCGCAGGACGAGGCGGTTCCAGGCCCAGGCGACCGGCACGATGACGATGAGCAGCAGGCCGAGGGCCAGCATGGACGGCTGGCGGAACAGGGCGCCGCCGATAATCATGAAGATCGCCAGGAGGACCCAGGCGTCGGAGAACTGGGGTGTGCTCATGTCGGTATGCGGCGGGTGGGGCAGGCCCGCCAGATTTCCTCCGGGAACACGATGCGGTCCAGGCCAAGCGCCGTCGGCACGGCTACGTTGCTGTTCAGGTCAATGCCGAAGCGCAGATAGGCGTGGTAGAGAAGCTGGCTGCAATAGAACGCGCCCGTGGTGTCCAGGTCGAAGATGTTGATGTTGTAGCCGCGGTGCATCTCGGCCTGGGCCAGGCAGTAGTCGGCCACGCCGCGCCGGATGCGCCCCTCGTCCTGGGGCGACAGGCCGCGCCCGGCCAGCGGGTACGCCGCGCCGACGAGCGTATCGTGGAGGATGCGCTGGCCGGCGAGGGCCGCCGCGTCCCAATGCTCACCCGGCATTTCGAACACGATGACGCCGCGGATGCCGGACTCGACACAGCGGCCGCCCGGCCCGACGTACAGGACGACGTGGTCAATCTCGCCGGGCACTAGGCGGCCGAGCTGCCGCCAGATTTCGCCGAATAGACTGCCCGGCGCGCCGTCCTGCGTGCAAAGAATGTCGCCAGTACGAACGTGCAGGCCGTCAAACGTGTGGCTATAGATCGTCTCGTTCATGACCGGTGCAATCACAGTCCCGCTTCCCTAACCCCGATTCAGCACATCCCTGTCACTTTACGTGCGATTGACCCTGGGCGTGTCAATCGGCGGTCGCGCTCGACCCCGCCGCGCCCATCCTGGCGCGCTCTTGCTCCAGCAGGTCGCGGCGCAGAATCTTGCCGGAGGTGGTGCGGGGCAGGGCATCCACGAACTCCACGAAACGAACCTTCTTGTAGGGCGCGACGCGCTCGGCGACGAAGGTCATCAGCTCGTCGGCTTCGACCGGCGCTTTGCGCACGACGAACGCCTTGGGGATCTCGCCCGCTTCCGGGTCGGGTCGGCCGATGACGGCGGCGTCGGCGACAGATGGGTGCGACACCAGCACCGCTTCCAGCTCGGCCGGCGCGACCTGCATGCCCTTGTACTTGATCAGTTCCTTGATGCGGTCCAGGATCCAGAAGTAGCCGTCGGCATCGGCCACGGCCACGTCGCCGGTGTGCAGCCAGCCGTCGCGGTCAACCGTGCGCGCCGTCGCCTCGGGGTTGTTGTGGTAGCCCTTCATGACCTGCGGCCCGCGGATCCACAGCTCGCCCTGCGCGCCGGGACCAAGCGCCTCGCCCTGGGCAAGGTCCACGATCTGGGCCTCAGTGTTCGGTATCAGCGTCCCAATGCTGCCGGGTTTGTCGGGGCCGGGTAGACGGATGTCGAGGTGGGTCACAGGGCTGGTCTCGGTGAGGCCGTAGCCCTGGGTGGCCGTGCAGTGGAGGCGCGCCTGGGCGGCCTCCTGCGCGTCTTTGCCCAAGGGCGCCGCGCCGGACAGGATGGTCTTGAGGCTGGAGAGGTCGTACTTGTCTACCAGGGGGTGCTTACCCAGGGCGAGAACAAGCGGCGGGACGAGGTTGGCCCAGGTGACCTTGTAGGTCTGGATGGTCTGGAGGAACGGCTCCAGGTCGAAACGGGGCATGGTGACGACGGTGGCGCCGAGATTAAGGCCGTAGTTCATGATGCACACCATGCCGTAAATGTGGTAGAACGGCAGGAGACCCAGCATGACGTCGTGGGGTTCCAGCTCAACCGAGGGCGATTTCAGGGCCTCGAGCTGCGCCAGGTTGGCGACGAGGTTGTAGTGGGTCAGCATGACGCCCTTGGGCAGGCCGGTCGTGCCGCTGGAGTAGGGGAGGACGACCAGGTCGGTCGTGGGGTCAATAGCCACCTGGGGGACGGGGGCGTTGTTCTGGAGCAGGGCCATGAACGGCGTCGCGCCCTCGCCCTCGCCCAGAACGAAAATCTCTTCGACGCCGCTCTCCGCCGCCGCCTTCTTCGCGTTGTCGAGGAACAGGGGAATGGTCAGGAGGTACTTCGCGCCGGAGTCGCGCATCTGCATCGCCAGTTCGTGGGCCGTGTACAGCGGGTTGACCGTGGTCAGGATGCCGCCGGCCAGGGCGACGCCGTGGAAGACGATGGCGTACTCTGGCAGGTTGGGCAGGTAGACGCCGAACACGTCGCCCTTCTTGAAGCCGCGCAGGGCCAGCCCGGCGGCCAGGCGCTGCGCCGCGCCGAGCAGCCCGGCGTAGGTATACGTGCGGCCGGTGGGCGCGTCAATCATGGCGGGCTTGTCGGCGCGCTGCGCCACGTCGCGGAACACGAAGGCGGTCAGCGGCATCACGGGGATGTCCACGTCGGGGAACGGGCTGCGGTAGATCATCGGCTTCCTCCTGGAAATCGGTGTCGGCTTCGTCGCCGGTGACAGGCGGTCCCTCAATTCTACGCGCGCCGCGCCCGAACGTCTAGCGCGTCGGTGGCGTCGCGCACCGCTGATGTGGAGCGCAAGCTTCGGATAGAGGTGGGCGGCGTTGTGCGGTATGCTGTCGGCAGCGATCAACAGTGAGAGCATGGGAGGCAGCTATGACGCAGCGGCCGTTTCGGTTTGGGGTCATCAACGAGGCGATGCATCGGCGCGAGCAGTGGCTCGACCACGCGCGATGCGTCGAGCAGCTAGGCTATGACACATTCCTGCTCCGCGACCACTTCATTTCCGACTTCTTCGGCGAGCAGTACGCGCCCTTGGTGGCGCTGACAGCGGCCGCGCTCAGCACCCGAACGCTGCGCGTCGGGACCCTCGTCATTGACAACGACTACCGTCACCCGGTGATGCTCGCCAAGGAGGCGGCCACGCTCGACGTGATGTCGGGCGGGCGGCTGGAGCTTGGTATCGGGGCTGGCTGGCAGCGGGAGGAGTACGCGCAGGCGGGCATGCCGTTTGAGTCGGCCGGCGTGCGAATCAGCCGTCTGGAGGAGGCGCTGCGCGTCATCAAGGGGCTGTGGGCCGACGAGCCGCTGACCTTCGAGGGGCAGCACTACCAGGTGACCGCGCTCGACGGCACGCCAAAGCCGGCGCAGCGTCCACGCCCGCCGATTCTCATCGGGGCCGGGCAGCCGCGCATGCTGCGGGTCGCCGGCCGCGAGGCCGACATCGTCAGCGTGCTGACCACTTCGGTGGCAAGCGGGACGATGGTGGACAGCACGGCGGAGCGCCGGCCGGAGGCCGTCATGCAGAAGATCGAGTGCATTCGCCAGGGGGCCGGGGAACGTTTCGAGCGGATCGAGCTGAACCTCATCCCGACGGTCCTTCCGACCGATTGCCGCCGCGCTCGGACCGAGCAGCTCATCACCGAGCGCGGGTGGGCCGGGGTGAGCGTCGAGGACGTGTGGGCGATGCCGTCTGTGCTCATCGGCAGCGTGGAGCAGATGGCCGCCGATATGCTGGAGCGGCGCAAGACCTACGGCTTCTCGTACTACGCCGTGTCGGATGCGGCGATGGAGGCGTTCTCCCCCGTTGTGGCGCGCCTATGCGGGAAATAGCGCTACGGCTACCTCGGCGGCGCTTTGGCGTCAAGGTGGGCCTGACGCATGTAGAGGAAGAGCGGCAGCCCGAATGAGACGCCGACGAGCAGCGTCCCGAGTACGGGCGCCCACAGCCGCGCCACCCCGAGCCGCCGCCCTTCGGCGAAAATGAACACGAGCAACACGACTGCTGAGACGATGACATCCACGGCGAAGAACGCCGCGATATTGTTCGCGAAGAGGTTCTGAACGAATAGAGGGATATTGAGGCCGTTGGCGAGCAGCCACGGCACGAACAGAGCATAGGGTACGATAGCGCCGACGACAGCGAGCAGCAGATAGACGCGGCGCAGGCTCATAAGTCCTCCATCAAGCTGCCAAGGAGATTCGATGATGAGTTCAAGCAGTCACCAGGCGCTTGCGCATGACGAGCAGGTGGGCGGCGCGCTGCCGCCGCTCGCCCAGCGTCTCGAAGCCGTGGCGTAGGTAGAAGCGCTCGGCCTGCTCCGTCTCTAGAATGATTGCCTCGCACCCCTCCCGCCGCGCCAGCTCCTCCGCGAACGCCAGCAGGCGCGCGCCTAGCCCGCCGCCCTGGTCGGCGCGGCCGACGGCGAGGGTCGTGATGTTGAGGACGCGGCCGTCGGGCGCGTGGGTCACGCGCGGGTCCTCGTCCAGCGTCGGCTCCCGCTCCTCAGCCCACTTCTCCGTGGTCAGGTAACCCACGAACCGCGGCGGCCGGTCGTCGGCCTGCTCCTCCAACACGACGCAGCCGGCCGGAAACACCTCCAGCCGGGCGCGGATGACGGCCGGGTCTTCCTCAGTGCCGTGCTCACTGAACAGGTCGCGGTCCAGGGCGACGATGTGGGGCAGGTCGTCCAGGGTGACCGGCCGAAGGATGATGCTCGTGGTCATGGCTCAAGGCACGGGGCCGCCGCGGCCGGCGGTGAACAGGCTGTACCACTCCGAGCGCGTCAGCGCCACGTCGTCGGCCTGGGCGCTGGCGGCGATGCGCGCGACGTTCGTCGTGCCGATGACGGGCTGGATGCCGGCGGGGTGGCGCAGGAGCCACGCCAGGGCGATGGCCTCGCGGCTGACGCCCTTCGCCTCGGCCAGCCGCGCCACGGCGCCCGCCGCCGCGCGGACGCGGGCGTCGGCGTCCTCCGGCGGCTCGATGAGGTGGCCTTTAGCGACAGGGGAGTACGCCTGGATCATGATGTCGTGCAGGCGGCAGGTGTCGAGGACCCCGGTCACGGCGCTGTACTTGTCGCCCGCGACATCCACGACGACGCCGTCGTTGATGAGGTCGTTGTGGAGGAGGTTCAGCTCGAGCTGGTTGGCGACGAGAGGCTGGTCGAGATACTTTTGGAGCAGGGCGATCTGGCCGCCGTTGAAGTTGCTGACGCCGAAGTAGCGCACCTTGCCGCTCCCGTGCAGCTCGGCGAAGGCGCGGGCCACCTCGGCCGGCTCCATCAGGGCGTCCGGGCGGTGCAGCAGGAGGATGTCAATGGTGTCGGTGCGCAGGCGGCGCAGGCTGCCCTCCACCGAGGCGACGATGTGCTCGTAGCTGAAATCGTAGCGGCCGGGGTCGTCCGGGCCGGGGTCGCCGCGAAAGCGGATCGCGCACTTGGTCTGGATGATGATGCGCTGGCGAACGCCGGGCATGTCCTGCAAGACATCGCCGAAGACGCTCTCCGACTTGCCGCGGCCGTAGATGTCGGCGTGGTCGAAGAAGTTGATGCCGTGGTCCAGGGCGACGCTGATGACGCGGGCGGCGTGGGCGCGCGTCTCGGCGGAATACGTGGGGCTATCCCAGGGGCCGCCGAGGGTCATGCAGCCCTGGGCGATGCGGGAGACGTTCAGGTCGGTGTTGGGGAGGTGGTACGTTTTCATGGGGGAGGACTCACCTTTAGGCGCGTTGCGCGAATCATCCTGCGGCGATTAAGGGTTCGACCTGCCTCGTGGGCCGGTTTACTGCCAGATCATGTTGTGTCTGTAAGTTCAGCCAGGGCAAGGTGTTGGATCACGAAAGGCGCGAAAACGACGCGAAAGACGCGAAAGAAGAGTCGCCCAGTGTGTACCTTTCGCGTTTTTCGCGCCCTTTCGTGGCTTTCGTGATCCAGATGTTCACCGCTCGCGTAAGTCTCCTCAATTATGATGCCTTGAGAGGAAGCGTGCAAAACCCTCCAGCGCATCCGCCTTGACTATCCCGCTTTTTGTACCGCAAATCGGATATGAATCGCGCGCCAGGTGTGATTTGATATGAGCAGGGGGACGGTTGCCCCGGCCCGGCCCCTTCGCAGACAATACCCATCACCCGCAAGGAACTCTAGAAAGAAAGGAACAAGGCCATGTTGCACGGTAACACGTATCGCTGGCGCGCTCTCGCCGCGCTGACCGTGGTGGTGATGCTCGTCGCGCTGATGGCGGTCCTCGTCGGCGCGCAGCCGACCCAGGCCCAGGGCCAGGTCGAGAGCATGTCGAATTTCCGCGTCCTGCCGCCAAGCTCCAACCCGTACGGTCTCTCGTACAGCCAGTGGAGCGTCAAGTGGTGGCAGTGGGCCATCGGGACGCCATACTCGAAAAGCCCCCTCAACAGCAACCTCAAGCCCGCCGCTCCGTGTGGCACGGACCAGTCCGGCCCTGTCTTCTTCCTCGGCGGCGCCCTGGGGCCAGGGGACAATGTCCACCGCGACTGCGCGGTACCCTTGGGCAAGGCGCTGCTCATGCCCATCATCAATGTCGAGTGGGACGAAGAGGGTGTGACAACGCCCTTGACCGTCGTCCAGCTAGGCCAGACTGCGAAGAGTATCACGGACCACACGACGGACCGCAGCATCACTGTTGACGGCGTGCCGATCCCCGACAACCAGATCTATCGGATACCGTCGCCCGTGTTCTTCACCTACACGATGTCGGCGACCGACAACCTCTACAACCTCAAGTGTACCGGGACCCTCAACCCCAAATGCCGCGACAGCAATGGGCCGGTGAACTTCCCCGGTCTGATCTGCGCGTTCGGCAAGTGTACGGCGATAGCGATGGGCGATGGCTACTATGTCATGCTCGCGCCTCTGACGGCCGGCGATCACGTCATCCACTTCCACGGCCGCTTCACGACCGAGTTCGACGGGGTCCAGGACATCACGTACCACCTGTGCGTCGGCAAGACGACCTGCAATCCGATCCCCAGCTGAGAACAAGTCCCCCTACACAAGCGCCTGCCTCGCGCCCCGCGCGGGGCAGGCGCTTTTTGCGGGGGGGCTGGACCGTTGGGATAGAACTGTACCGTTTTTGTATCACTTCTGTACCCGGCGCGCGCGCCAACTCGCGCTACACTACTGACATGGCGTACCGCGTAAGCCGGCATGAAAGGAGGGGGATCGGACTGGAGCGATGATGCTCGCCTGGACCGTCGCCGCACTAAACCGCGTTGGCGCGGCCTCCGAACACAGGCGCATCTCTCGAACGTGTGGTGCGAATTGATCGGCAATCGGCGGGATGCCCTAGCGCATCTCCCACAACACCCATCAGGAGGATGACATATGACCAGTCGGGTGTCTCGATGGCAGCGGCTCATCAGCATGGTTGGCATTGTCGCGGTGGTTGCTCTCGTTCTCGTCCCAGCGTTCACGCCCGGGGTTGCCCTGGCCGACCCGAACACGGACCATGGTGTGGTACCGCCTGGGGGCCTGTGTACGGTCGGACATATGAAGAGTGGAGCGCCAGGTGGTGGCAGTGGGTATTCGCCATCCCTGCCCCCAACAACCCATTGTTGGACACCATAGGCAAGAATGCGTACTTTGGCCAATCCGAGCGCGTGTTCTTCCTCGCGGGCGCGTTCTGTGTGCAATCGCCTACTCCAAGTAACTGCCAGCACAACCAAGTGACCCGCTATGTCATCATTCCTCGAGGGAAGCCCATTTTCTTCCCTGTCGCCAACTCATGGGCGGATAGTATTGGGGTCGATCCCCTCCCGTCGGAAGAAGCGGTCGCAATGTGGGCTAAGGAAGGTCAGGACGGCGCCACCGACCTGAAGGCTTCCGTTGATGGATATGAGATTCAGCATCTCAACAACGCGCCGCCCTTCCGCGTCGCCTCCCCGGTGTTCTCCTACCAGCTGCCTGCGAACAACCTGTTGAAAGCCACACTTCCCCCCGAATATGCGCCTTTGCTCGGCCCACAGAGAGTGCCACGCGCGGCGAGCAATGGAGTGTATGTGATGCTTGCCCCACTCGCGCCGGGCAGCCACATCATCAAGTTCTCGGCCAAGTTCCCGAACGATTTCAGCCTGGACATCAAGTACCACATCTGGGTCATTTAGTCGCGATCTCTACCATCGAGCGTCCACCTCTATCTTTGCACTCTGCTGTGTAGCGGGGGTGTGGGGGCCGCAGGCCCGAACACCCCGCGTCGTTCAGGGGCGCAGTCCCCACTGAAGAAGGGGAAAGGGGGTAGTTTGGAGGGCTGCGCCCTCCAAGCCTCCCCACCAGAC
The DNA here is from genome assembly GCA_046328535.1 of Anaerolineae bacterium. Lineage (GTDB taxonomy): Bacteria > Chloroflexota > Anaerolineae > Epilineales > JAHCIE01 > JBDHWG01. The sequence goes on from JAXLWJ010000017.1 coordinate 33,030, forward strand.
ACAAAGTGCAAACATAGAGGATTCACGCGAGTCACCGTAGCGCGCTCACCAACTCAATACCGTCACGAGACACCGCAGCGCTGCGGTGTCTCGTTCGTTTTATTTCAGCATCTGCGCGCGGCGGGCGTATCATTTAGGGTACCCACGGCGAAAGGATAACCCGCGCATGATACTGGCCCTCTCCGGCGGCGTCGGCGGGGCGAAGCTCGTCCAGGGCCTCGCCGCCCACGTCCCCGCCGATACCCTGGCTATCGTCGTCAACACCGGCGACGACTTCGAGCACTTCGGCCTGCACATCTCGCCCGACGTTGACACCGTCATGTATACCCTGGCCGGGCTATCCAGCCCTGACCGCGGCTGGGGCCTGCAGGGCGAGACGTGGAGCGCGATGGCGATGTTCGGCCGCTACGGCGCGGACACGTGGTTCAACCTGGGCGACCAAGGACGCGCCACCAACATCCTGCGCACCCAGGCCCTGCGCCAGGGCCTCGCGCCGTCACCGACGAGCTGCGCCGCCGCCTGGGCGTCGCGGTGCGCATCATCCCCATGACCGACGACCCTGTCACCACCTACGTGGACACGCCGATGGGAACCATTCTCCACTTCCAGGAGTATTTCGTGCGCGAGCGGTACGCGCCGGACGTGCTGGGCATCGAGTTGCGCGGGCTGGCCGAGGCGCAGCCGTCGCCGCCGCTGCGGGAGGCGCTGGCCGAGGCCGACGTGGTCATCGTCACACCGTCGAACCCCATCGTCAGCGTCGGCCCGATCCTCGGCGTGCCCGGCGTGCGCGACGCCCTGCGCCAGAGCCGCGCCCGCCGCGTCGCTGTGACACCGCTCATCGCGGGGCAGGCGGTCAAGGGGCCGACGGTCGCCATGATGCGCTGGGCGGGGTTGGCGCCGACCGCCCTGTCCGTCGCTCGCCTGTACAGCGACTTCCTGGACACATTCATCCTCGACGAGCGGGACGCTGCCCTGCGTCCCGACATCGAGGCGCTGGGCCTGCGCGTCCACGTCACGGATACCCTGATGACGACGGCCGAGGACAAGGCGCGCCTGGCCGGCGAGATTCTGGCCCTGGTATGAGCCGCGTCGCCGCCATCGTGCCGGCCAAGCCCCTGGCCCGCGCCAAGACCCGCCTCGGCGACACCCTGACCGACGCCGAGCGAAGCGATGTCGCGGCGCGGCTGCTGGAGCGCGTCCTGTCGGCCCTCCACGCCGCCCACGGCATAGATAGCGTGTGGGTCGTCGGCGGCGATGAGGAGGTGCGGGCGCTGGCGGCGCGTCACGACGCCCAGTATATCGAGGAGCCGGGCCACGACCTCAACGAGAGCCTGGCCCTGGCGCTAGAGCGCCTGCCGGCCGAGGTGACCCACGCCTTGCTCGTCCCCATGGACCTGCCGTTCCTGAGCAGCGAAGCCCTGGATTTGCTCATTGACGACGCCAGCCAGGACGGCACCGACGTACTCATCGCCCCCGACCGCTGGGGCCACGGCACGAACGCGCTGCTGGTCGTGCGGCCCTTCCGCCTTCAGCCCGCGTTCGGCGTCGAGAGCCTGGCGCGCCATCTGGCCGCCGCCGCGTCCGAGGGCCTGGCCGTCGCCGTGTTCTACAGCCGCGACCTGGCCTTTGACATAGACACCTCGGCGGACCTGGCGGAGGCGGGGATCATTCTCCCTCTCCCAGGGGGAGAGGGACGAACAGGCCTTTCTGGGGTGGGGCCGCAACGTCCCTCCTCCATCCCCCCATCCCCCTTCCTCCCCGGACAAGTGGGGGGCCCTGGGCAGCGGGCAAGGCGGGGGCAGGTGGGGGACAGATCGCCGCCCTCCCGCCTGTCCGCCCCGGAACAGGTTGTGGGCGAGGGCCAGCGCGTCTTCCGTCTCCTCCCCCTCTTCTCCCCTCTCCCAAAATGGGAGAGGGGCCGGGGGAGAGGGACGAAGGGGGTAAGGTGTGACTACCGACGTCCTCGTGATTGGCGGGGGGCTGGCCGGGATGACGGCGGCGCTGCGGGCGGCGCAGGCCGGGGCGCGGGTGCTGCTGCTGGCGCGGGCGGCGCCGGGCGTGGCGTGCAACAGCGCCGTGTCCGGCGGCGGCATGCTCATCGCCGGGCCCAACATTACCCGCGCGGCGCACGCCGAGCTGACGATGGCGGTCGGCCACGGCATCAATGAGCCGGCGCTGGTGGACACCCTGACCCGCGACGCGCCCGCCTGCCGCGAGTGGCTGGAAGAGACGATGGGCTTCAAGCTCAGCGTCAAGGACAAGGGCGGGCAGGGCTATTTCAGCCCCGGCGGCGGCGCGCTCATCACGGCGAAGGTCGCCGAGGCCGTCACGCGCGAGGGGCGCATCGCGGCGCATCCCTGGCCGGTGCGGCGACTGCTGGCGCGGGACGGCGCGGTCTATGGCGCGCTCGTCGAGGACGGCGACGGCCTCCGCCCGATCCACGCCGCGGCCACGATCCTGGCGACGGGCGGCTACGCTGGCCTCTTCGCCCGCCACGACAACCCGGCCGACCCGACCGGCGCGGGCGTCGTCATGGCGGCGCGGGCGGGGGCGCGGGTGCGCGACCTGGAGTTCGTCCAGTTCTACCCCATCGCCACCGCCGAGCCCACCCTGCCGACGTTCATGCTCTTCCGCCCTTTCGCGCCCGGCGCCCGCCTGCTGACCGAAGACGGCCGTGACCTGCTGGCCGAGCGATTCGGCGGGCGCAGTCTCAACGAGGTCGTCGGCGCGGCGCGGGACGACCTGTCGCGCATCGTCCACGAGGAAAACGCGCGCGCCCCGGTCGTGTTCGACGCTACGGGCTGCGACTGGAGCGAGGCCGACAGGTGGTTCTCCCTGGTGTACCTGCGCCGCTACGCCTGGGACTGGGAGCGCCGCCCCGCCCGCGTCGCCCCCATCGCCCACCACTGCATGGGTGGCGTGTGGATTGACGCCCACGCCCGCACGTCGCTGGCGCGGCTCTACGCGGCGGGCGAGGTGGCGTCCGGCGTCCACGGCGCGAACCGCCACGGCAGCAACTCGCTGACCGACTGCCTGGTGTTCGGCTGCCACGCCGGGGATGAGGCCGCCGGCGTCACACCGACGAGCGCGGGCGAGATGGCCGATGCCGTCGCCGCTAACATCATGCCTGAGCGGGCCGACTTCGCGGCGCTCCAACGGCTGGTGTGGGAGGGCATGGGGATCGTGCGCGACGAGGCGGACATGGCGCGGCTGGCCGACGCGCTGGCGGCGCTGCCGCCGTCGGATGCGCGGCTGATGGCGCAGATGGCGCTGGCCTTCGCCCGCCGCCGCACCGAGAGCCGCGGCGCCCACATCCGCGCCGACTACCCCGCCGAAGACCCCGCCTGGGCGCACAGCCAGACTGCGCGCCTGGCGGGGGACACGGTGGTGTTCGAGCGATAGCCGCTATCCCTCGCTTGCCTTTTGGGGTATAATTCCCGCATGCCCCCAGCGCCCCCCGACTACTACGCGGTTCTGCAAGTGTCGCCCACGGCGGAGACGGCCATCATCGAGGCCGCCTACCGCCAGCTTGCGCGCCTCTACCACCCGGACGTGGATCGCACGCCGGGCGCGAAGGAGCGCATGCAGACCATCAACGCGGCCTACGAAGTCCTGCGCGACCCGCCCCGCCGCGCCGAGTACGACGCCGCCCGCGCTGCCCGCCTCAAGGCCGGCGCGCGCCTCCTCGACGTGGAGCGCGACGGCGAGTGGATCACGTTTCGCCTCGGCCCGGCCTATGATCCGTTCGGCACCCTGGCCGCGCTGCGGGCGAGCGTTCCGCCCGACGGCCGCCGCTGGGACGCGCTGTCGCAACGCTGGCGCGTCCACGCCAACTACGCCGAGACGCTGGCGGGGCTGTTCGCCAACTACGGCGCGCCGGGGGCTGTCTTCGGTCCGCCGGTGGATACCCCGGAGCCGCCGCGCAGCGCCCTGCCGCAGTTCACGGCCCTGGGGGTGTGCCTCATCGCCGCCGCCCTTCTGGTGTACCTGGCGAACACGCCAACAGGGGTGTGGTGGCGCGCACGCATCGCCGCGACCGTCGTCGGCCTGGTGGAGCGGGTTGACCCCGGCGTGTCCGGCGACCTGGTTGTCGCTCTGCTCGCGGGGCTGGCCGTCCTGACGCTCGCCGCCGTCGCCTGGTACGCCCGCAAGCCCTCCCCCCGGCGATAAGTCCCTCACCCCTACCCCTCTCCCACAAGGGGCGAGGGGAGGAGAGGGTGTAGCTCTGGCCCCCTTCACCCCTTGTGGGAGAGGGGGCAGGGGGGTGAGGGGCCGACCGGAATTTGACCCGGCGGGCGTGTCACCCTATAATTAAGCGTTGTCCAAGCCAGATACACAATGCGGGCAGGGGCCTTCCCCTGCCGTTCGCGTGCTTATAGAATGTCGGCGGGAGGTTGACGTGTACGCAATCATCAAGACGGGCGGGAAGCAATACCGGGTCAAGCCGGGCGACGTGCTGGATGTGGAGAAGCTGGAGGCCGAGGAAGGCGCGACGATTGAGCTAGGCGACGTGCTCCTGGTCGCGGACGACGACGGCCACAAGGCGGGCGACGATGTGAAGGGCGCGAAGGTCACGGCGACGGTCGTGGGCAACGTCAAAGGCCCGAAGCTGGTGATCTTCGACTACAAGCCGAAGATTCGCTACCGCCGCAAGACCGGCCACCGCCAGACCTATACCCGCCTCAAGATCGGCGATATCTCGGTCGCTCAGTTACAGGAATAACAATCCGCTGCGCCGCGCCCGTTGCGCCGCGCAGCGTCAGCATACGCTCGGCCCGGCGTAAGAGTCGGCGGTCTCGCGCCGTCCATCTGCTGCACAGGTCGAGAGGAGAAAATCGTCATGGCTCACAAAAAGGGTGGCGGTAGCAGCAAGAACGGTCGCGATAGCAACTCGCAGCGGCGGGGTGTCAAGCGCTTCGACGGCCAGGTCGTCAGCGCAGGCAGCATCCTCGTGCGCCAGCTCGGTACCAAGTTCCAGCCTGGCCTCAACGTCGGCCAGGGCCGCGACTACACACTATTCGCCAAGGTAGATGGGCGCGTGAAGTTTGAGCATGTCACTCGCTACAAGCAGCGCATCAGCGTGTATCCGGTCGCGCCCGTTGCGGCGCTGACGGAGAGCGCTGGCGAGGCGTAAGGAAGAAGTCCAATGCCGAAGCAAGGTATTCATCCCAAGTACTACCCCGAGGCGCAGGTCATCTGCGCGTGCGGGAACACGTTCACCGTCGGCTCGACGCAGCCGACGATCCGCACGGACGTGTGCTCCCAGTGCCACCCGTTCTACACGGGCGAGCAGCGCATCGTTGACACCGCCGGCCGCGTGGATCGGTTCATGATGCGCCTGGAGCGCCGCGAGCAGAAGACGAACCAGCCGAAGCCCGCGACCGCCGCGCCGGCCACCAAGGGCAAGAAGTAAACAAACCAGACTCTGCGAAGCCCTCTCCGAGCCGTCGCGCTCCGAGAGGGCTTTTTTGCGCGCCGCCACGTTCTGATTATAATGGGCGCGGTTAGCATAATGTTGGAGCGCGAAAGGAGACGGGCGGTGGCCCCTCAACCTCACGGTCATATCGGCGGGTGGATCGAGCTTATCTGCGGCAGCATGTTCAGCGGCAAGACCGAGGAGCTGATCCGACGCATCAAGCGCGCCCAGATTGCGCGCCAGAAGGTGCAGGTCTTCAAGCCGGCCCTCGATACGCGCTACGGCGAGTTGCAGGTTAGCTCCCACAATGGCCTGCAGATGGACGCGGTCGCGGTCACCTCGTCGCGGCAGATTCTGGCCCTGGTGGACGAGGACACCGACGTCGTGGCGGTGGACGAGGTGCAGTTCTTCGACTGGGAGATTGCGCCGGTCTGTAACGCGCTGGCCGACAGCGGCAAGCGCGTCCTCGTGGCCGGGCTGGACACGGACTTCCGCGCCGAGCCGTTCGGCCCGATGCCGCTACTCATGGCCCAGGCGGAGATGGTGGACAAGCTCTCGGCGATTTGCGTCATCTGCGGCGCGCCCGGCAGCCGCACGCAGCGCCTCATTGATGGGCAGCCCGCTCGCTACAACGATCCGATCATCCTGGTCGGCGCGTCGGAGGTGTACGAGGCGCGCTGCCGCCACTGCCACGAGGTGCCGGGGGCCGAGGCGACGGCCGAGGCGGAGGCCGCCAGCGCGTGACACCAGCGGCGGACACCAAGATACTTACCACGGAACACACGGAATAGAAGAAGCGCGTAGCGCCATGTGACGCTACTCCGTCGAGCGGCGGCGGCCGTTGAGCTTCTCTAGCGCGAACACGGCCGCGCTGAGGCCGAGGACCTTGACGCCTTCCTTGAGGCTGAAGCCGCCGCTCTGCGCGGTATGGCCGTTCGACCCCGCGTCGCCGTTCTGCGCGGGCCTCGGCGGTTGCGTCAGCTCATGCGCCTGCGCCTGCGCGTTGGACGGCGGCGCTTGGCGCGCGGCCTGCGCCCCGCCGGGCTGCGGCTTCTGGTCGGCGCGCTCCCCCTCGCGGCTCTTCGCGACTTCCTCCACCGACTGGCCCGTGTCTGCCGCCGTGACCACGTCGGGCTTGCGCGGCATGCCCTGCTCGGCGCGCGCCTCCTCGGTCAATGGAACGGCGCCTGGCTCCGGCGCTACGTGAGAGCCGTACTGGTTGGCGTAGACCTGGGTGAACTCCGCGCCGAAGAACAGGATCTGGGCCGAGTAGTAGACCCACAGCAGGAGGACGAGCAGGGAGCCGGCCGCGCCGTAGCTCGACCCGAAGGCGCTGTGGCCCAGGTATAGCCCGATGGCGAACTTGCCGATGGTGAACAGCAGCGCTGTAATGAACGCGCCAACCCAGACGTCACGCCAGGCGATTTTGGCATCCGGGATGTACTTGAACAGCAGGGCGAAGATCACGGTGATCACGGCGAGGGAGACGATGAAGTTGATGACCTGCCACAGCGCCTCACCGCCCGGCAGAGCATTCCCCAACCAGGCCCCAACTGCCGACAGGCCGGCGCTGATGATGAGCGACACGAGCAGGAGGAAGCCCGTCCCCAGCACCATGCTGAACGAGAAGAAGCGGTCCTTGATCATGCCCAGGATGCCCCGGCCTGGCTTCGGCTGCACCTCCCACATCGTGTTGAGGCTGTCCTGCAACGCGCCGAACACGCCGGACGCGCCAAAGAGCAGGGCGACGAGGCCGATGATCGTGGCGATGATGCCGCCGCTCGGCTGACGGCTCGCCCCTGCCACCATCGCCTGAATGCCTTCCGCGCCTTGCTCGCCGACGAGGCCGCCAATGGCGTTCATGATCTGGCCCTGGGCGGCCTGCGCGCCGAACACGACGCCGGCGATGCCGATGGCGATGACCAGCAGCGGCGCGAGCGAGAAGACGGTGTAGTAGGCCAGGCTGGCCCCGAGGCGGGGGGCCTTGTCCTCACTGAACTCGCTGAAGGTATCCTTCAACAGACCGAAGATTTTCGACACACTCATCCCCTTACCTCCCATTATTTGACCGCCAACGGCGTCTGGCTCCCGCGCTCCGTGTCGCGCGTTCTGGCGACCGCTTCCACCGACCGGCCCGTCTCCGCCGCCTCCGCGACCTGCGGGGCGCGGGGAATGCCCTGGCCGGCGCGCGCCGCCTCGGTCAGCGGCACGGCGCCCGGCTTTGGCACAATGGGCGTGCCATACCGATTGGCGACCACCTGCGTTAGCTCCGCGCCGAGGAACAAAATCTGCGCCGAGTAGTAAATCCACAGCAGCACGAGCACCAGCGAGCCGGCTGCGCCGTAGGCCGAGGTCACGCTGCTGCGCCCCAGGTACAGCCCAATGGCGAACTTGCCGATGGTGAACAGCAGCGCCGTAACGAACGCGCCGATGGCGATGTCGCGCCAGGCAATCGCGGCGTCTGGCACGACCTTGAAGATGAGCGCGAACAGCACCGTGACGACGAGGAGCGAGAAGACGAAGTTGACGCCTTCCCACACGCCGGCGCCGCCGGGCATGGCGTCGCTGAACCACTTGCCGGCGGCGGCGAGGCCGGCCGTGACGACCAGGGACACCAGCAGCAGGAAGCCTGTGCCGACCACGAGCGTGAACGAGAAGAAGCGCTCCTTGACCATGCCCTTGAGGCCGCCACCGGGCCGGGGCTGCACGCCCCAGATGGTGTTCAGGCTGTCCTGGAGCGCGCCGAAGACGCCGGACGCGCCGAGGAGCAGCGTGACGATGCCCAGCAGGGTGAGGAGGATGCCGCCCGCCCGCGGCTGGCTGGCGCTCTCGACCATCGCCCCAATGGCCTGGCCGCCCTGCTGCCCGACGACACTCTGAATTGTCCCGATGACCTGCCCCTGGGCGGTCGACCGGCCGAACACCGCGCCGGCGATGGCGACGGCGATGACCAGGAGCGGCGCAATCGAGAAGATGGTGTAGTAGGCCAGGCTCGCGCCGAGCCGCGCCCCCTTGTCCTCGTTGAAACGGTCAACCGTTTCTTTGATCAGACCGACTATGTCTTTGTAACTCATTGCCACCCTCTTGCTGCTCAGCACACACTTCTTGGAGCGTCACTGCGAGGCGGGCCTTGCCGCCGCCGCCACCGACTCGAAGTCGGTGGCTGAGTGGACGAAGCCTGCCCATGCAGGCTGGCTGTACGACGTCGCTCCCAACCGAGCCTGCTGAAGCAGGCTTGACTGTACCCGACGCCGATGTCAATCGGCGGCGTGCCGAGCGACGACGCTGTCGTGCGCTATGGAGAGCCGACTGGAAGTCGGCGCTACAGGAGACGTGGACGCAACTTTCATCCGTGAGGATGCGCCGCAGGCGGCAGCGAAGCCCCTTAGCAACTTCCACCATGCTGTCATGCTGAACCAAAGGCGAAGCATCCCCCCCGGCGCTCCGGGAGCCCGTCGCGCCCCGCAGAGCTTGCCCTGAGCTTGCCGAAGGGGCGACAGGCTTGGCCGTGTTCTCGTGTCGTCCCATGCAGCCCCGGGCAGTGAAAGACAGAAGCACCCACGATGGCCCGTTGCCGACGTAAATAGCAGGAGAAGTGCCACGACGCGCGCGGGTAAGGCCGGCAGGCATCGTCGTCTCTGTAGGGTGACATTGCTGCAAACACAGAGGCTTATCGAAATGACGAAACAGAAGGTGTTAGTGACCGGCGCCACGGGCTACATTGGCGGTCGCCTCGTGCCGCGTCTCCTCGAAGCGGGCTACGCGGTGCGGTGCATGGTGCGTGACCCGGCGCGCCTCGAAGGGCGCGAGTGGCTCAAACGGGTCGAGGTCGTGCGCGGCGACGTCCTCGCGCCGGAGACGCTCGCCCCCGCCTTGCAGGGCATAGACGCGGCGTACTACCTGATCCACAGCATGGGCGGCGGCCACGACTTCCACGAGCGGGACCTGGCGGCGGCGCGCGCTTTCGGCCACGCGGCGCGGACGGCGGGCGTCGGCCGCATCATCTATCTCGGCGGCCTGGGCGACCCGGCGGCGTCCCTTTCGACGCACCTGCGCTCGCGCCAGGAGACGGGGGACGCGCTACGCGAGTCGGGCGTCCCGGTCACCGAGTTCCGCGCTGCCGTCATCGTCGGCTCCGGCTCGCTGTCCTTCGAGATGGTGCGCTACCTCACCGAGCGCGTCCCGGTAATGATTTGCCCGCGCTGGGTGTACACCCGCGTCCAGCCCATCGCCGTGCGCAACGTCCTGGACTACCTCGTCGCCGCCCTGGACACGCCGGCCAGCGTCGGCCAGACGGTCGAGATCGGCGGCGCGGACGTGCTGACCTATGGCGAGATGATGACGGGCTACGCGCAGGTGCGCGGCCTCAAACGCTGGCTCCTCGCCGTTCCCGTCCTGACGCCGCGCCTGTCCTCGTACTGGGTCCACCTGGTCACGCCCATCCCGGCCCCCATCGCCGGCCCCCTCATCGAGGGCCTGCGCAACGAGGTCGTTGTGCGCGACAACAGCGCCCGCCGCATCTTCCCGAGCATCCGGCCGATGGACTACGAGAGCGCCGTGCGCGCCGCGCTGGTTAAGCTGCGGGCGGGGGATGTGGAGACGGTGTGGAGCGATGCCCTGATGACCTCGCAAGGGGACATGCGCCCGGTGGTGCTGACGACGCACGAGGGGATGGTCATGGAGCACCGCCAGCAGCTCGTTCCCGCCGCGCCCGACGCCGTGTTCCATTCCTTCACCAGGCTGGGCGGACAGCGGGGCTGGCTGTACATGAACTGGGCGTGGCAGCTGCGGGGCATGGCCGACCGGCTCATCGGGGGGGTGGGGATGCGGCGCGGCCGCCGCGACCCGGACGATGTGCGCGTGGGGGACGCCCTGGACTTCTGGCGCGTCGAGGCGGTAGAGCCGGAGCGGCTGCTGCGCCTGCGCGCCGAGATGAAGGTGCCGGGGCAGGCGTGGCTCCAGTTCCAGGCGCGGCCGCAGGAGGACGGGGAGACGCTGCTGAGCCAGACGGCGTTCTTCGCGCCGAAGGGGCTATCCGGCTGGCTCTACTGGTATGCTCTCTACCCGATGCACGGCCTGATCTTCAGCGGTATGATCCGCAAGGTCGCCGAGGGCGCCGACGCGCCATCGGCCGCGCCCGACGCGCACCTGTTCCCGACAAGTTGAGAGAGGCGAGGGCCGTAGGAGGCAAGAAAGACGGTTGAGGGTCTCCGAAAGCCTCTGACCCTCGCCGTCGCTGGTCTCACGTAGGGTCGCGCTGAACGCTATCGTGGGCTGCGAGAGCTACGGTTGCGGCGAAGCGCTTCTGATCAGCTGGGCGCTTTGCCGAATCCGGGCACGCGACACTGGCTCAGCCTGCACAGGCATTGAAATCGCGCCATTTCGAGCCCCTTCAGGTCTCAGCCCCACACTAATCCTGCAAGACCGAAAGAGGCGGTGAGGGTCTCCAAGTGACCCCTCCGGTCGCATGTCACACTATCCTGCGGAAACGCTCCCAGAACGAAATCAACGGCGAAGTGATCAGCTGGCAACTGCACAGATTGAAACGCCTGCCGCTCCAGCCCTCTCCACCTCTCTCATCTGTTGCCCCATAATAGACCTGAACTCCCAGCGATGCGTCGAGCGGCATGGAGCCCGACACTAATCCACGTGAACACATCATCCTGTTGGGATGTCAAACGCGCTGCGTTCCATACCAGTTCGATGTGTCATTGCTGGTGCAGTTGTTGTCGCAAAAAATGCCCATAATCGTGTGAGCGCCCCGTTCCCAGCGGACGACGAGTTGATTGAACTGCTGGGCCGATCCCAAGTCCACCTTGAACCACTGCGCGCCCGACACATTGCGGACGACCAGCGCGTTCCGGGCGCATTACCGTCGTTGCCGTAACGATAGGGAAAGTACGGATCGCTGGACGTGGCCCAGGATGACTTGCCCCGCGCCAGGTTCGTGTTGCTTCCGCTGCTGCTATCCTTGATGTAGCACGCCTTGGTGGTACCGGGTATCGGGTCGCCGAAGACATTGTTGTTGCAGTCTATGCCGCCGCTCACACCAGTGCGGTAGTTGAACCGGCTATTCGCGCCGTAGGCGACATCCTTCGTGCCGCTGAAGTTGCAGCGCTGCCCTTCCTGGGCGCAATAGGCATAGCCCGACGGCCCGCCGCTGGTGCTGCTGGTCATTGACAGGCTCAGATTGTAGCCACCCGTGCTGCCGTTGTTGTGGCTCTGGGCGACGATGCGGTAGCGGCCGTTTTGGGGCAGCGCGAACCCGTTGATGAACGAGTTGGTATTACCGCCGCTGTCGTCGTCTTGGGTCACCAGATTGCCATTCGGGGCATACAGGTAGAGGTAACTGTCGAGGTTGCCGCTCGTGCGGTTCATGCGGATGAAGACCGACTGACTGGTATTGCCGTCGAAGTAGTACGTATCCTGATCATTGGCCGGGTTGATCGTACCGGCCAGTGTCTGCCCGGCGGACAGCACACGGTTATCATCAGGGTCGGAACTGCCCGCGGATGGGGTCGTGATGCACGCCCAATCCGTCCACGGCGAGTCCCCCGCTCCATTGTGGGCGTACAGATGATAGCAATGATAGGAGTTGGGAGCGATTCCGCCGACGGTGTAGTATGTCATGTTGGCGCTGACAGAGGCGATGCGCGCGCTACCGTCATAGACCTCGAAGCTAGTCTCGTTGCTGGAGTTATCGTTCCAATCGAGACGTACAACGGTCGGGCTAAGCGCCGTCGCCCGGAGGTTGCTGGGGGCGGCGGGGGTGGCTGACGAATGTGAGCGCACGAACGCCCCTGGGTTTGTATATCCCTTCTGGTCAGGATTCACGGTCGTATAGCCAGGCCCAGGAACTCCTGGATGGCTGTTGGGATTGCTACAGAAGTTGGAACCATCACGAAAGTAGCGCATTTCCCAGTGTACGTGAGTGTTGCTACCCTGATTAGAGGGATGGACCTAACATGGCGTCATGATGGGGGGCGGCACAAAACATAAGCGAGGCCGAGGGGCGGGCGACAGGGCGGAGCGGGGCGCAGAGGGTCAGCTGACGGGGCCGGCGAGCGGCGGTGGGGCGTCGGACAGACGGTATCGGCGGCGGCTCTGGGCCAGGGTCGGCGTCGCTGGCCGACGGAGACACAGACGGGCCTGCTTCGCGCGGGCAAGCGCCGCTGAAGAGGGGTGGTCTCGGATGTGATTGAGGAGTGTTCACCTGAGCCAGGGAGCGCACCGCAGAGGCGACACATCCCCACGACCGCTCGTTGACGAAGCGAAGCGGTGTCAGCCCACCGGGTCAGGTCGGTCTAGCCGAGGCGATGCGCTGCCGCCTGAGCCGACGCGCGGGTGTGAGCGCGGACGCGGCCGAGCGCCCGCAGGTTGAGCAGGACATAGATGAGCGTGTTGTGGTTGGTGATCGAGCGCTCGTTGCGGAGGTAGGGTCGCTCGATACCCAACTCCTTGGCCTGGGAGTTGATGCGCTCGTCAACGGTGCGCTGCTTGTAGACGGCCTGGAAGGCGTCGCTTTCGCGGTCGAGAGTGTAGCGGAGGCGAGCGCCGATGGACGTACCCAGGGTGGTGACGCAGCCGCCGTCGGCCCAGTGCTTATCGGCGCTAGGACAGACCTCACCCGTCGGGGACGGGAAGAGCAGCGGGCAGACGTAGCGCCCCTTCTCGTGGGGGACGAGGCTGGTGCGCTCGACGAAGGTCGCCTTCAGGGGCATGGCGAGACCGGCGGCGCAGCGGGGCAGACCCTGAGCGTCGAAGGTGCGGTGGGCATGCTGGCCCTTGGCGACGAAGGGGACGGCGGCGAAACCGCCCGCGTTGTGGAAGGCGTCGTAGACATAGAAGGCGTCGAACGCCGCGTCGAACGCGCCGAAGGGGGGATGGAACCCAAGCCGCCGCTGCGTGTCGGCCATGAGGGGCTGGAAGGTGCTGATGTCGGCCTTGTCGAACGTCTGGGTGCGCTCGGCGAGGACGACCTCGGCGATGGGGGTGTGGTCGGGGGCGAGGACGCGGGTGGCGACGACGCCGGAGGCGTAGCCCCAGTAGAGGTCGGGATGGCCGACCTGTTGCGAGGCCGGCTGGGGGTTGGTGGAGGGGGTGGACGGGGCGTCGGCTTCGGGCGAGCGGTTGGCGCGGGACTTGACGCCGAGCTTGCAGTCGGGGTCGCCTTTGGGCTGGCGGGTCTTGTCGTAGCGCCCCTTGACAAAGGCCTTGGGGTTGTTCTCCTGGACCCAGGCCAGGATGTGCTTGGTGTCACCGGCCACGACGTGGCCGAAGGAGGCGCGCCCGTCGTCGGGCAGTGCGTCGGCGATGAGGCGGACGCTGGCATCCAGGAGGAACTGCAGGCTGTCGTTGGGCAGCGCGCGCAGGACGCGGCCGAGGTGCTTGCGGGAGGGGAGCCGGGCGGGGTCGAAGCCCAGCAGCGTGGCTAACATCGGGTGATCCAGAAGATACTGGCGCAGATCCGTCATGTAGCGCAGCTGCGCGTCGAGCTTGACCAGGTAGGCGGCGACATAGGCGGCGCGGGGGTAGTCGGGCGTCGGCCCCGGCCAGGGACGGTTGGGGTCGCGTTCGGGGAAGTGCGCCCAGTCGAGGTCGTGGAGGAGACGGTAGTACCTCAGCGCGACGGGACAGGCGCAGACGGCAGCGGGGAGGTCAGCCTCGGCCAGGGTCAACGGGCGCGACGCCGAGGGGACGATTAATCATCGTACCGATCTTGACTTCCTTGGCAACACTCCGCCCTTGAGCCACAGACACAGACGTCAAGTGACCGTACATCGAGTAGATTGTGCTTCCATCAGGTAGGGTGTGCTTGATAATCACAACACGACCTGGATAATCGTACGTCGCGTCGTACCACTCTACAGTGCCATCCGCCACTGCCCGAACCTCAGTCCCCGATGCCCCCATCCAATCTTCTCCATCGTGATAGAGGGACCTCCAAGGCGTCGGAGTGTAGCAGGGCGGGATCCCATCTTTATTCGGGCGCTCACCATAGTCGTAGCCCGCACTCCGGCTGCCAGCAACTGGATATGTAAATACAGTTGCAGCAGCAGTTGTACTTTCTCTGAGTGGTTGGACTTGTGGTAAACTCCCGTCTTTCTCACCCGGCGCCACCATGAAGTCCGTCGCAGCATCTTCGAACTGGACGGTCGCCAGCACCTTATCGAGTATTACCGCCATGTCGGACTTGCCATCCGCTCCGCAGCAACTACCGACGAGAGAGAATCGATAGACGAAAGGGCCGCGCGAAACATATGTGCTGTTCACTACGGCCCCAAACGAACGACTGACTCGTACGGCCGGTATCCCTCCAACCAGGACGTTCTCTGTAGCGATTTTCGACTCATCGGCCTCGTCCGTAAGGCGCGAGACTTCTTGGCGGACGAAGGCGTCAACACCGAGCTTCTGGGAATTCTTCTCGATCAGAACAGTTATGCCCGAATAATCTTGTGCGTCGGACGGTTGCTGGATTCTAATCTCGTAGAAATGCCACGACGAGTCAATGTATGAGCCAGGATACATTATCCAGGACGACGGGTACTGCAAAGCGATTCCTGATACTGTGTCCTTGTACGATTTCCAATCAGCATTCTGTTTGTTGACTGCGTCGGTCGGATTTCCAACCGGACCTTGAGCCATTGCTGGTAGCGGGCTAATGAATAGAATCAGCATAACCATAATGAACGAGCCGGCGAGTAAGATTGTGAGTCGGCGTTCGGCGGTGATTGGGAACATGCCATCCCCCTTCAGATGACCTACGGTTGACAAAGAAACGGGCGGTTTCGTTGTCAAGCATTGCTGTACTCAACAGGTGAGAACAGTATACTAGCCTGTTGGTCATGCCGCATCGGCCATGCGCGCTGATGTTTCTGTCTGTCAAGGGGTAGGCCATTTCAGGTCCGGCCTATGCCGGTGCGTACGTCACGGCAGCAGACCCAGCTCCCGCGCGGCTTTCGCCGCCTCCCGCCGGTTGTTGACACCGAGTTTGCCCAGGATATTGCCCACGTGGGTCCGCGCCGTGCCGACCGATATGGTCAGCGCCTCGGCGATCTCCTGGTTCGTCCGGCCTTCGGCCAGCAACTTGAGAACACATATCTCCCGTGGCGTCAGGTCATGCTCCACCGCGGCTCGCGGCGTGAGTAACGCGGCCAGCTGCTCGCCGCGGAGCGCGACATCGCCGTGCGCCACTTCGAGCAGCGCGTGGTAGAGGTCTTCGACCGGGGCCTCTTTGCTGATGTAACCACTCGCGCCCGCTCGCACGGCCTCGATGACCCACGTCGGCTCGATCTCCAGGCTCATCGCCAACAGCCGAAGCTGAGGCGCGATGCTCCGCAGCATTTTCAAAGTGCTGATCCCGTGGCTGTGGTCCACGTTTCCGTGGGCGTTGTGGGCGAGGCGAAGGGACACCAGGGCGATGTCCGCGTCCACGGCGCCGGCGAGCGCCACGGCGGCAGTCTGGTGGCGGGCAACGCCGGCGACAATCATCCCGCGCGCGCCCAGGACGGAGTGCAGGCCGATGACAAAAACCTCGCTCGGCTCGACAACCAGCACACGAACACCTGGCGCGTCGTCTGTATCGACTCTGTTTTCCATACCCCCCTCATGAAGCGATTGACGTAGACAACGAAAATAGCCGGCGGCCGCTCGAAATCGTGGAGCAGCTGCCGGCTGGTTCTATGATACCCATCCACCGCATGGTTCCCCCCCCGTCGTCTCGATGCAGTCCACCGATCCACACGAAGCCACGCGAGTCCTGATGCTGACAAATGGCCCTTGCGCACCATCGCCACAAAGCCATATGCCCGTTCAATTGTCACCGCGGGTATTATGCCATGCGCTGCTGTCGCCGTCAACCGAGCGATCATCCCTTACCGTGCAAGCCGTTGCCGCGCCCGCCCGATAAGCGCCGCTTGACACGAAACGTTCCGGGTGAGAGAATCGTTTGCGAAAGTACAGTTATTCGCTGAGGACACCGACGAATGAAACGATTCTCCCATCTGTGGACGATCTCCGCGCTCGTGGCGCTGCTGGGGCTGGCCGGCTGCATGCCCTCGTTCCTGACGGGGGGCGGCGTGACGAGCGCGACACCGCCAGCGGCCGCCTCGCCGGTCGCCCTGGCCCCGACGAGCGCCCTGCCGGCCGCGCCGACCGCCGCCCCGACGATCACTCCCTTGCCGACGGCCTCGCCCGCGCCCACCGCGTCGCCGCCGCCGACCGTTCCGCCGCCGACCGCCGCGCCGACGGTCACGCCGACGCCTCCACCGCTCTCGGCCGACGTGAAATTCATCACCACGGTGGATGAGGTGGTGATCCGCGATGGGCCGGGGCCGGACTACAGGCGCATCGGCCAGGTAGCGGCGGGGCAGCTGGTGAAAGTGACGGGGGTCAGCCCGGACCGCCGCTGGTGGCGGGTGATGTGCGCGAACGAGACGCCGGGGAACTGCTGGATGTCCGGTGACCCAAGCCTGACGAAGCCCGCGCCGCCGCCGGCCGGCCCGACGGCCGCGCCCGTCGCGGGCGAGGCGCAGCCGACCGACGTGAAGTTCGTCATGGCGCTGGACAATGTGGTGGTTCGCGGCGGCCCGGCCGAGCGCGCGCCCAAGATTGGCGTCGTGTACGAGGGGCAGATCGCCAGGGTAACGGGCGTGAGCGCCGACAAAGCGTGGTGGCGTGTCATCTGCCCGGACGACAGCGTCGGCGAGTGCTGGATGGCCGCCGACGCGGCGCTGACCAAGCCGACCGTTCCGCCGCGGTAGCGTACATCCCTCGAACGTCGCGGGGAAGAGGTTATGAAACGCAAAGGCGTAGAGACGCGACGCCCCTCCTCCATCCCCCCTTTTGGCCGTTGCCCCGCCACTCAATTGCCGCCGATGAATTACCCCGATGGGCAACGGCCAAAACCATCCCCCTTCCTCCCCCCACAGGTGGGGGAGGAAGGGGGAGCCGAGTACAGCGAGGCGGGGGTTGGTGGGGGGGCGGGTCGCCGGAGGAGAACATGGCTACGCTGACTGAGGTAATGGCGATGCTGCGGGCGCAGGCGCGGCCAGGCGAACTGGAGGGGATGGCCCGCTTCGGCATGACGCCGGACCGCCGCCTGGGTCTCTCCGTCCCGACGATGCGCCAGATCGCCAAGGAGATCGGCCCGGACCACGCGCTGGCGCTGCAACTCTGGGACACCGGCATCCCCGACGCGCAGATGGTCGCCGCCATGATTGACCGCCCGTCGGAAGTGACCGAGGCGCAGATGGAAGCGTGGGTCGCCGACTTCAACTCGTGGGACGTGTGCGACCAGGTGTGCGGCAACCTGTTCGAGAAGACGCCTTTCGTCTGGCAGAAGGTCTACGAGTGGGCAGCGCGGGACGAGGAGTACGTCCGCCGCGCCGCCTTCGCCATGATCGCCGGGCTGGCCTGGCACGACAAGGGCGCGCCGGACGAGCGGTTCAGCGCCACGTTCCCCCTCATGAAAGCCGCCGCCACGGACGAGCGCAATTTCGTCAAGAAGGCGGTCAACTGGGCGCTGCGCAACGTCGGCAAACGCAATGTCCGCCTGAACGTGGCGGCAATCGAGGCGGCGCGGGACATTCAGGCCCTGGACTCGCGCTCTGCCCGCTGGATCGCCGCCGACGCCCTGCGCGAGCTGCAGAGCGACGCCGTGCAGCAGCGCCTCCACCCGCCTGGCCCATTCGCGTAACTTTTCGTCAGCCCTCGTCGTCCTCTTTGAGTAAGGGGGGCTTACGCAGCCATCTATCCGTCGCGTCGGGGTTATTGTCATCCTCATCGGTCTGATGGGGATAACGGTGTATGCTCACATTCGCCTTTGGGCGGTTGACACCGCAGGGCGCGATATCTATTATTCGTGGGTCGAGGGGAGTCGTATTCTTCAGGGTGCAGACCCATACGCTCGCATTCTCGCGGGCGATATGCTGGAAAACGACAAGTACGCCACTTATTTTCCCCTGTTCTACCTGCTCTCGGCCGGCAGTCAGGCGCTTGGCTGGCGAGATTATGACAGCTGGCTCGCCGCCTGGCGCGTCATCTTCCTGGTGTGCCAGGTCGGCATAGGGTTGCTGATCTGGATCATCTACGCGCAATATCGTCAGTGGCTTGCCGGCCTGTTGGCGGCGATGTTGTGGTGGCTGAACAGCTGGTCGCTGATTGTTACGTATATTGCCCACCTGGACACGATACCCATACTTTTTCTGGTGATGTCACTTTATTGGTTGGACAAGCGGCCCAAAACGGCGCTGCTGTTGTTGAGCCTGTCGCTGGCTCTCAAGCAGATCGCGATCTTCGTTGCGCCGCTCTATCTGATCTGGATATGGCGGGCGTCGCGCCAGCGGCGGGACATCGCGGCGGCCATACTCATCCTTGTCAGCGTACCGCTTGTCACGTCATTGCCGTTCCTGGCCTGGTCCGCCGAAGGCTATATCAAGTCCATTTCATTTTCCATGACCCGTTTCGCTTATGTGGAACAGTCCATCGGGGTCATCTTGTTTGGGAGTGGCGGCCTCTTGAGCCGCCTGCCTATGCTTGTTGGGTGTGGGTTTGTCTATCTCCTCGCCTGGCGCGGTGTGTTGGGGCGCTATACCAGTAGCATGCTCAGTATGCTGGCCTTTGGTTTGCTGACACCGGTCTTTTTCGTTCAGTACATGATCTGGATCATCGCGCTCATTCTCCTGACGCCGTGCGACATGTTCATGCGTCAGCCCACGCTTCAGGCCGACGTGTGATATGCGATACACCCGTCTGGCCCTGGCGATCACCCTCGTCGGCCTCGCCCTGCGACTGTACCACGTTGATGCGCCAAGTTACTGGTTCGATGAGGGGCTGGAGATTCGACGCGCGCTAACGCCCTGGCCGCAAGTCGTGTGGCTGATTGACGGGCCGGACCCGCCGCTCTATCGCCTCTTGATTGCGCCGCTGGCTAGACTTTCGACGGCTGAGGCGCTGCTTCGCCTCCCATCCGCCCTGCTCGGCGCGGTGGCCGTGTTGCTGATGTATATCTGGTGTTCGGAGCTTGGGTCAAGGCGGATCGGGTTGGTGGCCGCTACGCTGCTCGCCATCAGCCCTGTCGCCGTCTATTACTCTCAGGAGGTGAGCCAGTATAGCGCCGTTATCTGCCTGAGCCTGGCGCTGTTGCTTGCCTTCGAGCGAGTGGCCCGGCGCAATCGTGTTCTAGACTGGGTGCTCGCAACCGTCGTGGCGATTGTCAGTCTGTATACCTACTATGGTCTGGCATGGCTAGTTCTTGTCCTTGAGGGCCGGCTACTCTTCGATACGTGGCGGCGGGGGGACAGCCGGCAGTGGCGGAGGTTGGTGGTCCATTACGCCGCTCTCCTGGCGCCGGTGGCAATTCTCGCGGCAACCTTTGCGCTCCCGCAGTACGCGGCCCAGACCCAGCTGCGCGGCGCTCACGCCGATAGTCCTTCGTTGTGGTCCACCTGGCAGGTTGTCTGGCGCAGCTTCGCCCAGGATGCGTGGGACGGCGTCATTCGCTTTCAGACAACTGTCTTTAGTGACTCGCCGCAGATCATCTCCGTGGTTTTTGCCGCGCTGATTCTGCTCGGTGGAATCGTCGCCTGGCGGGCCAGGTATCGCTCTGTGGTCGGCGTTGCGCTGACGACACTGCTCGTCCTCTATGTTAGTGCGGCGGGCGGCTTATTCTATTTTGGCGGCCGCTATGCTCTGGCGCTGCTGCCGCTGCTCACGCTCTGTCTTGCCCTCGGTCTTGCTTCGCTGTGGCGCGCGCACCGGCTGCTGGGCCTGACCGCTGGCGCGTTCGTGGTCAGTGTCTGCCTAGCGTTCTCCCCGAATCTGTTCCTCTTCCCAAATCCCTGGTTGGAGATGCCGCGCGAGGAACTGCGCCCGGTCATCGCCTATGTCAACAGCCATGCCCAGCCGGACGATGAGATCTACGTCTACTATGGCGCTGTCCCCGCCTATCGAATTTATGAGCCGCGGCCCACGCATCCCACAGCGTTTGGCAGCTGGTTTCGTGATTGGCCGCTCAATGCGAAGATTGGCGAAATCCAAAGTGACGTCGCGGGGCATGCGCGCGTGTGGCTGATCATGTCACATATCCACGAGGATGAGGATACGCAGCTGGTGGCGGGCTTCCAGGCCGCCCAACCAGCCTATGTCGTGCAGGAGGAGTTCGCTCGACACAACGCGCTGGCGGTTCTCCTGGAGCGCTCCCCTCTGACTGAGCAGGGGGCGAACGCCGAATGACATAGTGCTACGCAATCCCCTCGATTGCCGAGATTTGGCCCGGAGACACGCTATGCCTGCCCAACCCACAATCCGCCGCGCGGTCCCCAGCGATGCCGCCGACATCGTCCGCCTCAACCTCGCGTTCAACGACCTGCGCACGACGGAAGACTACATCGCCGCGCAGCTTGCCGACGCCGCCCACGTGGAGCGGGTCTACGTCGCCGAGGTGGATGGGCGGGTGGTGGGGCTGGCTTCGCTGCGGCTCTTGCCCCAGGCCCTCGACGCGGTCCCCTACGCTGAGTTGAGCGAGCTGTTCGTGGAGGACGCTTATCGCCGGGGCGGGGTGGGCCGCGCGCTCGTGGGGCGCATCGAGGCGGAGGCGCGGGCGGCCGGGGCGCAGCAATTGGCGCTGCTGACGGCGTGGCGCAACACCGACGCCCACGCGTTCTACCACGCCCTCGGCTACCGCCTCTACACCGTCACCATGCGCCGCGCGCTGGACGATGGCGAGTAGGGTTCATCGGCGTGGCCCCCCTCTGTTCCCCCCGCCAGCAGGGGGATGCCGGGGGTTGCTCATGGACTTGCGTCCAGCGCCCGACGGATGAAAATACGCTGTCACCCCTTCGGCAGGCTCAGGGCAAGCTCCGAACGCGAGCCTGCGGACCACGAAGGTCACGAAAGGGCGCGAAAGGGACACGCCCGGCGACTCTTTTTCGCGTTTTTCCCGTTGTTTTCGCGCCTTTCGTGGTCCAACGACTTGTGACCCTCCCCCTTACCCGTACAGCCAGGTCAGGCCGTAGGGCAGGTCGAGCGCCCAGGCGGTGTAGTTGTGGCCCGCGTGGAAGGCGCGGTACTGGTACTCGTAGCCAGCCGCCTGGAGGGTGTCGCGCATGCGCATGTTGGGCTGGTGGAGCCACTCGTACTCGCCGACGCTCATGTAGATGCGCACGGGCGGGCGGGGGGTCAGCTCGGCCAGGGTGAAGATCAGCTCGTTGCCGCGCCAGCCGAACGCGCCGGACTGGCTCAGGACGTGGCCGAAGAGGTCCGGCTGGCGCAGGCCGGCGAACAGCGACATCAGCCCGCCCATGCTCGCGCCGACGACGGCGTGGGCGCCGGGGGTGTCCACGAGGGGGATCCGCTCGCCGACCCAGGGCAGCAGCGTGTCCACGAGGAAGGTGAGGGTGGCTTCGCTGCTGGCGTACTCGGCGATGCGCGCCTCCGGGTGGTTGTTGACCATGACCGCGGCGAGGGGCGGCAGAGCGCCATCGGCGATCATGTTGTCCAGCAGGGTCGGCAGGAGGGCGCGCTCCAGGTAATCCTTGCCGTCGAACACGACGAGGAGCGGGTAGGGGCCGGGCGCGGCCGGCTGGTAGAGGGCAATGGCGCGGTGGCCGCCGGTCAGGGTCGGCGCGGGGATGTCCTCGCCGGTGAGCCGGCCGCCCGGGACGCCGGGACGCGGTAGATGCTGCGCGCCCTTGAACGTGTCAGGCATGGCGAAGTAGTTATTGATCGAGCCGATGCCGTTGGGCATCAGGTAGCGGCTGAACGGGTCGCGCAGGCGGATGTCGCCGTCGAAGTAGCCGTACTCAAGGTAGGCGTCGTCGGGAAACTCGCGGCTATAGGTCCACACGCCGGGCGCCGCCGGCGTCAGCCGCCACGGCTCCGCGCCCGGCCACCAGCCCGTCATGTCGCTGCGGATGGCAGGCGCTGTCTCGCCGGCCCAGACGAATGTGACCGTGTCGCCGTCAATGAGAGGTGTGCCTTCGGCCCGCGCCCGGGCCAGCCAGTCGGTCATGTGCGCTCCTTGCGGAAATGAGAGGGCTGTCGTATAAAGCGCCCGTCTACGCAAGGATATTACTACGGGAGCCTCAGATGCCCAAATTCATCCCCCTCACCTTCGAGAGCCTGCGGGCGGAGGACAGCCTGCGCCGCGCCGACGAGTTCTACACCCTGATGAGCCGCCGCCGAACGGTGCGCCACTTCGCCGCCGACCCGCTGCCGCCCGGTCTGCTGGAGACCCTGATCCGCACGGCCGGGACGGCGCCGTCCGGCGCGCACCAGCAGCCGTGGCGCTTCGTCGTCGTCACCGACCCGGCGCTCAAGCGGCGGCTGCGGGAGGCGGCGGAGGCGGAGGAGCGCGAGTTTTACGAGCGGCGCGCCACGGCGGAGTGGCTGGCGGACCTGGCGCCGCTAGGGACGGACTGGCACAAAGAATTCCTGGAGGTCGCGCCGGCGCTGGTCGTCGTCTTTCGGGTGGACTTCGAGCGCCGCGCCGATGGCAGCGTGCGCAAGCATTACTATGTGAACGAGTCGGTGGGGATTGCGGTGGGCCTGTTCCTGGCGGCGGCCCACACCGCCGGCCTGGCGACGCTGACGCACACGCCCAGCCCGATGGGCTTCCTGAACGAGCTACTGCATCGCCCGACCAATGAGCGCGCGTTCGTGGTCATCCCGGTCGGCTATCCAGCGCCAGACGCCCAGGTGCCCGACCTGGCCCGCAAGCCGCTGGCGGAGATTGTGCAGTACAACGAGGGGTGAGGGGAGTGGGAAAGCAAATCGCCGCCAGCGGGAAACGGCCCGTGGCGGCGGCGTGTTTTGTTGTCGGAGCGGATTAGTGGAGCAGCGAGACGACGACGGCCAGGAGGCCAGTGCCGCCGACGATGCCGGCGAGGGCCAGGAGCGCGCGGTTGGTGCCGGCGTTGCTCAGGACCGGCCGATCGTGGGGCTGGTCGTTGAAGGCTGGATAGTTCCGCTCGTTAGGATTGAGGCGCATGACAAATCTCCCTTTTGATTGCTTGTTTGCACTTTGTGTCTGGTGGGGAGGCTTGGAGGGCGCAGCCCTCCAAACTACCCCCTTTCCCCTTCTTCAGTGGGGGTTCGTGGGGGCCGCAGGCCCCACACCCCGCTGCACAGCAAAGCGCAAAGATAGTAAATGAACTTGCCGGGCGAAGGCCCGATGGATATCACTCGATCGTCGGTCGAACGCTGGCCGAAGGAATTGTCTGAAGCTCTTTGACGGTGTGCAGCGCGATCATTGTGATCGTCGTCGCGCCCGCCGCCGCCTGGCGGATCTTCATGATGGTCTGGTGCAGGTCCGTCGTGTCCGAGGCGCGCACGCGCATGATGTAGCTGTCCTCACCCGTCACGTCGTAGCACTCAAGGACGTTGGGGTGCTCGCGCACTGTCTCCTCGAAGTGGGCCGGGTCGGCCAGGCTGCTCACGCGGATGAACGCCAGCAGCGGCTTGCCTACCTTGGCCGGGTCCACCGTCGCGGTGTAGCCGAGGATGACGCCGCGCTCTTCGAGCTTGCGCACTCGCTCGTACACCGACGACGCTGTCAGGCCCACCGACCGACCAATCTCGGCGTGGCTCGCCCGGCCGTTCGCCAGGAGCAGGGCCACGATTTGCTGGTCAATGTCGTCGAGTACGCCGTACCTCTCCACAAACAATCCCTTTGTTCCACACGCTCTATGCCAACAATTATATGTCACAAAGCGTGTTTTGTCATCATTCTTTTGGACGATTGACCCATCCACCAAATTCAGACGCGCGAGCCTCGTCGTTCCTTACCTCCCGCTCATGGCGGCTCACGATGCGCAGTTTGCCGCGCATGCGGGCGCGGTGGGCGGACTGGGGCGAGCTACCGATGATGAGCGGCGGGCGCGCCGTCTCGGCCGGCGGCAGGACGCCGATGATCTCGGCCAGGTCGGCCAGCTCCATAAACAGGCGGTAGACTTTCTGGGAAGCGTAGGCGGCGGCGGTGTGGCGCAGGCCGCGCTCGATGAGGTCGTCGTATGTCTGCTGCTCACCGCTGTCGGCGATGCGCAGGAACATCATCTCGAGCTGCCTGCCGGTCGCAGGGGACTTGACGTTAGACATAGGAGCTTCCTTCGCTGCGTTCTAGGGTCGGCAAAAGGACCGAATAAGAAGGAAGAAGCACGGCAACGAACATTCGTTCGCTTCATATTATAGCGCAACTCGCCGCTTGTGTCAAGAGTAAGGAACAAGGTGTTTCCCTTACAAAACATCCTCCAAATTGTTAAGAAAATTTGTTCTAAATGATATTTACATTTGAGGTTATTTCTGATACAATGATTTGCACCGCGGTCAGATAGCATCGCACGTACCGCCTCAGGAGGGCAGACATGACGAACTCAATTTCGTGGGTCGAGATCGGGGGCAAGAATCCGTCGGAGTTGAAGGAGTTCTACGAGAAGGTGTTCGGGTGGAAGATGCAGCAGGCGCCCGGCATGGACTACCACATGAGCGGCCAGGGTGACATGGACCACGCCGGTCTCGGCATCGGTCCCGAAAGCCCGATGGGGCCGTATGTGACCTTCTACATCGGCGTGGACGACCCCCAGGCGTACCTGGACAAGGCGGTGGCCGCCGGCGCCCACGTTGTCGCGCCGGTGACAGTCGTTCCCGACATGGTGACGTTCGCCCTGTTCGCTGATCCTGAGGGCCACGTCATCGGCGTCACCAAGAATACGATGTAAGGCGCGTCTGCGCCCCTCTCCCCAACCCTCTCCCACGGGGAGAGGGGGCCACTATACTGCATACTGGCGAAGTCTTGCCCCGGCCGGGGTAGCCTGGCCGGGGCCGCTTGTTTGGTATCGGAAACATTTGCCCGAAATTGGACAAGTAAGTACAATCATTGCTCATTACACCGACCGACCCTTTGCACCTTATCACGGTGGGGCCGGGTGTACCTGTTTCCGTTTACCCTATAGTCATGCTTGTGGAGGAGACTCGATGCACAAACCTACATTGAACCGTGTCGTGGTGATGGTCGGGGCGCTGCTCGCCCTCGTCATCATCGTTGCCGGCTGCGCCCAGGCGCCGGCAGCCCCCGCCCCGGCGGCTCAGCCGGCGGCGCCGACGGCCGCCGCCGCGGCCCAGCCGGCGGCGCCCACCGCTGCTGCGGCCGCTAAGGCCGCTGCGCCCACCGCCGCCGCTGCGGCGCCGACGGCCGTTGCGGCCGCCAAGGCCGCGGCGACCGCCGCTCCTGCGGCCGGCGCTGCTGCCGCTGGCGCTGGCCGCGGCAAGGGCGATGTCCTCAAGGTCCTGTACTGGCAGGCGCCCACCATCCTCAACCCGCACCTGTCCTCGGGTACGAAGGACTACCACGCTGCGAGCGTGACCTTCGAGCCGCTGGCCTGGATCGGCCCGGACGGCAAGCCGGTCCCCGCCCTGGCGGCTGAGATTCCGACGCGCGAGAACGGCGGCGTCGCCGCCGACGGCAAGAGCATCACCTGGAAGCTCAAGCCGGGCGTGAAGTGGTCCGACGGCACTGACTTCACCGCCGACGACGTGGTGTTCACGTACCAGTACTGCGCCGACGAGAAGACCGCCTGCGTCACCGCGCAGACGACGAAGGGCGTCGACAAGGTCGAGGCGCTGGACAAGAACACGGTCAAGGTCACCTTCAAGGAAGCGACGCCGAACCCCTACCAGATTTTCGTGTCCGACCTGGGCATGATCATCCAGAAGAAGCAGTTCCAGGATTACATCGGCGAGAAGGCGAAGGATGCCCCCGGCAACCTCAAGCCCGTCGGCACCGGCCCCTACAAGGTGGACGACTTCAAGCCGGGCGACGTGGTCGTCTACTCAGTCAACGAGAACTACCGCGACCCCAACAAGCCCTACTTCAAGGGCGTCCAGATCAAGGGTGGCGGCGACGCCACGAGCGCGGCGCGCGCCGTGTTCCAGACCGGCGAGGCCGACTATGCCTGGAACCTCCAGGTGCCGTGGGCGGCGCTGAACCCGCTGGTCTCCAGCGCTGGCAGCAAGGGCGAGTTGGTGACGGCCCTCAGCTCGAACGTCGAGCGCCTGCTCATCAACTTTGCCGACCCGAACAAGGAAGTCAACGGCGCACGCTCCGAGCCGAGCACCAAGCACCCCATCCTGAGCGATCTCAAGGTGCGCCAGGCATTGGCCCTCGCTATTGACAACACCCAGATCGCCAACCAGCTCTACGGCAAGGCCGGCGCGCCCACGTGCAACATCGTCGTCGGCGTGCCAGACCTGGAGTCGAAGAACACGACCTGCGCCCAGAACATTGACAAGGCGAACGCCCTCCTCGACGAGGCCGGCTGGAAGAAGGGCGCCGACGGCATCCGCGAGAAGGACGGCCAGAAGCTGAAGCTGGTCTATCAGACGACGGTGAACCCGGTGCGCCAGGCGACCCAGGACCTCATCAAGGCGCAGTGGGCGAAGATCGGCGTGGACACCGAGCTGAAGGCCATCAACGCCGGCGTGTTCTTCTCGACCGACGCGGGCAACCCGGACACGGCCAACAAGTTCTACACCGACATCGAGATGTACACCAACAACTCGGAGCAGCCGGACTTCATCAACTACCTCGACGGGTGGACGACGAAGGAAATCTGCTCGCAGGCCAACCAGTGGCGCTGCACCAACCCGAGCCGCTACTCGAACCCTGAGTACGACAAGCTCATTGCCCAGCTCCGCACTGAGACCGACCCGGCCAAGCGCAAGGATATGGTGATCAAGGCGAACGACACGCTGGTCAACGACGTCGTAGTCATCCCGCTCGTCGCGCGCACGTCGCCGACCTCGGGCAAGGTCAAGGACCTCAAGGGTCCAACGCCCAACCCGTGGTCCTCGGAGCTGTGGAACATCGCCGACTGGTCGAAGTAGCAGTAAGCGAATGAGGACGGCGCAGACTCGAAGTCTGCGCCTGGAAGGATGAAGCCTGCCGAGGCAGGCTGCGCCGGGGTGACCCGGGCCAGCAGCCTGCTTCGAGCAGGCTTCTCTCGTGGTTCGCCGACTTAGCGCCGGGTGCTGTCATGCCGAGAACTCCATACTACAGGGTAGTATGCGCAAGGGAAGAAACTGGTCGCCTGTCGCTCTGAGCAGCGCGAAGAGCCTCCCGGAGCGCCGGGGGATGCTTCGTTGCCCTCAGCATGACAGCCGGGCGTGAAGTTTCTGAGCAGCGTACCGAGGCATCTCGGCCGCCTGTCGCAACGCCCTGGTGCGTCGTCAAGGGACATGTTCGGCGTCGTGCGCCCGCGCGACGCTCGAAGCGTCGCGCTAGTGGCTGGAAGCCCGAGGGGCTGCGAGGGAGCCTCCCAGGCTTGCACTTTGTAGCCTGCCCGTTCGACGGGCCGGCGGGCCTGGGCCGCCTGTCGCAACGCCCCGGCGCATGACTCCGGGGCGTTTTTGCGCATTTCGGAAGGAGCGTTTGACAACATCCGACAACTCTCATAGAATTGCCGTCCATTACGGAATGGCTCCGGAATAAGAGGCCTCGACGAGGAGGCCTGGCCCTCGCTGGCTGCCGGTGTCCCCCGACATCACTGACAGACAACATTCAGGAGGACCCATGCACAAGTCTGGTATGTACCGACTTGGCGCGCTCATCGTCGCGGCGATGCTTGTTATCGTCGTGGCGGCGTGCGCCCAGGCGCCGGCCGCGCCCGCCCCGGCGGCCCAGCCGGCCGCGCCGACGGCTGCCGCGCCCGCGAAGGCGGCGGAGGCCCCCACCGCTGCCCCCAAGGCCGCCGCTCCCACGGCCGCCGCTGCTGCCCCAACGGCGGTGGCCGCCGCGAAGGCCGCTGCCCCGACGGCCGCCGCTGCCGCCGCTGGCGGGCGTGGCAAGGGCGACCAACTCAAGGTTCTGTATTGGCAGGCGCCCACCATTTTGAACACCTACCTGTCCCAGGGGACCAAGGACCAGCACGCCGCCAGCATCGTCACCGAGCCGCTGGCGTGGTTCGGCCCCGACGGCAAGGCCGTGCCGGCCCTGGCCGCTGAGATTCCGACGCGCGAGAACGGCGGCCTCTCGGCCGACGGCAAGACCGTGACGTGGAAGCTCAAGCCGGGCGTGAAGTGGTCGGACGGCAGCGATTTCACCGCCGACGACGTGGTCTTCACGTACCAGTACAACGCCGACGAGAAGACGGCTTCGACGCAGGCGTCGCAGACGAAGGGCATTGACAAGGTCGAGGCGGTGGACAAGAACACCGTCAAGATCACGTTCAAGGAGTCCAACCCGAACCCGTTCCAGATCTTCGTCGGCAACCTCTCGCCCATCATCCAGAAGAAGCAGTTCCAGGACTACATGGGGGAGAAGGCGAAGGACGCGCCCGGCAACCTCAAGCCCATCGGCACCGGCCCGTACAAGGTTGACGACTTCAAGCCCGGCGACGTCGTGACCTACTCCATCAACGAGAACTACCGCGACGCCAGCAAGCCGTTCTTCAAGACGGTGCAGCTCAAGGGCGGCGGCGACGCCACGAGCGCGGCGCGCGCCGCGTTCCAGACTGGCGAAGTGGACTACGCCTGGAACCTCCAGGTGCCGTGGGCGGCCCTCGGCCCTCTCGTCACGGCGTCCGGCGCGAAGGCCGACCTCGTGACGGCGACGAGCGCCAACGTCGAGCGCATCCTCATCAACTTCGCCGACCCGAACAAGGAAGTGGACGGCGCGAAGTCCGAGCCGAGTACCAAGCACCCGGCGCTGAGCGACCCCAAGGTGCGCCAGGCGCTCAAGCTCGCCATTGACAACACCCAGATCGCCAACCAGCTCTACGGCAAGGCCGGCGTCGGGACGTGCAATCTTGTCGTCGGCGTGCCGGACTATGAGTCAAAGAATACCGCCTGCAAGCAGGACATTGACAAGGCGAACGCGCTCCTCGACGAGGCGGGCTGGAAGAAGGGCGCCGACGGCATCCGCGAGAAGGACGGCCAGAAGCTGAAGCTGGTGTACCAGACGACGGTGAACCCGGTGCGCCAGGCGACCCAGGACCTGGTCAAGGCGCAGTGGGCGAAGATCGGCGTGGATACCGAGCTGAAGTCGGTGAACGCCGGCGTGTTCTTCTCCAGCGACGCTGGCAACCCGGACACGGCGTCGAAGTTCTATACCGACGTCGAGATGTACACCAACGCCCCCGACCAGCCCGACCCGACGAACTACCTCGACGGCTTCACGACCAAGGAGATCGCGCAGAAGTCGAACGAGTGGCGCGGCTCCAACCCCACCCGCTACTCGAACCCTGAGTATGACAAGCTCGTCGAGCAGCTCCGCGTCGAGCTGGACCCGAAGAAGCGCGCCGACCTGATCATCAAGGCCAACGACATCCTGATCAACGATGTCGTCTCGATCCCGCTGGTCGCCCGCAACTTCCCCCTGGCCGGCAAGGCCAAGGACATCAAGGGCTACATCGCCAACTCCTGGGACTCCGAGCTGTGGAATATCCAGGACTGGTCGCGGTAGGCTAACGAGGAATTCGGCCAACGGATAGTGAACGGGTAAACGGATGGGCTTATCTCCATCCGTTTATCCGTTTTGCATTCGGTGACAGGGACTGACCCGACCCTCACCCCCGACCCCTCTCCCAAAGCGGGCGAGGGGGGTCTCGGCCCCCTTCTCCCATTTTGGGAGAAGGGGGTGGGGGGGATGAGGGGCAAAAAGTCCCTTTGACAATCTAGACGACTTCGACTAGAATCCTGCGTCACACGCCGCGCAAATTGATCGGCGGCGACGTGTCCGGCCAGGCCGCCGGTCGAGATCATGCAGCTCACCATGTCTCCCCGGCCCACAGGCAACGGGTCGTCGGAGCGCCACCGCCTCCCCGGGTCACAACGGGCGGAAAGAGGGGGTATGTCACGTTACCTCGTGCGGCGTCTTCTCATCGCGATACCGACCCTCATCGCGATGAGCTTCATTCTCTTCATGATCCTGGCCCTGGCGCCAGGGGACCCCATGTCCCAGTTCGCGGCCAACCCGGCCGTCCCGCCGGAAGTGCGCGAGAACATCAAACGGTCGCTTGGGCTGGATCAGCCGGCCTATATCCGCTACGTCAAGTGGGTGACGGCGGCGGCGCAGGGCGACTTGGGCTACTCGTTCGCCAGCCGCGTGCCGGTGGTGAAGCTGATCTGGCAGCGCCTGCCGACAACACTGTGGATCGTCGGCACGGCGTACCTGGTGGCCGTCGTCTTCGCGATACCCATAGGCGTGATATCGGCGGTGCGAAAATACTCGGTATTCGATCAGACCTCGACCACCTTCTCCTTCATCGGCTTCTCCATGCCGACCTTCTTCACAGGCACCCTCTTCATCATCATATTCAGCGTCAAGCTGGGCTGGCTGCCCTTCATATACGACTCAACCTTACAGGTGACGAGCTTCCAGACGCTCGTCGAGATGATCAAGCAGAGCATCATGCCCATCGCTGTGCTGGCGTTGTTCCAGATGGCGACGCTGACGCGCTTTACTCGCTCGTCCATGCTCGACAACCTGCCGCAGGACTACGTCCGCACGGCGCGGGCGAAGGGCCTCCAGGAGCAGGTCGTCATCCGCGGTCACGTCCTGCGCAATAGCCTCATCCCCGTTGTGACGCTGATCGCTCTCAGCCTCCCCGCCATCTTCACAGGCGCGATCGTCACCGAGCAGATCTTTCGGGTACCCGGCATCGGCGACCTGCTCATCAACTCCATCTTCAACAGCGACACGCCCGTCGTGATGGCGATTGTGTTCATCTCGGCCGTCCTGGTTGTGTTCTTCAATCTCGTCGTTGACGTCATCTATGCCTTCCTGGATCCGAGGATCAAGTATGACTGACGCCGTTCGCCTGCCCAAGGCCCCTCAAACCGCGCCTCCCAAGTCGAAAATCACGCCCGCCGAAATGCGCAAGCCACGGTCGCTCTGGTCGGACGCGTTTACCGCGTACCGCCGGCACCGCATGGCGATGATCGGTACCATCGTCCTGCTGTTTCTGATTATCGCCGTGGCGGTCGGCCCGATCCTCCTGCCCATGGACCCGTCTTCGGTGGGCGACTTCGCCAACGCTTTCCAGCCGCCGTCCATCTCCCATCCCATGGGAACGGACCCCCTGGGCCGCGACCTGTTGGCCATGGTTCTTTACGGTGGCCGGGTGTCCATCGCCGTCGGCGTCGCGGCGATGTTCGTCGCCGTCATCATCGGGACGTCGGTCGGCTCGTTCTCCGGCTACTTTGGCGGGCGGACGGACAACGGCCTCGTGTGGGTCACCGACCTGTTCCTGGCGCTGCCCACGCTGCCCGTCCTGCTGCTCGTCATCTACCTGTTCCGCGACTCGCTGCGCAAAGCGTTCGGCATCAACATGGGCATCTTCATTCTGACGGTGTTCGTCATCGGCGCGTTGAGCTGGATGCCCATCTCTCGCCTCGTGCGCGCGTCCTTCCTGTCGCTCAAGCAGAAGGAGTTCGTGGAGGCGGCCCACTCGGTCGGCTCCCAGACGCCGCACATCATGTTCCGCCACATCCTGCCCAACAGCATGAGCCCGATCATCGTCGCGGCGACCCTCAGCGTCGGCGCGGCCATCATCCTCGAGTCGACGCTTTCGTTCCTCGGCGTGGGCTTCCCGCCCGACATGCCGACCTGGGGGCGGCTGCTGTACGACTCGCGCGACTACATCGAGCAGTTCCCCTGGCTGGCAATCTTCCCCGGCCTGCTCATCTCCATCACGGTGCTGAGCATCAACTTCATGGGTGACGGCCTGCGCGACGCTCTCGACCCGCGCCGCACGCAGGGGTAGCCGCCGCGGCTCCGTCCGACGATATCCGGAATCACGCTCACCAGCCGCCGTGGCTCTCAAGCTGTGGCGGCTGGCGCTCTATCGAGGCAGACATGATCCTTATTGTCATTCTGCGTAGCTTCTTCCGTATCTACGCGGACCTCTTTCGTCTCCCCGAGTTTCGCGGACTCCTCGTCGTCGCATCTCTATACATCGTTGTGGGCGGGGCGATCTTTCGGGCGATTGAGAAGTGGGAGTGGATTGACGCATTCTACTTCGGCGTCGTATCCCTGACCACCGTTGGCTACGGCGACGTGACCCCGAAGACAGATCCCGGCAAGCTGTTTGCCATGCTCTATCTTCTTGCCGGCGTCGGCCTGTTGTCGGGGCTGATCGCCATCGTCGGCGATGGGACGCGGCGGACCATGGCGGCCGAGCACGAGCGGCGGATGAAAGCACAGGAGGCCCTGCGACACCGCGCTCACGAGAAGGTGGGCCATCACCCGAAGTCCGGCGCCGAGGGGGCCGGGGCGCCGGCCCACCCAGCCGAACCGCCGTCTGCCTCGCCCCCTGCTCAGGAATAACCACGCTACGTCGTCTCGCATCCCTCCGTTCCTCCTCCATCCCCCGTCCCTCCTCCATCCCCCCGTCTCGCTTCCTCCCCCCACAAGTGGCGGAGGAAGGGGGAGCCGAGCACCGCGAGGCGGGGGTTGGTGGGGGAACGCCCGGACTTTGACGCTGCCCTAACAGGACCCATCCGGGGGTTGCGAAAAGCCACCGCCTGTTGTATGATAGGGTTGACGTGTGCGGACGCCTGCCCAGTCCGCACCGGAGCATGGTTGCTCAAATCCCAATTCCACACCTTTCACCCTCGCGACACCTTTTCAAGAAGGAGATGCCACTGTGAAACGCATGATGCTCATGCTGATGCTGCTGGTGCTGACTCTCGTCGCCGCGCAGTGCGGCGGCCAGCCCCAGGCGCCAGCCGCGCCAGCTGCCCAGGCGACGGCCCCTGCCGCTGCGCCGAAGGCGACGGACGCGCCCAAGGCCGCGCAGCCGACGACGGCCCCGGCCGCCGCCGCGCCAAAGGCGACGGACGCGCCCAAGGCCGCGCAGCCGACGGCAGCGGCGGCCGCGCCGGCCGCTGGTGACCTTGGCACCGCCGCCAACCCCATCAAGATGGCCTTCGTGCCCTCGTCCGACGCGCAGAAGCTGGCGACGAGCCTCGACAAGGTCGGCCAGATGCTCGAAAAGGAGACCGGCCTCAAGTTCAAGACCTCGGTGCCGACGAGCTACGCCGCGACGGTCGAGGCGATGAACGCGGGGCAGATTGACATTGGCTGGCTCAACCCGCTGTCCTACGTCGTCGGGGCCAACCGCTACGGCCTCGATTTGCTTCTCACGACGACCCGCAACGGCTCGAAGGTCTACCCGTTCTCGATCATCGTCGCCAAGGATTCGCCCATCAAGACGGTGCAGGACCTCAAGGGCAAGAAGATCGCCAGCGCCGACCCGCTGTCCACCTCCGGCAACCTCTACCCGCGCGCCTACCTGACGCAGCAGGGTGTCCTCCCTGACAAGGACGTGCAGTTCGTGTACTCCGGCGGCCACGACAAGTCGGTCATCGCCCTGACGAACGGCCAGGTGGATGCGGCCGCCGTCTTCGGCGAGTTCAAGGGGACGCCGGACGCGCGCGACCGCGCCAAGGCGTCGGTGCCCGACGTGTACGACAAAACCCGTGTCCTGCTCAACAGCGCCGACGTGCCGTTCCTGATCCCTAACGATACCGTCAGCGCGCGGAAGGGACTGCCGGCTGATATTCGCAAGAAGATCAGCGACGGGTTGATCGCCATCTCAAAGACGGAGGATGGCGTGAAGGAGTTGAAGGCGCTGGCCGACATTGACGGCCTGGTAGTCGGCGAGCCGAAGGACTACCAGCCCATCAACGACGCCGCCAAGGCCGCCAACATTGACATTGGCGTGGTGCTGAACACGCCGACGCCGCGCCCGGCGACGACCGCCGCGCCGACGGCGGCGGCCACCAAAGCGCCGTAACAGGCCCCTCATCCCCCTGCCCCTTCCCCCACCCGTGGGGAAGGGGAGCTTCTTTCCCCCTCTCCCGTCCTGGGAGAGGAGGGGAGGGGGTGAGGGACGGCCCCGGCCCGTGATGGGAGAGGTGTGTGCTAGAAATCCATCACTTAACCAAAGTCTACCCTGGCGCGAGCTTCAAGGCCATTGACGATGTGTCTCTGACAATCCACGACGGCGAGTTCGTCGTCCTTATCGGCCTGTCCGGCTCGGGCAAGTCCACGCTGCTGCGCTGCATCAATCGGCTCATCGAGCCGACGAGCGGCCAGATTCTCCTCGATGGCGTGGACGTGACGGCGGCCGGTCCGAAAGAGTTGCGCCCGATTCGCCGCAAAATCGGCATGATCTTTCAGCAATTCAATCTCGTCAAACGCTCGTCGGTGATTACCAATGTTCTCTCCGGGCGGCTCGGCTATCTCCCGCCCTACTACGCCCTGCTCAACCGCTTCCCCGATGCCGACGTCGAGCGAGCGCTGGCGAACCTGGCCCGCGTCGGCATCGCCGACAAGGCCTATGTGCGCGCCGCTTCGCTGTCCGGCGGCCAGCAGCAGCGCGTCGCCATCGCCCGCGCCCTGATGCAGAACCCGACGCTCATGCTGGCCGACGAGCCGGTCGCCAGCCTCGACCCGGCCACCTCCCACTCCGTGCTGCGCTACCTGGAGCAGCTCAACAAGGAGGAGGGCATCACGGTGATATGCAGCCTGCACTTCCTGTCGCTGGCGCGGCGCTATGCCTCCCGCGTCATCGCCCTCAAAGCGGGGCAGGTGGTGTTCGACGGCCTGCCGCTGGAGATCACGCCGCAGCGCTTCCACGCCATCTACGGTGAGGAAGCGATTGAAGTGGAGATTGCGTAGATGGCACAGCAAACCCAGCCGCTGCCCTCCGGCCAGACCGCGACGCCGCCTGTCGTTCGCCCGCGCTCGATCTGGATGTCGTGGCGCTTCTGGGTCATCCTGATTGGCGCCATCGCCATCTACGCCTACGGAACGCGCCTCATCGGCGTCAATATGGTGGACCTCGTCAAGAATGCGCCCAACGCGCAGCATATCGTGACCCAGCTGGTGCAGCCCAACGTCTTCACCACGGAGAAGGAGACGGTCGAGGACAGTATCTCGGTCGTCATTCCGGGCGAGTCGGTCGCGCCGACGGTTCCGACGCGCTCTCCGAAGCCCGGCCCGCAGCTGAACCTATCTACGCGCATCGTCAAGCAGGGCGAGCCGGTCGAGATCAGCGGCACGGGCTGGCCGCCGAACGCGCAAGGCACGATTGTCTGGGATACCGGCCCCAACAAGACGCCGATTGGCGAGGCGCAGACCGACGCCCAGGGCGGTTTCACCGTGACCGTAGCTGTGCCGACAGCGGAAGGGCAGGGCGTGCGGTTCATTGACGTCACGTTCGAGGCGGCCAAGCCGGGCTTCTTTGGCCTGCCAGCGCTCACCCTGACCGACCAGGCCCACCTGGTACTGGTCGCCATGTGGGACACGATCCTCATGGCGCTCATCGGCACCATCTGGACCGTCATCATTGCCGCGCCGCTGAGCTTTCTTGCCGCGCGCAACGTCATGAGCGGGTCGAAGTTCACCGAAGCGATCTACTGGATCGTGCGCACGATCTTCAACATCCTGCGCTCTATCGAGGTGCTCATTGTCGCCGTCATCGCGGCGGTGATCGTCGGCATCGGCTCCTACGCCGGCGTCCTCGCCATCACGATCCACGGCGTTGGCGCGCTCGGCAAGCTCTATTCAGAGGCCATCGAGAGCATTGACGAAGGCCCCATCGAGGCGCTGCGCGCGACCGGCGCGAACCGCTTCCAGACGACCCTCTATGCCATGCTGCCCCAGGTGATTCCCGCGTTCATCTCGTTCACGTTCTACCGCTGGGACATCAACGTGCGCATGGCGACCGTCGTCGGCCTCGTGGGCGGCGGCGGTATCGGCTTCCTGCTCATCCAATACATGAACCTGCTCTTGTGGCGCGACGCCGCCGTCGCCATCTGGGCCATTGTCGTGGTCGTCATGACGATGGACTGGCTGAGCGGCTGGGTACGGCGCAAGGTGATGTAGCGTTCCCTTGCGCGAGGAGACGGCTATGGAACCGACACCGCGTGTGGTGGTTATCGGCGCGGCGAGCGTGGACGTCAAGGGGCGGGCGCTGGAGGCGCTCGCGCCGCTGACGTCGAACCCGGGCCGGGTCCAACTCAGCATTGGCGGGGCGGCGCGCAACATCGCCGAGAACCTGGCCCGCCTGGGCATTGACACGATTCTGCTCTCGGTGGTCGGCGACGATGCCTTCGGCCAGACCATTCTGGCTCACACTGCCGAGGCGGGCGTGAACGTCGAGCATGTCATTGTTTCGCCCGACCACCCGTCCGGCGCGTACATTGCCCTGCTGGACGAGGAAGGGCGGCTCATCGTCGCCCTCGACGAGATGAGCGCGATGGAGGAGTTGACGCCCGACTGCATCGAGGCGCACAAGGGGCTGCTCTACGGCGCCGACATGGTCATCTTCGACGGCAATCTGCCCATCGAGACGATGGCC
Source organism: Anaerolineae bacterium (assembly GCA_046328535.1). Taxonomy (GTDB): domain Bacteria; phylum Chloroflexota; class Anaerolineae; order Epilineales; family JAHCIE01; genus JBDHWG01. The sequence continues at coordinate 69,807 of JAXLWJ010000017.1, forward strand.
GCGCTGACCGAGTTCGCCCACCTCGAAGGCATCCCCGTCTGTGTTGACCCCACGTCGGCGACCCTCGCGCCCGGCATCATCCCGTTCCTGGACCGCATAGACCTGTTCATGCCGAACCTGACCGAGGCGCAGGTCTTCTGCGATTGCGAGGCGCGCGGCGGGCGCGAGTCCATCGCCACGGCGCGGCGGCTGGTGCAGCTGGGCGTGGACACGGCGGTGATCGCCCTCGGCGCGGACGGCGTGGCGTGGGCGTCATCCGACGAGAGCGGCTGGATTCCGGCGTTCCCTCTTGACGAGGTGGTGGACACGGTCGGGGCGGGGGCGGCGCTGACGGCGGGGGTCGTGTTCGGCCTGCTGAACGACGTGCCGCTGGACGAGGCGGTGCGGCTCGGCGCGTCCGCCGCCGCCCTGACCCTTCAATCCCAGGAGACCGTCCGCTCCGACCTCAGCCTCGACCTGCTGTACGAGCAAATCATGGTGTTCTAGTCATGGCGTGAGACGGTTGAGGTCGCGGGGGAAGAGCGTCGCCAGGCGCACGTTGCCGACGCCGGTGAGCTGCGCCAGCAGCCGCTCTAGCCCGATGGCGAACCCGCCGTGGGGCGCCATGCCGTACTTGAACGCTTCGAGATACCATTCGAACGGCGTCGGCGACAGCCCCGCCCGCTCCAGCGCCGCCAGATAGTCGGCGTACAGGTGCAGGCGCTGGCCGCCCGTCACCAGCTCCGTCCCCCGAAATAGCAGGTCGAAGCTGTTGGAGTAGCGCCGGTCGGCCGGGTTCGGGTGGGTGTAGAAGGGGCGCTTGCTCATCGGGTAGCCGGTCACGAACAGGAAGTCGCTGCCGTAGGTCTCCCGCGCCCACTCGCCGAGCCACCGCTCATCCTGGGGCGACAGGTCCGGCTCGCCGCGCACGTCCACGCCGTGGCGCTGGTAGATGAGCTCCTGCGCGTCCGGGAAGTAGATGCTGGGGAACGCAGCCGGCGCGCTCGGCATGACCACCGCCCAGCGCGCCAGGTCCTCAGCGTGGCGTTCGGCCAGCGCCGCCAGGATGCCGCGGATGACCTTCGTCAGCATCGCCATCACCGTGCGGTGGTCCTCGATGAACGCCATCTCCATGTCCAGGCTGACGTACTCGCTGAGGTGGCGCGTCGTGTCGTGCGGCTCGGCGCGGAACACCGGCCCGACTTCGAAGACGCGCTCGAACACGCCGGTGAGCACCTGCTTGTAGAGCTGCGGGCTTTGCGCCAGGTACGCCGGCCGCCCGAAATAGCCTAGCTCGAAGACGTTGGCGCCGCTCTCCGTCGCCGACGCGACGAGCTTCGGCGTCTGCACCTCGGTGAACCCCTCGGCGCTGAGAATCTCGCGGTAGGCGCGCATCACCCCGGCGCTCATGCGGAACATGCTGCGCTGCTTCGGGTGGCGGGCGGCCAGGACGCCGTTGTCCAGCTGCGTCGAGAGCGTCGCCTTCAGGTCGCGCTTGTTGAGCGACAGGGGCGGCGGCTCGGCCACCGGCACGAGGAGACCCACATTCGGGTCGCGCAGCTCGACGCCGCCGGGCGCCTGCGCCTCGGCGACCGCGGTCCCCTCGACGGCGACGACGCTCTCCACGCCGACGCCATCGAGCGCGGCCAGCGCCGCCTCGCCCGCCACAGCCTGGGCCACGCCCCAGCCGTCACGCACGACGATGAAGCTGACGCCGCCGAGACGGCGGACGGCATGCAGCCAGCCCTCGACACGCACGCGCTCGCCGATGTGCGCGCCCAACTCCGTTGTTCGCACACGGGATTGAAGCGCAAATTGTGGTTCCACACTCATGATGTTGCTCCCTGAAAGATTTGGCAATGCAAAGGCGCAGAGCCTCAAAGAAAGCGCAGGGTCTGATCTCTTCCCTTTGCGTCTTTGCGTCTTTGCGTTCCATTCCTCCCCATCCGATTGGCAAACAAAAACGCCCCCAGTCCGTAAAGGACGGGAGCGTGCGCTACCGTGGTGCCACCTTTGTTCGCCGCGCCCTGTCAATCGGGCGCAGCCTCACTCGGCCTCCAGCAAGGCCGCGCCCAGTAACGGGGGCGAGTCGTCGTCGGCTAGTGGGCGAGGCGCCGTTCGCCGCCGCGCTCGGGAGTGTCGTTCGGGGGGTCCTTCGGGCTACCTCTCACCTGGGCCAATGGCCCCGTAGCTCGCTGGGCCGCGGTCGCCCGCCTACTCTTCTCCGTCAACGCTTTCGCTATATGCCGCCAAGTTTAGCACATCGGCCGCCGAGGGTCAATCGTCCATTCGGATGACCCGCGGGACAGGATTGCTAACGCCCGGTGAGTATGGCATACTTCCTGACGGTACAGGTCTTGTTGAAGGCGGGGCTGGAGCGCAAAGGAGACGGGCGTGCAGATTGGAATGATCGGCCTGGGGCGGATGGGCGCGAACATGGTGCGGCGGCTGATGCGGGGCGGCCACGAGTGCGTGGTCTACGACCGATCCCCGGAGGCGGTGCAGGCGCTGGTCGAGGACGGCGCGGAGGGGGCGACGTCGCTGGACGACCTTGTCGCGTGCCTCGCGCCGCCCCGCGCCATCTGGCTGATGCTCCCGGCCGCCGTGGTGGACCGCGTCATCGAGCAGCTCGCCGGCCGCCTGCAGGCGGGCGATATTCTCATTGACGGCGGCAACTCCTATTTCGTGGACGACATCCGTCGCGGGCGCTGGCTGGCGGAGCAGGGGCTGCGCTACGTGGACGTGGGCGTGAGCGGCGGGGTGGCCGGGCTGGAGCGCGGCTACAGCCAGATGATCGGCGCGTCGGATGACACGTTCCAACACCTGGAGCCACTGTTCCGAACGCTCGCGCCGGGCGTCGAGGCTGCGCCGCGCACGCCGGGGGCAACGGGCGAGCCGCGCGCCGCCGAGTATGGCTACCTGCACTGCGGGCCGTTCGGCGCGGGCCACTTCGTGAAGATGATCCACAACGGCATCGAGTACGGCCTGATGGCGGCGTACGCCGAGGGCCTGAACATCCTCAAGCACGCCAACGCGGGCAAGGAAAAGCGCGAGGTGGACGCCGAGACGACGCCGCTGCGCGACCCGGAGCTGTACCAGTACGATCTGAACGTCGCCGACATCGCCGAGGTCTGGCGGCGGGGCAGCGTCATCGGCTCGTGGCTGCTGGACCTGACAGCGGCCGAGCTGCTGAAGGACCCGGAGATGGAAAACTTCAGCGGCCGCGTGTCCGACTCGGGCGAGGGGCGCTGGACGTCCATCGTAGCCGTCGAGGTCGGCGCGCCGGCGATGGTACTCACGACGGCGCTCTACCAGCGGTTCGAGTCGCGGGGCGCGGGCGACTACGCCGACAAGGTGCTGTCGGCGATGCGCTACGCCTTCGGCGGCCACCTGGAGAAGGGCGTCGCGCTGTAGTCCCTCATTTAGCGCCCCTTCTCCCAAAATGGGGTAGCTCCGCCGTTTAGCATGGAAGAGCGTATCGGGCTGGCGCTGGAGAGCCATCTCCAGCGCCTCCCAGAGGCGGTGGAGTTGTCACTCCACCGCCAGCAGGGGGGTCTCCATGCTATTGTGCAGAGCTTCCCAAAATGGGAGAAGGGGCCAGGGGATGAGGGGCTAAATTGATTGACTCCCCCGTCATTCGGGAGCAAGATAGGCGCATAAAGTAACTTTGCACAAAGGGTATGAGGAGCGAGATCGTATGGCAACCCTTCCGATGCTGACGGAAACGCCGGCCTGGCAGGCGCTTCAGCAACACTATCAGGACATCAAGGATGTTCACCTGCGTGACCTGTTCGCGCAGGACCCGCAGCGCGGCGAGCGCATGACGGCCGAGGCGCTCGGCATCTTCGTGGACTACTCCAAGAATCGCATGACCGACGAGACTCTGCGGCTGCTGGTGGCCCTGGCGGACGAGCGCGACGTGGCCGGGCGGCGGGATGCCATGTTCCGCGGCGAGAAAATCAACACGTCGGAAGATCGCGCCGTGCTGCACACCGCGCTGCGCGCGCCCCGCGACGCCCACATCTATGTGGATGGTGAGGATGTCGTGCCAGCGGTTCACACGGTGCTGGACAAGATGGCCGCCTTCGCCGACAGCGTCCGCTCTGGCGAGTGGAAGGGCTACACCGGGCAGCCCATCAAGAACATCGTCAACATCGGCATCGGCGGCTCGGACCTTGGCCCGCGCATGGCCCACGACGCGCTGCGCCACTACATGCGCCGCGATCTGACGCTGCGCTACCTGTCGAACATAGACGGCGCGGACTTCGTGGAAGTTGTCCAGGGTCTCGACCCGGCGGAGACGCTGTTCGTCGTCGTCTCCAAGACGTTCACGACGCTGGAGACGATGACCAACGCCCGCACGGCGCGGGCGTGGACGCTGGCGGCGCTCAAGGACGAGCGGGCCATCGCGCGGCACTTCGTCGCCGTCTCAACGAACACCAAGGAAGTCGAGAAGTTCGGCATTGACACGGCCAACATGTTCGGCTTCTGGGACTGGGTCGGCGGGCGCTACTCGATGAGCTCGGCCGTCGGTCTGTCCACGATGATCGGACTGGGGCCGGACGGCTTCCGAGCGCTGCTCGACGGCATGCGCCAGATGGACGAGCATTTCAGGACGGCGCCGTCCGAGACCAACCTGCCGCTGCTGATGGGCCTTATCGCGGTGTGGTACAACAACTTCTTCGGCGCGCAGTCCATCGCTATCTTGCCCTACGCCCAGTATCTCCAGCGGCTGCCGGCCTATCTCCAGCAGCAGGAGATGGAGAGCAACGGCAAGGATGTCACGTTGGACGGGCGGTGGGTGAACTACCAGACGGGGCCGATTATCTGGGGCCAGCCCGGCACCGACGGCCAGCACTCGTTCTACCAGCTCATCCACCAGGGGACGAAGCTCATCCCGAGTGACTTCATCGGCTTCGCCAACGCCCTGACGCCGGTCGGCCAGCACCAGGACCTGCTCATGGCGAACTTCTTCGCCCAGACCGAGGCGCTGGCGTTCGGGAAGACGGCCAGGCAGGTGGAGGCCGAGGGGACGCCCGCCGACCTCGTGCGCGACCGCACGTTCCCCGGCAACAAGCCGACGACGAGCCTGCTGCTGGACGCGCTGACGCCGGAGAACCTGGGCAAGATCGTCGCGCTGTACGAGCACAACACGTTCACCCAGGGCGCGATCTGGAACATCAACTCCTTCGACCAGTGGGGCGTCGAGCTGGGCAAGCAACTGGCGCAGCGCATCGCGCCGCAGCTGACGAGCGGCGACGCGCCGGACCTGAAGCACGACAGCTCGACCAACAACCTCATCCGCCGCTACCGGCGGTTGCAGGGCAAGAGCGTGTAATGACATGACCACTCCCACATCAGCCACTGACGACATTGCTCGGCTCAAGCAGGAGGCGGCCGAGCGCGCCGCCGACCTGGTCGAGTCGGGCATGGTGGTGGGCCTGGGAACGGGCAGCACCGCCATCTTCGCCGTCCGCCGTATCGGGGCTTTGCTGCAAGCGGGCAAGCTGCGCGACATCCTCGCCGTCGCCACGTCCCGCGCCACCGAGGACGCCGCCCGCGCGCTGGGCATCCCGCTGATGCCCGACGCCATGCCCCACGACGTGGACATGACCATTGACGGGGCCGACGAGGTAGACCCGCAGCTGAACCTCATCAAGGGTGGCGGCGGCGCGCTGCTGCGCGAGAAAATCGTGGCCCAGGCCAGCCGCCGCCTGGTGATCGTCGTGGACGAGACCAAGCTCTCGGCGACGCTCGGCGACCGCTGGGCCGTCCCCGTCGAAGTGATCCCGTTCGGCTGGGAGGCGACGGGCCGCTTCCTCGAGTCGGTGGGGGCAAAGGTCAAGCTGCGCCGCAGCGCCGACGGCGCGCCCTTCACGACAGACTCTGGCAACATTATCCTGGACTGCGGCTTTGGGCCGATCCAGGACCCCTACGCCCTGGAGACGCGGCTGTTGGCGCGGGCGGGCGTCGTCCATACCGGCCTGTTCCTGGACCTGGCGACGGATGTCATCATCGCGGGCAAGGCGGGCGTCCGCCACCTGACCCGCCCGACCTAGCGCTGAAGCAACCCGAGGGGTTGCCACAGAGGCGCAGAGGACACGGAGAACAGATATCGAACTGCCAGAGGGATAAAAACCGCTGTCACCCCGAACGGAGTGAGGGATCTGGACTGCGGCTTGCGGCCCAGATGCCGAGCGCAGCGAGGCATGACAGCCTAGGGTTATTGTCAGGGTAGACGCAAAGGGAAAGATCAGTCCTGTGTTCTTCCTTTGCGCCTTTGCGTTACTACTCCAGTTTCCGAGGAGCCATGATGCAGCCACAAACATTCGGAATCGTTCCCTCCATTCTGTCGGCCGATTTCGCCCGATTGGGCGAGCAAGTGCGCGAGGTGTGCGACGCGGGCATCACCCGCATCCAGGTGGACGTGATGGACGGCATGTTCGTCCCCAACATCACCATGGGGCCGCTCGTGATTGACGCCATCCGTCCCATCTGCCAGGAGTACAACGCGGTCATCGAGGCGCACCTGATGATCGTTCAGCCGGAGCGCTACCTGAAGGAGTTCGCCCAGGCCGGCTCCGACGTCATCATGGTGCATGTCGAGACGTGCGCCCACCTGCACCGTACCGTCCAGCAGATCCGCGAGTTGGGCAAAAGCCCCGCCGTCGTCCTCAACCCGGCGACGCCACTGGTCACCATCGAGGAGATTCTGCCGTTCGTGGACGAGGTGCTGCTGATGACCGTCAACCCCGGCTTCGGCGGTCAGGAGTTCATCGCCTCGCAGCTTCCGAAGGTCACGCGCCTGTGCGACATGCTGCGCGAGCGCGGGCTGGAGCGCGTCGCCATCGAGTTGGACGGCGGCATCGGCGTGCGCACCATCAAGGCAGCGGTCGAGGCGGGCGCAACGCTCCTGGTCGCCGGCTCGGCGGTGTACAACAAGAAAGCGTCCGTCGCCGACAACATCCGCGCCCTGCAAGCGGCCGTCTACGACTCCGCCTGACCCGACAGGAGATAGTTGATGCTCGACCTCGCCATCGTCGGGGGACAGGTTGTGCTGCCGGGCGGCATCCGCGACGCTGACATCGGCATCGCCGGTGACAAGATCGTCGCCATTGTCGCGCCCGGCGGCTTGCCCGCCGCGGCGCAGACCCTCGACGCCACCGGGCAGATCGTCATGCCGGGCGCGATTGACATCCACTTCCACGTCCGCGCCCCGGCCCACCCGGCGCGCGGCGACTTCGCCACGGAGACGCGGGCGGCGGCGGCGGGCGGCGTGACGACGATCTTCGAGATGCCCATCTCGAAGCCCGGCTGCGCGACGGCTGAGATTCTGCGCTCCCGGCGCGAGCTGGGCGAGGCCAACGTCTACGTGAACTTCGCGCTGTACGGGGCGCCGGGGACGCTCAAGCGCGAGGATGTGGTGGGCATGGCCGAGGAAGGCGCCATCGGCTACAAGATTTTCATGCACGCCGCGCCGCCGGGCCGCGACGACGAGTTCTTCGGCCTGTGCCTGCCCGACGTGGACGGTATCTACGCGGCGCTGCGCCTCATCAAGGAGACCGTCTTGCGCTGCGTCGTCCACTGCGAGAGCAACCCTTTGCTGGAGGCGCGCATCGCGGCGCTCAAGGCCGAGGGGCGCACCGACGTGGGCGCGCACCTGGCGTCGCGGCCGCCGGTGGTGGAGGCCGTGGCAATGGCGGAGCTGATCACGATGGCGGAGGACCTGGGCCAGCCGGTGCATATCGCCCACCTTAGCTCGGCGGCCGGGCTGCGCGTCCTGCGGCGCTATCAGCGGGACGGCGCGCCGGTGACGGCGGAGACCTGCCCCCACTACCTGCTGTTCACCGAAGCGCGCATGGCCGACGCCGGACCCTACGCCAAGATCAACCCGCCGCTGCGGACGCAGGCCGACGTGGACGCGCTGTGGGAGGGCGTGCTGGACGGCAGCATCGCCGTCGTGACGACGGACCACTCGCCGTTCCTGGTTGAGGAGAAGGAGCGCGCCCGCACCGACATCTGGGCGACGCCGGCCGGGCATCCGGGCGTCGAGGAGCTGGTGCCGTTCATCATGACCGAGGCGCTGCGCGGGCGGCTGTCGGTCGAGCGGGCGGTCGAGCTGGTCAGCACAAATGGGGCGAAGCTGTTCGACCTCTACCCGCAGAAGGGCATCATCGCGCCGGGCGCGGACGCCGACATCGCGGTGTACGACGGGCGCTCGCCGGTGACGATTGACCGCGCCCGCCTGTTCACCAACGCCCGCGCCTGCGACTACCTCTACCACGGCATGACGATGCAGGGGCAGGTGACGGCGACGGTCGTCAACGGCAAGGTCGTGTTCCGCGACGGCGAGATCGTCGGCCAGCGCGGCGACGGCCGCTTCGTCCGCCCCAACCGGAAGTGATGTATAATAGGGTTACATAACGGCGCGGGGAGGGCGACATGGCGGCAAGGGTGCGGAAGGAAATCTACATTGAGCCTGAGCAGGCGGCGCGGCTGAAGCAGCTTGCGGCGGAGACCGGCGTTCCCGAAGCGGAGATCATCCGCGAGGCGATTGAACATCGTCTCGTCGAGATGGAGGCCCGCGAGCGCCGTGTCGCAGCGTGGGAAGCCGCGAAGGAGTTCATTCGGCAGTTGATGCAGCAAGGCCCTGTCGAAGGCGGCCGAACATGGCGACGCGAGGATCTCTATGACCGCAAGGTTCTTCGTAGACGGTGACGGATGCGTTTCGTCAACCCCTTTGCGCCTGATTTTGCGCTCGCGGACTGGCTGTAACGGGCAAGCGTTGCTTCCAAAGGAGAGGACATGAATGGCTCACGTGAGCAGCGCATCACCACAAATCCGAACGTCATGGCGGGTAAACCTGTCATTCGGGGAACGCGCATCCCGGTCGAGTTGATCGTGCGGATGCTGGCTCAAGGCATTTCAGAACAAGAGATTCTGAGCGAGTACCCGCGCCTGGAAGCGGAAGACATTCGAGCTGCGCTCACCTATGCCCAATGCTAAGGGACAGTACCGAGTCTGGGCAACGCTACTGGTCCTGGTAGTCTTTCTCGTTGCAGGGTACGTGTCTGTAGCTGGTCCAAATGCGACTGTCGAAACTTGCGGTGCTTCACGTCCATGCGTTGATAGGCAGGCCAATGCGGCGTGGTTGGGTGTTGAGTGGGTTCAGGAGCGCCATACCGCCGATGAGATTGACGCGCTCGCCCGAGATCTGCGCGATCGCCGGATAACCCACGCTTATGTCTACGTGAGCTACATGAAGCCGGATGGCAGCTTCAACCCCACCTACTCCAACGCCTCCGAATTGACACGTAGTCTGCACGCGATTGACCCGGGCCTGGATGTGCAAGCCTGGATTGGTTTGCCTCTAAAGGATGGCAAGGGCGGCTATGTAGACCTAGCTGACGAAACGACGCGGCGGTCAATCGCGGAGTTCGGGGAGCGGCTGATTCAGGAGAAGGGGTTTGATGGCATCCACTTGGACCCGGAGCCGGTCGTCTCTGGCGATGCGACGCTCCTGGCCCTCCTCGATGAGATTCGTCAGGCTATTGGGCCGGATGCAACTCTATCCATCGCTGCCCGCCGTATTCAGCCTGTTGCAGTCGGCCCTTTAGCTGCGCTCCTGGATGGGTTTGGGTGGCGGCCAGGTTACTACCGGGAGGTTGCCGACCGCGTTGACCAGATAGCCGTGATGATCTACGACAGCGGGCTGCCGCTGCCTGGCCTGTACAGATGGTGGGTGATGCGGCAGGTCGTCGAGATCGGCCGAGCGACGAACGGGCAGCAAGTTGAGCTTTTCTTCGGTGTCCCGACGTCAGAAGAGAGAACACGAACCCATTGGCCCAATGCGGAGAACATGCGGAGCGGCCTGGAGGGCGTACTCGACGGACTGAGTACAGCCGATGCAATGCCGCGCGGGGTGATCGGCGTTGCCGTTTACCCGTACTGGGAGACTGACGACGCGGAGTGGGCGACCTACAAATCTTTGTGGCTAGGCCAGTAGGGTGTGGGCCATCAAAGGCTGGAACTCGCTTTCGCGGTTTTCGCGCTTTTCGTGGTCCTGACCCTCCCCCCATTAGGAAGTTCTCATCTCGGCCCTTCTCTCTTCTCCGAGCCTGGAAAATAGCTATACTTCCCTCTGGGGGTTCCGCTGTCGAGAGGGTTGCATGCCGAGTTCGAGCGGGTACGAAAAGGACGTCCAGTGTCCATACTACCACGAGGATAGCCACAGGCAGCGGACGCGGCGGGCCTGCCGCCTGGTCGAGCGGACGCCGCAGACGGAGCAGTGGCACGTTGGCCTGTGCGGCTCATGTCCGGTGCCGGAGATTCTCAAGGCCAACCCGTGCATCCACCTGGCGTTAGAGGCCAGGATTGTGCGGAAGATGGGCTTCCTCCAGCGCGTCGAGCCATACGCCATCTGCACGATGAAGGTCATCGAGCTGAACAACCCCGGCGCGTGCTGGAAGGGCTGCGAGTATTTCGCGGCGAGCAAGGCGCCGGCGTCGCAGACCATCACCGTGGACGAGCTGATGCGCAACGTTGGGGATAACCCGGCCTGACCGACGAGTTTTCCGGTTGACGTAAGGCTTGCCCACGTCACCTCGTCATATAAGCAGTGATGCGGGGTAGAGCAGAGGCAGCTCGTCAGGCTCATAACCTGAAGGTCATGGGTTCGAATCCCATCCCCGCTACTCTAAGTCGCCTCTTGTAGGCTAGCCTCCCAGGCGCGAAGCGGGATACACTCAGTATCCCGCTTCGTAATTTCCCCGCCGTTTGACCCCTGGCCCCTTTGAGCCTATAATCGCCCGCGACTCCGTTCGCTGACGGCGAAAGGGGAAGATTTGGAAGGGCAGCCCCTCCAAACCACCCCGACGAGAAAAGAGCAAAGATAGAGCGCATCTTTGCGGCCGAGGTGAATTGCCTGTGTCAGACTCCCCGCGGGGTGAGCGCGGCTATACGCTGCTCGTGATCGGCTCCGATGGCTCGCGGTCCGTCCGCGTCCCATCGTGGGTCTTGTCCGTCGCGGCCTTCGCGCTGCTGGTCGGCGTCATCGGGCTGGGCGTCTTCGGCGTCTACAACTACGTGCGGGCGCAGCGGCTGGAGAGCCAGGCGCGGCAGAGCGCCCCCGACCCGCGCACGCGCGAGCTTCAGCGGGCGATCCTCGATCAGCAGTCTCGCGTGCAGAGCCTCCAGGACGACTACGTGGGGGTCGCGCGGCAGGCGGAGGCGAACCAGGCGCGCAGCGTGCAGGAGATTGGCCGCCTCCAGGACCGGCTGCGCGAGTTGGAACGGCAGGCGGCAGAGCTGCGGCAGATGCTCGGCCTGCCGACACCGGCGCCGACGCCCCAGCCGCCGCGCAGCCAGGCGCCGGCCACAGACTTTGCAGCCGCGGCGCCCATCGGCGGCGCCCGCGTGATTGGCCCCTACGATATCGCCTTCCCCGCCATTGATCCTGACCCGTACAACATGGCGCTTCAGATGGACGTGCTGCGGACACAGATGGCCGCGCGCGAGGCGGCGTTCCGCACCCTGCGGGCGGACCTGGAGGTGCAGCGCGCCGCCGAGCAGGCGGTTCTCGAAAAGGCGCGGGCAGAGGCGGCCGCGGCGCGGGCGGCGGAAGAGGCGGCGGCGAAGGAGCAGGCGGCGGCGGAAGCGCGGGCGGCCGAGCTGGCGGCGCAGCGGAGGGCCGTGTCCAGCGACCCGCTTCTGGCGCGGCTGGACAACCAGGTGGCCGGCGTGATCGAGCGCCTGCGGCTTGGCGCGCCGCTGACGCCCCAGCCGAAGCAGGTACTCAGCATCGCGCTGCCGAAGGACGGGCCGGGCGCGCCGTCGCGCTGGCCGCTCCAGGGGGAGATCACGTCGGCCTTTGGCTACCGCGTGTTCCGCGGCGCGCCCGACTTCCATACTGGCATGGACATCGAGGCGGCGCTCCAGACCGACGTGCATGTCACCCAGGGCGGGACGGTCGTGTTCGCCGGTTGGCAGACGGGCTACGGCTGGTGCATCGAGGTGGGCCACGGCCAGGGCTACTCGACGCTGTACGGCCACCTGTCGCGCATCGCTGTGGATGTAGGCGATAAGGTGGCGGCGGGGGATGTGATTGGCCTATCAGGCTCGTCGGGCAACAGCACCGGGCCGCACCTGCACTATGAAATCAGGCTCAATGGAAAAGCAGTGGATCCGAGCGCGTATCTTTCGTGACCTGGCGCATGGCGTTGCCCTGGCCCGGCAGAGGGAGGGCGCGTGACGTGGGCATTCTTGATTGCGTTGTGTATAATAGTGGCGCTGGCGATCTGGTTCGCCTGGTCTGCCGCACAGTCGGGACGAGCTACCGGGCGCGCCCAGCGCCGCTCGTCTTCCCCAGTGGCGTCTGAGCCACATGAAAGCCATCACAGGCAAGGGAGGGACAGCGTGTTTGGACGTAAAGAGAAGCCTCCAGCGCAGGTCATGAGCGCCGACAAGATCGAGACCATCATTGGCGCGACGGCCAGCTTCAACGGCCAGCTCAAGTCAGAAGGCGGCGTCCGCATAGACGGGGCCTTCGACGGCGTGGTCGAGACGGCCGGCAACATCCTCATCGGCGAGGGCGCGAAAGTGAACGCCGACCTGACCGCGCGCAATATCTCTGTCGGCGGCGCGGTGCGGGGCAATGTCGTCGCCAGCGGCCGCCTCGAGATTCTCAGTACCGGGCGCGTTTACGGCGACATCCAGGTTAGCTCCTTCTTGATTGACGAGGGTGGCGTCTTCCGCGGCCAGAGCCTCATGCAGACGGCGGACGAGCCGCTGATGATCGAAGCGCCGCAGCCGAGCTACGCCGCCGCGATTCCGCCGGTCAGCGATGCCAAGCCATCGAGCGCCCCGAAGCCGGAGAAGCAGCGCAACAACACCCGCGAGGGCGAGGCCCCCTAAACGGGTCCTACGTTGCATTCAGCATGGCACGAACGAGGGCGCACATCACGTGCGCCCTCATTCGTGCCAATTGGGCGAGGTATCGGCGCGGGCGGTGCGCGCTAGACGCCGCGTGTAGAGGAAGAGCCAGGCGACGGTGGGGATCAGCAGGGCGAATAACACGGCAGTGAGGACGAGAATCTGGACCGACTCCGGCACGCCGACGAGGGCGACGACGCCGGTGGCGAAGAGCATGGCGACGCCGAGGCCGGCCATGACCAGGCCGCCGACACGATTGGAGCGGTCCCACACGGCGCGGTTCGCCGCGCTGTAGCCGGTGCGCACCCCGAAGTACCTGTTCGGTCCGACGCGCGGCGCCCAGATGGCCGACGCCAGCCCGGCGAGGATGAATATGCCGCCCAGTAGCAGGCCAAACCAGAGCACGACGCGCCGCCCTCCCTCGTGACAGTCGTCGCAAGTATAGAGCGGCGCGCCGAGCGCGTCAAAGGGCGAGGGGCCGGCTCAGGCCGCGATAGCCTCCCGCTTCAGGAAATCCGGCTGGCCGATGATCTCCAGCAGGAAGCTATGCACCGGCTCGGGGTCCGGCCACGGCTCGTCGAGGGCCAGGCGAACACAGCGCGCCGGGACGCCCAGGGTCTCGGCCAGGCGCTCGGGCGTCGAGAAACCGTCGGTGAGGAAATCGGCGCAGAGATCCGGGCGCACGAGGAGGTAAGCCGCGAGGCGGTCGGCTTCGCGCTCGTAGTAGTCGTAGAGCGCCCGCTGGTTCGGGTCGAAGAGCAGGTCAACGACGCTGGGCGGGTGGCCGTAGAGAAGGTGCAGCAGCATATGGGCCAGCTCGTGGGCGACGAGGGCGACGCAGTCGGGGTTATCGTCAATCTCAATGCGGGGATGGACGAGCAGCCGGCCGGCGCCCTCCGGGAACGCGCCGATGTACAGCAGGCAGCCGTTCAGCTCGACGGCGGGCGGCAGGTCGGCCATCTCAATGTTGGTGCGTTCGAGGATCGGCGTGAAGCGCATCATAGCTTTGGCAATCTCCTGGCGCGATTGAACGGATAGCGCGGCCGAGGAATAACTTCTCCTTCTCTATACCCACTATACCAACCAATGCTTATAGATTCGCTACAGGAAATGCTTATAGAAACGAAAATATCTCAGGGGCTTGAAAATCCACGTGTTGCGCGAAGGAGGGGAACGGCGGTACAATTGCGGATGTGCTGTCAGTATGTGAAAGGATGCAGGCCCTATGGCCCTGGATAAAGCGACTGTTATCGAGAATGCGTACCGTTTTCCAACTGACGACGTTCTAGCCGCGCTGGGCGCCGACCCTGCCGCCGGGCTGACGGCGGCGGAGGCCGCGTCTCGGCTGACGACCTATGGCCGCAACGAGCTGCCCGCGCCGCAGCCGGACCCCTGGTGGAAGAGGTTCCTCGCCCAGTTCAATAACTATCTCACCATTCTCCTCCTCTTTGCGACGGTCATTTCCTTCATCGTCTGGTTCCTCGAGCGCGCCGAGCCTGTCCCCTACGAAGCCCTGGCTATTCTCGCTATTGTCATCCTCAACGCGGTCCTCGGCTATGTGCAGGAGGGGCGCGCGGAGCAGGCGGTCGCGGCGCTCCAGGCGATGGCTGCGCCCCACACCCGCGTGCTGCGCGGCGGGCAGCCGATGATCATCGCGGCGACGGATGTGGTACCCGGCGACATCCTGCTGCTGGAAGAGGGCGACACCATTTCGGCCGATGCGCGCGTGACCGAATCGATCTCGCTGCGTGTGGCGGAGGCGGCGCTGACTGGCGAGAGTTCGCCGGTGTCCAAGCACCACGAGGCGATTGACGAGGATGTGGGCATCGGCGACCAACTCGACATGGTGTTCAGCGGGACGCACGTGACGATGGGCCGCGGGCGGGCGGTTGTGACGCGCACAGGCACGCTGACCGAGATCGGCAAGATCGCCGGCACGCTCCAGGCGACGGCCGAGGGCGAGACGCCGTTGCAGCGCGAGCTGGACAACGTCGGCAAGGTGCTAGGCATCATCGTCGTCATCATCGCCGTCATCATCATCGCCGCCATCCTCTTTGTGGACAAGGTCACGACCTGGCCGGAGATCGTTCAGGTGTTGCTCATCGGCGTATCGCTGGCCGTGGCCGCCGTCCCGGAGGGGCTGACGGCGATCACAACGATTGTCCTGTCCCTCGGCATGCAGCGCATGGCGCTCCGCAACGTCATCGTGCGCAAGCTCAATGCCGTCGAGACGCTCGGCTCGACCAACGTCATCGCGACGGACAAGACCGGCACGCTGACGAAGAACGAGATGACGGTGCGCGCCATCGTCACCCCGCTCGGCCGCATCGAGCTGACGGGGGTCGGCTACGCGCCGGAGGGCGAGGCGCTGGTGGACGGCCAGCCGCCCGCGCCGGGCGCGTTCATGGATCAGGCGAAGGACCTGCTGCGGGTGGCGAGCCTGGCGAACAACGCCACCCTGGAACAGCGCGACGGGCGCTGGGCGATCATCGGCGACCCGACAGAGGGCGCGCTCATCGTCGCTGCGCGCAAGGTCGGCATCCAGGACGCCTCGCTCAACGAGCGTTTCCCCCGTGTCGGCGAGGTGCCGTTTACGTCGGAGCGCAAGCGCATGACGACGGCTCACATGGACGCCACCGGGCGCAGTCGGGCGCTCGTCGCGGCGAAGGGCGCGCCCGACGTCATCCTGGCGCTGTGTACCGACGAGCAGGTGGGCGGGGAGACGCGGTCCCTGACGCCCCAGCGCCGCAGCCAAATCCTGGCCGACGTGGACGCTCTGGCCCAGGAGGCGCTGCGCACGCTCGGCGTGGCGTATCGCGTGCTGCACCGCGACGACGTGACCGGGGAGGTCAGCGAGGACATCGAGGAGCGCATGATCTGGCTCGGCGTGGTGGGCATGATAGATCCGCCACGGCCAGAGGCGGTCGAGGCGGTCAAAGTGGCGCACGGGGCCGGTGTGCGGGTCATCATGATTACCGGCGACCACCCGGCCACGGCGGCGGCGATCGCGGGCGAACTGGGCATCGCCGACGGGAAGACGCCCGTTGTGACCGGCGCCGACTTGCAGAAGATGGACGACCGCCGCCTGGAGCGCGCCGTGCCGACCATCGCCGTTTTCGCCCGCGTCGCGCCGGAGCACAAGCTGCGCATCGTCCGCGCCCTGAAAACCGACGGCGACATCACGGCGATGACCGGCGACGGCGTCAACGACGCGCCGGCGCTCAAGATGGCTGATATCGGCGTGGCGATGGGCATCACCGGGACGGATGTGGCGAAGGGCGCGGCGGACATGATCCTGACCGACGACAACTTCGCCTCGATTGTGGCGGCGGTCGAAGAGGGCCGCTCGATTTTCTCCAACATCCAGAAGTTCCTGCGCTATCTGCTGTCGTCCAACGTTGGCGAGGTGCTGACGATGTTCCTGGGCGTGATCGGTGCGGCGGCCCTGGGTTTGCAGGCGGCCGAGTTCGGCTCGCACATCGTCGTGCCGCTGCTGGCGACGCAAATTCTGTGGATCAACCTGCTCACCGACGCCGGGCCGGCGCTGGCGTTGGGCCTGGACCCGGCTGATCCCGGCGTGATGCATCGCGCCCCGCGCGACCCGCGCAAGCGGGTGATAGACGGCTGGATGTGGTTCGATATCGTGTTCGTCGGCCTGATCATGGGCATCGGCACGCTGGCGGTGATGGATGCGTCGCTGACCGGCGGCTTCCTGGGCGGCCACGGCGACATGCGCTACGCCCAGACCATGGCCTTCACGACGCTCGTCTTCTTCCAGTTGTTCAACGTCTTCAACTCGCGCTCGGACACGGAGAGCGCCTTCAAGGGGATGTTCAGCAACAAGTGGATCTGGCTCGCCATCCTGATCTCTGTCCTGCTCCAGATTCTCGTGATCTACGCGCCGTTCCTTCAGCCCGCGTTCAACACCATGCCGCTGACTCTGAACGAATGGCTGGTGTGCGTGGCTGTCGCCAGTACGGTGCTGTGGGCGCGGGAGATCGTCAAGCTGCTGTTCCGCCTGCTCGGCCTGCGGCGTCAGCGGCACGCGCAGCGGGAGATGGCCGCGCACCAGGCGTGACAATCCGAGTGTAGCCCCGGAAAGGCATCAATCGCTATGAACGACACCACCAAGCGAATCCTGGGCATTGTCCTGCTGGTCCTCGCCGTCCCGAGCCTGTTCGTGAGCCTGGCCGCCCTGGTCGGCGTCTGGGCGATACGTCAGCCGGTGACGGACTACCTCACCACAACCCTCGATGCCGTCTCGCAGAGCATCACAACCACCGAGCAGGCGCTGAAGGTCGCCGACAGCGGCCTGGCGGACGCCGCCGCCAACATCGCCAACCTGGAAAAGACCACGCGCAGCATCGCCGGGACGCTCAGCACGTCGCGGCCGGCGTTGACGACTGCCGCCGCCACGCTGTCGAACGATGTGCCGCGCACCGTGCGCGAGGTGCGCGCGACCATCGCGTCGGCGCAGACGAGCGCCCGCCTGCTGGACGACTTCCTGACGAACCTGGCGAACATTCCGCTGCTGAAGCTGGACTATCGGCCCCAGACGCCGATCAACGTCGGCCTGGCGCGCGTCGGCACAAGCCTGGACCCGCTGCCGGACACGCTGCAAACGCTGGGCGGAAACATGACCGTCATGGCGAACAGCCTCGACGACGTTAGCAAGAACGTCACGGCCCTCGCCGATTCTATCGCGGACATCAACAAGACCGTCGTAGCCGCGCAGGGGGTGGTGCGCGACTACCAGGGGCAGATGCTCGGCTACCAGACGACCCTGGCGAGCCTGCGGGCAACGATTGCCGGCCTGATGACCTTTGTGGCCCTCGGCGTGACCTTCGTCGCCTTCTGGCTCGGCCTCGTCCAGGTGGCGGCGCTGGCTCTGGGGATCGCCTGGCTCCGCGCTCCGGCGACCCGTGGCGTGGTGACCGCCCCAGTGAAGGTGGGAACAGTGTGAGCCGGTTGCCGACGCGCCTTCTCCGCCCGCTTGTCCTGGCGGCCTGCGCCGCCTGGCTGGCCGTCTGCCTCGCCGCTGGCGCGCGCGCGGCGCCCGCGCCCCAGGCGGCGAACGCCTTCGAGCCGGCGCCCTGCCCGTTCCCCCTCGTCCCGCGCGATGCGGGGGCGTTGGGGAGCCTGCTGACGGAGACGGGGCGGGTGGTGGAGGGGCGCGACGTGGCGTGCGGCTACCTCACCGTGCCGGCCCATCACGCGGCCCCCGATGGCCCGACGATCAAGCTGGCCGTGGCGGTCATCAAGAGCACGGGTGAGTCGCCCGCGCCCGACCCGCTGGTCATGCTCCAGGGCGGGCCGGGCGGCTCGACGATTGACACCTACGCCCCGCTCTTTCTGCTCGGCCTCCTGCCCGACGCCAACAAGATCCGCGCCGAGCGCGACATTGTGCTGTTCGACCAGCGCGGCACGCTGTACTCGCAGCCGTCGCTGCTCTGCCCGGAGGACCTGGACCTGATCGAGCGCACCATCGAGCAGCGCCTCAGCCGCGAGGAGGGCGCGCGGCTGCAAGCGGAGTCGGCGCTGGCGTGCCGCGACAGGCTCACCCGCGAAGGCGTGGACCTCACGGCGTACAACAGCCTGGAAAACGCCGCCGATATTGACAGCCTGCGCCGCGCACTCGGCTACGATCAAATCAACCTGTACGGCGTGTCTTATGGCACGCTCCTGGCGCTGCACGCGATGCGGGCGTACCCCGACAGCCTGCGCAGCGTCATTCTCGACGGCGTTGTGCCGCCCCAGGTGAACTTCCTGCTGGACGGGGCGCGGTCGCAGCAGCGCGCGTTCGAGGAGCTGTTCCAGGCGTGCGCCGCGGACGCGGCGTGTCACGCGGCGTACCCCGACCTACGCCAGGTCTTCTTCGACAGCGTGGACACGCTGAATCAGACGCCGGCGCGGGTGGCGATCACCGACCCGCAGACGGGCCGCCGCTACGACGCTGTTCTGGACGGCGATACGTTCAGCAATAGTCTCTTCCAGTTCATGTACCCGGCGGAGCTGCTCGGCGCGCTTCCCAAAATGATCGCCGACGCCCACGAGGGGCGCTTCACACTGCTCGCCCAGGTCTGGCCGCTGATGCTGTTCGACCGGACCCTGGCGGAGGGGATGTATTTCTCAGTCGTCTGCGCCGAGGATGGCGGCTTTCGCGTCGAGGATGCGCGGCTGAGCGACATACCGCCGCAGATCGCCGCGCCGCAGGAGGTCCAGCTCCGCGCCCTGCAAGGGGTGTGCCAGGGCTGGCACGCGCCGCCCCTGCCGCCGGCGGCCGTCGCGCCGGTGGTGGGCCAGGTTCCGACGCTGCTGCTGTCGGGGCGGTTCGATCCGATCACGCCGCCGAGCTACGCCGCGACGGCGGCCGCGTCGCTGAGCCAGCGGTACAGCTATACGTTCCCCTGGGGCGGTCACGGCGCGTTTTCGAGCAATGCCTGCGCGACGAGCCTGGTGCAATCGTTTCTGGCCGACCCGACGGCCGCGCCGGACGCGAGTTGTGTCGCGGCCCAGGCGGCGCCAGCCTTTGTCACGCCGGACGAGGTCATTGACAGCGCCGGGCTGGCCGCGCTGATGCAGGCCCTCGGCAACCTGAACCTGGGCAAGATTGCGCTGCCAGCGGCGCTCATCCTCCTGCTCCAGTCGGTCGTCGCCGTCTGGCCGGTGAGTTGGCTGGTCAACCGGCTTCGGCGGCGCGGGCGAGGGCAGCCGTGGCCGGCCCGCCTGGCCCCCTGGCTGGCGGCGCTGACCGGCATCCTGGCCGGGCTGTTGATGGAGGGCTTGCTGGCCGTGGCCCTGCTCAGCGAGCGCACCGTGGTTCTGTTCGGTCTGCCGTCGGGCGCCGCCTGGCTGCTGTGGCTGCCGCCGCTGATTGTGGCGCTGGTCGTGGCGCTGGTCGGCCTCGCTATCGCGGCGTGGCGGCGGCGCTGGTGGGGGCCGCCACGCCGGGTGTACTTCACGCTCCTGGCGCTGGCCGCCGTCGGGGTCGTGGCGTCGCTGGCCGCGCTGAACGCGCTCTGGAAATAAAGCGCCGCGTGGGGTATCATTGGGGCGCATCGCACCATCAACTTCTTCAGGAGACAAAACCCGGTGAACGAGCTAACTGCGCAGGACAAAGAGTTCCTGTTCCAAACGGTGCTGCAAGTCGGCCTGGCGGTCATGACGGCCTCGCCGAGCGGCCTGGAAGGCACATTCGAGGAAACGGAGACAATGGTCGAGGCGCCGGCGCGGCTGGCGCAGAACTTCCCGAACTCGACGCTGATCCAGGCGATCCTGGAGCAGAATCGCGGCGGTGAGGAAGATGTGGCGGACGAGCTGGCGGAGGAAGGGGCGGCGGAGGACGAGGGCGAGGCGGAGGATGGCGGCGCGGACGAAACGGACGAGGCAGACGAGCGCCCGGAGGGGCCGGACCAGATTCTCGCCGAGGCGCTGGACATGTGCCGCGAAGCCGCCGAGATCCTGAAAGGGGTGGACGCCCAGGAAGCCGCCCAGTACAAGGCGTGGGTCCTGGCGTGTGGCGCGGCGGTGGCCCAGGCGTCGAAAGAGGGCGGCTTCCTGGGCTTTCGCAAGAAGCTGGTGACGGACGACGAGCGCTCGGCGCTGGAGCAGATCGCCACGACGCTCGACGCGCCGTTGCCGACGCTCCCGTAGCACAGTTTGTGAAGGGGGATTGCCGATGAAGGACAACTATACGCCAGAAGAGCTGCGCGAGCTGTTCGAGACGGCGGTGCAGGTGGGGTTCGCGGTCATTGCCGCGTCGAAAAGCGGGGTGGTGGGGACGTTCGACGAGATGCGGGCGCTGGTCGGCGCGCCCGAACAGATCGCGCAGGCGACGTACCCCGCCAACGCCCTCATCAAGGCGATGGTACCCGACGACCCGTCCGCCGAGCTGTCGCCCGACCTCTCCAAGCCGTCGCTCAAGGGGCCGCATCAGCTCAAGCAGGAGGCCATCGAGGCGTGCGCGGCGGCCGCCCAGCTCCTGGCGGATAAGGAGGAGGGGGACGAGGCGGGCGAGTACAAGGCCTGGGTGCTGCATATCGGTGAGTCCGTCGCCGGGGCGGCGAAGGAGAGCATGAACCCGTTCGCGAATGCCATTAGCCATGATGAGAAAGCGGTGCTGCGGGACTGCGCGAAGGCGTTGGGGGTCGAGTACAAGTAGCGACGGCCAGGCTGGCAAGGGTTCACCGGAGGGAGGGGCGCTGTGACCGAGAGAATAGCGCACGCTGTGAGGCGCAAGTCGCGGGCGAACCGAACCCCGGTGCGGCGCTTCAATGCGTCGCGTCACATGCTGCTCGTGCTGATCGCGTTCGCGGCGACGGTCATCGTGACGCGGCTGTATCTCGAGCTATCCGGCTATCCGCAGATTGGCGGTGGTGGGCCGATCCATATCGCCCACGTGCTGTGGGGCGGCCTCATCCTCTTCGTCGCCGCCGTTCTCCCCCTCATGCTCGCCAACCAGTGGGCCTTGACGGTGTCGTCCATCCTGGCCGGCATCGGCATGGGCCTGTTCATAGATGAGGTTGGCAAGTTCATCACCTCCAGCACCGACTACTTCGTTCCCATCGCTGCGCCGATCATCTACGGCGTGTTCCTGGTGACGGTGTGGGTCTATCTCCAGACGCGCCGCCCGCCGCCCGCGAGCGCGCGCAATGAGCTGTACCGCGTGCTGGACGAGATGAAGGAGGTGCTGGACCACGACCTGGACCCGGACGAGCGCCGCGACCTGCTCAACAGCCTGCAGCGCGTGCAGACCGACAGTTCGGACCCCAATGTCGCCAAGCTGGCGCGCGAGATGCTCGACTTCCTGAATGCCGAGGGGCTGCAAGTTGTGTCACGCGACTCGAACGCGGTGGAGGTGGAGTTGGAGAGCGCGCGGCTGTTCGTGCGCGAGTACGTCGGGCTAGGGCCGCTGCGCGTCATCCTGATCATCGGCTTCCTGGCCCTGGGCGTGATTCAGTTGACCCACTACAGCGCCCTCTCCTATGTCTACTCGTCCAATGGCCCGGACTTCCAGTGGGTGATTCACAACGGCACCACCGAGTACCTGGTGACCAACCCCGCCTGGATCGTGTTCCGCGCGACAGGGGCCATCGCCGTCGGCCTGCTCTACCTTGTAGCCGCCGTCTTTCTGATGCGGAATCAGGTGCGGGCGGGGGCGCGGTCGGGGATGGTGGCGCTGCTGCTGTCGCTGACGGTGCTCAATCTCATCTCGTTCTACTTCCAGCTCTTCTTCACGATCGCGGTGTCGCTGGTCGAGCTATTCCTGCTGCTGGTGCTGGTGCTCTACCGCCGCCGCGCCCTCACCGACTGACAGCCTGGCTGGGCTGGCGCGTCAAAAGACACGACAGGCACGCGCGGGGTTTGCCCCCGGCGTGCCTGTCGCGTTTGTCGCGGTCTTTCGTGATGCCGAGACTCAGCCCCGCGTCAGTCGTGTGACAGCCTCTCAGTGCGCCTTAGCGCGCTGGTGACGGTCGTGCTCCTGCTGCCGCAGCTGCTGGGCGCGGAACGTGACGTAGGCGATGACTTCGTTCTCCAGCTGCTCGCGCGCGTGCGGGCTGAGGTCCTTGTCTTGCAGCGCCTCGGCGACCGCCTCGACCGCCGGGTGGGTCAGCGAGATGCCCGACTGCTCGATGATGCGCGCCATGTCCCCTTCGGGCAGATGCTGGGCGCTGGCGAGCAGGCGGTCGCTGTCCTCGGCCGGCAGATCAAGCGCCTTGGCGAGGGAGAGGACGACTTTGCGCGACGGGCGGCGCTCGTCCCGCTCGAGACGGGCGATGTAGCTCCCGTTCACCCCGACTGCGTCCGCCAGCTCTTTCTGGGTCATCCCTTTGCTGAGGCGATAGCCCTTCAGCAGGTGTCCGAATGAATTCAGCATGTGGTTGACTCCTTCCGCCGCCGTGGCGGGTGAGGGACCGCCGAGGCCCCGAATTGCACAACTTGGGTCAAAAAGCCGATAAGGCAATTTTAGCAGGTTGGGCAAGCAGAGTCAAATGTATCCAGAACGTCTGTGACCGACCAGCCGTAGCCTTGCAGCGAGCGGCGCAGACGGGCGCGGGCGTCGAAGACGAGTTTGTAGAGCGCGTTCTGCGTCGTCTTGAGCTTGCGGGCGACCTCCGGTACGGGGCGGCCATCCACGATGACGGCGACGAGCGCCTCGCGCTGGCGCTCGGTCAGGCCCATGTCCAGCGCGCTCTGCACGGCGTCCCACGCCTGGTCCTGGGCCGCCAGCCGCTCCGGCGCGACGACGCCCGGCTCGGTCAGGAAGAGGCCCAGCTCGCCCTCCTCGTTGTCCTCCGGGGCTGCGTCCAGGGAGACGTTGCGCCAGCGGGCGCGGCGCAGCTCAGCGGCGGCCGCGTGGACGGCGAACTTCGCGGCCCAGGTCGTAAACTTGCTCTCCCCGCGGAACGAGTCCAGGTGGTCCAGGACTCGCATGAGAGCATCCTGCGCGACATCTTCGACGAGCTGGCGCTGCTCCGTCTGGTCCAGGCCGCGAAGCTGGCCCTCGCGGCGCTGGAGGTAGAACTCCGTGGCGCGGGCCAGGTGGCCGCGCAGCTCGATGAGCGCGCGATCCTGGCGAGGCCCCACGGACTGTAGATCGCTCAACCACTCGCTATTCGTTCGTGCAGACATGTGACGCTCTTTCCATACCTAAATATTGTTCGACAGCCTTATACAAGCATTATACATCGTTTATACATACTTTGTCAAGGGTTTGCGCGTGGAATCTTTGGGATTCTTGAAATTGTAGAGGACATGGCTGCATACTCCCAATTCTGACAAGCGCCCGCGCGA
>JAXLWJ010000018.1:0-93381 GCA_046328535.1 Anaerolineae bacterium
GCGGAACGGCGCCTGGTACTTCTCGCGCGGCGTCGCCGCCAGCGCGCCCATCGTGCGCCCGTGGAAGGCGTTGGTGAAGGCGACGATGCGCGACTTGCCCTCGCCGTGGCGGTCCAGCGCCCAGCGGCGGGCGAACTTGAACGCCGCCTCGTTGGCCTCCGCGCCGGAGTTGCAGAAGAAGACCTTGTCGGCGAACGACGACTCCACCAGGTCCCGCGCCAGCTCCAGCATCGGCACGCTGTAGTACAGGTTCGAGACGTGGCCCAGGACGGCGGCCTGCTCGCCGATGACCGCCGCAATCTCCGGGTCGGCGGCGCCGAAGGCGTTGACAGCGATGCCGGCGACGAAGTCGAGGTAGCGGCGGCCCTCGGTGTCGAAGAGGCACACGCCGTCGCCGTGCTCCAGCACGAAGGGCGGGCGCTTGTAGGTGGGCGCGACGTATTGTCGCTCCATCTCGATAAGCTCGTCGGTGGTGTAGTTCACGACCATAGGGTCCTCCTGTTCATGCGGTCCTGATTTAGCGTCTAGCGCGGCATTCGCATACCGTTGTGACAATGTGACGATGTGACGATGTGACGATGTGAATTCACTCCGTCACCTCGTCACCCCGTCACTCGTCACCCCGTCACCCCGTCACTCCGCCACCCCGTCACTCGTCACCTCGACACTCTCCGTGATCGCCGTCCCGCCGTCGGCGAGGGACGCGAGATTGACGATGCGTACCGTGGCGACGCCATCGTTGAGCGCGTCGAGCGCCGCCCGTACCTTGGCGATCATCCCCCCCGCGACAACGCCGTCGCGGATGAGGCCCTCCGCCTCGGCCGCCGTCAGGTGCGGAAGCAGCTCCCCATCGCGCAGCACGCCGGGAACGTTGGTGACGAACACCAGCTCCCCCGCGCCGAGGCTGCGGGCGACCGCCTGCGCGATGTGGTCGGCGTTGACATTGTAGAGCTGCCCCGCGTCGTCGGCGGCGATGGGCGACATGACGATGACCGCGTCCAGCGCCAGCAGGCGCTCGAATGCC
Source organism: Anaerolineae bacterium (assembly GCA_046328535.1). GTDB lineage: Bacteria > Chloroflexota > Anaerolineae > Epilineales > JAHCIE01 > JBDHWG01. The sequence continues at coordinate 1,025 of JAXLWJ010000018.1, forward strand.
TCGGTGTTCACGCTCACCACGCGCCCGACATAGCCGAGGTTGCCGCTCGGGTGGATCCAGCGCGTGACGCGCACCAGGCCGAGGTCTACGGCGCTCACGCCGAGCGCCGGGATGCCCGCCGCGTCCATCGCCGCTACCAGGCGCTTGTTCGCCAGCCCGGCCATGACCATCACGGCAATGCGCAGCGTCGCGGCGTCGGTGACGCGCATGCCGGAGACGAAGGTCGCGCTGAGGCCCAGGTCCAGGCTGAGCTGCGAAATCTCCTTGCCGCCGCCATGCACCAGGATCGGGCGCTGCGGCATCGCCTTCAGCGCCTCGATCAACCCGGCGACAAAGGCCGCGTCGTCCAGCTCGTGCCCACCCACCTTCAACACGCGTTGTGCCATGGCCGTGTTACTCCTCGTCGTCGGCGTCCGCGACGGCATCGCCCACGTGATCTTCCAGGGTCAGCTCGCGCGCCAGGGCCGCGTGGAAAGCCCCCATCGCCCTCAGCCGCCGCCGCGCCTCGGCCCGCGCCGGCCCCGTGTTCATGCTGGCGGCCATGCGCGGCTGGACACTGCGGAGCCACGCCTCGTTGTCGGCCATGAGCGCCTCAGTGCTGTCGTGGGACAGGTATCCCACGGCCAGCCAGTGCAGGAACGCCGTCGCGCCGAGCTTCGAGAGCTTGTCGGCGTCCCACAGGATGGCCGCTTCGAGCGGCTCGACGGGCGTCTCGCGGAACAGCCCTTCGTGCTTCTCGATCGCGTCTGCGACCTGAGCGATTTGCTCGCGCGGCAAGTCCGTGTCGGCCAGAATCCGCCGCGCCTCGCGCGCGCCGGCCAGGGCGTGCTCCGGCGCCGACTTGCGGACGTCGTGCAGCCAGGCGGCCGCCTCGACCACGTCGGCGTCGGCGTCGAGCGCCCGCGCCAGCCAGCCGGCTAGCTTGACCACCGCTCGCACGTGTTCCCAGCGATAGTTGAACGGCCCCTCGCCGCGCTCTGCCCCCTCCGCCATCGCCGCGTCATAAGCCGCCGCCCGCGCCGCTTCGCGCCAGTTCGCCGCGCCTGTCATGCCCGGCTCCGCCGCGTCGGGCGGCGGCGCGGGGCGGGCCGCGCCCCGGCCGGCCGCAGCACCCACACCTGCTCCTCGCTCTGCTCGTCGAACGAACCTGCGGCGAAGTCGCCGTACAGCGCCTCGATCTCGAAGCCGGCGCGGATGAACAGGTGTTCCGCTTCGTAGCGGTACAACCAGCGTACCGTGATCTGGCGGTAGGTGCGCTCGATGAGACGCCCGTCCGCCCCGACGCGGTCGTACATGCGCTCGGTGCGCGCGACCTGGGTGAAAGCGTCGTAGCGCGTGCAGGCCCACTGGAGCAGACGCTCGCCGTTCAGCAGGTCGTAAGTGTCCTCCAGGAACGTGGTCGCGCCGCGCGCCGTCAGCCGCGGCGCGATGTACTCCAGGCGCGGGTTGAAAAACGCCATTGCGAGCCGCCCCTCCGGCCGCAGGCTGCGGCGGATCGCGGCGAGCGCCTGGAGCTGCTCCGCGACGGTCAGCAGGTGCAGGAACGAGCGGAACGGGATGTACACCAGGGCGAACCGCCCCACGCCCAGATCGAAATCGCGCATGTCGCCCTGGCCCAGGGTGATGCGCTCCTGGACCTGCGGCGGCAGCAGTCCCACCTTCTCCTGGGCGACGGCCAGCATCGGCCGCGAGATGTCCAGGCCCACGACCTCGACGCCCGCCTCCGCGACCGGAATCAGCACCCGCCCGGTGCCGCACGCCAGCTCCAACGCCGGCCCGCCGCTCTGCACCGCGAGGTCGCGGTAGAACGGGATGTCGTCCAGGACGTCGTCGTACTCGAAGTCGTACAGCGTCGCGTAGAGATCGTACTCCGGCATCGCGCTACACCAGCCCCATCGTCTCGTCCAGGCCGAACATGATGTTCATGCACTGCACCGCAACGCCGGACGCGCCCCGCACGAGGTTGTCCTCGGTCGCCACGATGATGGCGTTCCCCCTGTCGTCCACCGCCGTCGCTGAGAACGCCAGCCAGTTCGTGCCGACGACGTGGCGCAGCGTCGCCAGCTTGCCCGGCGCCAGGACGCGCATAAACGGCTCGTCGCGGTAGACGTCGCGGAACACGCCGACGAGGTCCTCGGTCGTCATCGGGCGGTTGAGGCGGACGTAGAGCGTCGTCAGGATGCCCTGGTTGGTCGGCAGGAGGTGGGGCGAGAAGGTGACGGTGAACGGGCCGCCGTTGACCTCGCTGAGCGCCTGCTCCATCTCCGGCACGTGGCGGTGGACGTGGCCGATGTTGTAGGGCGAGAAGTTGTCGTGGGCCTCGACGAAGCTCGTCGTGAGACTTGGCTTGCGCCCCGCGCCGGAGATGCCCGACTTCGAGTCGGCGATGGCGCGGGCTTCGGCCATCAGCCCACACTTCACGAGCGGGTAGAGGCCCAGGATGACGGTCTGCGGGTAGCAGCCCGGGTTGGCGACGAGGCGCGTGGCGCGAATCTGCTCGCGGTACAGCTCTGGCAGGCCGTACACTGCCTCGGCCACCAGCGCCGGCGCGCCGTGCTGCGTTTTGTACCACTTTTCGTAGGTCGGCACATCGCGCAGGCGGAAGTCGGCCGACAGGTCAATGGCGCGGACGCCAGCGTCCACCACCTTCTTGACCATCGGCACGGACGCGCCGTGGGGCAGGGCGAGGAAGACCACGTCCACGTTGTCCAGGGGCGCGTCCTCACTCTTGATGAGCGGGTCGTCCCAGACCGTGGCGAAGGCGTCGCCGAGGGTCTGCCCCGCCGACTGCTCGCTCGTCAGCCAGGCGATCTGGGCTTCGGGGTGGCGCTTGAGGATGCGGATGAGTTCGAAGCCGGTGTAGCCGGTCGCGCCGTAGAGTCCAACGCGGAGCATAGGGCATCTCCTGAGTCAACAAAAAAAGCTCCCAGACTATGTGTCTGGGAGCGAGAAGAAACGCCGTTCAACGCGGTCTACCCACGGCGTCACCCAGACCCAAACAAGCGCGTCCCGCGCACCGTACGGGAGCGGGGAAAAGCGAGGGCGTAGGCTGAAGCCGCTAGGTGGAACACAAAGTCCTCGTCATGTGGCGTAATAGAGTGTATTTACTATATCATGCTTTGCGGGTCATGTCAAAGATTTCGGGCGACCATTTCGCGCGACAGCCTGATTCAGCCAGGATTGGTGTATAATCAAGCCCTGTAGAAGCGACTACCCCCAGGAGGAGAGTCCCGTGTTGAACATTGACCAGCGCCTCGACGAGCGCCTGCTGGCCGCGGTTGACGAGCAGCGGCCGCTGATCTTCCTCGTCTCGGATGAAATCCACGACCGCCCGGAGCTACAGTTCGAGGAGGTGTTCGCGTCGGAACTGCTGACGCGGACGTTCGAGGAGCAGGGCTTCAAGGTCACGCGCGGCGTGTCTGGGATGCCGACGGCGTTCACCGCCGAGCTGGACAGCGGCAAGCCCGGCCCGACGGTCGGCTTCCTCGCCGAGTACGACGCCCTGCCCAATCTCGGCCACGGCTGCGGCCACAACCTCATCGCCGCCTCGACCGTCGCGGGAGGCGTTGGCGTCAAGGCCGTCCTGGGCGAGACCGGCGGGCGGCTGATCATCTTCGGCACACCGGCGGAGGAGGGCGGGGGCGGCAAGATTCCAATGGTGAAGGACGGCCTGTTCGACAAGGTAGACGCGGTGATGATGGTGCATCACGGCGGCGACGTGACCAGCGTCCCCACCGAGGATGGCACGGGGCGCTGCCTGGCCGTGTCCCACCGCCGCTATGAGTTCTTCGGCAAGACGGCCCACGCCGCCGCCGACCCGTGGAAAGGGGCCAACGCCCTCAACGCCGTTATCCATCTTTTCCTGGGCATCGATTCCCTGCGCCAGCACCTCCACGATGATGTCCGCATCCACGGCATCATCAGCCACGGCGGGGACGCGCCCAACGTCGTCCCGCACTACACCTCGGCCGAAATCCTGGTGCGCGCGCCGGAGGCAGCCCGTGTCATCGAGGTGTGCGGCAAGGTGGACCGCATCGCCGAGGCGGCGGCGGCCATGACCGAGACCACGACGAAGATCAGCGAGACCGGCGACATGTACTACGACATGCGCCCGAACTACACGCTGGGACGGCGCTACGCCGACAACCTCACGCGCGTGGGCCTCGCCCTGCACGGCCGCGAGCCGGGCGTGGGGATGTACTCCACCGACTTCGGCAACGTGAGCTACGCTGCGCCGTCGTCCGGCTGCCAGTTTGCCATCAGCGACGAGCCGATCCCCGGCCACTCGCCCCAGGTCGTCGCCTGCTCGGCGTCGGACATGGGCCGCGAGAACATGCTCCGCGCGGCCAAAGCGATGGCGCTCACGGCGCTGGAGGTGCTCACCGATCCGGCGCTCGTCGGGGCCATCCGCGACGAGTACAACGCATCGAAGGCATGACCGAGGTCGTGGGAGAGCGGCCGCCGCTGCCGCCGCCGCCGACAGGGCGCGACACGCGCATCCTGGCCGAGTATATCCGCGCCGCCCTCGACCTGGGCTACACCCTGGAAGAGATCCGCGCCGCCTACCCGCGCCTGACGACGGACCAGCTCTACCTGGCCTACCGTCAGGCGCTCAGGATGAGGAAGTGACGGGAGGGGGAGAATGACACGCTCTGGGCCGCCCATCTGGATGTGGGTGCTTGTGGTTGTGCTGGCGTGCATCATCATCGGCCTGGTCATGCTCCTGATGAGAGGCAACGGGCAAACGTCAACCTCAACCGCGCCGACGGCCGTTTCCGGCAAGATCGCCACGACGACGCCGGCCGCCGTGGGCAAGGCCCCGCCGACGGCCACGCCGGCCGCGGCGAAGGCCACCACGCCGGTGACGCAGCAAGGCGGCTTTCCGCTGCTGGCGACAAAGCCGCAACCCCACGAGGCGACGTTCCAGGGCTGCCCGCCGGAGGGTGACGACAACTCGACGGGCTTGAACACGTTGAAGAACCGCGACGACAACGCCGCCAGCTACTACCCCGTTGACTTCGACACCTACGTCAACCTCGCGACGCCGGACGGTATCGGCCGGAAGCAGCGCGCCAACTTCACGGCGGCGCAGAAGGCGGAGGTGGCGAAGTACGAGGGCGTGCCGGTCGCGGTCGAGGGCTATCTGGCCGGGGCGAGGGCGGAAGGCCCAGAGTCCACCAATTGCCACGGCACCGACGCGAGCATGGTGGATTACCACGTCTGGTTCACGAAAGGCGCCAACGGCGACCGGGCGCAGTCGGTGGTGGTCGAGGTGACACCGCGCATCCACGCGCAGCACCCGGCCTGGACAACGGCGCTGCTCGGCCAAATCGTGAAGAACGACAACAAGGTGCGCATCAGCGGTTGGTCCATGCTCGACCAGGAGCACCCGGAGCAGCTGGGGCAGACGCGCGGCACGCTGTGGGAGATCCATCCCATCATGCAGATCGAGGTGCAGGACGGCGGCAAGTGGATCACGCTAGATGAGTACGCGAAGAAGAAGTAGAAGTAGCTCTGCACAATGGCGTGGCGATCCCCTGCTGGCGGTGGAGTGCCAACTCCGCCGCCCATCGGAGGCGCTGGAGATGGCTCTCCAGCGCCAGCACGATATGCTCTTCCACGCTAAACTGTGCAGCTACCGAAGTAGGAGGGGCGCGTGAAAAAGGCGGCGCAGCTCCAGGTGACGCTGACCCTCGACGGGCCGACTCAGGCCACAGGGTCGCCCCAGGCCATCATGGACACGCTCCAGAAAATGCTGGCCCAGGTCGGCGGCAAGTACCCGGCCCTCACTGTCACCGTCAAGAGCATCAAGAAGGAAGGCGGACCGGCGGCGGCGAGCGCGCCCCCGCAGGGCGCCGCCAAACCGGTCGGCAAGCCGGCGCCGCCGCCCGCGCCCCCTGGCAAAGCCAGAACCGCGCCGTCTCCCGTCCACCTGCGCCTGTGGGTGGCGGGCGAGGACGAGCCGGCCCACAACTTCGCCGCGTCGTCAGTCCAGGCGGTGCGCGACATGCTGACGCAGCTCCAGAAGGGAGCGGGGCCGGTCAAGATTCACGTGCAGACTATCGAGGAGGACGCGAACTACGACGATGAGGATGATTGGATTGCGGCGGAGGCGAGAGCTTGAGTAGAGGGAATCGGATGGCGCACCCGTGGCTGCGGCGGTTGATCCTGGCCGCTCTCGTCTTGCTCGCCTTTGCCGTGCGGGCGTACCAACTGCACACACCGACCCTTGCCTGGGACGAGGGATGGAGCGTGGCCGTGAGCCAGCTGCCCCTCGGCGACCTGCTCAACATCACCGCCTACGATGTTCACCCGCCGGGCTACTACCTGCTGCTGCGGCTGGGGCTGACGCTGGGGCGGCCGGAATACGCCATTCGCTACCTGTCCCTCATCGCAGGCGTCGTCGCGGTTCCCCTGGCCTACCAGGCCGGCCGGGTCTGGGTGCGCCGCGGCCCCCACGCCGACCTTGTCGGCCTGCTGGCCGCCGCGTACGTCGCCCTGGCCCCGCTGCTCATCTACTACTCCCAGGTGGCGCGCATGTACGCCCTGTGCGTCGTCGGCGTCTTGCTCGCCGTGTGGGGCCTGCTCGACAGTCTCGATGGGACGAGGCCCGCGCGGCCGGTGGCCCTTGTCGGCTGGGTTGTCGGCGCGCTTCTGGCGCTCTACTCGTTCTACTACAGCGCCCTGGCGCTCGCCGCCCTGGTCCTCTACGCCGTCTTCGCCGGCTGGCCCCTGACGCGCTCCGACGCCGGGCGGCGGGCGCTGCGGCGCGTCACCCTGGCGTCCGTCGCCATCGTTGCGCTGTACCTGCCGTGGGCGCTGTACGCCGTCGGCCCGGTGCTCCAGCGCGTGGCGACGCACGAGAACGACGCGCTGACGCTGGCTGAGATGCAACGCCTGTTGCCGATGGCTGTCTACAGCGTCATCTTCGCCTACGACGCCGGCTGGTTCGTCGTGTGGAGCATCGCCGCCGTCGTCGCCGCCGGCCTCATCGTGAGCCTGACTCGCCGCGCCGCCCCGGATCTCTCGCCGCGCCACCTGCTCCTGCCCGGCCTCGCCTTCGGGTTCACCGTCGGCGGGGTCCTCGTGGGGACCCAGGCCCACATGTTCGCCGGGCGCTACCTCATCGCCGCCAGCCCGTTCATCGCCCTGGCCGTCGCCTTCGCCGTGACGGCGCTGAGCGCGCGGGCGCGCTGGCTCGGCGCAGCTGCCATCGTCCTCATTGCGGTGACCACCATCTGGCCCACCTGGGTCGGGGCGGTGTACGCCAAGGGCCTGGAGCGCGCCGGCGAGTTCGACCCGACGGTGGATGTGCAGTCGCTCCGCGCGATTGGGGCGCGGCCGGATGACCTCGTGGTGTTCAACGTCCTGAGTCTGGCCGGGGTGTACGACGCCTATCGCGCGCCGAGCGACCCGGCGTGGACGTTCGCCCAGCGCTGGGACCCGGTCACCGAGGACATGCGCCGCATCGGCGACCGTCTCTCGGCGGAGGTCACGGGCTACCCGCGCGTGTGGGCCTCGCTGTACCAGGGAACGGTCGGGCCGAACGCCGAGCTGAAGAGCTGGCTGGACCGCAACCTCTACCCGGCCGGTGGCGCGTGGCGCAACGAGACGCTGTTTGCCCTGTACCTGCCGGAGGCCGGCCCGCGCGTCGAGGCGGCGCCGGGCGTGACGTGGCCGGCCGGCCCGCAGCTCGACAGCGCGACGTACACGGCGGCGGCAAAGCCGGGCGGGAACGTGACGATTGACCTGAAGTGGCGCGCGGCCAGGCCGATGGACAAGAATTATGTCGTGTTTGCGCACCTGTACGATGAGGCCGGCCGCCTCGTCGCCCAGCACGACAGCCAGCCCCAGGGCGGCGGCCGGCCGACGTCCGGCTGGAGCACGACGCGGAGCATTCCGGACTTCCACGGCTTGATGCTGCCGCGCGACGTGGCGGGCCAGCTCTCGCTGCGCGTGGGCCTGTATGACCCGGCGACGGGCGAGCGGCTGCGCCTCGACGACGGGCGCGACATGGTTGACGTTGGAACGGTCGAGGTCAAGCCCTAGTGGGTGGTCAAGGGACATGTTCGGCATCGTGCGCCCGCACGACGCTCGAAGCGTCGCGCTGCTGGATGGAAGCCCGAGGGGCTGAGAGCCAGCCTCCCAGGCTTGCCCGTCGTAGCCTGCCCGTTCGACGGGCAGGCGGGCCTGGGTCTCCTACGAGGTCCGTTGTCCTTGCCCTAGCCCATCGGCGTGGGGCAGTCTTGCCCATTCTACCTATACTTTAGACTGACTACCAAAATGATTCCCACAAGGAGTATCGCAATGAACGCACAAGCATCGTCCGGCCAGCCCGTGGATATCCGCCTCACCATCGAGGGGGAGGGGGTGGCCCCCGGTCAGGCCGTCTCGTTCAGCGTCAGCGTCACCGCCAACCAGCGCATCTCCGGCGTCGCCCTGGTCGCCGAGCTTGTCGGCGTCGAGGAGCTGGACATCTATGGCGACGAAGAGGACCTGGACGAGGAAGAGATGGAGGACGGGGAGGTGGATGCGTCGCTGAACGGCACCGACCTGGACGACGACGAGGACGAGTTCGATGAGGACGAGGAAGAAGACGAAATCGCCAACGAGACGTACAGCGAGGAGCTTGTTCTCACCAGCGACCTGACCATGCAGGCGGGTGAGACGCGCACCTTCGACGGCTCCTTCACTCTGCCCGAGGACGCGCAGCCGACGTACAACGGCGTCCAGGCGTGGCACACCTGGTGGCTCGACGCCTTCATCGAGATGAACACCGGCGACGAGATTGGCGACAGCCAGGAAGTCTTCGTGCGGTGAGCGAGCTAACGCGCCTCACCATTGAACATCTGGCGCCTCGCCTGGCAACAGGCGAGGTGTCACCCATCGAAGTCACCCAGGCGTACCTCGACCGCATCGCCGCCCACGAGCCCACGCTGAACGCGTACATTCGCGTGACGCCCGAGTCCGCCCTCGCCGAGGCCCAGGCGGCGGACAACGACATCCGCCGCGGCGCGTATCGCGGGCCGCTGCACGGCATCCCCATTGCCCTCAAGGATCTGTTCGACGTGGCGGGCGTGCCGACGACAGCCGGCTCGGCGTTCTTCCTGGACAACGTGCCGACCCAGGACGCGCCGAGCGTGGCGCGGCTGAAGGCGGCGGGCGCGGTCATCCTCGGCAAGCTGAACATGCACGAGATTGCCCTGGGGGTGTTCGGCGATAGCTCGTACTTCGGGCCGACGCGCAACCCGTGGGACCCGACGCGCATGCCCGGCGGCTCGTCCGGCGGCAGCGGCGCGGCGGTCGCGGCGCGGCTGTGCGCCGCGGCAACCGGCTCGGACACCGGCGGCTCGATTCGCATCCCATCCGCCCTATGCGGTGTCGTCGGGCTAAAGCCGACCTACGGCCGCGTCAGCAATCGCGGCGTCCTGCCGCTGTCCTACTCCCTGGACCACGTCGGCCCGATGGCGCGCGGGGTGTACGACGTGGCCGTCATGCTCCAGGCGATGAGCGGCTACGACCCGGACGACCCGGCCAGCGCCGACCAGCCGGTTCCGTCGTTCACCGCCGACCTCGACCGCGGCGTGCGCGGGCTGACGATTGCCCTCGACCCGCAGTACTCCCTCGTCGGCGCGACAGGCGACGTCCTCAACGGGCTGCACGAGACGCTGGAGGCGCTGAAACGCCTGGGCGCAGAGATCGTCGAGGTGTCCCTGCCGCGCCTGGTCGAAGCCAACGAGGCGGCCCTGAACATCCTACGCCCCGAGGCGAGCGCCCTCCACGAGGAGCGATTGAGAACGCAATTGGAGAAGTTCCAGCCCGACGTGCAGGCGCGCCTGCCCCAGGGCTTCGAGGTCAGCGGGATGACCGTGGCGCGGGCGCTGCGCGTGCGCGCCGAGCTGATGGTGGACTTCCGCCGCTTGTTCCAGACCGCCGATGCGTTCATTGCGCCCACCTGCGCCGTACCCGCCCCGCCCATTGGGACTACGGAGGTCGAGGTGAACGGACAAACGGTCGGCGCGCGCGAAGCCATCGCCCGCTACACGCGCCCATTCAACCTGGCCGGGCTGCCCGCCCTCTCCATCCCCAGCGGCTTCACCTCCGACGGCCTGCCGGTGGGCGTCCAGCTCGTCGGCGCGTGGTGGAACGAAGCGACGCTGCTGCGCATCGCTCGGGCGCTCGAAGGCACGCGCCCCTGGCCGACTCCGGACGAATAGCCATGACAGACGCCGTGTCTCCCCTCGCCCACCGCCTCGCCGGCGCTGGCACGTCCATCTTCTCGGAGATGAGCGCCCTGGCCGCGCAGTACAGCTCGGTCAACCTGGGCCAGGGCTTCCCCGACTTCCCCGGCCCGCCGTGGGTCAAGGCGGCGGCGGCGGGCGCGATTGACGCCGACGTCAACCAGTACGCCATCTCCCACGGCGCGCCCGCCCTCCGCGCTGCCCTCGCCCGCCACTACAGCGGGCCGCTAGGCCGCGCGCTCGACCCGGAGCGCGACATCGTGGTGACGTCCGGCGCGACCGAGGCGGTGTTCGCGTCGTGCCTGGGCCTTCTCAACCCCGGCGACGAGGCCGTCATCTTCGAGCCGTTCTACGACTCCTACGTCCCGTCGGTGACGTTCGCCGGCGGCGTGCCGCGCTACGTGCCGCTGCGCCAGCCAGACAAAACTCACGCCGAGTGGTGGTTCGACGCGGACGAGCTGGCCGACGCCTTCGGGCCGCGCACGCGCCTGGTGCTGCTCAACACGCCCCACAACCCGACTGGCAAGGTGTTCACCCGCGCCGAGATGGAGTTCATCGCCGTCTTGTGCCACAAGTGGAACGCCCTGGTCCTGAGCGACGAGGTGTACGAGGCGATTACCTTCGACGGCGCCCAGCACATCCCCATGGCGACCCTGCCGGGCATGTGGGAGCGCACCCTCACCATCTCCAGCTCGGGCAAAACATTCAGCCTGACGGGCTGGAAGGTCGGCTGGGTCATCGGCCCACCGACCCTGAACGCGGCCACGCGCGGCACGCATCAGTTCATCGTCTTCTGCTCGGCTGCCCCGCTCCAGCTCGGCATCGCCGCCGCGTTCGAGGGGGTCGCCGCCCAGGGCTACTACGACACGCTGCGCGCCGAGTACGCCGCGCGCCGCGAGATTCTGCTGGCCGCGCTGCGCGACATCGGGCTGCCGGCGTTCGTGCCGCGCGGGACGTACTTTGCCCTGGCCGACATCCGCGACCTGGGCTACCCGGATGACATCGCCTTCTGCCACAGCCTCACCATCCAGGCCGGCGTGACGCCCATCCCGCCGAGCGTGTTCTACTCCGAAGCGCACCGCAACCTCGGCCGCGGCCTGGCGCGCTTCGCGTTCTGCAAGAAGACGGCGACGCTGGAGCTGGCTGCGCAGCGCCTCCGCGCCTGGGCGAAGAGGTAGGCCGGGCAACCACCGGATGGCTATGAGCCTGCGTCCATGGGAAACTCTTTAGAAAGCGCGCCCACGCGCGAAATTGCTCCCGCCCCTCGGCCACCGGCCGCCTCGGGCGCGGCGCTGACGATGGGCGAGATTCTGGCGGCGTCCGTCGTCATCCTCGCCATCGCCACGTTCGTTCGGTCGCTGCTCCTCCTCCCCATCTACCTGGAGCCTGACGAAATCGTGACGGCGTGGATCGTGTTCGCGCCGACCCTGCGCGACGGAATCGGCCGCCTGCTGAACGACAGCCACCCGCCGCTCTACCCGATACTGGCGACCCTGTGGACCGGCCCGCTCGGCGCGGACGGGCTGTGGGGGCTGCGGCTGCTGTCCCTGGCGGCATCCCTGCTGACCCTGCCGCTGCTGTATCAGCTCGGCCGACGCCTGGCGTCACCGGCCGTCGGGCTGGTAGCGATGGCGCTGCTCGCCGTCAGCCCGTTCCACATCGCCCTCTCGCCGCTGGCGCGCGGCTACGCCCTGATGATGCTGCTGGCCGTCCTCAGCCTCCTGCTCATCGTCCGGGGCGAGGAGGGGCGGGGCTGGCCCGCCCTGGCCCCTGTCGTCGTTGTCAATATCGTGCTGGTCTACGTCCACTATTACGGCGTGTTCTTCGTCGCCGCCGAGGCGGTCTACGTGGTCGCCGTCGGTTGGCGCAAGCGCGGCGCGTGGCCCAGCCTGGGCCGCGCCCTGGCCGTGGCTGTCCCACCGGTCCTGGCCCTGCTGCCGTGGCTGGCCTACGCGCTGCCGAAGCAAGCGCCCATCGCCGCCGAGGTGTGGGAGAACTTCCAGCATCGCCCCAACCCGCTCCAGGCGGCGGCGAACGCAGCGATGGCGTACAGCGTGGGCCTGGCGCTCGATCTGCGCCCCGCCGCCCTCGGCACGGCGCTGCTGGCCGCGCTCCTCCTCGCCGCGCTGGCGCTCGCCCGCCCCGGTAGACGTCTGACCCTGCTCGTCGTCTGTGTCGGCCTGACGTATATCGTCCTGGCGGCCCTGGTCGTCCTCCGCTACCCCTTCTACAGCGCGCGCTATTTCGCCCCGGCGCTGCCCATCTTCCTGCTGGCAGTCGCCGGGCTTGTCGTGGCCCTGCGGTGGCCGTGGCGCATTGTCCTCCTGGCGGCGCTCGCCCTGGCCGCCGTCTACGGCCAGCAGCGCCTCGTCTGGGCGTATGAGAACGTGACGCCCGTGCCACCGGAGCGGCGAGCGGTGTACGATTTCCTGCGCGCCCACGCCGGCGCGACGGACGACATCGTCTTCACTGCGCCGTGGCAGTGGAGCGAGCTGCGCGCCTTCTACCCCGACCTGGCGCGGCGCGCGCATCCTCTGCCGGGCGGCGATACGGTGAAGGCCGATGTGGCCCGCCCCACCTGGCTCGTCGGCTTCCGCGACGAGATCGAGACGTGGCGGCCGCTGCTGGCGGCCTACTCCGGCGCGGTCAGCCTCGACGCGACCGGCGAAATCGAGGGTGGCGGCGGCAATCCCACGCTGCTCTACCACTTCACGCCGCCGCCCGCGAACCCCGCCTGGCAGCCGTCCGCCGCCACGTTCAACGATGGCCTGGCTCTGAACGGGGTCAGCCTGCCCACGACGCCCCTCGCGCCGGGCGACGGCCTGCCGGTGGGGCTGCGCTGGCGGGCGGCGAGCGCCCCACGCCGCGACTACACCCTGTTCCTGCACCTGCTGGATGAGGGCGGGCAGTACGTCACCGGCTACGACGCTGCCCCAACGCCGCCGACGGGCAAGTGGCCCGCGGCGAGCGAGACCGTGATGTGGCGCTCGCTGTACCTGCCGCCGGAGCTGGCATCGGGGCGGTACACTGTCGAGATTGGCTGGTACCCAAGCGGAACCGACGGCGCGGCTCGGCTGCGCGCCGCCGACGGCGCGGACTCGGTGCGCATCGGCGAGGTCACGGTGGCGGCGCCACCGACCCCGCCGCCGCCGTGGCAGCCGCCGGCCGGCCAGGATATCCCGCCGGACGAGAATTGGAACAATAGCTGGCTGTTCGACAATCGCCTGCCGTTGTGGTAGGCATCGGCCTCGCCCCTCTCCCTTTCCCATAGGGTTCAAGGGCGGACAGGTCTGGCCCCTCTCCCTGTGGGAGAGGCTGGGTGAGGGTCTTAAGACGCTTGCCAGGTTTCAAGACCCTCACCCCATCCCTCTCCCACGGGGAGAGGGGGACGGACATGGGACAAGATCGCCCCAAACTCGCCCCTGTCCGTCCTTGCCCCCCTCTCCCACAAGTGGGGGAGTCAGAGGTTGGACTGCACCCCTGTGACCAGACACGGTTGAAAGTCAACTTCTCCTGAGAGCACCACGATGATACACTATGGCTCAAGGAGAGGGTTCATGAACGGACGACGACACACGGGAGTTCAAGCTCCAGATCTGCCGCCAGATCGCCACAGGCGAGAAGCGACCAGCACAAGTTTGCCGAGAGCACCAACTCGCCAACAGCTTGCTCGCCCGCTGGCGAGCTTCGAGTACACCGAGCGCGGCGAGGCGGCGTTTGCGCCGAAAGTGCCTAACGAGGCGGAAGCGCTGCAAGCACGGATCGCCGAGCTTGAGCAGTTCTGCGGTCAATTGGCCTTGGAGAACAAGCTCCTTAAAAAGGCGTTGCAGCGCTCAAAGTTGGAGAGCGCCACCGCATGATCCACCAAGTTCTGGTCGAGCAGCCGACGCTGGCTGTGGAACGCCTGTGTGACGTGTTCGGCGTCAACCGCGCCTGGTACTACGAGCGCCTCGCGGCACCAGAGCAAGCCGAGGCGGATGTCCTCTTGCGCGATCTCATCGAGGACATCGTGTTGGCCTTCCCGGGCTACGGCTACCGTCGGGTCACGGCCGAACTCAAGCGCCAAGGGCACGTCGTCAATCACAAGCGCGTGTTGCGCGTCATGCGGCAAGAGGCTCTCCTCTGTCACTCAAGCGCCACTTCGTCGTGACGACCAACTCCCAGCACGCTCACCCGACCTATCCGAACCTGCTGGCCGAAGCGACGCTGACCGGGCTGAACCAGGCGTTTGTCGCCGATATCACCTACATTCGTCTGCCGCAGCAGTTCGTGTACCTGGCGGCCATCCTGGATGCCTACTCGCGCTATTGCGTCGGTTGGCATCTCTCGACGACCATCGATACCCAGCTGACCCTCCACGCTCTTGAGATGGCGCTGGCACGGCGTCTGGTCGCCCCGGGCTGGATCCATCACTCAGATCGCGGAGTGCAGTACGCCTCGACGCCCTACATCGAGCGCTTGACGCACGCCAAGGCGCGCATCAGCATGTCGGCGAAAGGCAATCCGTACGACAACGCCAAGGCCGAGAGCTTCTTCAAGACCCTCAAGGCCGAGGAGGTCTATCTCAACGACTACCGCACGGCGCGCGACGCCGAAGCGAACATCGGGCGGTTCATCGAGGATGTCTACAACACCAAGCGTTTGCACTCCAGCTTAGGCTACCAACCACCTGCCGAGTTCGAGATGGCTCATGCTGTCTAGGAGGCGTTGACTTTGACCTGTGTCTGGTAAAATGGGTTCACTCCAGGTTTCTCTCCCTTCCTCCCCCACTTGTGGGGGGAGGAAGGGGGTTGGGGGGATGGAGGAGGGAGGCCGCGGCGCCAGGCGGGAGCCACGCTGGGTCCGGCAAAGAGCCGACTGGAAGTCGGCGCTACGAAATACGAGGGACATATGACAATCAATGCGTCTGAATTGGACTGGGCGGCGGTCGAGACGGAGGTGGTCGAGATGCTGCGCGGCCTGCTGCGTCTCGACACGACCAACCCACCCGGCAACGAGATTCTCGCGGCCGAGTACCTCGCCGACATCCTGACCGCCAACGGCATCGCGCCGACGGTGCTATCGTCGGCGCCGGGCCGCGGCAACGTCGTCGCGCGGCTCAAGGGCGACGGCAGCGGGCCGCCGCTGCTGCTGATGGGCCACATTGACGTCGTGCCGGCCGAGCCGGACAAGTGGCGCTACCCGCCGTTCTCCGGCGCGCTGGTGGATGGCGAAGTCTGGGGGCGCGGCGCAACCGACATGAAGAACGTCGTCACGATGGAGCTGATGGTCTTTCTGCTCGTCAAGCGCCTCGGCCTGCCCTTGAAGCGCGACCTCATCTTCATGGCGACCGCCGACGAGGAAGTGGGGGGCGCGATGGGCGCGGGCTGGCTGGTGGACAACCATCCGCAGCTAATCCGCGCCGAGTACGCCATCAACGAGGGTGGGCCGACGGCCATTGTCTTCGGCGACAGGACGTTCTTCGCCTGTTCGACGGCCGAGAAAGGCACGGCGCGTTTCACCCTGCGGACACGCGGAGCGCCCGGCCACGCCTCGCTGCCTCACAACGACAACGCCATCCTGAAGCTCGGCGCCGCCCTCCAACACCTCGGCGCGACGAGCCTGCCGATGCACATCATCCCGACGGTGCGCGCCCACGTCGAGGCCATTGCCGCGCACCTGGCCCCGGCGGAGGCGGCGAATCTGCGCAACGTCTTGAGTGATGACCCGGCCGTGCAGGCTGAGGCCATCGCCCGCCTGCCGCTGCCCGACGTGGGCAAGCGGCGCATGGTCGCGGCCACGCACAACACCGCGACGCCGACGATCCTGGGCGCGGGCAGCAAGATCAACGTCATTCCGGCTGAGGCCGAGGCGCTGGTGGACGGGCGCATCCTGCCGGGGCAGACCGGCGAGGGGTTCATGGCCGAGCTGCGCGCGGCGCTAGGCGACGACGTGGAGCTAGAGTTCCACGAGCCGGTGTCGCCGGGGCTGGAGGCCGATCCGGCGTCGCCGCTATTCGCCCTCATCCAGGAGGTCGTCGCGGCCCACGAGCCGGGCGCGGTCGTCGTGCCGGCGCTCATCACTGGCGGGACGGACGCCAAGAGCGTAGTTCGGATGGGAACGAAGGTGCTGGGGTTCGTGCCGATGCGCTACGAGGGGCCGGCGCTGTCTGGCCTGGCCCACAATCACAACGAGCGGGTGAGCGTCGCCAACCTGTCGTTCGGTACGCGCATCTACTTCGACGTGGTCACGCGCTGGTGCGGGGGAGGGTGAAGCTGAAGCGCGTGCCGTGGCCGACCTGGCTCTCGACCCAGATGCGGCCGCCGTGCGCCTCGACGATGCTGCGCGCGATGGCGAGACCCAATCCCGCGCCGCCGTAGTCCGCCGAGCGCGACTTCTCGGCGCGGTAGAAGCTGTCGAACACGTGGGGCAGGTCCGCCGGGGCGATGCCCTCGCCGCTGTCGGCCACGTCAACGCGGGCATAGTCGCCGTCAGCCGTCGCGCTGATGCAGATCGAGCCGTCCGGCGGCGTGTGGCGGATGGCGTTCTGGACGAGGTTGTACAGCACACGCTGCGCCTTGTCCGGCGCCATCGTGACGAGGTCGGCGGCCGGGTCCACCTGCCCTGACAGGTGGACGCCCTTACTGCTCGCCTGGACGTGCATGCTCTCCAGCGTGTCCGAGATCAGGTCGCCCAGGGAGGCGCGCTGCATCTCGAAGCGCATCACCCCGGCGTCGAGCTGCGCCAGCTCGAACAGGTCGTCAATCAGCGCGCTGAGGCTCTCCGTCTGGCCGCGAATGGTGACGAGGTAGCGCTGCACAGTCGCCGGGTCCTGGACGACGCCGTCGGCCAGCGCCTCGACCATCGCCCGAATGGACGCCAGCGGCGTTCGGAGATCATGGGAGACGGCGGCGAATAGCTCGCGCCGCGCCTCCGCCATCCCCTCGCGTTCCGCCGCCGCCTCGGCCAGCCGCTCGCTCATGCGGTTGAAGTCGTGGCCGAGCTGCGCCAGCTCGTCGCGCCCTTCGACCTCTACGCGCACCGCCAGATCGCCGGCGGCGACTTTCTCCGTCGCGTTCGCCAGCCGCCGCGCCGTCGCGCTAATCATGCCGGCCAGCATGACGCCGAACCCCAGGGAGATGACGGTGCTGAAGAGGAGGAGGAGCGCCAGCAGCGCCAGGTCATGTTCCGATAGGAACATAAGCCGCGCCGTCACGGCGATGTTGGCGAGGGCGACCAGGAGGCCGAGGCTATAGGCGATCATGACCTTGAGCCACAGCGACGGCGCGTCGCGGCTCAACCAGAATAGGCACGTCGCCAGGGCCAGGGACAGAACGGTCGAGACGCCGAGGAAGGCCATCAGGTCGCCCAGGGCCTCCCGCGATGCCTGCATCCACAGGCTGGCGAACGCCAGGGCCAGGGCGAAGGCCAGGACGACGGCGCCGGTGACAACCAGCCAGCGGCGCATGCTCAGGCCGCGGCGTCGAACTTGTAGCCGACTCCCCATACCGTCACCACGAACTGTGGGTTGGCCGGATCGGTCTCGATCTTCTCGCGCAGCCGCCGCACATGGACCGTCACCGTGCTCGTGTCCATGGCGACCTCGTAGCCCCAGACGCGGTCCATGAGCTGGTCCCGCGTGAACACCTGGTTCGGGTGCTGCGCCAGGTAGAGCAGCAGATCGAACTCGCGCGCCGTGAGCAGGATCGCCGAGCCGTCCACGGTCACAACGCGGGTGGACGGGTCAATCCGTAGCCGGCCAAAGGTCAGCGCGGCCTGGCCCGGCGCGCCCGCCGATGCTGAGCGGCGCAAGACGGCCTTGACGCGGGCGGTCAGCTCGCGCGGGCTGAACGGCTTGACCACGTAGTCGTCCGCGCCCAGCTCCAGGCCGACGACGCGGTCCGTTTCGCTGCCGCGCGCCGTCAGCATGATGACGGGTTGCGGGCGGCCATCGTCGCTTTGCAGCGCCTTGTAGACCTCCAGTCCGCCCAACCCGCCGGGGAGCATCAGGTCGAGAATCACCAGATCCGGCCGCTGGCGGCGCGCGGCGGCGAGCGCCTCGGCGCCCGTGGTGGCCGTGACCACGCGAAAGCCCTCCTGGGTCAGGTAGAGGGTGACGACCTCGCGAATGTTCGGCTCATCGTCCACGACCAGGATGAGTTCCCCGCCCATCAGGCCTCCCGGTACGGCCAGGTCGCCCTGTGCCTGGCTCCACGTGATCCGGCCCATGTCCCCGCGCTGCATCCGCGCCTCCTGTAGCATCACCGATCGCCGCCTGGATAAACGGTGATGATACACGGCGTGGATTACGCCCTGTTTAAGGGACGCTTACGAGATACTTACAAGCCCCCTACCGCGCGGCCTTCGCCATCAGGTCCTCGCCGTCGCGGTTGAGGAGGCGCGCATCGGCGATGCGGATGTCGGGCGGGCCGTCGCGCAGGGCGCGGAAGCGCGCCGTCACGAGCGTACCCTGGCGTGCGGCGCTCGCCGCGCCGACCTGCACGGCGGCGAAGCGCGCCCCGCCAGCCGCGTCAACCTCGTTCTGCGCCACCAGCACCCGCGCCGGGTCGAAGAACGCGCCCGCGTCCTGGGACGGCGCCTCGACGCCCAGCGCCTCAATGGCCGCCGGGTCGAAGACCAACCGGATATCCACCCCGGCCAGGTCGCGCGCGCCCGACACGCGCACCTGCGCCTCGAACACCTCACCGGCGGCGACCGTCTTCGGCGCAACCACCGCCAGCGTCGGCGCGCGTCGCGCCAGACGCTCCGGCTCGTCGGGGGACACCTTGCCGCCGGCGGCGGCCGCGCTCCAGGCCACAGGGCCTTGCAGGCCGTAGTTGGCCGCGACGAGTACCAGGTCCGCCAGGTCAACCTTGCCGTCGGCGTTGAGATCGGCCGCGGCGTTGCCGGGCGGGACGTTCTGGCCGTACTGCCCGGCGATGAGCGTCAGGTCGAACAGGTCAATCGCGCCGTCATTGTTGGCGTCACCGGCCAGCAGGACCGTCCCGCTGGGGAGAGTGAGGCCGGACGGGCCGACGGTCACGTCAATGTAGCGGGACAGATGGCCCGCGTGGCTGGCCGTCAGCCGGTGCTGACCGGCCGTCGTGGACAGGGTGAAGGAACCGTCTGAGGCGGTGAACGTCGTCCCGTTGTCGGTCGCCACCTGGCTGCCGCTGTAGTTCGTGCGCGACGGCAGCGTGACGCGACCGGTCACGGAAACACCGGGGCTGCCGACAGTGATCTGGGCATCGGCGGCGGTCGGCGATGTGGTCGTGGCGTCGGCCCCGGCGGCGAGAGCGCGGGAGACGTGCAGGGTCGTCGCCCCGAGGCCTACGGCGTGCAGCGTCACGCGGGCGAGTTGAACGTTGCCGGTCGAGCCTTGTGTCTGCGTCCCGTAGCTATACCCGCCGAAGCTAATCACGCCCGACGCCACGGTGACAAAGGTGACGTTGGGATCGGTGGAGGCGGGGAGGCTGGCCCAGGTGCGGCCGGACGTCGTGGCGAGCAGGTCAACCCTGTCAATGGCAACCACGGCCGGGTCGAAAGCCAGGTCTATCTCGTACCCACCGAGGTTCTGAGCGGCGTTGAGCCACAGGTCAATGGTACTACTGGCCCCGACATTGGCGAGCGCCACCGACGTGGGTGACCATTGCAGTGCTGCGGCGTCAGGGGCGGCTTGCCCGCCGAGGGTGGCGGTGATCGAAAGCAGCAGAGCCGCCGTGAGGGCTACCAGAAGACGGCGCATGAAATCCCTCCAACTGTGCTAACCCCCCGGTTCGCCAATTATAGCGCATGCCGGCCGAGACGCGAAACGCCCGGTCACCCCTCCCCGGTCCGCTCGAGCATTCGGACGACACCGACCGTCATCATGTAGAAGAACGCCAGGTCCACCAGGAAGAACGAGTTGTCTATGAGACCGTGGGCCAGGCAGTAGACCATGCTGGCCGCCAGCCCCAGGACAAGCCAGCGGGCATCGCCGCTCAGGCGGTGGAACAGACGCCAGGCGCCGCCGAAGAAGCTCGCCAGGCTGCCGACCAGGGCGGCGAGGGCCAGGAGGCCGAGCCGCGACCAGAAGTCGAGAACGATGTTGTGCGGGTGCGACAGGTTGCGCTCGACCTCCGCGCCCGGCAGGTAGTAGGCGTCGCGGTACTCGTACAGGAAGTTGTCGAGGCCGACGCCCAGCCACGGGTGGTCGCGGATCATATTCAGGGTGGCCTGCCAGAGAAGCTGCCGCCGCTCCCATGTGGCCGCCTCACCAACGTTGACGAGGCGAGCCACGCGCTCGGTGCGCGAGAAGGGAACGAGGGCCAAAGCGGCGAGGCCGATCGCGCCAAGCATGGCGAGGAACGCGCGGCGGCTGCGGCCCGCGCCGAGCACGAGCAGCGCCGCCGGGACGCCCAGCAGCCACGCGCCCGTCGAGAACGTCAGGAACAGACCGGCGACGATGGGGATGCCGGCCGCGGCGTAGGCCAGCCGCCGCCGCCGCGACTCGCCCCACAAGGCGAGAGCCAGGAGGATGGGCAGGATGCGGCCGAGCATCAGGGCCAGGTTGTTGGGCGAGCCGTAGACGCTCTTGAGCCGCCGCACGCCCTCGGCGGCTACTGCGCCGCCGCCCATGTAGGTAGCGAACCCGTACAGCGTCAGGAGCGCCCCCGCCAGGACCGCCGCGTCGGCCAGGCGCAGCGTCTGCCGCCGGTCGAGACGCGCGTCGCGCAGCACAACGTAGAACAGGATCGGCTCCAGGATGACAACGCGGAACTCGCGCGTCGCCACGCCCGGCATCAAGGCCCACAGGCCCGACAGCCCGCCGAGCAGCAGCAGGATCAGCACCGCGATGTCCTGGAGGTTGAGCGGGAACTGGGCCTTCAGCGCGGCGCGGCCGCCCTGCGTCAGGCGGCGCGCGGCCCAGAACACGAACGTGAGCAGCGTCAGCGTCTCGACGAGGGACACTTGCAATGGGCCGAGGCGAATCACTCTGAGGAAGAAGGGCGCGGCAACAACGATGGCCGCCAGGGCAAGGTCGAGGCGCGCGGCGATGAGCAGGACCAGCGGGAGCAGGAAGACGACGTTGAGCGGCCAGGGCAGGAACATGAACAACAGCGCCGACGCTGCGATGGCCGCCATTGCGCCGAGGTCACCCAGCCGCCCAACCGCCCCGTCGAGCGCGGCCCAGATGGCGGCCCACGGCGCGCCCCGCGCCATGATGACCGCGCCGGCTCCGGCGGCGACCGCGCCGAGGGCCAGCCCGGCCAGGGCGAGATAGAGGGGCAGCGGGTTGGGTGAGGACGGCGGCGGCGGCGCGGGCGCTTGCGCGGCGTCCGCAATCGCCGTGAGCAGCGGACGCGGCTGGCGCCGGTCGTCCAGCATGCTGAAGCCCCACAGGGGGTCGTCGGGCGGGGCGTCGGGGCGGAGGTGGGTGACGAGCATCGCCGCCAGCCACGGCCACTCGCTGCGGGCGCGCAGCACGGCCTCGCCCTCGCGGGGCGCCTGAACGGTGTCGCTGTCGCTGCCGGAGGCGGCCGGCCGGCCCTGCCAATCGGGCGGCAGCGCGTTCCAGCCCCACTCCACGGCCCAGGCGGGCTTGTTTGCGTCGCCGTAGCGCGTCATGATGTCGCGCAGGAGAACGGCGCGCGAGAAGTTGAGGACGCTGTCGTCGGCGCGGCGGTCGTCAGGCCCGCTCCAGAAGCCATACGGCTTGATCGCCAGGGCATCGAAGTACTGCCCCGCGCCGGCGCGATACAGCGTCTCCAGGTAGCGCACGTCGTCCTGGTTGCTGGCGGTGGTCTCGGTGGTCGGGGCCAGGCCGCCGCCGAGGACGATCACACCCGGGTCGGCCGCTTTCGCCGCCTCGTAGGCCGCTTTCAGCAGCGCCACGTACTGGCGCGGCTGGACGTACTCGCGGTTCGGCCCCATCGCCAGGTTCGGGCTGTCCCACACCTGGATCGCCGCCACGCGCCCGCGATAGCGGGTGATGACCGCGGTCACGAAGCGGGCGTAGGTCGCCGGGTCGGCCGGCAGCGCGCCGGGCGCTCCCTGGTCAAGGGGCTTCCTGGCCCACGCCGGCGCCCGGCCAGCGTCAGGACGACCCCAACCCTCGCGCGGCGGCCGCGTCCACGACGCGGTCCAGCGCCGCCCAGTCATACGCGCCCGGCGTTGGCTCGACGGCGGCCCACGCGACCGGCTGGCGCACCCAGGCGAGACCAGCCGCCCGCGTCGCGTCGAGCTGCGCCGCAATCTCGGCGTCGTCGCGCTCGAGCAGGGCAACGTTCGCGCCGAGCTGAAGGGGCGCCGCGCGCGGCCCGCTTTCGATACCCGACGGGACGGCGGCGCGAGTGAGGGTGCGGACGAACAGGGCGGCGAAGACGAGAGCCACCACGGCCAGGAGCGCGGCCAGGAGGAGCGAGCGCCAGGGGGGGGACGAGGTTCGGAAAGTCTGCATGACTCGTGCATGATAGCATAGATTCCCCGCGCCTGCGATTCTCGCGCCATGTCCTCCAGAACGCGGCGCTTGACGCACCCCTGACTCGCGCTATACTATGGCCTCCTATTTGTTGCGACAATGCCGCCTTGCTCGCAAGGGGAGCGCCATGCCTGACCCTGCCGTCGGCCCGTTGACCCCGATCCTCGCCGCGTTTGCGCCGCTCGGCCGCGCCGGCCTCCTGCCCGCGTTGCAGGCCGCTCAATCCCTGTCCGGCTTCCTTTCCGAATCTACAACCGCCCAGATTGCCGCCGCCCTCGGCGTCCCTCTCGCCGATGTTTACGGCGTCATAGACTTCTACAACCTGCTGACCCGCGAGCCGCAGGGGCGGACCACGGTGCGCGTCTGCACCGACCCCTCGTGCGCGCTGCGTGGCGGCGAGGCCGTTCTGGCGGCGGCGCGGGCGCGGGCCGAGGGCGACGACGACATCTGCGTGGAGCGGGCGACGTGCCTGGGCCTGTGCAACACCGGCGTGGCGGCGAACGTCACGCGCTGGAACGAGGCGGCGGGCGCGTTCGAGAATTCCCCCGCAACGCACCTCACGCCGTCCTCCCTGGACGCGCTGTTCGCCGGGCAGACCGCCCCGGCCGAAGACTACGTCGGCGGCGACCTGTGCATCGTGACGGTGTTGTGCGGCAAGGGGCGTGCGGCGAGCCTGATCGAGTACGAGTCGGCCGGCGGGATGCGGGGCATTCGCAACACGCTAGGCCGCGTGCCGCCGGCGGAGGTCATCGCCGAGATCAAGCGGTCGGGCCTGCTCGGCCGCGGCGGCGCGGCGTTTCCCACGGGCATCAAGTGGGAGAGCGCGGCCAACGCGCCCGGCGCGCCAAAGTATTTTGTGATCAACGCCGACGAGTCGGAGCCGGGGACGTTCAAGGACCGCGTCCTGATGGAGGGCGACCCCAACCGCATTCTCGAAGGAGCGATCCTGGGCGCGTACGCCATCGGCGCCCACAAAGCGTACTTCTACATTCGCGGCGAGTACCCCGTCGCCATCGCCCGCGTGCGCCACGCCATCGCCGAGTGCTACGCGGCGGGCTACCTGGGGCAGAACATCCTCGGCTCCGGCTACGACCTGGACATCGAGGTGCGCTGCGGGGCGGGGGCGTACATCTGCGGCGAGGAGACGGCGCTGTTCGAGTCCATCGAGGGCAAGCGCGGCTTCCCCCGCGTCAAGCCGCCGTTCCCGGTGACCCACGGCCTGTTCGGCAAGCCCACGGTCGTCAACAACGTCGAGACGCTGGCGAAGGCCGTCTACGTGCTCAGCCACGGCGCGGACGCCTTCCGCCGCTTCGGCACGGAGAAATCCACCGGGCCGAAGCTGTTCTGCGTCTCCGGCGATGTGGTGCGGCCGGGCCTGTACGAGGTTCCGTTCGGCGTGACCCTGCGTCACCTGATCGAGGACCTGGCCGGCGGGGTGACGGGCGAGGGCTTGCAGGCGATTCTCATCGGCGGCGCGGCGGGCGCGTTCGCCGGCGAAGAGGCGCTGGACGTGCGGTTGAGCTTCGAGGGCCTGCGCGCCGCCGACCTGCCGCTCGGCTCCGGCGCGGTGATGGTGTTCAACACGTCGCGGGACCTGCGCGATGTCCTCGCGCGGCTGGCGCGCTTCTTCGCCCACGAGTCGTGCGGCAAGTGCTACCCGTGCCAGATCGGGACGCAGCGCCAGTATGAGATTCTGACGCGCGTCGCGGCGGGCGAAGTGCGGCCCGACGATGCGCCGGCGCTCCAGGACATCGGCTGGACGATGACCGAGGCGTCGCTGTGCGGCCTGGGACAGACGGCCGGCAGCGCCGTGTTGAGCGCCATGCGGCTGTGGCCGGAGCGGCTCGGCCTACAGGAGAGATAATGCCAGATGTCACGCTCACAATTGACGGGCAGGCGGTGACGGTCCCCGAGGGAACGACCATCCTCCAGGCGGCGGCGCGCCTCGGCCAGACCATCCCGACCATCTGCTACCACGAAGCCTGCACGCCCAACGCCCTGTGCCGCCTGTGCGTCGTCGAGGTCGAGGGGGCGCGGCTCCTCTCGCCCGCCTGCGTCGCGGGGGTGCGCGAAGGCATGGCCGTGTGGACGCGGAGTGAGCGCGTGGAGCGCAGCCGCCGCACCATCCTGGAGATGCTGGCCTCGGCGGTGGACCTGACTCAAGCGCCGGACATCAGGCGCTACGCGCAAGACTACGGCGCCGATCCGGCGCGCTTCGACGGCGAGCGGCGGGCGCTGCCCGTCCTGGACGACAACCCGATGTTCATCCGCGACTACGCCCAGTGCGTGCTGTGCTGGCGCTGCGTCCAGGTGTGCGCCGACGACGCCCAGTACGCCTACGCCATCAACTTCAGCGGGCGCGGCTTCGAGACGACCATCGCCACGTTCTTCGACCGACCGCTGCCGGAGACGACGTGCGTGTTCTGCGGGCAGTGCGTGGGCGTCTGCCCGACGGGCGCGCTGAAGCCGCGGCGCGAGTGGCTGCTGGAGCAAGGGTACACGCCGGACGACATCATAGGCATGAGCCGCACGGAGCGGCGGCGCGCGAAGCGGCGAGGAGACTGATATGCCGGCATCCGAGAGAGTCGTCTCCACCACCTGCCCCTACTGCGGCGTCGGCTGCAACCTGCATCTGCATATCGCCGACGACTTCATCTACAGGGTCACGTCGCCCTTCGACGGTGTTGTCAACCACGGCAACCTGTGCGTCAAAGGGCGCTTCGGCCACGACTTCCTCTACCACCCGGACCGCGTCACGACGCCCCTCATCCGCAAGACGCCGCAAGTTTCCGGCCAGCGCACGCAAGCCTTCGACCGCGCCCAGTGGCGCGAGGTGTCGTGGGATGAGGCGCTGGACTACACCGCCGACCGCCTGGTCGAGATCTACGGGCGCGACGGCAGCCGGGCGCTGGCCGTGTTCTGCTGCGCGAAGGCGACGAACGAAGACAACTACCTGCTGCAAAAGCTGTTCCGCGCCCTCTTCCGCACCAACAACGTAGACCACTGCACCCGCCTGTGCCACGCCGCCTCGGTCGTCGCGCTCCAGATGGCCGTCGGGTCGGCGGCCATGAGCAACACCGCCGCCGAGGTCGCCGACAGCGACGTGTTTATCGTCACCGGCTCCAACACCGCCGAGACCCACCCCATCATCGCGCTCCAAATGAAGGCGGCGGTGGCGAAGCGCGGCGCGAAGCTCATCGTCGTAGACCCGCGCCGCGTCGAGATGTGCAACTTCGCCACACTGTGGCTGCCGGAGAAGCCTGGCACGGACGTGCCGCTCTTCTCGGCGATGGCCCACGTCATCCTCGAAGAGCGGCTCTACAACGAGGCGTTCATCCGCGAACGTACCGAGAACTTCGACGCCTTCGCCGCCTCGATGGCGAAGTTTACGCCGGAGTACGCCGAGGCCGTGTCGGGCGTGGATCGCCATCTCATCGTCCAGGCGGCGCGGCTGTACGCCACGGCGAAGAACGCCGCCATCTACTGGGCGCTCGGCATTCCGGAGCATACCCACGGCACCGAGAACGCCCTGGCCCTGATCCACCTGGCGCTGCTGACCGGCCACATCGGGCGACGCGGCACGGGCCTCAATCCCCTGCGCGGGCAGAACAACGTCCAGGGCGCGTCGGACGCCGGCGCGATGCCGTGGCACTATCCGGGCTACCAGCGCGTGGACGACGAGGCGCACGCCCAGACGTTCGAGGCGGCGTGGCACATCGAGCCGGGCGGCCTGAACCGACATCTCGGCCTGACGACGACCGAGATCGTGTCGGACATCGGGCCGGGCGGCGTGCGCGCGCTCTACATCATGGGCGAGAACCCGATGATGTCCGAGCCCGACCTGAACCACACGCGGCGGATGTTGCAAGAGCTGGAGTTCCTGGTCGCGCAAGACCTGTTCATCAACGAATCGGGCGCGTTCGCCGATGTCTTCCTGCCCGCTGCGTCGTGGGCGGAGAAGGACGGCACGTTCACCAACACCGACCGCCGCGTGCAGCGTGTCCGCTGCGCCGTGACGCCGCGCGGGCAGAGCCGCCCCGACATGGCGATCATCTGCGACCTGGCCCAACGCATCGAGGCGCGGCTGGAACGCCCGACTGCCGGCTGGCGCTACGGGGGGCCGTGGGAGGTGGTGGAGGAGATGGGGCGGGTCGTACCGGAGTACGCTGGCGTGAAGTACCACCGCATCGAGGACGTGGGACTGCAAACGCCGGTGCCCGACGATAGTCACCCCGGCACGCCGTACCTCTTCGCCGCGACGTTCCCGCGCGGCCGGGCCAGGTTCTTCCCGCTGGAGTACAACCCGGCCGTCGAGATGCCCAACGACGAGTACCCGTTCATCTTGACGACGGGCCGCGTGCTGGAACACTGGCACGGCGGGACGATGACGCGCCACTCCCATCTCGACGACCTGTACCCAGAGGCGCGGGTTGAGATTCACCCGGCCGACGCGGCGCGCCTTGGGGTCGCGGATGGGCAGGCGGTGCGCGTCACGTCGCGGCGCGGCGCAGTCGTCGTGCGGGCGTGGGTGACGCAGCGAGCCACGCTGGGCGTGGTGTTCCTGCCGTTCCACTTCGCCGAGGCCGCCGCGAACCTCCTGACCATTGACGCGATTGACCCGCAGGCCAAGATTCCGGAGTACAAGGCGTGCGCGGTGCGCGTCGTGCCGGCGCGGGAGGATGAGCTGCCCAACCCGGCGGCGCAACAGGCGCGGGGGAGATACTAGGTGAGGTTCGAGGCTTCGCCCCCTCATCCCCCAGCCCCTTCCCCCACGATGGGGGGAAGGGGAGAAATCCTTCTGGCTCCCCTCTCCCACAAGGGGAGAGGGGATGGGGGAGAGGGGCGAGTCCGGTGACTCGCCCGATCCGCCGCCTGCCGTGGAGCGTCGCGCCCGCCGCCGATGAGCTGGCGAGCAGCGCCGCGCTCCTCGCCGGCCTCGAAGCGACCGGGCAGCCGGCGCTGCGCTGGTACGAGATTGCCCCGCCGGCCCTCGTCCTGGGCAGCGGGCAGCGTCCACCCGACGTCAACATGGCAGCCTGCGCGGCGCGGGGTGTGCCTGTCGCGCGGCGGTCGAGCGGGGGCGGCGCGGTGTTCACCGGCGTCTCCCTGAGCCTCGATATCGCCCTGCCGCCGGGAGACCCCCTCGACAGCCACGACATCACAGAATCGTATCGCTGGCTCGGCGAGACGTGGGTGGCGGCCCTGGCGAGCCTGGGCATCGCGGCGCGGCTGGTGAGCGTCGCCGAGGCGCGCGCCGACGCGCAGACCCTCGCGCCGCTCCTTAAGCGCGTGTGCTACGCCGGCCTCTCGCCGTATGAGGTGGCGGTGGGCAATCGCAAAGTCGTCGGGCTGGCGCAGCGCCGCCGCCGCCAGGGCGCGCTCATCCAGGGCGGCGTCTACCTGCGCTGGCCGTCCGAGGCGACGGCGGCGCTGGTCGGGGTGACAGACGCGGAGGAGGCGGCGCTGGCCGCTGAGCTGCCGAAGCGCGTCGCCGGGCTGGATGAGCTGCGGGCGGACGGCGCGCCGTCGGTGGCGGCGCTCCAGGCGGCGTTCGAGGCGGCGTTGCGGGCGCGGGGCGTCGTCCCGTCACCAGACGAATGGACGGCGCAGGAGCGCGAGGCGCGGGACGCCGCGCTCGCCCAATACGCGCCACTGTCAACAGACGGATGATAGCGTATTGTCCCACCCCTCTTTACGTTCCTAAGAGTAATGAAACGCAAACGCGCAGAGGCAGACGTCTTTTCTTCCTTTGCGCCTTTGCGCCTTTGCGTTACCTTTCTCTTTGAGCCAGCGCAGCGGCGTGGGAGGCGCTACTGGCTGCCGATTTGGCACACCTCCAAGCCGTCCCTCCTTTGCGCCTTTGCGTTTCCAATTCATTCGTCGGCGCTACAGCGCCTTGTCGGCGAGGCGCAGGCGGCGGAAGAGATACGGCCCAGCGCCGGCAACCCACGCGCCGACCAGGGCGTAGCGGGCGTAGCGCAGGGTGTCGGCCAGCAGCGACGTATCGCGCGGGAAGACCGCGCCGAGGCCCTGCCATAGGATCACCAGCACCACAGCGCCGAGAAGGTAGCGCAGCAGGCGCCGCGGCCACGTCCCGCCGGCCGAGAAACCGCCCCGCCGGTCCAGCCACGCCCACCCCACGATCAACCCAAACAACGCCCCGGCCGTGGTCAGCGTCCCCTCGATGCCGAGCGGCGCAATGTCCACACCGCTGGCGGCGCGGGCGTTCGTCAGCCAGGCGTCGGGCAGGGGCGTCGCGCCGCGCCACGCCGCAAGGATCGCCGCGACAACGACAAAGGCCAGTGACACCGCGAGCGCGATGAGGACCTGAGGGCCGAACCCCTGGCCCTTGAACCATAGGCCGACCGCCTTCTCCCAGCGCAGGAATGCCGCGAGCAGCAGCGCCCCGATGATCCAGCCGGCGACGACATCGCTCAAGAAGTGCGCGCCGAGGTAGACGCGGGACAGGCCGATGAGCAGCATTAGGACGATGGCGGCGGCCCAGGCAATGCGCGTGCCGATGGCTGAGGCGATGACGCCCCAGACGGCGACGGCGTTCTGCGCGTGGCCGGACGGCAGCCCGAAGCTCGTCTCCGGGCTGAGGGCGCGCACCGTCGGGTCAACCCAATAGGGGCGCGGCTGCGCGAAGGCCAGCTTCAGCAGGTCGTTCAGGCCCGCGCTGAGTAGGAGGATTACGCCCACGCGCAGGCCGAGAGTTGCGCTGACGCACCAGTAGAGGATGGGCAGGAGGAGCAGGTAGAACTCCACCCGGCCCATGAACGTGAGCAGCCCCATCGGCGCGGTGAGCCAGCCGCCGAGCGCCTGGAAGCCGTGGACGATACCCAACTGACCGCTCAAGAACGCATCCATCGGATCCTCCTGTGGTCACAAGCGGATTGTAGCACGGATACGGCGCGACGCAACTCAAGGCCAGGTCTTCTCTCCAAAGGCGCTGGCCTGCGATGCTCCTTCGCAGTATAATGCTCGCTGTCGAAGGATGTCCAGGACGACCAGGAGGAAGAGCATGGAGAAGATGACGGACCGCGCACTGGAGTTCGCGACGGAGCGCCAGCGGCAGGCCCTGGGTGAGCTGATCCAGCTGCTCGAGTTGCCCAGCATCAGCGCCCAGCCCGTCCACGCCTCGGACGTGCGCCGCGCCGCCGAGTGGCTCGCCGCCCACATGCGCACCATCGGTCTCAACAACGTCACAGTCCATCCCACAGCGGGCCATCCGATTGTCTATGGCGACTGGCTGGGCGCGCCTGGCCGGCCGACTGTCCTGATTTACGGCCACTACGACGTTCAGCCGATTGACCCGCTGAACATGTGGAGCAGCGACCCGTTTGAGCCGCTCGAGCGGGCGGGGAATCTGTACGGGCGCGGCACGTCCGACGACAAGGGGCAGGCTTTCACCACGCTCAAGGCGGTCGAGGCTTATCTCAAGACCTCTGGCGCGGCGCCGGTCAATGTCCGGTTCATCCTCGAGGGGGAGGAAGAAACCGGGAGCGCCCACCTGACGCCATTCATCGAGAGCCATGCGTCGTTGCTCGCCGCCGACGTCGTACTCATCTGCGACTCGGCCTGGGTCGCGCCGGATGCCCCGACCCTGATCTACGGCCTGCGCGGGCTGGCCTACATGGAGATGGAGGTTATCGGCCCTAGCCAGGACCTCCATTCCGGCGCTTTTGGCGGGCCGGTGGACAACCCGATCGGGGCGCTATGCGACATCCTTGCCCATCTCAAAGATGAGCAGGGCCGGGTGCAGATACCGGGCTTCTATGACAAGGTGCAGCCGCTGAGCAACGAGGAGCGGCGCGAATTGGCCCGCATCTCCTTCGACGAACGCCAGTTCTGCAAAGATGCCGGCGTGGCGGCGACGGCCGGCGAGGTCGGGTACAGCATCGTCGAGCAGATTGGGGCGCGGCCAACGCTGGACATCCACGGGATCATCGGCGGCTACACCGGGCCGGGGGCGAAGACGATCATCCCGTCGCGCGTGTCGGCGAAGGTGAGCATGCGCCTCGTACCCGACCAGGACCCCAACGAGATTGCCGACCTGTTCACGGCCGAGGTGAAACGCCTGGCGCCGCCGACTGTGCGTGTGAACGTCCGCACGTGTCATACGTCGTCGCCGGCCCTGGTGGAGCGCGACATTCCGGCGCTACGCGCCGCCGCCCGCGCCCTGGAGACGGCTTTCGGCCGGCCGGCTCTGTTCGCCCGCGACGGCGGCTCGATCCCCGTGGTGACCGACTTTGCGCGCTGCCTGGGCGCGCCAACGGTATTGATGGGCTTCGGGCTGCCGGATGACAACATTCACGCGCCCAACGAAAAGTTCGCCCTGACGCAGTTCTTCGGCGGCATTCGCGCCGTCATCCATTTCTTGGGGGCGCTAGGTGACTGACTCCGTCGAGCGGGGCGCGCTGTTCGACGATAGCGGCCTGTACCGCTACCGCCTGTGGCGTATCTGGGGGGCAGGCGCGGCCGTCGCCTTCGTGATGCTCAACCCTAGCACGGCGGACGGCGCGCGGGACGACCCAACCATTCGCCGCTGCATGGGGCTGGCGCGCGCCTGGGGCTACGGGCGACTGGAGGTCGTCAATCTGTTCGCCTACCGTTCGCCCTCGCCCGAGGCGCTCCGCCGGGTGAGCGATCCGGTTGGTCCTGACAACGACCGCTATCTTGGCGAAGCGGCCGGCGCCGCGCTGGTCGTGGTGGCATGGGGGAACGACGGCGCTCTGCTGGGGCGCGACCGCGCCGCGCTCGCGGCGCTGGCGGACGGGCGGCTCCATTGCCTCGGCGTGACTCTGCGCGGCCAGCCCCGCCACCCGCTCTACGTGCGGGGCGACACCGTGCCGCTGGCGTGGGACGGCGCTATGTCGCGCAGTTGCTCAGAAAGTTCGTGGGGCTGCATCGTCGCCCGCCGACGCCACCGACTCGAAGTCGGTGGCTGAGCCATCGAAGCCTGCCGAGGCAGGCTGGCTAACGAGCGTCGCAATCTGAGCCTGCCTCGGCAGGCTTGACCGTACCAGACGCCGATTTCAATCGGCGGCGACGCCGGGCAACAACGATGCCGTGCCCTGCGAAGAGCCGACTAGAAGTCGGCGCTACAGGAGACGCGGACGCGACTTTCACCCGTGAGGATGCGCCGCAGGCAGCAGCGGCGTAGAGACGCGCCATGGCGCGTCTCTACTTCACGCCATGCTGTCATGCCGAGCCGAGGGCGAAGCATCCCGCCTCCGGCTGGCTAGATTTGCTGCTACGCTGCCGGGACGACGATCTGCACCGCGCGCGGAATCACCTTGATGTCGAGCGGGGCCGGTTGGAGGACCTCGCCGTCTACCTGGAGCGATTGCAGCGGTGTGGGGACGATGGTGATGGCGCTGCCCTGCCAGTGTTGCAGGGGGCCGTCGGGGTTCTCGCCCGGCTCGCTTCCCGAGACGACGGTCGTCAGCATGCGCATCACCGACGCCACGTCCGCCTGGCGGATGACGAACACGTCGAGCTTGCCGTCGCTGACGTCAACAGTTGGCGGCAGGTTGATGCCGCTCTGCCCCAGGCTGCGGACATTGGTAATGATGCACGATAGCCCGTCACTTTCGACGCGCTGGCCGTCTATCATCATCTCATAGTGGGCGGGTTGTGGGTCGCGTAGCGCCTGAAGCGCCGAGAGCGCGTAGGCGAACACGCCCATGCGGTCCTTCTTCTCTCGATCGGCGCCCTCAACCATCTGAGCCTCCAGCCCAAGGCCCACGCGCAGGATGAAGCGATGCCCGTTCACCTCGCCAACGTCCACCCAGCGGCGCCGCGTCGGCTTACTTGTAATCATGGCCGCCGCGTCCTCGGCGGCGCCCGGTATGCCTAGCTCAATCGAGAGGACGTTGGCTGTGCCGCCGGGCAGGATGGCGAGGGGGACATCCGAGCCAGTCAGACCGCGCGCTGCCTCCATCTGTGTGCCGTCGCCGCCATAGACGGCGACACAGTCGGCGCCAGCTGCGACAGCCTCGCGCGCGAATCGCTCCGCGTCGCCACCCTGCTTCGTTACATGGACTTCCCACTCCACGTCGGCGGCCTGGAACACCCGGTTCAAGGACGACAGGACAGGCTCATCCTGGCCGGCGGCGGGGTTGATGATCACGTGGATGCGCTTGTAGGGTGAAACGGCGGCGCGCGTCGCACCGTCGGATTGCCTGGCCGCAGAGACGCCCGCTGTGTTGTCGGCTCGGCCCGCGTTGTCGTCAATGCTGCTTTTCGTTGTGACCGCGTCCACGACGCGCTTGTCTCGAATCTCGTTCACGCTGGCCTCCATGCGTATTGTGTTTAGCGCCTGATGACCCTTACCCAGGTGTCGCCGCCATGATGCTGGCGCTGGAGATGGCTCTCCAGCGCCGCCGAGGGGCGGTGGAGTTGGCACTCCACCGCCAGCGGAATGCGGCAACAACTAGGTAAGCTAAGGATCATCAAGAGGCCTTCGCAAGATTCTTGCCACGCGCTACTGCGACGTGAAGGGCTGGCCGTAGCGTTCGCGCGACGCGACCTCAGCGAGCGGCTTGCGGTTCTTCTTGCCCTGCCCGACAGCCTGGGCAGGGTAGCCGAAGGGGAGAACAGCGAGGATATCCATGTTGTCCGGAATGCCAAGCAGCGACTTGTTGCTGGACAGATCCGTCGGGCTGACCCAGTTCGAGCCGACGCCTTCGGACCACGCTTCCAGAATCATGGACTGTATGGCGCGGCTGCCATCCGGCACACCCAGTCGCGACCCCTCGACCAGCACGACAATCGCCAGCGGGGCCTGGGCGGTGTATGGCCCGGTCTTTGCCAGCTCGCCCAGCTTGCGCAGCGTGTCCTTGTCCTGAACGACAATGAAATGCCAGGGCTGGCGGTTCATGCCGCTGCCCGTCATGCGCCCCGCCTCTACGATGCGCTCGACCACATCCGCCGGGATAGGCTTATCCTGGTAACTCCGTACTGCCAACGCCGTCCGAATCGTCTCGAATACGTCCACCTGGCCTCCTATGAGCTGATCTTCGTTGCCTTCAGGGAGTCGCTATCTTTGCACTTTGCTGTGCAGCGCGGGTGTCGGGGCCTGCGGCCCCCACGAATCCCCTCTTCCCCTCGTCGTTCAGTGGCGCAGTCCCCACTGAAGAAGGGGAAAGGGGTAGTACGCCGCCAGGGCTGCGCCCTCCAAGCCCCCCCACCAGAAACAAAGTGCAAACATAGAGAGGGAGTATAGGCAGGCGGCGAACTCCCGTCAATAGATCGCGGCCGACATCGTGTGCGCGCGGAACTGCGTATTGACCTGCTGGGCAACCTGGCGTAAACTACGTAAGAGTAGCGGCATCAATTGAGGTGGTCGGTCGTCGCATGACCGTGACGCCAGCCGCCGTGTCATACTGCCCCATTGATCTGAAAGACCGCTGGCCTATGGACGCTGCGCTCGAAATCTACGCGAAGCTGCGCACCCCGCGCCTCGGCGCCGACCTGGTGTCGAGGCCACGCCTCCAGCGCCTTCTCGACAAAGGCCCGCAGGTCGCCCTCACCCTTGTCTGCGCCCCAGCCGGCTTTGGCAAGACCACGCTGCTCGTCGAGTGGCTCGCCACCCGCTCGCTGCCCTCCGCCTGGGTCTCCCTCGGGTCCGACGACTCCAATATCACGGTCTTTACCCGCCTGCTTGTCTTCGCGATTCGGCGAGTGTTCCCCGGAGCGTGTGAGGCGACACTCAGCATCCTTCGGTCCACGCAACCGCTGAAGCCGTCGGCGCTGGCGACGCATCTAGCCAACGACATAGCCGAGCTGCCCGGCGCCTGTGTCGTGGTGTTGGACGATTACCACGCGATCCGTGACATGGCGGCGCACCAGATGATGGCGGCCCTGCTCGACAATCTCCCGCCGACGCTGCATGTGGCGATCGCCACGCGGTCCGATCCGCCACTGCCGCTGCCGCGGCTGCTGGCGCGGGGGCAGATGATCGAGGTGCGCGCCGCTGATCTGCGTTTCACCCGCGACGAGGTTCAGCAGTTCCTCACCCATGCCACGGGCAAAGCGCCGGATGAGGCGGCGCTCGCTATGCTGGCAGAGCGAACCGAGGGCTGGGCGGCCGGTCTGCGCCTCGCCGCCTTGTCTCTCCGCGGACAGCCGGACGCGGCCACCCTGGCCGACGCCCTCGGCCCGCGCGCCACCCGCTATATCATGGATTACCTGCTAGATGAAGCGCTGTCCCGACAGCGGCATGAGGTGCAGCGGTTCCTCCTCGCCACTTCGATACTGGATAGCTTCAACGCCTCGCTAGCGGCGGCCGTGGCGCTGGGCGGCGATTTGGGCGCGTCCGAGGCGCTTATCGAGGAGATCGCTCGCGCTAATCTGTTCCTGGTTGCCCTGGATGAGACGCGGGACTGGTATCGCTACTATCACCTGTTTCGTGATCTACTGCGCCACAAGCTCCACCAGACCCTCGATCCGGCCGCGATCGGGGCGTTGCACGCGCGCGCGTGCGCCTGGTTGGCCGAGCGCGGCGCAGTCGCGGACGCGATTCACCATGCGTTGGACGGCGGGGATGAGACACAGGCGGCGCGGCTTGTCGAGGCCAACATCCATGGCGCAGTTCTGGAAGATAACCGGCTCGCCATCAAGCACTGGCTGGATATGCTGCCGCCGGGCCTGATTGAACGGCGTCCGGGGCTGCTTGTCGCCCGCTGCTGGGTGTTGGCCGCTGGCGACAGCGCCGACGCGCTAGCGCCGCTGTTGAGACAGGCCGAGGCCTTGCTAACACAGCCAGACCTCGACCTGCGCGCGGAGGACAGGCGGGCGCTGGAGGGTGACATCGCCCTGTTCTGGGCGCAGTCGTCCGTCTATACGCTGCATGGCGAGTGCGCCCTGGCCGCCGCGCAGCGGGCGCTCGACTATATCCCCCCGCACCACGCCTATGCGCGGGGCTTTGCCATGCGATACCTTGTGACATCGCTTCAGTTGGTCGGGCGGAAAGCGGACGCCGTCGCGCTGCTGGAAGAGGAACTGAAGAGCAACCCGTTCATGCCGCCGGCGCAAAAGGCCCTGGTGTTCACCGGCTTGATGCTGGTCAATTTCGCGGCCGGGGACCTCGTCGCCGCGGCGGAGGCCGGCCGGGCAGCGCTCCCGCCGGCCGGCGAACGCCCCCACCAGAGCCACCTCGTCTCTCACATCTACCCGATCCTGGGCCATATCTACTACGAGCTGAACGACCTGGACACGACTATAGCGTATTGCCAGGCTTGCCCTTCGTTCGAGCGCAGTGGGCATTTGTGGGGCGCGTACGAATCGCGCGCGATGCTTATGCTGTGCTACGCGGCGCGCGGCCAGTTCGCGGAGGCGCACCGCGTCCTGAATAGCCTGCTCGACCTCGTTGGGCAGTTCGACGACCCCACGTTGGTGAGCCGAGCGCGGGGGCTGGCGGCTCGCCTGGCCCTTGTCGAGGGCGATCTGCCTGCGGCGCTGGCCTGGGCCTCGGCGCCGGCGGCGAAAGACAAGGGCCTGGTGCGGCTGGAGGTGCCTGACATCACGCGGGCGCGCATCTGGGCGGCGTCCGGTACGCCAGGGGATGCGCGGCGCGCGCTCGACGTTCTCGGCTACCTGATCGCCGCGGCCGAGGCCTCCCACACCGATTGGCGGCTGGCTCTGCTCCTGGCTGTGAAAGCCGTCGCGTTGGACACCCTGGGCGAAGCGGACAACGCGCTGGAAACCCTGCGTCGCTCCGTGGCGATCGCCGGCCCCCACGGCTACGCCCGCACGTACCTCGACAACGGCCCTCGGATGGCGTCGCTTTTGCACCGCCTCGCACAGCGGGGCATTGAGTGCGATTATATCACCCACCTGCTGTCGCTTTTCCCTCAGGCGCCGCCGATTGTAAGAGATGCCCCGCGCTCCGACGACCTTGTCGAGCCGCTGACGACGCGCGAGATGCAGGTCTTGGAAATGCTCGGC
The DNA here is from genome assembly GCA_046328535.1 of Anaerolineae bacterium. Taxonomy (GTDB): domain Bacteria; phylum Chloroflexota; class Anaerolineae; order Epilineales; family JAHCIE01; genus JBDHWG01. The sequence goes on from JAXLWJ010000018.1 coordinate 37,658, forward strand.
CGACGGCTGTCCGACAAGGAGATCGCTGCGGCGCTGGTCATCTCACCGCTCACCGCGCGCAGCCACATGACCCATATCTTCGCCAAGCTCGGCGTCCACAGCCGCCGTGCGGCCGTCGCGCAGGCCCGCCGCCTCGGACTCCTCGGCCCCCCCTGAAGCTCGCCCCCAATCTACTACATTTCTACAACATTTCTGACGATGCGCCGTTGCCCAAGGTGCGCTATGCTGGGACGGGGCAGTAGCGTAGAGTAGCGCGCATAGTAGAGACGCGCTATAGCGCGTCTCTACTATAGATTCACGCCCGCTGTCATGCTGAGTGCAACGAAGCATCCCCCGGCGCTCCGGGAGGCTCTTCGCGCTGCTCAGAGCGACAGCCGACCAGTTTCTGCCCGCGCGTCTACTGTCCGCGGCATAGATCACTCAGCAGGACAGCTCGGTCTTGTTCCTGGAGAAGAGAGAACGTCGAATGTCATACTCGACTGCGCCGTGTCATATCCGACTCATCATCAAAGGTATTCTGGATGAGAGTTGGTCGGATTACTTCGGTTCCCTGACCATTGAGCCGCACGCGGACAGAGGGCGCGAGCCAGTCACCGTGATCGCGGGCGATCTGCCGGACCAGGCCGCTTTCGTCGGCATCATGAACAGCCTCCAGGTGTTCAACATGACCCTGCTGGCCGTGAATTATAGCGCCCAACCTGCCTGACCGCGCCGAGTTGCGTGTATAATTAGCGGCATCGCTGCTATTTCGTCACGCCACGAAGAGGGGAACAACCATGCGCACATTCAAACGTATCCTCGCGGTCATCGTCATCGTCATCAGCGCCCTATTTCTCCTGGTCAATATTGCCGGGCTGGTCGGCGTCTGGTGGGCGCAAGCCACGGCCGTCAGCGTCGTCGCCGACGTTGTTCAGATTAGCGACACCATCTTGCAGCGGACACAGGTCCGTGTAGATCAGCTCAACACCCGCGTCGCGGAGGCGCAGCAGGGCGTCAAGAACCTCGAGGCGACCATTCGGGACGCGGGCGACAAGGTAACGGACACGAACCTGGCGCTGGCGACGGTCAACGCGCTGACCGACAAAGACGTCACGCCGGCTTTGGAGCGTCTGCAGACCGCCAGCGACAACTTCAACGAAACCCTGGACGACCTCGATAGGACGCTCCGAATGTTGGACCGGCTGACGGTTGGGCCGAGCCGCATGGGCGATCTGGTGGACAAGCTGCGTGCGGTTCTCACGTCTGTCCGCGACATGCAGCAAGACGTGCGCGACATGCGTCAGGCGCTGCAAGAGAAGAAGGCTGAGACAGTGGCGCAGCTCGTTGAGCGCATCACCGGACCCATCCAGCGCGTTGATAACCGCCTGGCAACAACTCAGACGCGGCTGGGCGGCGTCAGCGCCGACATCACGGAGGGGCGCGCGCGCCTCGTGCGCCTTCAGTCCCAGGTCAACACGGCGCTCTTGCTGCTGGCAATCGCGCTGACCCTCATCATCCTGTGGGGGATCCTGGCGCTCATCGCGCTCATTCTGTACGCGGTGGCCTTCCTGATCGGCCGTGACCCTATCGCCGGGTGGTACGCGAGTCCGGCCGCGCCGGCTGGCTAAGGTTTCGCCCGGCCGTCAAACGCCGGTGTGACATATCATCTCTAACCAAAAGGGGAGGAGCAGGCGCGGAGTGGCCTGCTAAGGGGGGGCTTTTCTTTATGCTGCAACGTGCCAAAACGACTAGCTATATCCAATATGGAGTACTTGGCTTGAACGGGATACTGCGCATGGCCGTCGTGCGGGGCCAGGCGGTCCGCCTCACGCCCATCGAGTACCGGCTGCTGCACAGTCTCATCGCCGAAGACGGGCGCACCGTCAGCGGCGAGCAGTTGCTCGACCAGGTATGGGGCAAGGGGTATGACGGCTGCGACGACTACCTGTGGGTCCACATCTCGCGGCTGCGGCGCAAGCTAGACACACCTGGCTGCCCATCCCTGATCGTGACCGAGCGCGGGGTTGGCTATCGCGTCCGCAAGCTGGATGGATAGCCGCCAGCGCCCATTCTATCCGATTGTCGCCTTGATTTCCTCGATCCGTGAGAGGAGGGCGTCCGGAATGGGCGCCTTCTTCTGTGTCCGGTAGTTGTACGTCACGATGACGCCGTCGCCTTCGGCCGCGACGCGCTGGTGGCGCTGGCTGACGACGATGTGCCGCAGGGTGAAACGGTCCGCGGCGATGTCGGTGACGCGCGCTGCAGCCCAGAGAGTGTCCGGGTAGGTCAGCGGGAACTTGAAATGGCAGCAGATCGAGCCGAGGATTGGCCCGACGCCCGTTTGCTCCATGACGTCCAGGTAGCCGAGACGCTCGAAAAGAGCGATGCGCGCGCTCTCGAAGTAGCGCAGGTAGACGGTGTTGTTGACGTGGCGCATGGCGTCCATGTCGCCCCAGGCGACGGGGACCTCGATGACGACCGGGTAGGGGCGAAGCTTCTCGTGCATGGTCAGCCCTTCTAGTTTTGTCGGCGTTGCTGCACCTTATTTTACACCCGCCCGAAACAAAACAATGGCGTCCAGAGCTACCGCCGGCGGTGGAGAGCCACCTCCAGCGCCAGCACGATAGGCTCTTCCACAAAACTGCGGAGCTACCGTAGATGCTTCGCCGAGGGGGGGAACGCTGAGCATGCGAAGATGGCTGGTGTGGCCGCTGAGCCTGGCCGCATTCCTGGCCCTCGCTCTGGCGCGGCCAGGGGTGGCGCAAACATCACGACCGGCCCACGGCCTCGAAGTGGGCTGTCGCGAGGAGGGCGCGTCGGCGGCGCGCCGCGCGTCTCGCCCGCGCGGTGACGAGAGCTGGACGAGCGTGGCGGACGGGGTCAACGACACGGTGTTCGCCCTTGCCATCCTCGGCGCCGATCTCTATGTCGGCGGGCAGTTCCAGGAAATGAGCGACGAGACTGGAACGACCGAGGTGGACTTCATCGCCAAGTGGAACGGCAAGACCTGGGAGTCGCTGGGCGACGGGGTCAACGAGCGCGTCTGGGCCATCACGCCGGATGGGCAGACCATCCTCGTGGGCGGCTGGTTTACCGAGGTCAGCGACGAACAGGGCGTCCACACGGTGAACCACATCGCCCGGTGGAACGGCGCGCAGTGGTCGCCGATCGGGGGCGGCGTGGACGGCGGCGTGGCGGCCATCGCAGTCAGCGGCAGCGACATCTATGTTGGCGGCTTCTTCAGCCATGCCATTGACAGCAGCGGTGAGAAAGTCGCGGCACACAATATTGCGAAGTGGGACGGCCGCGCCTGGTCGCCGCTGGGCGGGGGCCTCGGCGGCGAGGCGAGCAGCTACGTCTCGGTGTCGAGCATCGCCGTGAGCGGCGCGGATGTCTACGTCGGTGGGGCGTTCACGACGGCGGCCGATGCTGACGGCGTCAAGAGTGTCAACAATATCGCTCGCTGGGACGGCAGTCACTGGGCCGCGCTGGGCGGCGGCGCGAACGACTATGTGTATGCCGTCGCAGCGCAAGGGCCGGATGTGTATGTCGGGGGGCAGTTTACGAGCGTCGCCGGCGCGGCGGGTACGACCCCGGCGAAGGGTATTGCGCGATGGACGGACAAGGGCTGGCAGACGGTCGGCGATGGGCTGACCTTCGGCATCGCCCCCGGCCGCGTCTACGCTCTCAAGGCGGACAGGGACAGTGTATACGTTGGTGGAGATTTCACCGAAACTTTAGACAGGGCAGGTGTGAAGAACGCGAACTTCATCGCGCGGTGGGACGGCGGCGCGTGGCGGCCGCTTGGCGACGGCGTCAACAGCAGCGTGATGGCGCTGGCGACACGCGGAGTAACCGTGTACGCGGGCGGCTCGTTCAACGCGGCGGGCGAGCAGGAAGCAAAGTGCGTCGCCCGCTTCCGCCCCGCCGGCCTGTTTGGTGACTATGGCCTGTATTTGAGCGCGATCGCGGCGGACGCCGGCAAGTGAGACGGCGCGAGACTCAAACGTCGTCCGACATCGGCGACGCATTGAGGGCGTCGCTGCGCGGCGTCCCCTGACGGTTGCTCTGCTCGCGGGTCAACCGCTCGCCGCCCGTCCAGTGTTCGTCCATCTCGTCGCCCGCTGGCTCGTCCTCTCGCGGCTGGTCGCCGAAGGACACGTCCAGGCCATCCATGGTTCCCGGCCCGAGGCCGCTGCCGGTGCTTGTTCCCTTGATGTCGCTGCGCTGGGTCAGCGGGCCTGGCACGTCGCCCTGGCCGCCGGTTGTCTCTGGGTGGACGTTGTTGTCGCTCATGCGCTCCTCCTCGTTGGCAGATTGCTATCGAACGAGAGGGGGGGATGCAAGAGACATGCCAGGGACCCGTGAAGCCAAATAGACCGACGAAAAAAGAGGGGTGCGGCTTGCGTCGCACCCCTCTGGCTATTCCATTGTCGTGTTAGTACGATCGGCGCGAGCCGCCACGGCTTCCACCACGGTTTCCGCCGCCGCCGCCGGACTGTCGCTCCTGCGCTTCGTTGACGCGGATTTGGCGCGAGTCGAGCGTGTAGCCATCGAAGCGGCGAATCGCCTCTTGGGCCTCGTTCTCGCTGCCCATCTCGACGAAGCCGAAGCCGCGCACGCGGCCGGTCTCGCGATCGGTGGGAAGATAGACGTCTGCGACATCGCCGGCCTCGCTGAAGAGGCTGCGCAGCGTCTCGGCGTCAGTGCGGTAGGACAGATTTCCGACGTAGAGTTTCTTGTTCACGATGCTCCTTTTGGGCGGCGGGGCCGCGCCAGTGGGGAGGGTAGGTCCGCTTGACCCGTCCCTCGCCTTAGTACCTGCTGCGCGTCGAAGCGGTATCCAACACCACGACATCCGCCGCCGCCGGCCCCTTGGGGCCGCTGACTACGGAGAACTCGACATTCTGGCCCTCTTCCAGGTTGCGATAGCCCTGACCCTGGATGGCGCTGTAGTGGACGAACACATCGCCACCGTTCGCCTGGCTCAGAAAGCCGTAGCCCTTCGTCGCATTGAACCACTTGACCGTACCCGTGACTCGTTCGGACATTGAAACATCTCCTGATGCAGTAACTGTAGATCCGCGTGTCCAACCGAGCCAACAAAGAAGCCGCCAAGGCGAGAACCCCGGCGGCCTGTCCAGCTAGGATTAGGAGCAACTTCCCAGAGCGTTCTACAGCCGTTAGTTTACAACAAGAGTGAAATGATGTCAAGTCTGTAGCTAGAAGAAAAGTAGCAGCGCGTGCCAAGTGCAAACACGAGCCTCCTGGGTTGACTTTCTCGAACCGGCCAGGTTTGGCGCTATAATTCGGGAGACCGCGCAACCGAACTTTCCATCGTAGTCCCAGGCGAGGTTCCTAGAATGGCGACTTCACAGAACCAGTCGGCCCCGGAGTTCATCTTCGGGGCCATGTCAACCGAGGCGGGCCGCGTCCGCCGAGCGCGCACGCTCGCGTCGGGCTTTGTCCACGATCTCGCGCTCAGTCCGGCGGACCCGCGCCCCGGCGACGCAATCACCGTGACCGCGCGTGTTGGGACGGATCTGGCCGTCAAGTCCGCTGCGCTGACCTACACAACCGACGGCTCCCTGCCGGCGGCTGGCGAAGAAGCCGCCGGCACAGCCATCCGCCTTCCCATGACCAGAGTGCGCATTGTGTGGGACACATTGTCCTGGGGGTATGTGGAGGAGTGGGCGGCGACGATTCCGCCGCAGGCCGAGGGCGCGTGGGTCAGCTACATCATCTCGGCGGTGACCGATGGCGACGAGGCCATCTTCAGCCCGCACTTTCGCGTGGATCGTCCGAACGGCCAGGACGACCTTGACGCGCATTTTATCCGCCAGTTGGCGCGCCGCGCCGCGAATGGGCAGCCGCAAGTCTACGGGTTCCGCGTGGACGACGAGACCGTTCCGCGCTGGCTGCGCGAGGCGGTCATCTACCAGATCTTCGTGGACCGCTTTGCCCCCGCGCCCGGCGCGGCCCTGGCATCCCACGACGACCTGTCCGGCTTCTACGGCGGGCATCTCAACGGCATACGCGCTCGGCTGGACTACCTGAGCGATCTCGGCGTCAATGCCCTGTGGCTGACGCCCATCTTCCCTAGCCCGTCGCACCATGGCTACGACCCGACAGACTACGGGAGTATCGAGCCGCGCTATGGCACGGAGGACGACTTCAGGGCGCTGCTGGACGCGGCCCACGCGCGCGGCATCCGGCTTCTGCTGGACCTGGTGGCGAACCACTTTTCCAGCCAGCATCCGGCCTTCGTCGCCGCGCAACAGTCGGCCGACGCTCCGTCGCGCGCCTGGTTCCACTTCGGGCGCCATCCCGACGTCTACGACTCGTTCTACGATGTGCCGAGCCAGCCCATCGTCAACACCGACCAACCCGCCGTGCGCGCGTACCTTATCGAGGCGGCGCAGCGCTGGCTCAATCTGGGTGTGGACGGTTTCCGCCTCGACCACGCGCACGGCGCGACCCATGCGTTCTGGTCGGCGTTTCGCGCCGGAACGCGGGCCGCGCGCGCCGATAGTGTCACCGTTGGCGAGGTGACCGATACGCCCGCCGTCATGCGCTCCTATGTCGGCCGCATGGACGGCGTCCTCGATTTCCAGCTGCTGGAGATACTGCGCGGATTCTTCGTGTTCAACCGGCTGACGGCGAGCCAGTTCGACCTGGCGGTGGGCAAGCACCTGGCGTACTTCGGGAGCGGCCTCGTGCTGCCGAGCTTCCTCGACAACCACGACATGAACCGCTTCCTGTGGAGCGTCGGCGGGGACAAGCGGCGGCTGCGCCTCGCAGCGTTGTGCCAGTTCACGCTGCCCGGCCCGCCCATCATCTACTATGGAACCGAGGTAGGCTTGAGCCAGCAGCGTGGTGTGGGACGGCTGGAAGAGGCGCGGCTGCCGATGCCGTGGGGCGAGGCGCAGGATCGCTCGCTGTTGGCATTCTTCCGCGAGTTGATCGCGCTGCGGCGGCAGATGGCGCCTGTCCTGGGACTGCCGCGCCGGCCGGTGGTAATTGACGATGCGCGCGGCCTTTACGCCTACGCCTGCGGCGACTATCTGGTCGCGCTGAACAATGGCGCCGCGCCGGCCTCCGCCGCGTTACCAGGTAAGGGGCGGCTGAAGCTCGCATTGAGCACCACATCGGACGTCAGCCTGGGGCGGGGGCGGCGGCTTCATCTGCCGCCGTTCACCGGCGCCGTATGCCGGCCGCTGTGAGACCGGAGGAGTTCGCCATAGCAGACGCGTGAGAGTGTCGGGTCTCGCCACCCGCCAGTCTTCGAGAGGAAGGAAACGCAAAGGCGCAGAGACGCAATGGAAGACCACAAGATTGATCTTTCCCTTTGCGCCTAGCCTGAAAATAGCCTTCAGTTGTCATGCTGAGCGCAGCGAAGCATCCCCTGGACGGGTGATCCTTCGCTTTGCTGCTCAGAACACAAACTGCGGCGTCATTGCGAGACCCCCATGCCCGTGACGGCATGCGCCGACACAAGAAACTTTCGAATGTCACCCCGACGATAGGAGGGGTCTGGACTGCGGCCCAGATGCCTCGTTGCACTCGGCATGACAGCAGGACGTGAAGTTTCTGAGCAGGCGGGCCTTGCCGCCGAAGCAATCTCACGCCCACTGAACGAGACGCTATACCCCGACTGGAGCATCTATCACAAGGGCGGGGGATTGCTTCGCTGACGCTGCTCAGAAACTTCACGCCCTGCTGTCATGCTGAGCCGAAGGCGAAGCATCTGGGCCGCCGCAGTCCAGACCCCTCGCTCCGCTCGGGGCGACAGCCGACGTTTCTTGTGTCGGCGCATGCCGCCACACGGCATTGGGGTCTCGCAATGACAGCCCACGGTCGTTTTCAGCCCAGGGTTATGTTCAGAGCAGGGTAGCCACTATCCCTGGTAGCGCATGTTCTTCTGGATCGCGCCGAGCAGGGCGTCAATTTCAAACGGCTTGCCGACGAAGTCGTTGGCGCCGATGTCGGCCGCGACTTGCTCCGCGTCCGGATGCGCGGAGAAGATGATGACCGGGATGTCGCGCGTCATTTGCTGGCTGCGCAGTTTCTGGAGGACATTGCGCCCGTCCACGCCGGACAGAAGGTAGTCTAGCAAGATCAGGTGGGGCAGGTTGCCCGAATGCAACTCATCGAGGCAGCTCGGGCTGTAGCCGGTCGCCACCTCGTACCCCTCGTCCGTCAGGATCAGCTCGACAGCATCCACGATTCCCGGGTCGTCGTCAATCACCAGGATTCTTTCACACATCGGCCTGCTCTCCTTGCTCGGTTGCGCTGTCTGGAAGCGTGAGCGTGAAAGTGGAGCCTCGCCCAACCTCGCTCTCGACCGACAATTGCCCTCGATGTCGTTTCATGATTTCCGCCGAGATGAACAGCCCCAAACCTAGCCCCGGATAGGTCTTGCCCGACGATGAGTCTATCTGGTAGAAGCGGTCGAATATCCTCGTTTGCTCACTCTGAGGGATGCCAATGCCGTGGTCTACGACACTCACGTGCGTGCCGTCCGCATCGCGCCAGCATCGGATGAGAATCGGCTCTGTCTTGGGCGAGTACGTGACTGCATTGAAGAGCAGGTTGATGAGCACCTGGCGAATGCGCTCCCGGTCGGCCAGGATGGTTTCCCCCGCATCGGCCTCGACGCGCAGCTCGTGCGCCGTAATCGGCTGCATCTCGGCGACAAGCTCGCGGACCAGGTCGTCCATGACAAAGGGCGCGAGGTTGAGGGTGAGCTTGCCGTCCTGAATTCTCGATACGTCCAGCAGATCCTGCACGACCTCGACCAGCCGGTTGATCTGCGTCTCCATCCGCGCTACCAGGCGCACCGTACTATCGTCGCCGCTGCCTTCGAAACGCCGGCGCAGCGCCTGGGTGTACGTCTTGAGGGTGGTGATCGGCGTCTTCAGCTCGTGGCTCGCCAGGGCGATGAAGTCGTCTTTCCGCTGCTCCAGCTTCTTGCGCTCGGAGATATCCAGGATGAAGGCCGTCACATCCCTGGTCTGATCGTTCATCAGGGACGCGCCGACCAGGACCGGCGTCCGGCTGCCGTTCTTGCGGTAGTATTCCTTCTCCCACGGTGTCGCCCGCCCGGTACTCTGAAGCTCGGCGAGCGCCTCCACGTCCCGGTCTTGCCACTCTGTTGGCGTGAGCTTGCGCCAGTCAATGCGGCCGGCGTGAAGGTCCTCGCGGGTAAAGCCCAACAGACGTAGGAAGGCGTCGTTCGCCTCGATAATCCGCCCGTCGAAGTTGGTGTAGATGATGCCGATGATGTTGGCGTCGCGCAACGCCCGGAAACGCTCCTCGCTTTGCCGAACCGCGTCCTCCGCGTGCTTGCGCTCCGTGATATCCACGGTGCTGCCGATTACGCGCTCGGCCTCGCCATCGGCGTTGCGGTATATGATACCACGTTCCCACACCCAAATATAGTGTCCATCCTTGTGGCGCACGCGATACTCGGCGTTCACGTGATCGTGGCTGGCTAAAACAGTCGGCCGAAGCCGGTCGAGGCGCGCCATGTCGTCGGGATGGACGAGGCTGCGCCAGTCCATCGCGGTACCGGGAATGTCGTCGGGCGCGTAGCCGAGAATGGCTCTCACGCCGGGGCTGCGATGCACCTGGTTTGTGCGCACATCCCACTCGTAGACGAAGCCGCCGGCCGCCGCCTCGGCCTGCTCGAAGAGCAGGACGGGCGTCGTGTTGGCGATGCTGTTCAGGAAACTTCCACGGTCGCCCTGAGCGTCCTGGGCGGCTCTCTGTTCAGTGATATCCACGCCCGAAGACATAAGGTAGCAGACGACGCCGTGGTCGTCGAGAATGGGGGCGATGGACAAGTCGAGGCAGATGAAATGCGCCTCGCCGACGCGCGCGAGCGCTTCGTACCGTACCGTCGCGCCTGCCGCCGCGCGGCCAATGGCGTCGCGCAACTCTTGCTGGACCGCCGGCGAATACGACCACCAATACGTCTCTTCGAAGCGCCGCTGCAGGACTGCTTGCGGCGTCAGGTTGGCCGCCTCGAGCGCCGCGCGATTGCCGGCGACGAGGGCGCCATCCGCGGTCAATAGGCAGGCAAAGGTGGGCAACCCATCTATGAGCCGATGCGCCCAGTCAACACTTAGATCCATGCAACCTCGCAAACCCATAGCGCCGCTAACTATGACATCCCAAGAAAGAGCCTCCACATTTGCACTCAATATATAGGACAATTGTTGCGCCTCGTCAAGCCCAAGCATTGTGGAAGTTGCTGCCATGATTTGTCAATACAGCACCGCCGCGGAATTGCACTTTCGCGCGGACTGCATCATAATGCCGCGTCAGCAAATACTAGCGAGGTCCCGCCGCTCCCGTGAGCCACGGATCGGGACGCGTGTTCGCGAAAACGCAACGAGGAGTGCAGCACATGGCGGACAAGAACCTGAACAAATCGAACGGCCACCTTGATAACACCGTCTGGGATCACAAGTGGGGCTACAAGGATACCCGCTTCCAAGTTCTTCCCAACCGCTCCGTGATTGTGACGGGCGATCGCTATGCCCTCTCGGGGAAGGAGATGCCGGATATTATACCCTTTGCCGAGAAGGAGATGGCGATCAAGATTGACATCAAGGACATGGTGCCGGAACGCCAGGACAAGCCCATCCCACCGCCTCGCGTCAATGCGGCGTTCAACGACGCCCTCGCGGCTGCCTTCCCCTCATCCCGCTACACGACCGACGACCGCATTCGCCTGCTGCACAGCCACGGGCAGACGACAGCCGACGAGGTCTACCGTGTCCTGTACGACAAGCTGGACCGCGTCGCGGACCTGGTGTTCTACCCGGAATCCACCGACGAGGCGGCGCAACTGATTCGGCTGGCCCAGGAGCACAATGTTGTTCTGGTGCCATACGGCGGGGGAACAAGCGTGTCCTGCGCCCTGCAACTGCCGGTGCAGGAGGAGCGGGTCATCGTCGTCGTGGACATGCGGCGCATGAACAAGATCGAGTGGATTGACCGCGAGAACCAGCGCGCGTGCGTCCAGGCGGGCATCATCGGCCAGGACCTCGAGACGGCCCTGGCTAAGGAAGGCTTCACCTGCGGCCACGAGCCGGACAGCATCGAGCTGTCAACCCTGGGCGGCTGGATTGCGACGAACGCCAGCGGCATGAAGAAGAACCGCTACGGCAACATCGAGGACATCGTCGAGAACGTGACGATGATCACGCCGAAGGGGGTTGTCGAGCAGGTTGTCGCGTCGCCGCGCATGTCCATGGGGATGCAGGTCCAGAACCTCCTGTTTGGCAGCGAGGGCAACCTGGGGCTGATTACCCGCGCCGTCATTCGCATCCACAAGCTGCCGGAGGTGAAGAAGTACGGCTCCCTGGTGTTCGCCGACTTCAAGACGGGGACCGATTTCCTCTACGATCTGACACGCGCCGGCGCTCTGCCGGCCAGTATCCGCCTCGTGGACAATGTGCAGTTCCGCATGGGTCAGGCGCTCAAGCCGCGCCCAACGGCGGCTGAGGCCGTGGTAGGGCGGGCGCAAAAACTCTACCTGCTGGGCATCAAGCGCTTCGACGCGCACAAGCTGTGCGCGGCGACGATTGTCATGGAAGGCTCGGCCGAGGAGGTCGAGTACCAGGAGAAGGTCATATCGCGCCTTGCCAAGAAGCACGGCGCGATCGCCGGTGGGGCGGAGAACGGCCAGCGCGGCTACATGCTCACCTACGCCATCGCCTATATCCGCGACTTCCTGGCCGACTACTCGATCATCGGCGAGACCTACGAGACGACCGTGCCGTGGGACAAGATACACGATGTGATCAACGCGGTGATGGAGACGGCGGCGCGCAAGCACAAGGAGTACGGCCTGCCGGGCCGCCCCTTCGTCTCCCCGCGCATCACCCAGATGTATCACACCGGGGTGTGCATCTACTTCACCCACGGCTTCAGCACCAAGGGCATCGAGCGCCCCGACCGCGTGTTCGGCGAGATCGAGCACAGCCTGCGTGAGACGATCATCGCCCACGGCGGGACGATTTCGCACCATCACGGCGTGGGCAAGCTGCGCAAGGACTTCATGAAGGACACGATCTCGCCGACGACGGCGGAGCTGCTCAAGGCGATCAAGGAGGCCGACGACCCCGACAACATCTTCGGCATCCGCAACAATGTGTTCGCCGCGGAGTAGCTACGGCGTTTTCTTGAACATGTTGGGGTACTCGACGACGTTGCGCTGCCGGTCGAGGCAGACGATCTCCACGTCGGCGTCAATCAGCGTCTCGCCGTTGCGCTCGATACGCTGGCGAAAGAGGCCGCGAAAGGCGGACGGTAGCTCGAACCGCGTGACCACGGTGACGATGTCGCCGAGGACGGCCGCTTTGCGGAACGTGGCCGTCAGCTTGTAGACGACGAAAAAGTAGCCGTCGGCGTTCCACTCCCAGACCGGGCGCCCGTAGTGCTCGATGAACTCGGTGCGCCCGCGTTCCAGGTATTTCATGTAGTTGGCGTAATAAACGACCCCGAGCGAGTCGGTATCCTCGTAATAGACCTTGTAGGCGACCTGGTGTTCCATCGCGGCGTTGGCTCCTGGCATGACATCGTTGAGTCGCGCCCGCTCGCTGCGCCCGGCGCGCCGAGTGGGCCGCGCCATTATGACCCATCTCGCGCGATTTGAGAAATCGGAGGCAATATGAGTGACCCAATCGTCGAGCGCCTGGAAGTCTCCGCCCCCGACTGGGGCTTCACAATGAACAGCTATATCGTCCGCGATCCGGCGACCGGCGCGACGGCCATCGTGGACCCGGGCGCGGAGCCGGAGCGTATTCTCGCGGCGGCGGGCGACAGGGTGGCCGAGATCTGGATCACCCACAGCGACTTCGACCACGTGGCGGCGCTGGCGGCCGTGCGCCAGGGGACAGGCGCAGCGGTGGTCGGCCACCCGCTCGACGCCGACCGCGTCCCCGGCGGCCTTGATGTGAACGTCAGCCACGGCTACCTGTTCCCCCTCGGCGCCCAGGAGGTGTGCGTGCTTCTCGTGCCGGGGCATACGCCGGGACACGTGGTGTACGTCGTGGGGAAGGCGGTGCTGGGCGGCGACGTGTTATTCCCCGGCGGCCCCGGCCACACCGACTCGCCGGAGGACTTCGAGACCCTTGTGCATGGCATCGCCACGCATCTCCTCACCCTCGACGACGACGTGGTCGTCTACCCCGGCCACGGCGACCCTGTCACCATCGGCCAGGCGAAGGCGGAGTACGCCGCGTTCCAGCAGCGTCAGGACCGCAACGGCCTCTACGGCGATGTGACCTGGGCAGAATGAGTGGGGGGCGTAGCGTCGCGGTTACGACGCTACGCCCCTCTTGTGTCAGCCGACCTTCACGTATGACCGCACCGGGCTGCCTGTATCGAAGCTCATCGAGGCTGCTGGCTGTCGAATTTGGGCGATGGCGAACGACTACTGAGCAGAGACGCCGGCAACCGCCGCGATTGTACCCCACAAGGAGTGACACATGGCTGAGATTCAGAAGATTGTCCCGTGTCTGTGGTTCGATAAGCAGGCCGAGGAGGCGATTCACTGCTACACCAGCATCTTCCCGAACTCCAGGATCGGCGACGTGATGCGCTACAGCGAGGTCGGGCGGGAGATCCACGGCCAGGAACCTGGCTCAGTGATGACGATGGACTTCGTGCTGAACGGCCAGAGCTTCACCGCGCTCAACGGCGGGCCGCTCTTCCGGTTCAGCGAGGCCATCTCGTTCCAGGTCTTCTGCCAGGACCAGGCGGAGGTGGACTACTACTGGGAGCGGCTGTCGGACGGCGGCGACCCAGAGGCGCAGCAATGCGGCTGGCTCAAGGACAGGTTCGGCCTGTCGTGGCAGATCGTGCCGACGGCGTGGTTCACGATGCTGAGTGCGGGCAACGCGGCCGGCGCGGAGCGAGCGATGGCGGCCATGCTCCAGATGAAGAAGCTCGACATCGCCGCGCTCCAGAAGGCCTACGAGGGCCAGTAGAGCCGCAGCGAATTCGCTCAGGCGTCGCGCATCAGCGGAGGCGCACTTTCCAGATCGCCACCGGCCCGCTGTTGAGCGTCTCCCCGTTGTGGGACGGCAGCAGGGTGCGCTTCGTGGCGAAGTCGTACACGCCGACCCGGATCTCGTAGACACCTGGCGGCGTGTCCGGCGCGATCGCCACCGACCGCGTGTCCTTCATCGTCGTCCCGACCCGCCAGGCCGACGTGGGCTGGCCGCGCGTTCGCAGCGGCTCGTCACTCTGGGCGACCTTCGCGCCGTTCGCGTCGAACACCTGCACCGTGACAGCGTAGTCGTCGGGCATGGCCTCCAGCGCGCGCCAGCGCAGGCCGAGGGTGAAGCTCTCGCCGGGCCGCACGGCCGTCTGGTCCAACTCGTACTCGATCAGCCCAAGCCTGTGTCCCCACTCATACGTCAGGCTGTCCTCTGGCCGCGCCGTGATGCTCGGCCCTGGCAAGCGCACCTCATCGGCCGACGCCGGCCCGCCGGCATTCGTGACCGCCAGGCGCTTGCCGCTCTCGTCGTAGAGGCCCAGCGCCAGCGTCGTGTTCGGCGCGGCCGGCGCGGTGTCCGGCACGGCCAGCGGGTAGCGGTCGCAGAAGCGGGCGCCGACGGCCCAGCGCGACGTGGGAAACAGGCCCATGCCGTGGTAGGTGTCCTTCTGCGCGGCGATGATGTCCCCGTCGGTGAGCAGGTGGAGGAACACGAAGACATCCTCGCTCATCGGCCGAGTTCCCTCCCAGCACGCCGTCACCCACGCTGTCTCGCCCGGCGCGACCGTGTCCGTCTCCACCCGATAACCGAGCAGCCGCACACCGTTGTCGAACGTCGCGTCTGTTGACTGCGCAATGGCTCTGTTCACCGCGTCCGCCGAGAGCATGGGCGGCGGGGCGTAGGTGGGGGCGATCACGAGGAACGGCACGGCGGCGGCCACCGCGAACATGGCGACACCGATGCCCGCGACGACCCAGCGCCGAACCCGCTCACCGCCCGGCACAAGCGCCAGCCAGCCGACGACGAGCAGTGTGGCGATGGCGGTCACGGCCGGGTAGAGCAGGCGGCCCTGGCTGCCGGGCGTCGTCAGGCTCCAACGCACCACGCCGGCGGCGACGAGCACGAGCCACGCGCCCAGGTAGGCGAGGGGCCACAGGCGCGCCGGGCGACGCCGCCGAAGCGCCCGCGCGATGTACACCACGAGGCCGACGACGGCGGCGAGGGTGGCGATGTCAAAGGCGCGGTACAGCGCCGTGGGCATGGGGATGTTGAACCAGCCGAACATGGCCCAGTAGGACCAGCGCAGCCCCTGCGCCTCGCCCAGGATGTCGCGCAGCCCGAAGCCGTCCGGGCGGCGCCCCATGAGCGCCATGTGCATGTTGAGACCCGTCACATCGCCGTACAGGAGCCAGTTCCGCGCGAACCACCACCCGCTCACGAGCAGGGCGACGCCGAACACGACTGCCATCTGCCCTACAACCGTGTTTAGCCCGCCTTCGCCTGAGAACAGATATGAAACGCAGAGGCGCAAAGACGCAAAGGAAGAAGATACGTCGGCCCTCTCCTCCTTTGCGTCTCTGCGTCTTTGCGTTTCACTCCTCTCTGTTTCATTCGTCTGCGTTTCATTCCTCTCGCGTGTTTCCAAAGCGGCCGGATCGCGGACGACGGGACAAAGGAGCAGGACGGCGGCGGCGAACGGCCACAGCAGCAGGCCGCTCAACTTCGCCAGCGCGGCGCAGCCGAGGACGACGCCCAGGACGATGGCGCGCCCGCGCGAGGCCGGCTGGGCGACGGCATCCAGCAGCAGCGCCAGGGCCAGGCTGCACAGGAACGTGACCAGGATATCGTTGTTGGCGAGGGCGCTGCTGAAGATGAAGGCCGGCGTGAACGCCGTCAGCAGCATCGCGCCGATGGCGACGCTGCGGCGTTTGGGGTACAGCCGCCGTCCGAGCCAGTAGGCGCACAGCACTGTTCCCGCGCCGAGTACGACCGACAGGAGGCGGGTCAGGTGGACGGCGAGGGCCGTTCCGGTGTAGGGGAACGTCTCGGCCGACGGATGGACGATGTAGTTCTGGTTATCCTGGTAGGGGGTCGGGAGCGGGCGGAACTGCGGGTTCTGGCGCAGGTAGAGCGCGAAATCATCGGTCGGCGTCCAGAAGGTGAGCGCGGCGCCGAGGAGGTAGTATAGCGGGGGCTGACTCGCCTCCTGCGCCGCCAGGTGCGGGTACTGCTCGGCGGGCTGGCGCGGCAAACCCTGGCCGCTGGCGACGTGTTGGACGAAGGCGTAGTGCCAGACCTCGTCGAAGCCTTCGAAGACGGGGGTGACCAGGCTGTAGACCAGGGCCAGGCCGACGAACAGCACGACGACCAGGACGGCGTCGGCGCCGGGCCACCAGCGGCCGGGGCCGTCTCTCAACACGCGCGTGACTCACTCTTGCTCATGATCGCTTGCCCCTATCGCACCATTATAGCGGCGGGAGGCGGTGGGTCAATCTTTGGCCGCGACTGAGAATTGACGAACGCGCCCGCGTGTGTTATACCCCTGCACATTCCAGAGCCAGCGCCCGAACCCCGATAAGGAGCATCCCATGCCCAGCCCCGATACCCGCCTGACCATTGACCAGATTCTCGCCATCCGCCCCGCCGTCAATCTTGAGCCGCCCCAGTGGTTCCCGGATGGCGAAAGCATCGCCTTCGTCTCGACCCTCGGCGGCGCCCAGGACATCTGGCGCATTGGGCGCGCGGGCGGCTTCCCGCAGCGCCTCACCCTGGAGATGGGCGTCGTCCGCTTCCTCGGCACCCCCAATGCGCGTCTCTCGCCCGACGGGCAGCATCTCGCCTATCTCTCCGAAAAGGGCGGCACGGCGGAGATCTGGCTGTGGTCGGCCGCCGACGGGCAGAGCCGCCAACTCACGCGTCACGCTGGCGCCAACCTCAACGCCTTCGCCTGGTCGCCGGATAGCCGCTCCATCGTCTTTTCGGGCAACCGCTATGGCGCGTTCGACATCTACCGCGTGGCTGTGGCCGATGGGCATACGCGCCGCCTGACGTCGGGCGCGCAGAACGATGTCTACCCCGTGTTCACGCCCACCGATGGCCGCATCGTCTATGTTCGGCTCGACGAGCGTTGGGCGGATCACGACATCATGGTCATCGAGGCCGACGGAGGCAGCGCGAAGCTGGTCGCCCAGGACGAGGACTTCTTCGACTATCACTATGGCAAGACGTTCGGCTTTCCGCTCGTCGCGCCGGACGGCCGCAGCGTCCTGTTCCGCTCCCACCGCAACAATTGGATCAACTACTGGCGCGTCGCGCTAGACGGCGGCGAGCCGACGCCGCTCTGCGCGGCGGAAGCCGACCAGAGCGAGGCGCAGTGGTCGCCGGACGGCTCCCAGGTCGCCTTCGTCGCCAACTACAATGGGACGCTGGCCCTGTGCGTCGTCGGCGCAGACGGGAGCAACCTCCGTCGGCTCGTGGAACCGACGCAAGGCGTGTGCGCCTACCCGCAGTGGTCGCCGGACGGCCAGGAGATCGCCTACCTGTTCCAGTCGCCCACGGAGCCGCTGGACCTGTATGTCGTCTCGGTCGCCGACGGGGCCTCGCGCCGGCTGACGAACTCCACGCCCGGCGGGAACATCGCCGAGCGGCTGATGGCGCCGGAGAAAGTCGTCTATCCTAGCTCCGACGGCCTGCCGATCCCGGCCTACCTCTACCGGCCGCAGAATATTCCACGCGGCGAGCGCCGGCCGGCCATCCTGTGGATCCACGGTGGGCCGACGAGCCAGTACGTAGACGCCTTCACACCCTACGCCCAGTTTTTCATTCAGCAGGGCTACGTCGTGCTATTGCCCAACATCCGCGGCAGCTCGGGCTATGGCAAGTACTTCGAGGACCTCAACAACGCCGACTGGGGTCACGACGACTTGAAGGACGTGCTGGCCGGGGCCGACTACCTCAAGAGCCTCGACTTCGTGGACCCCGACCACCTGGGCATCACCGGCACGAGCTACGGCGGCTGCATGAGCATGTCGGCGGTGTGCTGGGCGCCAGGCGCGTTCCAGGCGGCCATCCCCATGTCCGGCTACGCCGATTGGGAGCACGCCTACCACGAGCAGGAGTTGCGGCACATCAAGCTGCTGGAGTATGAGTTTGGGCCGTACGAGACCCACGCGGCTATCTACCGCAAGTGCTCGCCCATCCACGACGCGCGGCAGGCGGCCACGCCGACGTTCGTCATCCAGGGCGAGGGGCTGCTGCCGAAGTCGGAGGCGTCGCGGCTGTTCGCGGCGGCGCTCGAGAAAGAGTACAAGACGGTCCGCTACAAGGCGTATCCTAACGAGGGCTATTACGTTACATCACTTGTCGGTACGCGCCAGATGTGGCTCGACATGCTCGACTGGTTCGAGCAGTACCTGCGGCCGATGTGACATGGAGAGGGCCATGAAGGAGACGTTCGAGATTCTGGGGCTGCGGGTCGAGCCGGGGCAGTCGGCGAAAACCGTGCTGGACCTGACACTGGCCGGCGTCGCCACCAAGATGCCGCTGTTCGCGTTCAACGGCGCGCACCCGGGGCCGACCCTCGTCGTGACCTCTGGCGTTCACGCGGCGGAGTATGTCGCCATTCACACGACGTACAGGCTGGCGCGCGAGCTGGAGCCGGCGCAACTCTACGGCCAGGTGGTCATCGCGCCCATTGTCAGCATGACCTCCTTCGCCAGGCGCGCCATCTACATCGCGCCGCCGGACGACAAGAATCTCAACCGACAGTTTCCCGGCGACCCCCACGGCTCCTTTGCCCAGCAGCTCGCCGACTGGATCTTCCAGAACCTCATCCGCCGCGCCGACACCTACATTGACTTGCACGGCGGCGATCTCAACGAGGCGCTGGTTCCGTTCAGCATTCTGCGGCGCACGGATAGCGCGGACGTGTTCGAGCGCTCGATGGCCCTGGCCCAGGCGTTCGGCCTGCCCAACATCATCGTGAGCGTCGTCGGCGGCTCGACAACCTCCGCCGCGGCGGAGGCCGGCATTCCGGCGGTGCTGGCCGAGGTCGGCGGGCAGGGCTTGTGGTCAACGACCGACTGCCAGGCGATGTACGATGGCTTGCAGCGGGCGCTGGCGCACCTGGGCCTGACTCGCGCCCCCGCCCCGCCCGCGCCTGGGGCGACGCGCGTCCTCAACGAGTTCGTCTGGCTGCGCGCGTCCCACGACGGGCTGTGGTACCCGGCGGTGAACATCGGCGACACAGTCGCGGCGGGTCAGCAGCTCGGCCACATTGAGGACTTCCTCGGCGCCATCGCGGAGGTCGCGACCTCGCCGGTGACGGGCACGGTGATGTTCCTCGTCAGCACCCTTGCCATGAACAACGGCGACCCGCTGCTGGGCATCGGGGTCTGACGGGGGTGCGCGAAAACTGGCGTTTTGACATGATTGGCCTATAGTTAGGCAGGAATTCGCGGCAGTCGGAAGATGCCGGCGCCGCATGGAAGGAGAAGTGCATGATCACCGTTCGAATGGATCGCCGTGTCTTGTACGGCATCCTGGGCGTGGTGGCCGTCCTGGTGGTGCTCGGTCTGGGCTTCGCGCTTGGGAAAGCCGTCAACCCGTCCAGCTCCGCCCAGGTCGCCGCGTCCCAGTCGGCGTCCCAGTCAGCGTCCCAGGCGCAGAAGCCGGCGCAGGCTATCCCGACGCCGCAGTATGACCCGACGGCTATTGCGGCGGCGAATGCGCAGTTGTCTCATGTGCCGCGCATCAACCTTGACGATGCCAAGCAGAAGCTGACCGATCCGAACGTGCTCTTCGTGGACGCGCGCTCGGCGCAGGAGTTTGCTCAGGGGCATATCAAGGGCGCAGTCAGCGTTCCCGTGAACGAGGTAGACAAGTACCTGAGCCGGCTGCCGCAGGACAAGGAACTCATCGTCTATTGTGCCTGACCGTCTGAACAAGAATCTGCCCGTGAGGCAGACACACTGATCAGCAAGGGGTACAAGAACGTCCATGCTTTGTTGGGCGGCTGGGCTGCCTGGAAGACGGCGGGGTTGCCGACGCAGTAGTCGTCACACAACAGAACAATAAGGCTGGATTGGGGGCGCCTTCCGCAGACGGAACGCGCCCCGATTGGTGTGTGGATTGCCCATTGACAGGCGCGGCCGACGGGTGTTCAATGGAGGAAGGGGCGTGGAGCTTTGACACGCGCCGCGACTTAAGGTACAATCGCCGCCATACCACCTGGACAGTGGCCGCCTGACGCGGCCATTCTTGTTGCCAGACATGGAGGAAGCGCAATATGGCCCTGACGCCTGAACAAAAAGAGGTCTTGGCGCGCACCAAGACCGACGAGGTGAAGTTCGTCAATTTCCAATTCACCGACGTGGTGGGCATCATCAAGAGCGTGACACTGCCCGTCGAGCGGTTGCCCGAGGCTTTCGAGCGGGGCATCTGGTTCGACGGCTCGTCCATCGAGGGCTTTACCCGCATCCAGGAATCGGATATGTTCCTGGTGCCGGACGCCGAAACGTATCGTGTTCTTCCCTGGGGGTGGCAGGCGGGCAAGGTGGCCCGCTTCGTGTGCGACATTTTCACGCCGAACGGCGACCCCTTCGACGGCGACCCGCGCCGAATCCTGCGCCGCGCGGTGGATCTCGCGGCCGAGCAGGGGATGACCTTCAACACCGGGGTCGAGCTGGAGTTCTACCTGTTCACGCCGGAGAATGGCCGCATCCGCCCCGCGCCCCACGATGTCGGCAGCTACTTCGACATTTCCCCCCGCGACGAAGCCAGCCTGGTGCGCCAGGACATTACCCGCGCCCTCGAAGACATGGGGCTGGAAGTGGAGATGATCCACCACGAGGTTGGCCCCGGTCAACACGAGATTGACTTCCGCTATGCCGATGCCCTGACCTCGGCGGACAACGCCGTCACCTTCAAGTACACCGTGAAGGCGATTGCCCAACGCCACGGGCTGTACGCGACGTTCATGCCCAAGCCGATCTATGGCATCGCGGGCAGCGGCATGCACACCCACCAAAGCCTCTTCCGCGACGGCCAGAACCTGTTCTACCGCGCCGACGACCCCTACAAGCTCTCGCCGATGGCCTACTCGTTCATGGCCGGGCAGATGGCGCACGCGCGCGCCCTCGCCGCTCTCGTCGCGCCGACGGTCAACTCGTACAAGCGGCTGGTGCCGGGCTATGAGGCGCCGGTCTACGTGTGCTGGGCGCAGATCAACCGCTCCGCCTTGATCCGCATTCCGCGCTACTCGCCCGGCCGCGAGCTGAGCACGCGCCTGGAGCTGCGCTGCCCCGATCCGAGCTGCAACCCCTACCTGGCCTTCGCGGCCATGCTCCACGCCGGCCTCGACGGGCTGAACCAAAACATGCAGCCCCCGCCGCCCGTCGAAGAGGATGTGTTCCACTGGGATGCGGAGGAGCTACTGGAGCGCGGCGTCGCCACGCTGCCCGGCTCCCTCAAGGAAGCCCTGGATGAGCTAGCGAAGGACGAGGTCATCCAGCAGGCGCTAGGCGCCCACGCCTACGAGTCCTTCCGACGCGCGAAGATGGAGGAATGGAACGAGTACCGCACCCAGGTCAGCCAGTGGGAAGTGGACCACTACCTGGAAATCCTGTAGTCTGGCGCCCCCTGTGAATGTCCTGGTCCTTAACGGCGACGAAGTGGCGTCGCTGTTGCCCATGACCGACGCGATCGAGGTCATGTCCGACGCGTTGCAGACGCTGGCGCGGGGCGACGCCATTCTGCCGCTGCGCCCGATCATGTGGCTGCCCGACCGCATCGGGGCGCTGGGCATGATGCCGGCCTTCGTCGGCGGCGAGATGTCGGTGATGGGCCTGAAGGTCGTCAGCGTCTTCCCCGGCAACCGCGATACCCCGTATGACTCTCACCAGGGCGCGGTGATGCTGTTCGAGACGAACCACGGCCGGCCGCTGGCGATCATTGACGCATCCGCCATTACGGCGATTCGGACGGCCGCCGTCACCGGGGTGGCGACGCGGGCGCTGGCGCGGGAGGACGCCGGCGACCTGGCGATCCTCGGCTCCGGTGTCCAGGCCGAGACGCACCTGGCAGCCATGCTCAGCGTCCGCCCCATCCGCCGTGTCCGTGTCTGGAGCCGCACGCCCGACAATGCTCAGGAGTTTGCCGCGCGCAAGGGCGAGTGTCACAATGTCGAGATCGAGGTCACGGGGTCGGCGCAGGCGGCCGTGGACGGCGCGGACCTCATCTGCACCGTGACCTCGGCGGCGGAGCCGGTGCTGAAGGGGGATTGGATCGCGGAGGGGGCGCACGTCAACGCGGTCGGGTCGAGTGTCCCGTTCGCCCGCGAGCTAGACACCCAGGCGGTGGCCCGGTCGCGGATGTATGTGGACCGCCGCGAGTCGGCGCTGAACGAGGCCGGCGACTTCCTGTTCCCCAAACACGAGGGCGCGGTGGACGACAGCCACATCCAGGGGGAGCTGGGTGACTTGCTCATCGGGCGCGTCGAGGGGCGGCGCAGTCCGGCGGACATCACCCTGTTCAAGTCCCTCGGCCTGGCCGTCGAAGACCTGGCCGCCGGCTACCATGTCTATCTCAAGGCGCTGGCGAACAACGTCGGCACAGCGGTGAACCTTGGCGGCGCGCGCGGCTAGGCGCGGCGGGGTTCGAGAGAGCGTAGCTCGTCCGGCTCGGCCTCGATCTGGGGGAGGATGCTGGGGCGCAGCAGATAGATGCCGTAGACGAGCAGAATGATGTCGTGGGCGGCGTCAACCAACGGAACGGGCAGGGTTCCCATCTGCAGGAACAGATCGTTCAGGGCGTGGATGGCAATCAGCGGCCAGATGGTCCGCGTGCGCAGCCGCAACGCCGCCAGGCCCACGCCGCCCGTCGCGGAGCCGAGGGCCTGGAGCGCGACCAGGCTGGGGTTTCCCCGCAGCAGGATGTTCCCCAGGTGCGCCAACCCAAACAAAAGCGAGGAGAGGATGACCGCGCGCCAGATGCCCGTCGGGCGGAGTAGCCCCAGGATCGCGCCGCGATACAGCCCCTCCTCGACGAAGCCCGTGGCAAGATAGCCGACGATCAGGATGCCAAGCGCCGATCGTTCGAGGGGACGCAGCCCGCCCAGCAAGGGCAGGGGCAGCGTGAGCAGCGGCAGCCACAGCAGGCGCAGGTCGCGCCACTGCGACAGCCCGACGAAGCCGGCCATCCGCCACCAGCGAAAGGCGGCGAGCAGGCCGGCCACGAGGACGACGCCGACGAGAATGAGCACCAGGCTGGCGCTCACGCCCGCGCCATAGCCGGGTAGACCGGGGACAAAGGCGGCCAGGACGAGCGCGCCCAGCGTGACGAACAGAACCCACGCGGCCCACAGAATGACGGATCCAACAACCGGTCGCGTCTCAAAGAAGCTTTTCATGAGTTCTCTCCTGCAATAGCCCAAGCTGTCATTGCGAGCGTCAGCGAAGCAATCCCCCGCCGTTGCGATAGACGCTCTAGCCCAGGCATAGCGTATAGTTCACCGAGCGTGAGATTGCTTCGGCGGCGAGGCCCGACTCGCAATGACGGCGTGTCCTATGTGTTCTGAGCAGCGTTAGCGAAGGGACCGCGAAAGGCGCGAAAAGAACGCGAAAAACGCGAAAAAAGAGTCGCCTCCCCGTGTGCGTTTCGCGGACTTTCGTGGTCCCTTCGCGGTCCGCCGGCTCAGCGCCCCGCTTGTCATGCGGAGCGCCGACGGAGAAGCAGCAAGTTCCAGGCCACAAGTGGCCCCCTCAAACCACAAAGGCCACGAAAGGCAGCGAAAACCAGGGAAGGCGCGCAAAGGACGCTCGCAAGGACAGTCGGCGGGATGCCAATGACGTAGACTGTGGTTAGGCAGCAAACAACGCCTTACTCTTTCCCAAGCCTAGCAAACTGGAGGTTTCAATGTCGGCGTCACTGGATAGTTCGAATGGTGGACAGACGCGCGAGCCGGTGCATTTCCTCGTCTTTGGCGCGTCGCTGCGGGACGATTCTCTAAACGTGCGCCTGGCGCGCCTGGCCGCCCAGGTCATCGAGCGCCACGGCGGGATTGTGGACTTTGCCTCGATGGAAGATTTCGATGCGCCGTCCTTCGACCAGGATGTCGAGCATGGCGTGGGCCTGCCGGCTGGGACGCAGGAGTTTCGGCGCCGTCTCGAGGCGAACGATGCGTTCGTGATCGCCTCGCCGGAGTATAACGCCTCCATGCCCGGCGTCATCAAGAACGCCATTGACTGGGTTTCGCGCGCCAAGCCGCAGCCGTTCAACGGCCGCCACGGTCTGCTGCTGTCGGCCTCGCCCTCCATGGCCGGCGGCAACCGCGGCCTGTGGGCGCTGCGCATCCCCCTGGAGCACCTGGGCGCGCGCGTCTTCCCGGAAATGTTCTCTCTGGCCCAGGCGCACCAGGCGTTCGACGCCGAGGGCCGCATCGCCAACCCGCAACTCGCCGACCGCTTCGAGCAGAACATCGTCGGCTTCATGGACCTGGTGGAAGCAGCCAAGCACTACCCGTGCGCGAAGGCCCGCTGGTACGAGTTCCTGGGCGAGCAGCCCGACGTTGAAACAGATCGCGTGGAGTAAGCCGACTATGAACGCGCCCGTCACCATCGTCCCAGTGAATCGCGAGGAAGCGCCGGCCGTCATGAACGGGCTGGTGGCCGTGTTGCAGGACAGCGTTGACAACGGCGCGTCCGTCGGCTTTCTCCCCCCGCTGTCCGCCGACGAGGCGCGGGCCTACTGGACCAAGGCCCTCGACCAGGTCGCGGACGGCGAGCGCCTCCTGCTCGTCGCCTGGTGTGACGGCCGCATCGTCGGCACCGTCGCCCTGGGCCTGGAGACACGCCCGAACGGCTCACACCGCGCTGAGGTCCAGAAGTTGCTCGTCCACTCGGCGTACCGCCGCCGCGGCATCGCTCAGGCGCTCATGGCGGCGGTCGAGGACGCGGCGCGCGCCGATGGGCGCAAGCTCCTCGTGCTGGACACGCGGGAGGGCGACGCGGCGGAGACGCTATACCAGCGCATCGGCTACACGCGCCTGGGCAGCATCCCCGGCTACGCCCGCAACGCCGACGGCTCCTTCGACCCGACCGTTATTTTCTACCGGCCCCTCTAGCAGTTAGGAGAGTTAGCATGGCTGAGAGCATCCATCCCGACACGAAGATTGGACATGTCCACTTGAAGGTTGCGGACCTTGACCGCGCCGTGCGCTTCTACCGCGATGCCCTGGGCTTCGAGGTGGTGCAGTACTACGGCCGCCAGGCGGCATTCCTGTCGGCGGGCGGCTACCACCACCACATCGGGCTGAACACGTGGGAGAGCCAGGGCGGGCGGCCGCCGGCGCCCGGCACGACGGGCCTGTACCACATCGCCATCCTGCTGCCCAACCGCCGCGAGCTGGCGCGCACGTTCAAGCGCGTCCTGGAGAACGGCGTGGTTATTGACGGCGCGTCCGACCACGGCGTCAGCGAGGCGATCTACTTCCGCGACCCGGACGGCAACGGCATCGAAATCTACCGTGACCGCGACCCGCAGGACTGGCCGCGCCGCAACGGCGAGCTGCAGATGGTCACGCGCCCCCTGGACCTGCGCAGCCTGCTCGCCGAGCTAGAGACAGAGCCATCGGCGGTGTAGGCGGAACAAACGCCGCGCCGCCGGCGTCCTCCCTATAGGGTGGGGCTTTCTTCGAGAGGAAGAACGAGGCTATGGCGCGGTGGGTTGTTGGGCTGGTTATCCTGGCGGGTGCGCTGGCGGTCATTCTGGGAGGCTGCGCGCCCGCGCCGCCCGCTCCGGCGGCTCTCGGCGCCGCGACACCACCAGCCCCTACGACCGTAGCGCCCCCGCCCGCCCTCGCTGCTCTCACCCCATCGCCAACGCCCGTCTCCTCGGCGCCCCCGCGCCCCACGCCATCCCCGACTGAGCCGCCCATCTTGCCGACCCAACCCGTGCCGCCGGCGCCGCTGCCCCCGCCGCGCACACCGCTGCCCACCCTGTCTACCGCCGCGCCGCGCGTCATCGTCGTGGCGACGCCCTCGCGATTCATGGATGATGCGGCCTTTGGCGAGCGGGCGCGGGCCGATCTGGCGGGGCGACTGAAGGTGGCGACGGACACGGTCGAGGTGGTCAGCGTCACCCGCGACGAAGTCCCCATCGGCGTCTTCAACTGCACGGCGCGTCGAACGCCGGGCAAAGTCCCCTACACCCAGCCCGCGCTCGTGACGGCGGTGGAGATCGTGTTGCGGGCGGGCGGGCGCGAGGTCACGTACTATGCCCAGGGCCAGCGCCTCGTGACCTGCGACGCGCCTTAGGCGAGAATCGCTGTCATCCCGAACGTAGACAGCCCAGGCTTATTGTCACGATAGTTTCTCGGGCGCTGAGTCTGCGAACCACGAAGGTCACGAAAGTCCGCGAAAGGCGCGAAAGGCACACGCTGGGCGACTCTTTTTCGCGTTTTTCGTGTCCTTTTCGCGCCTTTCGTGGTCCAACACCTCACCCTACTCTACAGCAAGCCCCCGGCGGAGCGGTGACGCTCTGTCGGGGGCTTGTTTGCCGACGGATGAATCTTACCGAATTGTCGCCGCAATTAGGCTGGCGCTGGAGAGCCATCTCCAGCGCCTCCGAGGGGCGGTGGAATTGGCACTCCACCGCCAGCACTGGTAGAGACGCGCCAGGGCGCGTCTCTACCAAGACCGACCTACGGTTTGGCCGCCGGTGGGGCGGTGGCCTTGACGATGATCGGCACGGTGAACGTGGACGGGGCTACCGACGGGCCGAGCAGGACGTCGCCTTGCAGCAGGTCGCCGGGGCTGATCGTCTTCTGGTAGCACACCTGCAAGTGGGCCGGCGTGTTGGCCGGCAGCGGGCCGCTCGGCACGTTGCGCACCGTCACGTCGTAGCCCTGCACCAGGTCCAGCGTCAGCTTGAACGTCAGCGTCCCGCCGGGTACGCTGTAGCCGTGGACCATGATCTCGTACTTGCCATCCATAGGGCGGGTCAGGCTGACCGTCTCCTGCGCCGTCGAGGAGGTGCTGGAGGCGACCACCTCGGTGGGGAAGGTGAAGACGCCGTCGTTGTTGCTGTCGCGCAGTAGGTACAGGTCAACATCGCCGCTGCTGCCGCCGTCAATGCTGACCGTCAGGCGTGAGGCGTGGCTGACGGTGAACACGCGCTTGTAGCTGGATGTGCTGGGGTCGTTGGGGTCGTCCTGGTTGACGGTTTCCGCCGGATACACCTGGGGCTTGCTCAGGCCGAAGCCCTGGACGCTCAGGCCGGGTAGGTCCATCGTCGCGCTGAACGTCAGCGGCGAACACTCACTGATGGTGGCGGTCGAGGTGACGCTCTTGGTCACGTTGATGGCCGAGGGCGACACGGTGGCCGCGCCGACGGTCGTCGTGTACGGCACGTCGAATTTGTCGCCATCGAAGAGGACGTTGTGCAGGCGGATGGCGTGCAGGCCGTCCCTGGCCTCGCCCGCGACCCACTCTTCCGGTCCGCCGGTCGCCGTCTGGAAGCGCCAGACGCCAGCGCCGGTGTTGCGGATCACACTGCGGCCAACCTGGGCGAGGGTGTACGGGCCGAAGTAGGCCGGATCGGCCCAGTTGCTCGTCGAGTTGCCGGGGTTGTTGGGGTCGCTGAAGCGGTCGCTCGTCGGCCCCAGGAGAATGGTGTCAATGTCAGTCGGCGGCGCGGCGTCGTTCCAGACGTTGCGCGTCAGGAGCTTGGTGCCGCTGATGGGCGACTGGGTCGCGTCGAAGAAGAAGGTACGCCAGTCGCCGGACTCCGCGCGCCAGCTCCAATCGAAGTCGCCGCGCACGACGCCATTGTTGTACGGGTCGCGCGGGTCGTTGGCGTTCACGCCGCCGAGAGTCACTGTGCCGCTGAAATTGTACTGCGCGGCGACGCTGGCGACGACCGGGATGGTGTTGACGCGGTCGGGGATCTGGAGGCCGCCGCTGCCGCCGCTCTTCGTGGGCGCCGGCTGGGTGAGGTTCGTCGCCACGGCGATGAGGGGCATGAAGACGCCGTAGGGCGCGCGGCCGGCGTAGGTCGCGCGGATCGCGCCGTCGTACTCGCCGGCCGCCGTGTTGGCGGGAATAGCGATGGTCGCCGTCGCTGTCGCCACGGAGCGCGGCGCGATGGTCAGGTGGTCCGAGGCGAAGCTGACCCACGGCCACGCCTCGCGCTTGAAGAACTCGACTTTGATCTGTAATGTCGTCGTTGGCGCCGCCGATGTCTTCGCTCGGTGCTGCAAACCGATGAACAGTCCGTTGTGCATGTGCTGTGTCGGGTTTTGCATCTGCACCTTGAGAGCCGTGCCGTAGGGGTAACTGTACCCCACGCGCTCGTACTCCCAGCGCTCGATCTCGGTCTCGGCCCAGTTGAGAGCCGGAGTCCCATCAATGTCAGCCGGCTGTAACGGGACTATCTCCTTGTGGTTGACGACGCCGGTGCTGTTCTTGTCAATCCACAGCTGGCCGTCACCGTTGATGTCGGTCCAGTCGTAAATGAGCAGGCGCCAGCGGTTGTCCGCCGAGTACTTCCCGGTCGGGTCCATCTGGCTCAACGGGAAGATCGCCGACACCTGAACCAGATCGGTGTCAGCGGGAATGTTGTCCAGCGGGATGAGATAGTCTGGCGCGTTGAAGGTGTACGCGCTTTCTTCGCTGAGTGGCTTGGTGGTGAACGGAAATTCGCGCTGGTCGAAGCGGCGCACGACGTCGGCCGTCAGGGTCACGTCTACGGCGTGGTCGCTCGGGTTGTTGAGGGTGAAGTTCTGGGTGTCGTTGGCGCCGGGGGCGATGATGTTGGCGAAGGCCGGATATTCCCGGCCCCGGTAATCGCCGACGCGCCACTCGTCGGGCAGGGCGTAGACGCCCTGGCGGCCGGACGCGATGTCGGTGGAGGTGTCAGCGTCCACGCGGCCGGGACCAGCGACGAACATGTCGCTGCCCGTCGTCTGCGCGCCCGCCTTGAGCAGCGCGCGCGACTCCTGGTACGTCGGCCAGCGGCCGTTCTTCCCCTTGAACGCCTGATAGACCAGGGCCAGGTTTCCCGCCGCGACGGGGGTCGAGCGGCTGGTGCCGCCCCACGTCGTCCAGGCGTAGTTGCCATCGAAACCAATATTGATGGGTACATCCCCTGAGGCGAAAGCCCCGTCAGCGGCAATATCAGCGCCAACGGTTCCCCGCGCGTCAGGACCGCGATTGCTGAACGGGATGACCGCGCCGAAAGGAATCTGGTCCGTGCGGGTGATGGAATCCCAGCCGGTCGAGCCAAACTGGGTGGACGCAGCCACCTTGATACCGACGTTAGGCGACGGAGAGGTCACCGTGCCATAGCCCGGGCCGCCGTTGCCAGTCGAGAACAGGAAGGTTGTCGTCGGGTTGAGTCGGCGCTGGTAGCGGTCCAGGTAGCGGCTGTAGTTGTCCCAGCCACCATTGACCGTTGCCGAGAAACCATAACTGTTGCTCGCGATCTGGATGTCGTCCACTGTACCTGGGCGCCCGTCGTACCCAAGCATTGACAGGCGCCACGCATCCAGAATGCTCTGGTCGCTCTGATAGATGTTGCCGATGGGGACGAGCCTGGCCTTCGGCGCGCCGCCGAGGGTGACGCCAGGCGGGCCGTTGGGGAGGTCCTGGTAGAGCGGCGCGAAGCCGTTGATCTTGCCCTGAGCGACAACGTTCGACGCGCAAAGGGTGCCGTGGTCTTCTTCGTCGAATGACCCCATGAAGGCGACGAGCGACGCCGCCGCCGGCGGCACGGCCGCGCTGCCGTAAAGAACAGGAGTACCGGGGATCGGGTTCTCGCCGTCGGCGATGAAGTAGATGCCGCCGCCGGAGATGTCCGGCTGGCCGTCGCCGTCCATGTCGCGGTACGACAGGGGCGAGGCCTTCGTCACCGGCTTCTCGTTGGTGAAGTCGTAGTCGTTGTCGAGGTCTACGTAGACGGTGTCGTAGACGCCCGCCGTGTGTTCGTCCACCAAGAGCACCGCCGGGGACTGCCCGTAGAGACGGGCCAGGCTCTGGTCGGGATGGCTGCCGAAGTGGTAGACGCCGCTCAGGCTGGTGTCCTTGAACTTGTACTCGTGGCTGACGCCGGGAACCTTGCCGCCGCGGCCCTCGGCAAACGCAAAGGTCGCGTACTTCGCCCGCGCGACCCCGGCCTGGACGTCCGGGAAGGAACGGTATATTTCGGGAGCCGCCGTACTGTCCACGTACCACGCGGCGCCCGTGGCGAGGTACGGCGTGCCAAGGTTGGCGTCCAGCACATACAGCTGCATCGAGAACGGGTCGAAGGCCATCGGCCAGCCGTAGTACGGCGACGCGCTGTCTTCAACCGTCGCCCACGTCCCCCAGAAGTCGGGGTGGGCCACGTCCACGCCGCTGTCAATCACAGAGACATTGACGCCCTGGCCCTGGAAGCCCTTCATCCAGGCGCGCTGGCTCTCGTGGTTGGGGCCGACGTCATACCAGGCGCTTGGCTTAGCAGCGGCGGGTTCCTTGGCGGCGTCCCAGGGCTTGGCGATCTGGCGCAGTTGCTCTATGCGTGCGCGCTGCTGATCGAGTGAGGGTTTGGGCTTGGGGTCCGAGGAAGGTGGTGGTGGCGGCGCGACAGTGCTGTCGCCGGGAGCGGCGGATGCGACACGATTGACGCCGGGCAGGGAGGCGATCTTGGTCAGCGCGCTGCCCTTGACCTGGGCGAGGATGACCTCGGCGTCCAGCGTCGGCAGCTTGGCCGAGACGGCCTTGACGGCGTAGGGGGTCACATCCACGCCCATGTCGGCGTCAATGACGACCGCGATCACGGCGGCGCCGCCGGCTTTGGCGGCGTCGCGCACGGTGGGCGACATCTTCTCGTAGGCGGCGTCGGTCGTCGCGCTGATCTTCTCGGCCTGCTTGTCGCCCGGCGCCGGGGGTTGGGCGGTGGCGGGGCGGAGCGCGGCGAGGGAGAGTACCAGGACGGCGACGATGGCCGCCGCCGCCGCGAGGGGCAGCACGAAGCGTCTGAGATTTCTCATTCTGGCTCCAGATTCTGGGGGGCTGTCATAGCCCCGGTGTGTGGATAGGGGCCGGCGGCTCAACGGCTACCGGGCGCCACTGGCGGCGCAGGGTCAGACGGATGGGGCAGACACGTGAGGGGTGTCGCTCAGGGGAACGGCGGACTCATCGAGACTCCTGTGTCTAGATGGACGGCGCGAGCGGCAGCGCTCGCGGCCGGCGGCAGGAGCCGATTGTATACCCACACCGCCGCAAGTGCAAAAAGGAGGGACTGGCCCCCTCGCCCTGTGGGAGAGGGTTGGGGTGAGGGACTTGCGTCCCCTCTCCCCCTGCCCCCTCTCCCAGAACGGGAGAGGGGGGACAGATGAATGGCGGCGATGGCGCCTGCCCCCACCCCCCCCGCCTCGCTCCGCTCGGCTCCCCCTTCCTCCCCCGCACGTGGGGGGAGGAAGGGGGCGGGGATGGAGGAGGGACTGGTTCCCTCGCCCATTTTGGGAGAGGGTTAGGGAGAGGGGCAGAGTGCGGGCCTACCGTTGCAGCAGCGGCATGAAGAGGTAGGCGCGCGTCCCGGTGATGGTGACGGGGACGCGGAACGTCGTCGGCGCGTCCTTCGGGCCGAAGTAGATGATGCCCTGGCGCGTCCCGATGAAGTTCGCGTTGTAGCGCACTGTGAAGCGCGTCGCCGCGCCGGCGGGCAGCGGATCGGCGGTGACGCCGCTGACCTGCAAGTCCGCGCCGTCCACGTTGAGGATGGTCAGGGTGTAGGTCGCGCCGGGCGGGACGCTGTAGCCGTTGACCAGGACGCGGTACTCGCCGGCCGCCGGCATGGGCATGGCGATGTGTTCGTGGGCCGAGGCGCTCGCCGACTGCGTGAGCGTCACCCACAGGCCGCTCGGGTTCCGCACCTGGAGGTACAGGTCCAGGTCGTAGCCCGTGAAGCTGCCGTTGGGCTGGAGGTCAATGTCGAGCAGGGCGCTGTTGCGCACCGTGACGGGGTACGTCTTGTTGCCGTTCGGGTCCGACAGGCTGCCGGCCGGACTCGCCTGGCCGACGGCGTCGCGGTGGACTTCGGGCGCGCTGAGGCCATACGCCTGCGCCGCCAGGCCGTCCAGGTCCAGGGAGGCGGTGAGGCCGACCTGGAACGAGCCGCTGGGGCCGGGCGCGGTGAAGGCAACGGCGGTGGGCGAGATGACCGCCGAGCCGACGGTGGTCGTGAACGGCACGCCGGCCGGCGACTGTCCGCCGTACAAGACATTCTGCATGGCGAAGAGGTTGAGGCCCTTCGTCAGGGGCGCGCTGAGCCACTCCGCCGTGCCGCCGGTGGCGGTCTGGAAGCTGTATGCCTGGCCCGGCGTCGCGCTGCTGCCGTCGGCGTCGTGCAGGGTGTCCACGCTGCGCGCCTTGAGCGCGAGGTCATACGGGCCGGCGACGGCCGGGTCGACCGGATAGCCCACGTCGTCAACGGGCTGGCCGTTTTCGATGCGCCGCGCCTGGGGGCCGTAGACCGCCACGTCAATGTCCGTGGGGAAGCTCTGCCAGACCGAGTGCACGAGGGCCTGCGCGCCGCTCGTCGCGGCCGTGTCGGGCACGTCCACGTAGAACGAGCGCCAGTCGCCCTGGGTGGCGTCGCCGTTGCCGAGCCAGTCCGTCAGGCCGAAGACGCGGCCGTTGTCATACGGGGCGTCTGTGGGTGGCGTTCCGCCCAGGCGCACGGCGTGGCCGATGCCCAGGTCGCTCGCGGCGGCGACGTTGGCGACGACGGGGAGCTCGCTGGTGTGGGTGGGGACGTGGGCGCGGGGGCGGCCCGGGACCGTCACGCCCTGGAGCGCGGCGGCCGGGCCGACGGCGTAGACGGTCAGGCTCGCGCCGTTAAGGGGCGTCGGGCCGAGGGTGAGGAGCGGCGTCGCCCCGCCGGCGTGGGTGACGGTCAGGGTGTAGGTCCCATCGGGCAGTGTGGCGTAGCGGGCGATGTCGTGGTAGTCGAGGTTGGCGAAGAGCTTGCGCCCGTTGGCGTACACGTCCACCTTGCCGAGGTCGGGCGAGAGCTGGCCGAAGCGAATGCGGCTCTGCCCGCTCGGCAACGTGCGGTTGCCGTCCACGATTGTCTGGAGCGCCGGCCCGTCGGCGGTGGTGACGGCGGCCAGGGTGTACTCCGTGCCTTCGGCGACGGTCACGTCCTGGTAGAGGACGGCGGCTGAGACCGGGTTACCGTGGGGCGCGACGCGGATGACGTGGGAGCCAGGGTAGAGGTCGAGGTAGGCGCTGGGGCCGATGTCGCCCAGGGCCAGGTTGGACACGGCGGGCGTCGCGCTGTTGTCCACGTAGACATCCACAGGCCCGACACCGGCGGCGGCGTGCAGGATGCGCACGCCGGCGTCGTGGCTGCGGGGCGGCGTGGCCTTGACGCGGATGCTGCCCTCGTAGTAGCCGTAGGGCCAGTCGTTGGGGACGTTGAACGTGGCGCGGAACGTCGCCGTCTCGCCGGGCGCGAGGACGAGGCTCGCCCTGTCCAGGGTCAGCGGCGACCAGGGCAGCCGCTTGTAGTACGTCGCCTTGAGCTTGAGCATGTCGGTGGGCGGGGCGCCGGTCTGGTAGCGCTGGTGGCTGACGCCGAGCATCAGGCCGTCGGCGCCCTGCTCCGTCGGGCGGAAGATGCGCAGGTCCTGGCTGTTGCCGCCGAGCCAGGACACGCCCAGGGGGTTCAGCTCGCGCGAAGTGTTGGGGTCGGGCGTGAGCTGGCCGGGCAGCGCGGCGGGCAGGTCCAACTCGCCTGTGTTGACGACGCCGTTCCCGTTGCGGTCGGTCCAGACGCGGCCGTTGTGGTTCCAGTCGAGCCACTGGTACGCCGACAGGCTCCAGCTGCTCTTGCCCGCCCGCCCGCAGCCGATGTGCAGGCCGGCCGGGTCTTCGTTGCAGAAGGCGGCGAAGGGCTGCGCCAGCGCCACCCGCATCATGTCCGTCCCCGCCGGGATGCTGATCTTCTCCGGCAGAATCAGGTAGTCGGGCCGGTAGGGGCTGTAGCGGCTCTCCCTGGCCTTGTCCGTCCCAAGCGTCCACTCCTGGCTGTCTATGGGCGTGAGGGCGTCGCTCGCCAGCTCGTAGGTCAGGGTGACGGGCGAGCTGTTGGTGAGGGTGTAGACCTGGCTGTAGCTCTGGCCGCGGCGGGCGACGTTGGGGAAGGCCAGGTAGGCCGTCCCGCGATAGTCGCCGACCTGCCACTCGCCCGGCGCGACGGACGCGGCGTACAGCCCGCCCGCCGCCGCCGTCGCTGCGTCCGCGTTTACCTCGCCCGCGCCCTGGACGGCCGGGTTCTCGCCGACATCCGTCGCCGTGCCTTGCAGCAGCGCCCGCGCCGTACTCCACGTCGGCGTCGTCCCCGTCCGCTCGTGGTACGCCTGGTAGACGAGGGCGGCGGCGGCGGCAGCCTGGGGCGCGGCCTGGCTGGTTCCGGCGAATGCGAGCCAGGCGTTGTTGCCGTTGAGGCGGCCGTCGGGGCCGATGGACAGGTTCAGCGGGTACGCGCCGGAGGCCGAGTCGCCGGTCGCCACGACGGCGACGCCGGGCCGCCCGCGCAGGTCGGGGCCGCGCGATGTGAACGAGGCCGGGTTGCCGTTCGTGATTTGGACGGTCGAGCTGATGATAGAGGAGTCGGTGGTGGTCCCGAACTGCGTCGCTGCGCCGACGGCCAGCGCCGTCCCGGCCGTGCCGGGCGCGCTCATCGTCCCGTAGCCCGCGCCGCCGTTGCTGGCCGAGGCGATGATCAGGACATTGGGGACGACAGCGTTGAGCTGGGTGGCGAAGCCGCCGGC
The DNA here is from genome assembly GCA_046328535.1 of Anaerolineae bacterium. Taxonomy (GTDB): domain Bacteria; phylum Chloroflexota; class Anaerolineae; order Epilineales; family JAHCIE01; genus JBDHWG01. Next base: position 72,464 of record JAXLWJ010000018.1, read on the forward strand.
GTCCATGCTCGCCGGGAAGCCGGTGTCACCCCAGGAGTTGGACAGGATCTGGGCGTCGTCGCCGCTGTCCGCGTGGCCGTCGTAGCCGTAGGTCATGGCGACCCACTGGGGGTAGTCGCCCAGGTAAGTCGAGGCGAAAATCTTCGCGCCCGGCGCGAGACCCGGCGTCTCGCCGCCCATGACCGAGTCGCCGTCGGTGACGCCGCGTAGGGCAGGGACGCTCGATCCCTGGCCGAAGCGGCTGCGGATGCGCCCCTGGCCGACGATCTGGGACGCGACCGCCGTGCCATGCTCGGCGCCGCCGAAGTCGCCGAAGAAGGCGACGAGGGACCCGGCGGGCGGCGGTGGGAAGCTATCCGACGCGCCCCACAGCCAGTCGAGGATCGGAACCTGGCTGTGGCCGTCGGCGATGAAGTAGATGATGCCGCCGGAGATGTCGGCGAGACTGTCGCCGTCCAGGTCCCTGGCGACCGTCGGGTCTTGCCCCGGGCCGAGCCGCGCCGGGCGGATCGTGGTGAAGTCGTAGGTCGCTTCGATGCGGTAGCTGCGGCTCTGGCGGCCCAGGTCAACGTAGACACTATCGTAGGCGCCGGATGTGGTGTCGTCGGAGAGGAGGAAGAGGGCGGGGACGGTGAACGTCTCGCCGCCGATGTCCTCCACGCGCCACAGGGTCGAGTCGGGGTGCGCGCCGTAGTGGATGACGCCGGAGCGGCTGGTGTTGCGGAAGGTGATCGTCTCGGCGACGGTTGTCGGCGTCAGCGTCGGCTGAAGTGTGGCGTCGCCAATGTAGGCGGGTACCTGGATCGTCACGGTGCCGGTCATGCCATACGCGACCGGCGAGGTGAAGGTGGCGGCGCTGGCGGCATAGTTCGTGCCGGCCGGGTCGCCGCCGCTCAGGACGTAGGCCGCCGCCGACTCGTCGTCGTACACCAGCGGGAAGCCGTAGTAGGGGGACTCCGGGTGCGGGTCCGTGGCGAACGTCCCCTGGAGGTCGGGGTGGCCGAAGTCCACGCCGTCGTCGGTCACGCCGACAATGACCCCGCTGCCGTCGTAGCCGTTGGCGGCGGCGCGGTTGACGCCGAGCGCCTGGGACGAGTACCACAGTTCCGGCGCGTCAGCCTTCGTCGGGGCGGCGGCGGCCTTGTGCGCGGCCCCTGCCTTGCGCCCCGCCGCCGCGTTGCGGGTCTGCGCCCGCTCGGCGGCGGTCGGCGCGGTGGGCATGACGCCGACGACGCCAGGCAGCGAGGCGAGCTTGATGAGGCGGTCCTGGCGCACTTTCGCGGCGAGGATGCGGTTCGCGCCGATGGGCGTCTTGAGAGCGCGCCACCCCTCGGCGACGCCGTCGAGGGACACGCCGGGGCGGGCGAGGACGCTGACATAAATGGTGTCCTGGCTGCCGCTCCGCGCCTGGGGCAGGAGGCGCGGGCTGAGACGCGCGAGGGCGTCGTCCTCGGCGGTCGTCGTCTTGCCGTGCGCGGTCAGGGCGCGGCTCAGGGCGGCCGGGTCAGCGGCCGGCCCCTGGGCGTCGGCGGGCGCACCCCGAGTCAGGCCAAGCAGTAGAGCAGCGGCAATCGTCATCGCCGCGAGACTGGCAATCAGCAGTCGGCGTATCTTCAAGCGCATGCGTCGCACTCCTTTTATCTATGGACGCTCTTGTCCGCCAAGAAGGTACGGCAGGTAGAGGGCGGGCGCGGTGACGGCGACGGTGTCTGCCTCGCGGTCGCCGGGCGTGTTGTTACGGTGGACGATGAGCAGGCCCTGCTCCGTGCCGCCGCTCGTGAATGCTGTCGGCGGCGCCGTAGCCCAGGCTGCGATTGTCGTCGCGCTTTGCGGCGGCACAGTCACGCTCGTCTTCTCAAATTGCAGGCGCGGGTGGCCGGGGTCGTAGGCGTACCAGCCGCGATCCGGCGCGCGATCCGCGAACGTCGTGTAGTCCTTGATCCAGTCGAGCGTGGTGATGTAGAAGCGCAGCGGGGCGGCGCCGCCCAGGTTGGCATCGGCGGCGCGCAGGCTCAAGATCGTCACGCTGCTGTTCGCCGTGAAGTCGGTGGGCAGCTCGGCGACGCAGCCGCTCGGCAGGGGCGGCGAATTCAGGGCGACGATGTCGAGCTTGACGCTCTCCGGGCACAGGTACGTGCGGTTGCGACCGGAGACGCCGCCCGTCGTGGCCGCGCGGTCGTCGAAGTTGAACAGCTGCCAGTCGGCGATGCCGTCGCCGGTCGTGTCCAGGTGAACGATGTAAACCGCGGCCAGGGGGACGGCGCGCGGGCTGTAGCTCTGGACGGCAAAGTCGAGGACGCTGCCCCGCGCGCGGATGCCCACCCGCCCAACATCTATCGCGCTGGCAAAGCCGCTCTCCGACGGGTCCTCGCCCATGAGGGTGAACACCTCGGCTGTCCCGCTGTAGCTTGATGTGTTGGTGAGGGTGAGCGTACCCGCGTGGTCGGGGCCGCGCCCGGCCAGGGCGAGGGCCGGCTTGTCGGTGGCGACGTTCGACGCGCGGCGGCCGAGGACGTAGAACGGCACGTGCAGGCTATCGCCGCCCGCCGCCTGCTGCGTGACATAGATGTAGCCCGCGATCTCGGAGGCGCCCAGGGCGGCGCTGCTCCCCATATTAGCGCCGCTCAGCCCGAAGGTGGGCAGCGCGCTCGATGGGAGGGCCAGCGTCACCGCGACCTCGGTGGCCGCGCCCGGCGCGAGGGTCACAGTCGGTGGGACGAAGCTCAGGCTGACCTGCGCCGCGTTGGTGGGCGTGATGGCCCAGCCCCAGGTGAGGGCATACGAGCGCGTCTCGCTCGACTTGTTGGCGACGCGCAGGGTGCGCGTGGCGGTGAAGGCGTCGGTGGCGACGGCCTGAAAGCCGTAGGAGATGTTCCCCAGGCCGTCCGGGTCGTAGGCGACGGTCTGAACGGCGGCGGCATGGACGAGGTCAACGCGCCCACTGCCAACCCGCGAGATCGGCGCGCGGGACGAGGCGCTGTGAGATGAGTCGAGGTACAGGTCGGGCTTGGCGGTGTTGGCGAGCAGGGCGGCCAGTTCCTGGGCGGTCCACGCCGGGTGACGCTGGCGCATCAGCGAGAGAGACCCGGCGATGTGCGGCGTCGCCATGGACGTGCCGCTGAGTGTGCGCGCGCCCGTGCCGCTGCCCATGCTGGCGGAGACGATGGACGAGCCGGGCGCGGCGATGTCGGGCTTCAGCCGCGTGTCTTCGACGCTTGGGCCGCGCGAGCTGAAGCCCGAGACGACATCGGCGTAGTCGTTGCTGCTGGCGACGCTGCCCGCCGCGTAGCTCGACGCCACGGACAGGCCGAGCCGGCCGGCCGAGCTTTCGCCCGACACATAGGGGATGTCGCCGTCGTTGCCGGCGGCGGCGGCGACCAGGACACCGGCCGCGGCAGCCTGGTCGGACATCCCGCTGAGGACGTCGCTGCCGCTGAACGGCGCGCCGAGGGACATGTTGATGACGTTGACGTGGTCGCTCAGGTCGCCGTCGCTGTTAGGGTCCATCGCCCGGTCCACCGCGCCCGCGATCAGGTCCGACTTGGCGCCGCCCGACGCGAAGACCTTGTAGGCATAGAGGCGGGCGGCGGGCGCGACGCCGTGGTAGACGGTCGCGCCGCCGAACGCCGAGGGGATCGAGCCGGCGATGGAGTCGTTGGGAACGCCGAACCCGGCGGCGATGCCCGCGACGTGGGTTCCGTGGCCCTCGAGGTCAATCGGGTTGGGGTCCGGCTCAGGCACGGTGGAGCAGTCGCCACCGTGTTGCGGCGCGCAGGTCGAGTACGGGTCGTAGCGTTCGCCGATAAAGTCGTAGCCGCCGATGACTTTGAGCGTCGGGAACAGCGGCTTGCCGTTGTACGGTCCCGGCAGCGCCGTTGGGTCGGCGGTGGCTGCGGCGTAGGCGTCACCTGTGCCGGGGCCGCCGAAGTCGCGGTGGGTGTAGTCCAGGCCGGTGTCAATGATGGCGATGGTCGTGTCGCGGCCGTCGAGGCCGAGCGTCTGCCGCACGGTGTCCGCGCCGATGAACGGGACGGAGTGGGAGAGGGCCGGGCTGTAGACTGGGGCCGAGCGAATGGCGGCGACACCGGGGATGCGGGCCAGGTCGGCGAGGCGGTCGGGCGGCGCGTGGATGAGCAGGCCGTTCATCAGATTGGTGTAACGCTGGAGCGCGGGGGCGCCCAGGCGCTGCGCCGCCGCCTCGACCCGCGCCTGTTGCGCCTCAATCTGCGCCAGGCGCGCGCGCTGCGCCGCGACGGCGTCGGTCTTCGCCGCGCCGCCGGCCTGCGCGGCCAGGTAGGTGGCGACGACAGGCTCGCCCTGAAGCTCAAGGATGACGCTGAGGGTGCGCGTCGGGGCGTCGGCGGCCGCGAGGGCGGCGGCCTGCTGGCGAACGTCGCGGGCGATGGGCGCGGGGGCCTGGGATGGGTCGGCGGCGAAGCTGGCGCTGCTGGCGGCAAGGGTCACGAGAAGGACGAGAACGGCGGCGGCCCACAGGGGTCGCCGCGCGAGACGATGTACGCGGGGAGAGAGACTCATGTTGCTCCTTCAGGGGCGGAAGGCGCCGGGGACAGGGACACTGTCCGCCCGAACCAGCGGAACGCCACGGCCAAGACGCCCGCGACGAGGGCGAAGGCGATCCAGGGGACCGATGGCACGCCCAGGGCGACGGACTGGTCGAACAGGACGCCGCCGAGGGCATTTCCCAGGCCGCCGCCGATGGCGAGGCCGAGGGCGCTGAAGCCGAAGTAGCTGCCGAGCGCCTCCGGCCGCGCCATGTCGCCGGTGATGGCGGCGATGGTCGGCTGGACCAGCAGGTCACCTAGCGTATACACGACGAGGGGGGCGGCAAACAGGACGACGGCCAGGCTGACCCAGGGCGCGAGCGCGGGCGGCAGGACGGCCAGGCCCGCCATGCCCACCGCCATGAGTCCGCAGCCGACGGTCATCATGGCGAAGGGTGGGAAGCGGCGGCTGGCCCACGCCACGACCGGGTACTGCGCCACCAGGGCGAAGCCGGAGTAGACGGCGAGGACCTGCCCGACGACGGCGTCGCTGCCGGTCATGTAGCTGACGTACAGCGGCAGCGAGAGGAAGAGCTGGTTGAACAGGAACCAGTAGCCAATCGTGAGCGCCGTGAACAGGACGAAGGGTCGGTCGGCCCAGACGCGGGCGAGCATGGCCGGGATGGACGGCCGGTCTTCGATCTTATGGGCGTGAACCCGAGGCAGAAACAGCAAGACGGCGAGCGACGCGACGAAGAAACAGCCGGCGGCGGCCATGCTGAGCGTGGCGAAGCCGATGGGGAGAAGGACGACGGCGACGAGCGGGCCAAGCATCGTCCCGACGCGGCCGGCGGTGCCGAGGAGCGAGAAGGCGACCGGGCGCTCGTTGGTGGGAACGAGGGCGGCCAGGGCGGCCTTGTGGGTGGCTTCGAACAGGACGCCGCCGAGGGCCGCGACAAGGGCGGCGAGCATCAGACCCCAGAACGTGTGAGCGAAGGCGAACATGGCGAAGCCGATGGCGCGGATGAAGATGCCCAGCGCCAGCACCGGCTTGTAGCCGACCTCGTCGGCGAACGCGCCGCCGAACACAGACAACCCTTGCTGCACCACGATGCGCATCGCCAGGATGCTGCCGATGGCGGCGGCGCTCAAGCCCAGCTCCCGCGTGCCGTAGACGGAGACGAAGGGAATGAGCATGAAGAAGCCGCCGAACATCAGGGTGACAACGACGAGGAGGACGGCGACCCCCGGACGGCGGGCGACGAGCCACGCGTGCCTACCCATCGCTTACCTCCCCAGACTCGCCAGATACAGCTCGACGGCGTGGGTGAGGGTCATCTCGCGGGCTTCGATGGCGTCGCGGTGGGCCAGGTAGGCGGGGATGAGATGGTTGCGGCCGCTGGCGATTTCGACGCGGAACAGCCGCGCCATCGGCCCGCCTTCGGTCAGGTAGTCGCCGCGGTCGAAAGCGGCCAGCGCCGCGTTCACGTCATAGGCGAGGGAGACAATCTCGACGTGCCAACTGTCGTGGCGGTTCTCCAGCCAGGCGTAGCGCGCCAGCGTGTCGCCCTCGAAGGTGTTGCCCGCCGACCCGGCGTTGACAACCATGCCGCCTGACCAGTGGCGCACGAGGGAGACGTGGGTGTGGCCGCAGATGACCGCCGGGTGGCCGGCGAGGCGTTCGCGCAGGTCGTGATCGGTGTGGCGGCGGAAGATGCCGTCCTGGTCGCCGCGCGGGCTGCCGTGAACCACCAGGAAATCGGCCACGCACAGCGTCGCTGGGAGCCGATCCAGGTAGGCGATGGCGTCAGCGTCGAGCTGATGCGCTGCCCAACGCGACGGCGCGTACTCGTCGCCGTGTTCTTCGTGCTGGTGGCCGTGGGCCTGCGCCAGGACGTAGCGCTCGTGGTTGCCTTTGAGGGTGGGGTAGTTGCGCGGCCGCAGCAGGGCGACAACCTCGGCCGGCTGCGGCCCGCGGTTCACAAGGTCGCCGGCGACGATGACCTCGTCCGGGTGGCGGGCGTCAATATGGTCGAGCACGGCCTCCAGGGCCGGCAGATTGCCGTGGATATCGGAGATCACTGCAAACTTCACGAACGCGCTCCGGCTGCAAGAAGTCTGTAATTATGCGTCGCGCGGGTGATTCCGGCAATAATTCCTTTCGCCCCAGGCCCCGTGCCGTTGTATAATAGAGGAGACCTTAAGCGCTGCGGGGGCGGCGCGGTCTTCCCAGGGAGCGTGGCTATGACTGATAAAGTCCTGGTGGATCGTCAGGGGCCAATCTGGCTGCTCACGATCAACCGTCCACAGGTGCGCAACGCTGTGGATCCGAAGACGATGACGGCGCTGCGTGAGGCTGTCGAGGCAGCGTCGGCGGATGCCGACAGCCGCGTCGTTGTGATTCGGGGCGCGGGCGGCGCTTTTTCCTCCGGCGCTGATCTGTCGGCGGCGGGGCAGGCCAGCCTCGACCGCGAGTCGGCGATTCGGACGCTGACCGAAGTCTACCATCCGACAATGAAAGCGATCCGCGCCTGCCCGTGGCCGGTGATCGCGGCGATTGACGGCCCGGCGGCCGGCATTGGGCTGGACCTGGCGCTGGCGTGTGACATCCGCCTGGCGTCGGACCGCGCGGTGTTTGCGGAGTTGTTCGTGCGCCGCGGCCTGGTGCCGGACGGCGGCGGGACGTGGTCGCTCCAGCGACTCGTCGGCGTGGGCCGCGCCCTCGAGCTGATTCTGACGGGCGAGTCGGTGCCAGCCGAGGAGGCCCTGCGCATCGGGTTGGCGAACAAGGTCTACGCCTACGACATCTTCGAGGTCAGAGTCTTGGAGTATGCGGCGGCGCTGGCCGCCCAGGCCCCCCTCGCCCTGGTGCGCGCCAAGAAAGCCGTGTACGCCGCCCAGACGAGCGCGTTCGACCAGGCGCTCGCGCAGGAAGCGGTGTACCAGGGGGAGATTTTCGCCAGCGAGGACGCCTTCGAGGGTTTCCGCGCGTTCCTCGAGAAGCGGCCGCCGCAATGGAAGGGCCGGTAGTAGAACAGCAGGATTAGAGCAGGCGACCGGAAAGGGCTGCTGTGGCTGCGCTGACTCTACGCTTGCTAGGTCCGCCCGTCGTCGAAGCGGGCGAAGACCGTGTGCATCTGCCGTCCGTCAAGGCTCACGCGCTGCTTTACTACCTCGCCGTACAGCCGAGCCACCCGTTCTCTCGCTCGCACCTGTGCGCCCTTCTGTGGGAGAACAGCAGTGAGACGGAGGCGCGCAACAGCCTGAGCACGGTGCTCACGCGGCTGCGCAAAGCCTTGCCGGTGTTCCCTGTCGCCGCCGAGGGCGATACGCTCACGTGGCGGCCCGGCGATGCCGCGTGGGTGGACACCGACGCCTTCCGCGCCGCTGGCTCGACCCTCGCCGACCTCCGCGCCGCCGCCGATCTCTGGCGCGGGCCACTCCTCGACGGGTTCGAGGTGCGAGACAGTGTCGCGTACGACGAGTGGCTGCGCGTGGCGCGGGCCGAGTGGGAGGGGCGCTATCTCGACCTGCTCTACCGCCTGGCGGAGCAGGCGCGCGGGCTGCGCGAGTGGACTGCGGCGCGGGACGCAGCGCAGCGGGCGCTGGCGGTGGACCCGCTTCAGGAGCGGTTCCACCGCGCCCTGATGGCGGCGCTGTACCAGATGGGCGACCGGGCAGCGGCGTTGGCGCAGTACCGCGCTTGCGTCGAGACGCTCAAAGCCCAGTTAGGCGCAGCGCCGGACGCCGAGACGACGCGCCTGTTCGAGGAGATCCGCGCCGGCGATCTCCAGCGCATCGCAGCGCCACCGGCGCCGCGCGTTGCAGCCGCCCCGCGCTTGCCGCGCCCACCCAATCTCCCGCTGCTCGAGCGGCAGGACGAGCTGGACGCGCTGCTGGCCCACGCCGCGCGCGCGGCGCAGCCTCAGACATCCAACACTGATGCCTCCCACGCGGACTTACGCGGGCGGCTTGTGCTCGTCGAGGGCGAAGCCGGCATCGGCAAGTCGCGCCTCCTGGCCGAGCTGGTCTGGCAGCTCGCCCGCCGCGATGAGCCAGCTTACACCATTCTCCAGGGTGTCTGTCACGAGGCCGAGCGCAGCCTGCCCTACCACCCAATCGTGGACGCCCTGAACTCCCTTCTCCCCACCCTCGACGCGCCGACCCTGCCCGTCGCCGATATCTGGCTCGCGGAGGTGGCGCGCATCGTACCGGATATTCTCGACACCCGCCCTGGTATCCTGACGCCACGCCAGGATACGGTTCAGGACCACCGCCGTTTGTTCGAGGGTGTCACCCGCCTCCTGGCCGCGCTCCCCGCGCCTGTCCTGTTCGTCCTCGACGATCTGCAATGGGCCGATGAAGCGACGGCCCGTCTGCTCGCCTACCTCGTGCGCCACCTGGACGATCATCCGATTCTGTTTGTCGCAGCGCTGCGGACGGACGACGTGGATGATGGGCTGAAGACGACGCTGTGGCACCTGGAGCGCGAGGGCCGTCTTAGCCGCGTGACGCTGGGCCGCCTGTCGCCGACGGCCATGACGAGCCTTATCGAGAAAATGGCCGGCCCCCAGGATCGCGTGGAGCGCCTGGGCGCGTGGCTCTACCGCGAGAGCGCGGGCAACCCGCTGTTCTCGGTCGAAATCGTGCGCTCATTGATGGAAGCCGGCTCGCTGCTGGACGAGCTAGGCGACTCGCGGCTGCCCGCCAACCCGATTAAGCTGACGCTCCCGCCCTCCATCGTCGCCGTGATCGGGGCGCGCCTGGCGCGCGTCACGCCGTCGGCGCGCGAGCTTCTGGCTGCGGCGTCGGTGTTCCGCCGCGCGTTCGAGTTCGATCTGGCCCAGGCGGTCAGCGGGCAGAACGAAGACACGGCGCTGGATGCCCTGGATGAGCTGCTGCAAGCCCATCTGCTCGTCGAGGAGCCGAGCGCCAGCGGCGAGCCGCTGTACGACTTCAGCCACGATACCGCACGCCAGGTCGTCTACCGCGAGTTGAGTCAGGCCCGCATCATCGCGCTGCACCGCCGCGCCGTGGCTGTGCTGGGACCGCCAAAGGACGGCCGCGCCGCCGAGCGCACGGCCTACCACGCCTATCTCGGTCGCATGTGGCGCGAGGCAGTGACATGGAGCGTTCTGGCGGCGGAGAACGCGGCGAGCGTCTTCGCGTTTGCGACGGCGACCCTGCTCTACCAGCAGGCGCTCGACGCCCTGGAGCGCCTGCCACTGGATGACGACGTGAAGCGCCAGAGCGTTGTGATTCGGCTGAGCCTGTCTCGCGTCGCTTTTTACATCTATCCCGGCCGGCTGAACGAGTGGCTCGCGCCGGCCGAGGCGGCCGCACTCGATCTGGGTGACGAGACGCTCCAGGCGATGGTAGGTCTGGCGAAAGGCGGCTCGCTCTACATCCAGGGTCACTTCAAGGAAGCGCGCCCCCTCCTGGAAGAGTTGCTGCCCCTGGCCGAACGCACAGGCAACAGCCTGCTGGTGGCGCGAACGGTGAACATCCTCGGCCGATTGATGGCCTTCATGGGTGACTTGCAGCCCGGCCTGCCCGTGCTGGCCGAGGGCGCCGCGCGACTCGACATGGTGGGGGCGCACAACGACGCTCTCATTTCCCAGGGCATGATTGGCGCGGAGCGGGCCTACCTGGGCGAGTTTCAGGCGGCGCTCGAAATCACCGAGCGCGTCTGGGCGGATAGCGCGAAGCAGGCGGACCCGGCGGCGATTGCCGCTGCCGCCAACTTCCTCGAGGCTGTCTACCAGATGTGGGGGCGCTGGGCGGAGGCGGAAGCCTGGGGCCGGCGGGCGGAGAGTCTGGCGCAGCAGGCATCCAATATCGTCTACGAGCGCAACGTCTACCTGTTCCTTGGCCTGCCCCTGGCCCGCCTCGGCCATCTTGCGGCTGGCCGCGACGCCCTGGAGCGGGCAATCGAGTTGGGCGCCGAGTGCCGGTCACGAGTCTTCATGGGCCGCGCCCACGCCTGGCTGGCGGAGGTGCTGCTGGAACTTGGCGACCGGGCCGCCGCGCTCGCCGCCGCTGAGACCGGGCTGACGATTGCGCAGGAGTGTGGGGCGCGCTTCGACGAAGCCCTGGCGCGCCGCGTGCTCGGCGAGGCGCTGGCCGCGTGTGGCAAGGCGTCCGACGGGCTGGACCATCTTCGCGCAGGGATAGCGATTTGCCGCGCCCACAGCTTCCAGCCGGAACTGGCGCGCACCCTGGCTGCGGCTGGCCGCCTCGCCCACGCGCTCGGCGACGCGCGCGGTGGCGCCGCCTACCTGACCGAGGCGGCCGGGCTGTTGAGCGCCCTGGACATGACGTGGGACCTGGCGCACCTGACCGCCGCCCCATAGCCCCTCTACAAGTCCCCGACAAAGCTCATAAATTGCCCGATTGTACGCCCTGGATACATCCAGGGCCTTTTGCTGTGCGTTAGCCTGACAGACGGCAAACACCAAACGCGGCGAGAAGGACAAGCCGTCCTATCCGCGATTGGGGCAAGCTGCTCAAGGGGGGGAGTGGCGGCGCGCGCCGAGGGCCCAGGCCAACCGCCCACCGAGCCACCCTGCCAGAGCGTCTGTTGCACCGCGTGTAGCCTGCGTTGACCCGTTGTGTCCGTCCAAGTGGTGAATCAGTCAGTGTCACAGACCAAGAGAGGTAAACTGACCATGCGTAAGTTCATTGTTCTCACCGCCCTGCTCGCCCTGGGGCTGGCCCTGTCGGTGGTTCTCGGCCCTGGCGGCAGCCAGGCATCGAGCCACCGCGAAGCGCCCCTGATCTCCCAGGACCCCGCTGTGGATACGACCGATGTCTATATGTTCCGCAGCCCGGACAAGCCCGACACCGTGACCCTCATCTCGTGCTGGTACCCGTTCGAGGAGCCGATGGGCGGCCCGAACTACTACCGCTTCGCGGACAACGCACTGTACGAGATGAACATTGACAATGACGGCGACGGCATGCCGGACATCACCTACCAGTTCCAGTTCCGCACCGGCTATCAGAACGGCAACACCTTCCTCTACAACACCGGGCCGATGACCTCCATCAACAGCCCCAACTACAACCTGCGCCAGACCATGACGGTCATTCGCGTGGACTGGCAATCCACCACCGGCCGCCGCTTCGGCACGCCGACGATCCTCGGCACGGACCTGCTCCTGCCGCCGTACAACATCGGTCCGCGCTCCGTGCCGAACTACAACGCCGACATCTACGCCAACGCCGTGTACACCCTGTCCGACGGCAGCAAGGTCTTCGCCGGCCCGACCGACGACCCGTTCTGGGTAGACCTGGGCGTGTTCGACCTGCTCGCGCTGCGCAACCCCGGCGTGGACAACCTCAAGGGCTTCAACGTTCACTCGATTGCCCTGCAGGTCCCCATCAGCAAGGTGCGCGGCACAGACCCCGTCATCGGTACGTGGGCGACGGCCAGCCGCCAGCCCGCCAGCATCTTCGACACGGGCAAGGCCGCGGATGAGGTCAAGGCTGACGCCGCGTCCGCCAAGCCCGGCTATCTCCCGTTCCCCCGCCAGGCGCGCGCCTACGCCCAGGTCTCCCGCCTCGGCATGCCCCTCGTCAACGAGGTCGTGATCGCGCTCCAGGATAAGGACCGCTTCAACGCCTCCGAGCCAGTCAACGACGGACAATTCCTGAAGTACGTCACCAACCCCGAGCTGCCCAAGCTGCTGACCCTGCTCTACCCGAGCCTCTTCCCGACGGTTCCCGCGACGCCGCGCAACGACCTGGTGACGGTGTTCCTGACCGGCATCCCCGGCCTGAACCAGCCCAAGAACGTGCGCCCGTCCGAGATGCTCCGCCTCAACGTGGAAACCGCGCCGGCCGCCTATGCCAACGGCGGCTGGGGCAACCCGATGGGCGTCGTCGGTGGCGACGTGGCCGGCTTCCCGAACGGCCGCCGCCTGAGCGACAACGTCGTGGACATCGAGCTTCAGGTGGCCGCCGGTTCGCTGCTCGGCTCGGTCTTCCCCGGCACGCCGGTGCCGAACGCGACCGCGCTCAGCCAGAGCCTCCCGGCCAACGACGTCCCGTTCATGGATCACTTCCCCTACCTGGCGGCGCCGCACCAGGGCTTCAACCACATGCACGATCAGTAATCACCGCTGTCTGACGGGTGAGGGGTGGCCCCGGCGTCGCTGCGCCAGGGCTGCCCCCACCCACCGAGGATGCCATGTCCAGGATTCCCCTTCCGCTCCGCATCGTTCTCGCCGTCGTATTCGTCTTGCTCATCGCCACAGTCGTTGACGGCCGCCGCCTGCTCACCCTCGCTCAACGCTGGCTTGGCCGCCAGGACGCGGCGACGGCCCTTGTCACCGACGCCGGCGCGTATACCACCGACACCAACGGCACGATCGCGCGGCTCCAGGCGCGGCTGAAGCAGAAGCCCGACGACGCGCGCTCGATGACGCAGCTCGGCGGCGCGTATCTCCAGAAGGCGCGCGAGACCGGCGACCCGTCATACTACGGGCGCGCCGAGGCCGTGCTCAAGCAGGCGCTGGCGCAGAACCCGGCGGACCTTGACGCCCTCGGCTTCATGGGGTCACTCGCCCTATCCCGCCACCAGTTCCGCGACGCGCTCCAATGGGGCGAGAAGGCGCGGGCCATCAGCCCGGAGCGGGCCTACACCTACGGCGTCCTGGGCGACGCGCACGTGGAGCTGGGCGAGTATGCCGCAGCGGCCGAGGCGATCCAGGCGATGATGGACCGCCGCCCCGACCTCAGCTCCTTCTCCCGCGTCTCCTACGTCCGCGAGCTGTACGGCGACATCCCCGGCGCGATGGACGCGATGCAGCAAGCCATCGTGTCGGGCGGGCCGAACGCTGAGAACACGGCGTGGGCGACGGTGCAGCTCGGCCTGCTGTACTTCAACCAGGGCCAGCCCGACCAGGCCGACGCCCTGTTCGCGTCGGCCCTGGCCGGTTACCCCGGCTACATTCCGGCGCGGGTAGGGCAGGCGCGCGTGCTGGCGGCGCGAGGGCAATATGACGACGCCATCGCCATCCTGCGCCAGGCGGTGGACGCGATGCCGATGCCAGAGTACGTCATCCTGCTGGGCGACCTGTACACGGCGGCCGGCCGCGACGCCGACGCGGCGCAGCAATACGACCTTGTCCGCGCCATCCAGCAGCTCTACAAGGCGAATGGCGTCGAGGTGGACCTGGAGACGGCGCTGTTCGACGCCGACCACGACCACGACCTGCCGAACGCCCTGGCGCGGGCGCGGCAGGGGTACGCCGACCGGCCGAGCATCCACGGCGCGGATGTGCTGGCGTGGACACTGCTGAAGGCCGGGCAGCCGGCCGAAGCGCAGGGGCTGATGGGGCAGGCGCTGCGGCTCGGCACACGCGACGCGCTCATGTTCTACCACGCCGGCATGATCGCGCTGGCGAACGGCGACACGGCGCAGGCCGAGACGTACCTGGCGCGGGCGATGGAAACCAATCCGCACTTTTCCGTCATTCAAGCGCCGCAGGCGCAGAAGACGCTCGATGGGCTGCGCACCGCCAGATCCTCTAGCCCACGAGGTTAGGGGCGTGTTACACGTGAGATGCGCGTTTTGTAGTAACGACTTCAGTCGTTTCCCAAGCCGCAGAACGACTGAAGTCGTTACTACGGATGACGCAGAAGGGATAACAATGCGTACCGTTAGCTCCACCACAATGTATCGTAGCCGTTTGTCACTCTTGATCGGGGCGGCGGTTCTGCTGTCCCTGCTCGCGGCCCTGGCGCAGCCCATCATCGCGGCGGCGCACCCGCTAGGCAACTTCACCACCAACCGCTACAGCCGCCTGGAGCTGGCCCCGGACCGCGTGCGGGTCAAGTACATTCTTGACATGGCCGAGATCCCCACCTTCCAGGAGTTGCCGAAGGTGGACGGGAGCGGCGATGGGCAGCTCAGCGACGCCGAGCGCGAGGCCTACGCGGCGCGCAAGATCGAGGAGCTGACTCGCGGCCTGACGGTGTCGGTCGGCGGCGCTCCCGTGGCCCTTCAGCCCGCGTCCCACGAGCTGAGTTTCCCCGACGGCCAGGGCGGCCTGAAGACGCTGCGTCTAAGCGTGTGGCTCGAAGCGCCCATCAGCGGCGCGGGTGAAATCGCGTACCGCGACGACAACTACCCCGACCGCCTCGGCTGGAGCGAAATCGTCGTAGCAGCCGGCGGCGGCGTTCGGGTGGAGCAGACGACGGCGCACACCGACGACGTGAGCCACGAGCTTCTGGCGTACCCGGAGGACATGCTGAGCAGCCCTCTGTCCATGCGCGACGCCCGCGTGAGCTACACCCTGACCGGCGCAACCGACGGCTCAGCGGCGCCGGCCGTCGCGACGGCCGGCCTGCCCCGCGCCGGCGATGCCTTTGCCGACCTGGTGAGCCAGCGCGAGCTGAGTGTCAGCGTGATCCTGCTGTCTCTGCTGGCGGCGTTCGGGCTAGGCGCGCTGCACGCCATGTCGCCGGGCCACGGCAAGACGATGGTCGGCGCGTACCTGGTCGGGTCGCGCGGGACGTGGCGGCACGCGATCTTCCTGGGCCTGACGGTCACGGCGACCCACACCGCCGGGGTGTTCGCTCTCGGTCTGGTCACGCTCTACGCGCAGCGGTTCATTCTGCCGGAGCAGCTCTATCCCTGGCTGAGTGTTGCGTCCGGCCTGCTCGTCGTCGCCATCGGCGCGAGCCTCGTGGTGACGCGGCTGCGCGGCGCCATGCGGCCGGCGACCGCTGCCGCGCACGCTCACGGCCACGACCATCCGCACGCGCATCATCACGATCACGACCACGAGCACCCGAATGAGCGCCATCACGATCACGAGCATCCCCATGCCCATGACCACCACCATCACGACCACGGGCATGAGCATGACCACCGTCACCGCGGCTCGATCTGGGGGCGCGTGACGGGCTGGCTGACCCACAGCCACGGGCCAGATGGACACACCCACAGTCATGTTCCGGGCGATGACGGGCGGCCAGTGACGTGGCGCAGCCTGCTTGCCCTGGGCATCTCCGGCGGCCTGCTGCCCTGTCCCTCGGCGCTGGTCGTGCTTCTCAGCGCCATCTCGCTGCACCGCGTCGGGTTCGGCCTGCTCCTCATCGTCGCCTTCAGCCTGGGCCTGGCCAGCATCCTCGTCGCCATTGGCCTGGCCCTGGTGTACGCCGGCCGGTTCGTGTCGCAGCGCCGCGTCGGTGGGCCGCTCGTGCGCATCCTGCCCGCTGTCAGCGCGGCGATCATCACCCTGGTGGGCCTGGCAATCACGCTCCAGGCGCTCTCCCAGGTGGGCGTGTGGCATGGGCCAACCGTGCTGGCGATGCTGAATCTCTGAAACGGCGCTGAGCGAGGGACGACATGAGGGGTAGCGACAGGTTAGAGCGCGGGTTGAGCTTACTGGACGACGGGCAGTGGGACGAGGCTGTGGTCGCCCTGGAATTCGCCTACGCCGAATCGCCCGGCAGCGTGAGCGCGTACTGGCTCGCCCAGGCCCGCTTTCAGCGCGCCCGACACGCCCCGCCTCGCTCGCCGTGGGAGGGGCTGGCGGAGTGGCGGGAAGTGGCGCGGCAGCTCGCCGCCGCCCGCGCGCTCGCCGGCACCCGCGTCGAGGTGGACACCACGCTCCTGGCGCGCGAGTCGGTCATCGCCCGCGCCTCCATCGTCGAGACGCTGCTCGTGCTGGGGGCATGGGCCGCGGTGAGCGGGAACGAGGGCTTCGCCCGCCTGGAGCGCCTGGCCGACAGCCTGCCCGCGCCCGAGGCCGCGCCCTACGGCCTGCTGCGCGGCTACGTCGTGGCCGTGGCGCCGCACATTCCGGCCGACAGCCTGATCCACAAAGTGCGCAACCGGTGGTGGGGCGTCCTGCTCGACCCGGGCGCTCGGCGGGCCGAACACATCTTCAGCCGCAGTGGCGAGGCGCCCAGCGATGGCGGCGGGAGGCAGCCCGCGCCGTCGGATGTGGCGCGGATCTACCCTGTGCGCTTGTCGTGGGGGGGCAGCATCCGCTCCGGCCGCCGCGTGCTGTGCTTCGACCACTCGGATGTGGCGGCGCGGGAGCGCTGCCTGGACCTGGAGGAGGTGGTGGAGATCAGCGACGGCGCCTTTCTGGGCCGCGCCTGGCGGCGCGTGGGCGACGGTGAGACAGCCGACTGGCAGGAGGTCGGCTACTACGTGCTGGCGACGCTCTAACGGCGCCGATGGTTTGACAATCTGCGCCAGCGTGCTATAATCGCCCAGCAACCACGACCGACGCCCACGCCTGACGGGCGTCGCGTGTTATTCCCAGGAGGGCATAGTTCGTATGGCGACACCCGTTAGCGCTCCCACGACCGAAAACACGTATGAGGACGTCTGGCTGGCCCCTCTGACGCCGCTCAGCCTCTTGGAGCGGAGCGAGTATGTCTTCCGCGAGAAAGCGGCCGTCGTCTACGGCGAGCAACGCTTCACATACCCGGAGTTTGGCGCGCGTGTGCGCCGCCTCGCCAGCGCCCTCCGCGCCGCCGGCCTGGAGAAGGGCGACCGAGTAGCCTTCCTCTGCCCCAATATCCCGCCGATGCTCGAAGCCCACTTCGGTGTGCCGCTGGCCGGCGGTGTCCTGGTGGCTATCAACACCCGCCTGACGGCCGAGGAAGTCCAGTACATCCTGGAGCACTCTGGCGCGAAGTTCCTGTTCGTGGACACCGAGCTAGCGCCCCTTGTCGAAAAGACGTACCGCGATATCCCGGCCCTGGCGAGCGTCATCTCCATCGTGGATGCCCAGGCGGGGGCGCCAGGGGTGCGTCTGCCCGGCCCCGACTACGAGGAGTTCCTGGCGGGCGGGAGCGCGGACCCCCTGCCGTGGCGGCTGGCGTCGGAGAAGGACACCATCTCCATCAACTATACCAGTGGCACGACGGGCCGGCCGAAGGGCGTCATGTACAGCCACCACGGGGCGTACCTCAACGCCATCGGCGAGGGGCTGGAAGTCGGGATGAACAGCGACACGGTGTATCTGTGGACGCTGCCCATGTTCCACTGCAACGGCTGGTGCTTCACGTGGGGCGTAATCGGCGTCGGCGGGACGAACGTCTGCCTGCGCAAGATTGACCCGGCTGTCGTCGTGCGGCTCATCAAGGATGAGGGCGTGACCCACTTCTGCGGCGCGCCGACCGTGCTGATCATGCTCGTCAACAGCCCGGCCATCGCCGACCTGACGCTAACGAAACCGCTGCGCGTCGTGACAGCGGGCGCGCCGCCCTCGCCGACGATCATCCAGGCGGTCGAGGACCTTGGCGCGCACATCACCCACGTCTACGGCCTGACCGAAACCTACGGCCCGCACACCATCTGCGAGTGGCAGACTCAGTGGGACGCGCTCCCGCCCGCCGAGCGCGCGCGCCTCAAAGCGCGTCAGGGCGTGGCGTACATCCACGCGGTGGGCCTGCGCGTCGTGGACGACGACATGGGCGATGTGCCGGCCGACGGCGCGACGATGGGCGAAGTCATCATGCGCGGCAACAATGTCATGCAGGGCTACTACGACGATCCCCAGGCGACGGCGCGGGCGTTCGCTGGCGGCTGGTTCCACAGTGGCGACCTGGCGGTGATGCACGCGGACGGCTACATCGAGTTGCGAGACCGCAAGAAGGACATCATCATCAGCGGCGGCGAAAACATCTCGACCATCGAGGTGGAGCAGGCCATCGCCCAGCATCCGGCGGTGATGGAGGTAGCGGTCATCGCCGTGCCGCACCCGGTGTGGGGCGAGGTTCCGAAGGCGTTCGTGACGCTGAAGCCAGACCACGAGCTAACCGAGGCCGAGCTGATTGCGTTCTGCCGCGAGCGCCTGGCCGGCTTCAAGACGCCCAAGGCCATTTCGTTCGGCGACCTACCCAAGACGTCGACCGGCAAGATTCAGAAGTTCCGCCTGCGCGAGCAGGAGTGGAGCGGCCAGGACAAGCGCATCCACTAACGTCAGGCTGAAAGCGGAAGCCAGGCTGGAAAACGCATGCGCCGACACAAGAAACGTTGGCTGTCGGCTGACGTCGCCGCCGATTGAAATCGGCGTCTGATACGCTTAAGCCTGCTGAAGCAGGCTGGCTAGTGCAAGAACAACGGGATCGTCGGTTACCCAAACCCGCTTGCCCGTAGAACGGGCAGGCTACGACGGGCAAGCCTGAGAGGCTCCCTCTCAGCCCCTCGGGCTTCCACCTAGTAGCGCGACGCTTTGAGCGTCGCGCGGGCGCGCACAAAAGATGGTCCGTGCGGCAGAAGCGCGTCTGTCACCCGACGGGGCTGCTTAAGCTTCTTGAGTTGGCGGTGCGGTGAGTCCGGCCAGGAGAAGGGACCAGACGGCCTCGAAGGCTTCTTGCGTCCCAGGCTCCGACCACCTGGCGGCGTGGGCCGGGTCATGGAAGCGGCTTGTGGCATGAAACAGGGCGCGGGCGGTGACCGTCGGGTCAGCCGGCGTCAACTCGCCGCGAGCGATTCCGTCGGCAATGATCTGCGCGAGCTGCCCGACCAGGCTATCCACGTGCGCGCGGATGACGTCTCGCGCGTCACCGGCAAGGGCGACGTAGGTCGCAAACAGCTCCGGGTCCTGGCGGGCGCGACTCTGCTTGGCCATAATCAGCCCGCCGAGCCAGCGATGCAACCTCTCAGGCGCTGGCCCAGTCTCGGCGGCAATGCTCGCCAGCGGCGCGGCAATACGAGCCAGCCATCGCTCAGCCACGGCATCGCGCAACGCGGCTTTGCTCGGAAAGTGGCGGTAGACACTGCCATGACTGACGCCGAGGGCGCGGGCCACGTCCACGACCGTGGTCTTGGTCGGGCCGAAGCGGCGGAGGACATCCTCCGCCGCTTCGAGTATTTCTTCCCGGGTCAGAGCCGTGTCGCTCATGATGTCGTCGGCTGACTCCGCTCGCTGTCGAGCTGCCGCATGGCGTGCGTATTGTAGCGCTCACCGGCGACAGCGTCGGCCGGCGCCGCAACCTCGATGCGCGCCAGGTCGTCCGCGGTCAAGGTGAGGTCCAGGGCGCCAAGCGCCTCGGCCAGGCGGTCACGCCGCCGCGCGCCGACCAGCGGCACGATGTCAGCCCCACGGGCCAGCACCCAGGCGATGGCGAGCTGGGCGACAGTCGTACCCTTCTCGGCCGCGATGACGCGGAGGGCTTCGACCAGGGCCAGGTTGCGGTCGAGATTCTCACCGCGAAAGCGCGGGCTGGTGTTGCGGAAGTCCTGGCCGGCGAGAGCACGCTCCTTCGACCAGTGTCCGCTCAGGAGGCCGCGCGACAAGACGCCGTAGGCGGTGACGCCAATCCCAAGCTCGCGGCAGGTGGGCAGGATAGAGTCCTCGATACCCCGCGAGAACAGCGAGTACTCAATCTGGAGGTCCGAAATGGGATGCACGGCGTGGGCGCGGCGGAGCGTATCGCTGCCGACTTCCGACAGCCCAATGTGGCGAACGTAGCCCGCCTTGACCATGTCGGCGATGGCCCCCACCGTGTCCTCGATGGGAACGGCCGGGTCAATGCGCGCCGGCCGATAGATGTCCACGTAGTCTGTCCCCAGGCGGCGCAGTGTGTAGGCCAGGAAATTCTTGACCGCGGCCGGCCGACAGTCTACGCCATTCCAGCCGCCGCGCGGATCGCGCAGGACGCCAAACTTGACGCTCAGTACGGCCGACGCCCGGTCGCGGCCGCGCAGCGCCTCGCGCAACAGCCACTCGTTGTGACCCACGCCGTAGAAGTCGCCCGTATCGAGCAGGGTAAGGCCGGCGTCGAGCGCGGCCTGGATCGTGGCAATGCTCTCGGCTTCGTCGGATGGCCCGTACAGGTCCGACATGCCCATGCACCCCAGACCTATGGCCGATACACGTGGACCGTCGTTCCCAAGTACGCGGAATGTCATATCGTCCTCCCAGTGAATGTGAATGGGAGAAGTATAGCACATCAAGTGACAAAAATCAATATCTGTCACTCGAATTTTGTCATCAAGGTAGCGTCAGAATCTCCGGGCCGTGGGGGGTGATGGCGATGGTGTGCTCGAACTGCGCCGACAGCGAGCCGTCCTTCGTGACGACCGTCCAGCCATCGGGCAGAAGCACCCAGTCGGGCTTACCCAGGTTCACCATTGGCTCGATGGTGAACGTCATGCCGGGCCGCAGCTCCGGCCCCTTGTGGGGCTGGCGGACGTGGAGCACAGAGAGCGGCTCGTGCAGGACGCGCCCGATGCCGTGACCGCCCCACTCGCGCACCACTGAGACGCGCTGCTTGTCGGCGTAGTCGTTGATGGCGCGGCCGATGTCGCCGAGGAACCGGCCGGGTTGCGCCACGCCGATGCCGACGTTCAGCGACTCTTTCGCTGCGTTCAGCAGCCGCTGGGTCTGCGGCGCGAGGACGCCGACGCCGTAGGTTACGCAGGAATCGCCGCACCAC